>NZ_QFDM01000002.1:0-600000 GCF_023702065.1 Methanoculleus oceani | reverse complement strand
TCTTTGCCTGTAAAAATGTATCCTGCCGCTGTTTTCTCCGGGATGAAGGGATATGAGAGCGTCGTTGTGTAACACCCTGTTCGCCGCAATGCATTGAGGTAATTATATATAATTCATGCTATCATTCGGCTCCGGGCAGTTATTCTGCTCAGGAGATGGGTATGAAGAAAACGGGAGTATTCTTGATCTTGCTGGTCCTCATCCTGGCCTGTGCCGGCGCCGGATGCGTCCAGCCGTCCGAGGAAGAGGCGGAGACGCAGCTCTGCCAGGACCTCACAGAACTCGGAGCAGCGCTTGAGAGTATGGAGAACACCAGTCTGAGGACTTCTGTAGGAGATATCCGGGATGGACGAGACCAGGTCCAGTCCGCCATGGAGGGTGTCAGGGAGTCTGCAGGCCAGCTCGCCAACGTCCGGGTCGACGATCTCAACGCGGCCTATGAAAACCTCAATCAGGCTGTAGAGGACCTTCCCGACGATGTGACCGTCATTGAAGCCATACAGACCATCCGTCCGCAGATACAGGCCGTCCGGGCCGAGCAGCAGAGCCTTTACGATGACCTGAACTGCACGGCGCAGTGAGCGCCGCGAAGACTGCTGCAGCAGGATACGTGAGGAGAGATCTGACGGGTATCGGAAGGGGCGGTCGATTCCCATACCCGCCGGACGCACATAGCATGACCGCATCTTTCTAATGCGAACGTTCATGTTCTTGCCCCGTAGCGGCATCCAACCGGATACCGTTGCGGGAACATGGAGGAACGATACATGCGTAAAGAAGATCCACGGACGTTCTGGATCGGAGTGATCGTCGGACTCATTGTCGCGCTCGTCATCACGTACGTGATAGCGATCGGCGGTGCGTTTGTCGGAGGTATTGTTGCGGGCTGGGTTGCCGGGGGAGGAGGAAGAAAATCCAGGCAAATTGGAGGAAAAGCAGGCGTGTTTACGGGCCTCCTGGATGCACTTGCCCTGGCAGCGGTCATTGCAGTGCTGGGCATCGAGGCCGCCCCGGGCGATCTCGCCCTTCTTCGCTTCCTCGGATCGACGCTGCTCATCACGCTGATGCTCTTCCCGGTTCTGGGCTTCGTCGGCTATCTGGGAGGGGTACTGGGAGGAGCCCTGAAGGAGCGGTGAACGCCACTTGTGGATATGAAGGGATTCCATTCGATCGACGTGAAATGCGTCATAGACCGTTCACGGGAGACGGGCCTCACGGCGATGGTGTGGAGAGGACTTCGTGTATTCATGCCGGCGTGAAGGTGAGGAATGATGGCTGCCCGCGATGAGATTCCGAAGACGTCCCGTCGAGATCGCCTGACCGACATTCTTCCTACCGACCGGCTGAGTGCGTTTGCCGACGGAGTCTTCGCGATCGTCATCACCCTGCTCGTCCTCGAAATTCCCGTGCCGGAAGCCACCGAAGACCTGCTGTGGGCGCTTCTCGAAGCGTGGCCCGACTTCCTCGCCTACATCATCAGTTTCGCATTTATCGGCGGGTTCTGGATCACGCACACATCCATCACCCGGATGACAGCACACGAAGACGGCGTTACAGTCCGCATGACGCTCGTGATGCTCTTCTTCGTCTCTCTGCTTCCGTTCTCCACGAGCCTGATGGCCACGCACCTCATCGGGCCAGGCTCCCGTCTGGCGGTGTTCATCTATGGGTTGGACCTGTTCCTCGCGTCGCTCATGCTGGATCGGATCATGGACTACCTTATCCGGCGTCCGGACCTCCTCATCGACGGCTTTGCAGACACGGATCTTCGGGGCCTGGAGCACCGGCGGCGATACGGCATCGTGCTCGATGGAATCGGGGTGCTGCTCGCACTGTTCCTGCCCCGGGTGGCAATCGCAATATACATCTCCGCGGCGATCTACTTCATTCTCCAACCTCTGTTCTTCCTGAGAACCCCCATGCGGTCTCTGGAAAAGGAAGGGCGGTGAGGGCACTGTCCACAGGGGAAACGCCGCCCTGCCAGGAGGCGTTCGTGCACAATTCGCACCTGTACTGGAGGGAGAGCAGGAGGGTTTCCCGGCACGGGAAGCAGGGCCGCAGCAAAAGCGATACGGTCGTCTGCTGTGACATCAAGAGCACGCTGTAGATCGAATGGTTCTTTCCTGTTCGTTCGGATGGGATCTGCCGGTCCCGGCACCCGGAACCGTGGGCCAGTATTTCTGCGAAATTATAATAATCTTGTAATATTATTGGCGCAGGCAGCCGTTTGCTCCGGTGACTCTCATCCGATCACCGGGACCGTGTGATCTCGCTGGAGAGCCATACAGGCATCCGGAATACGGGTGGGGTGACGGCAGCCTGAGATATTCAAGGGTGATACCATGATGCGAAGAAGAGCGGAAGGCGGTCCGCGGGCTCGTGAAGAGGCCGGCGGCACGCACAGGTACAAGATGAAAGAGCGGCTCATCGATATCGGGGATGACTACTGGATCGAGGACGCAGCGGGAGAGCGGGCGTTCAAGGTGGACGGAAAAGCGCTCCGCGTGCGAAACACCCTGATCATCCAGAGCAAGGAGGGGCAGGACCTCTACAAGATCCAGGAGAGGATGCTCCGTATCAAGGATACCATGGAGATCGAGAAGGGCGCAGGCGGTACGGCGGCGACCATCAAGAAGGCCCTGATCGCGCCGCTCCGTGACCGGTGGACGGTAACCGTCCCGGGGCAGGGGGACTGGGAGGTGCAGGGGAATATCCTCGACCACGAGTACCATATCGAGGCCGGGCGGCGGGAGCGGGTTGCGGAGGCCTCCAAAAAATGGTTCCGGATCCGGGACACCTACGGCGTGGAGGTGGAACCGGGATACGATGACGCGCTCGTTCTCGCCGTTACGGCGGCGATCGACCAGATGGCGCATTGAGATCCGGCTGCCGGGGGAGAATACCTGAGCGAAGGGCAATCAACAGGCCCGTCGCGGTAGCAGAGCAGGGTGCCGGAGGGCACGGAGCCCGGTTGGGGAGGAACGGCTCTTATACCGGAGAGTGTCCGGATATTCGGGCTCACCCAAAATATATGCCCATATTTTTATACTGTGTTGCCCATCAGGCTCCTGACCCGCCGCCGGTCTGCGCACTTCCGGAGAGACGCAACGAGTACAGGTAAAGGCGTTCTACCGATGCAATTGTATTGCAGCACGAGGGCAATCACGGGCTGCGGGCAGGCAACCTATGCATTTAGTCAAGGGGGAATAGAAAATGGCTGAAGTTATGTATGGACCGATGCAGCTCCTGGTCATCGGATTCAAAAACCCGGACTTCCACGGCCAGATCCGGCAGGCGCTCGGGTCGGCGATGGAAGCGGGTGTCGTCAGGCTGATCGATCTCCGGTTCGTGTGGAAGGATGCGAACGGCGACGTCAGCGCCATGGAGGCCACGCAGCTCGACGATACTGAGCGGCAGCGCTTCGGCGCCGCTGTCGGAGCGCTCATCGGCCTTGGAGCCGGCGGGGAGGAAGGTGTACAGGCCGGCTGGGAGGCCGGCACCATGGCGGCCGCCCAGCGGACCTTCGGGATGACCGAGGAGAATGTCCGCAAAATTGCGGATACCATCCCGAACGACAGCGCCGCCGCGATCTTCCTCATCGAGCACCTCTGGGCAAAGGACCTCAAGCAGGCGCTCCGGGATGCCAACGGCCACCTCATTGCCGATGGTATAGTCACGCCGGAAGCCCTCGTGCTGGCCGGAGCGGCGCTTCGTGAAGCGGTCGAGGCTGCTGAAACGGCGGAGAAGAAGCCGATGGCGGCACCGGCACGCTGAGAGTGGGTCAGTCCCGACTGCTCTCTTTTTCATCGGGGTATCCTGTCTCCAATACATATGCCGGACTGATGGGACATGCTTTCAGCGGTCTTACGCAAGTCGGCCCGAGCAACCTCATTGCCGGAGAGCCGGGAAGGTACCGCAGGGCGTGGAGTTTGCTGTCGGGTACATCCTGGAAAACATGGCAAGAGATATGTTTCACGTGAAGGGGGAAGGAATTAGCGTGGCGTCACAACCGGAAGGCGGATTTTGGCCCCTCGAAGACTATGGGCTGATTGGCAACAGGCATGCGGCAGCGCTCGTGAACAGCGCTGGCTCGATCGATTGGCTCTGTTGGCCCAGGTTCGACTCACCGTCGTTATTTGCAGGAATCTTAGATCCTGGTCGCGGTGGGAATTGGGTCACCCGGCCAACCTACGATTTTTCGAGCCGCCATCGATACTTGAAGGACACCAACATACTGGAGACGATCTTCGAGTGTTCGCAGGGGAAGGTTGCCCTGCTCGACTTCATGGACATGACCTGGTCCGAACAGGACGTGGAAGGCGGTCCGCCGGGGAAGCTGATCAGGATAGTGAGGGGGCTCGAGGGCGCTGTCGAGATGACGAGCATCTGCCGGCCACGGCCCAACTATGCCCGCGACGCCCCGGCGATCGAGCTGAACGGGAACGAAGCGGAGATAGGTCCGTTCGTGATCACCGGACCTCAGGGGTGGCTCAAGGACGAGACCGATATGTCGCTCTCGCAGACATTCGTCGTCCGTCCGGGCGAGCAGTTCTACTTCACCCTGGCAAACGATCTGGACAAGAGTCCTCTGGCCTCCATCTCCGCCGCGTTGCAGTCGACCCTGAACTACTGGAGGAATTGGGCAGAAACGTGCACCTACAGAGGACCGTATCGGGATATGGTCGTTCGAAGCGCTCTGGTCCTGCAGCTGATGACCTATGCGCCGTCAGGAGCCATCGTCGCGGCGCCGACGACCTCACTGCCGGAGGAGGTGGGAGGCGAGAGGAACTGGGACTATCGATTCACCTGGGTCCGCGACGGCTCGCTTACACTCTTCTCGTTGCTTCTTGCCGGCTATCACGACTTTGTGGAGAGTTATGCCAGTTGGATCTACAACACGGTGAACCCGGACGATATCAAGATTCTCTATCCGATTACACCCGATGGCCAGACGACCGAAGAGATTCTGGACCACCTGAGCGGATATCGAAACTCACGGCCCGTCCGTATCGGAAACGGTGCGGCGGACCAGCTGCAGCTCGATGTGGTCGGGGAGGCATTGGGTGCGGCCCGCTTCGCGTGGCGGGCGGGCCTCTGGAAGCCTCCCGAGGAAGGAAGACGAATCCGTGACGTTCTCGAATGGCTCATCGAACGCCGGCACGAACCGGACAGCGGGATATGGGAAGTTCGAGGAGGGCTCCGGCACTTTGTGTACGGAAAAGCGATGATCTGGTACGCGCTCGATGCCGCAATCGAGATCTTTGAGGGCCTCAAGCTTGAAGGCGATGTCGAGCGCTGGCGGGAAGAGCGGGACGCCATCCGCGAGGAGATACTGACAAAAGGCTGGAGCAACAGGCTGAACGCCTTCAAACAGTCCTACGAGGATGATCTTCTCGATGCGGCCAATCTCATGCTTCCCATCATCGGCTTCATCGATGGCAAAGATCCTCGCATGCTCTCGACGCTCGACGCGACGATGAAAGACCTGGTCGTCGATGGCCTCTGCTACCGCTACATCGACGCTCCCGAGGGCCTCCGCGGGAAGGAAGCGACATTCATCCTCTGCACCTTCTGGTTGGTCAGTGCTCTGATTCTCGCCGATCGGATCGAGGAGGCGCGTGAGATATATGAGAACCTGCTGGCGAAGGCCAGTCCTCTGGGCCTGTTCGCAGAGGAGATTGATCCGGCCACGGGGGAGCAGATCGGCAACTTCCCTCAGGCATTCTCGCATATCGGGGTGATCCACGCTGCGGTGACGTTCGCCTACTTCGCAAACGTCGGGGAAGTCGATCTCGAAGAGTGGGAGGCAGCCGCCAGGACGTACCGGGGCCGGGCCAGGGAGGAGATCAGACCAATGAGTGTGTGACTGAGGTGGGAAGATGAAAGCAATCACTGTTGAACCAAAGAAAGCAGGAACCGCACGATTGGAAGATATCCCCGAACCGGATATCCGAAACGGCTCGGTGCTCGTGGAAGCCATCGCCGTCGGAGTATGCGGAACCGATGCCGAGATCGTTGAAGGGAAATACGGCTGGGCGCCTCCGGGGAAATTACGGCTCGTGCTCGGGCACGAATCGCTCGGCCGCGTGATCGATCCCGGACCGGCGCCAGGGTTTAACGTGGGGGATCTCGTGGTGGGAATTGTCCGGCGCCCCGACCCGGTCCCCTGCGCCAACTGTGCGGTTGGGGAGTGGGACATGTGCCGCAACGGCCTGTACACCGAGCGTGGCATCAAAGAGGTCGACGGTTTCATGTCCGAGCGGTGGAGGATCGAACCCGGGTACGCGATGAAAGTGGATCCCACGCTGGGGATCCTCGGCGTGCTGCTTGAACCGACGACGGTTGTCGCAAAAGCCTGGGAGATGGCCAGGGCGGTAGGCCAGCGCTCGTTCTGGGAACCGGAGAATGCGCTCATAACCGGCGCAGGGCCCGTCGGCCTTCTCGCGGCCCTCATCGGTATGCAGGAAGGGTTGGATGTCCATGTTTTTGATCGCAATACATCGGGTCCCAAGCCCGATCTGGTGAAGGCCCTCGGTGCGACGTATCACTCGACAGCCGTCTCGGACGTTGGCTTCGAACCTGACATCATCATCGAGTGCACCGGTGTCGGGCAGGTCATCGCCCAGACCATTCACCAGGTGGCACCCGGCGGCGTCATCTGTCTCACGGGCGTCGGTGGAGGTGGCGCGGCACCTGCGGCGGTCACGGCGGACACCGCGGCGGCGGCGGTGCTGAAGAATAATGCCATCGTTGGAAGTGTGAATGCCAACAAGAGGCACTGGTACAAGGCCAGCAGAGCACTGGCCCGTGCAGATCGAGCGTGGCTGGCGCGCCTCATTACACGGCGGGAAAGACCGGAGAATTTCAAGGAGGCCCTGGTGCGACAACCCGGAGACATCAAAGTCATTGTTCAGTTCGCTGAGATCTGACCCGGGGGAGTTCTGCATCACGTCACATTAGAGAGGAGGATATAATGGCTTCAGGCTGGATCGACGTTTCGGTAACGCTGAAAACCGGCATGGTCACCTGGCCGGGTGATCCGCCGGTCAGAATCAGCCATGCCCTGAGCATGGAGCGGGGCGACCCGAGCACGGTGTCGCTCCTCGAGATGGGCGCACATACGGGCACCCATATGGATGCCCCCGCACACTTTGTCCGCGGTGGCACCGGGATCGGCGACATCCCGCTGGACGCAAGCATCGGTCCGGCACGGGTCATCCCCATCCGTGACCGCACGTCCATACAACCCGACGAACTGGCGGAGCATTCCATCCAGCGCAGCGAGCGGGTCCTCTTCAAGACCCACAACTCGGAGCACTGCTGGGATACCGACGCATTCGTTGAGGACTTCGTGTACATCTCGGAAGCAGCGGCCGAATATCTCGCCGAGCGGCAGGTGCGGTTGATTGGCGTGGACTACCTCTCCGTCGGCGGCTTCCATGCGGACGGGGTGAAGATTCACCGGACCCTGCTCAATGCCGGTATCTGGATCATCGAGGGGCTGAATCTGAAGCAGGTGCCGCCGGGCCAGGTGGACCTGGTCTGCCTGCCGCTGAAGATCCTCGGAGGCGACGGTGCTCCGGCCCGGGTGCTCGTGCGCCCTATGGATCGGTCGGCCGGGGAGATGCTGTGATAGGGCCCTGCATGGGAAACGTCGTGTCGGATGAGAGGTAGGACACAAAAAGGAGGAGATTGAATGAAAGTCATTATCGTAGGTGGGGTGGCCGGCGGGGCGTCGTGTGCAGCGCGCCTGCGCAGGCTGGATGAAAACGCCGAGATCCTCATGGTGGAACGCGGGCCGTACGTCTCGTACGCGAACTGCGGGCTACCCTACCATGTCGGTGACGTGATCGAGAAAGAATCGAGCCTGCTCGTGGCCAACGAGGAGCTCTTCCGTGCTCATTTCGCAGTCGATGTGCGCACCAATTGCGAGGCCATCGCAGTCTCGCCGGACAAAAAGACTGTGGACCTGCGGGATCTCGTGACCGGGGAGGTCACCACGCATCCGTACGACAAACTGGTGTTGTCGCCCGGAGCCGCTGCCGTCCACCCGCCGCTGCCGGGAATAGACCTTCCGGGCATCTTCCACGTGAAGACCGTACCGGACGCCCGGGAGATCCACGAGTGGCTCGAGAAGGGCACTGCATTTCTCTCCGGCATGGACCGGTACTCGGGATTCCAGACCCTCAGACCAAAAACCCGGGCTGTGGTGGTCGGCGGGGGGTTCATCGGTATCGAGATGGCGGAGAACCTGGTCCAGCGCGGCTTTGAAGTGACCCTGCTGCAGAAGCCTGATCAGGTCTTAAAGCCGCTCGACCGGGAGTTTGCCCGAGTCGTCGAGGCCTTTATGAGGAGCCACGGGGTCAACGTGATGCACGGCGACAGGGTGGTCGGGTTCAAGCAGGCCGAGCACGGCGCCATCAGCGTGGAGACCGATTCAGGCAAGACCTACGTGGGCGACGTGGTGATCCTCGCCATCGGTGTGCGCCCGGAGACCACTCTCGCAAAGATGGCCGGCCTTGCGATCGGCAAACTTGGAGGGATCCGCGTAGACGAGCATATGCGGACGAGCAACCCCGATATCTTCGCCGTCGGCGACGCCGTCGAGGTGAAGGATTACGTCACCGGCGAGTGGAGCCTGATCCCGCTGGCGGGCCCGGCCAACCGGCAGGGGCGCATCGCGGCCGATGTCATCGCGGGGCGCGACTCCCGATACCGCGGCACGCAGGGCACCTCGATCATCGGGCTCTTCGGCGCCGCCGTTGCATGGGTGGGTCCCAGCGAAAGGACGCTGAACGAAATTGGCGATACCGACTACGAAAAGATCTACATTTACCCGAATTCGCACGCAGGCTACTATCCGCAAGCCCGGCCGATCGCGATGAAGGTCATCTTCCGGAGATCCGACGGACGTCTGCTGAGCGTGCAGGCGCTCGGCCAGGACGGAGTGGACAAGCGGGTAAGCGTCCTTGCGGCTATGATCCAGATGGGCGCGACCGTTTACGATCTCGAGGAATCTGAGCTCTGCTACGCGCCCCAGTTCGGGAGCGCAAAAGATCCGGTAAACTTTGCGGGGATGGTCGCAGCCGACGTTCTCAGGGGCGATATGCCGCTCAGCCACTGGAATACCGCCCGGAATGAATTCCTCCTGGACGTGCGCGAACCGATGGAACTCGCCGTGGAGAGCGTGCCGGGAGCGCTCAACATCCCGCTGGGACAACTCCGCGAGCGTCTCGACGAACTCCCCCGCGACCGGGAGATCCATGTCTTCTGCCGTTCCAGTCAGCGCGCCTACTATGCAACGCGGATCCTCGTGCAGAACGGGTTCGACGCTAAAACCGTATCCGGAGGGATGCTCTCGCTTGCGCACAATTACCTCTTTGGTACGGGTGGGGGAGCGGAACCGGGGAAAGCAGTCGAACCGGTCGAAGCGAAGGAGGAAAAGAAGCCGATGGTTGCCCCGGCACGCTGAGGCGATGCCGGCACCGGCTCGCTCTCATTTTATCTCATGCCTGGAGGCCAAGGGCAACGGCGATCTCACCGAGGGCGGCCTTTTCCGGATCGCTGAAAGCAACACCGTGCTCTTTGGCTGCCTGAGCGACCTTTTCGCCTATCTGCAATAACCACTTCTTATAGGCCTCGGCCTCGTCCGGCGGTACCATAGCGAGAGCGGTGGCGGCGGATTTGCAGGCCGCAATGGTCCTGCTTCTATAGCCCATCTGATCCTGTTTCATCAGATTCTGCTGCTCTTTGATCAGATCCCTGGCTCTGGGTTGCATACCGGCAGAGACGAGGCCGACCAGTTCGCTTCCGCTCGCCGCTGCCAGCCGGGGCGGTTCTTCTATCATGGCTCTGGTCTCGCCCCATGCACCCAGGAGAGATGGTGCTGCGGCCATTACCGTTATGGAAACTGCGTACGGCAGGCTTTCAAGGTTTTTCCAATCATCGTCTCCGAAAGATTCCTTCATGAGCATGGACCCTTCGACGTTGTAACCGGATATAAAGAGATCTCCCAACGGATTCTGTTGCTCATGCGGGACGCCGGAACCGCAGGTCTGCTGTCGGGCATTCTTGCGATCTTCGTCTCCACCGGGGCCACGCTATCTTCCGGGCTGCAGAGGTTCGTGATCCCGGGAGTAATCGCATGAAGTCGCCTGCATGCAACGAATCCTTGCATCTGCCCGGGTTCCTGAAGGCGGGTATGAGTCCGGCGCGCTTTCATTGAGCCCTTAATCCCTCAATGCCCCCGGCCGTGCGCCGCCTCTTGAACGCAAGGATTCCATGACGAGAACTATAATCCTCAACGTCCAGAGATAGTGTTATTAACCCGGTCGCCAGCAAATCGATGCATCTGCAGATCTCTGTAGTGGCAATGCCGATCCCGGAGGGGAACAACTCCAATCGGTACCGGCAGATCCTGAGACGGGGCCGGATGATGGGGAGGAGAGAAGTTGAGCACGCTTGAGTCGTTTCTCGATGCGCTGCACCAGGGGGTCTTTCAGGTAGTCGTCCCGAAGGCTGTGGTGACCGAGCCGCTTGAGCCGGACTGGAAACGGTCGGCCATCAATGTGCCCAGCCCCGATACGATTGCCAGTTACCGGAAGGGCCAGTACCACGCCCATGAGACGGTGTCGGAGTACCGAGTCCACATGGACCGATACGACCCCGAGAAGAACCCCCTCATGCACCTGATCGATGACGCCCCCCTGGTTCTCATGCTTCATGAGACCATGGAGACCATCTTTGTAACGGGCAAAGACGCAACACGAAGCGATCCTCTGCAGCGCCTTGAAGACCAACGCGTGAGCTGGAAACTCCGGATGGGCCTGGGAGTGGTCCTGCTGGCTATTGGCGCCGTCCTCCTCCTCCTGGCATTTTACGAAACGGTGATCTTTTTCACCATAATCCTGCCCTCCCTGGTTCTCCTCATCGGTCTCCTCGCGATTATTAAGGGCATCCAGCAGAGTGACCGGAGAGAGGATGCAGCCAAGAACGTCATCCAGGGGAGTATGATGGCGGGTGCAGGAGTCGTTCTCTTCATCCTCTGGGAACTCTACCTCCTCCTCATTCTGCTGGTCCTCGCGATCTGGTTCTTTTCCAGTGCGGTTGTCACGCTGCTCCGGGTGGTTCGGGAGAGAAGGAATTTAACGAAGGGCTTCTGGTATACACTCGGGCTGGGCGTAAGTTCGCTGGTTCTCGGGATTCTCGCCATTACCCTGCCTGAGGAACTGGTCGAGCTCCTCATCTTCCTCCTCGCCGGGATCGTGCTCATGGCAGGTGTGTTTACGGTCCTGGATGCGTATGGGTTGAGAAATGCCGCCCGTCTGATGGAAGCGGGCTGCATTTCCCGGTGATCGTCCAGTTCACCCGGGGTTCCTGGCCCCGGGAGCGTATGCTGCTGTGGGGCTCGCCCCTCTGGATTGCACGGGACACTCCCCGGGCGTGCTGGAGGATGGGCGGCGTATCCATGGGTACCGGCGCATCCCCCTGCCTGGATCTCTGGAATGTCCGGGAGCACTGCAGCGTGGCTGCCTCGGATCCCGGTTGCGTTCGACAGGGCTTGTCGCCCTGCCCCGACCCCTATTGGAGCCGCTTTTACGTCCGGACCGATCAGGGTTTTACCAGTATGGCGTACTCGACGGGAGCACTCGACGCGACGGCAGGGTCCCGCACCACATGCAGGCCTTCCAGCGTGAAACCCGTCCCTTCGATGAGATCCTGCACGGAACAGAAACTCACGGGGGGCAGATGCCCCCGCCACGCGATCAGGGCTCGCAGGAGGAATGTTGCCTGGCCGATTCGCGGCAGGAGCAGTATGTTGGGGTTCGCGGTGATCAATTTACCACCCGGCTTTAAGATCCGGTAACTCTCCCGCAGGGCCTGCGATTTGTCGTCCACGCAGGGGATGACGAATCCGGAGAAGACCGTATCGAACGACGCATCCGCAAACGGGGTGTTCTGGCAGTCGACATTCCGGAACCGGACGTTATTGCACCCTTTCACGTGCTCTTCTGCTATCCGGAGCATGTCGTCGGAGAAATCCGTCGCAACCACGCTCTGCGCTCTCTCCGCCAGCGTCCTGGTGAAGTAGCCTGTCCCGCACCCGAACTCGACGACTGCCCCGAGGTTCTCCTCTTCCTTCAGCAGTTCATTGATGAGCGGGCGGGTGTTCCCCCCGAGCGTGGTATCCACCGAGGCGTCGTAGGTAGGCGACGTTCTCGACCAGAATTCCACCTTGTCTTTTACCATGTCCCCCTCCGAACTGTGTTCCGACTACTGTCAATAGGTTAAATTCTTTGGGTGGACGAGCGTACGTTCGCTAGAGGAGGCGGCCGAGACGATGATCCGGGAAGAAGAGGGGCGGTAGAACCGGCCGTTCCGCACCGTGCCTGCCCGCACAACAGCGCGTTACGATAAGAATCCATCATCTGCAAGAATCCCTTTTATCGTGTCCACCAGGGTTCTTGCCATAACAATTGCGCTTTCTGCATCGGTATGGGTGACGATGGAGCTGACATCGTACGTGGCCATATGCCGCTTTCTCCGCATCCGGTCGAAGACGGCAACCTCATCCTGATTGAGGTGATACCCCAGGAATTCCTTCACGGAAACGTGCCCTTCACCGCCCTTCGGGCGGTAGCCTCCGGCAAACATCAGTGCTCTGCCTGCCGACTAAACCGCGTTGTAGGCGATATTGTATGCCCATTCATTGCTGATCGCAAGGTTCATCTCGGCAGCACGAAGGTCTCGTTCGGCGATATCGATCGCTTCCCTGACCGTTCTCCGATCGATGGGTATCCTCTCAATCTTTCCTTCCATCTCCAGCCGTTTTACCATAGCATCCCTCGCCCTCGATCATAATCTTTGGCCCGTTCAGGACATTGGTGATGAACGGGTCCGCCTCAGCGACGCGTCTCTGCAGTTCTTCTTTTGTTACCAGCGTGTAATTGATCGCCCTTTGAAGAGTCCTTTCACTCTCGTTGAGCAGGGGGATCAGCCGGTTTTCATCGACATCCCCGACGATGAAGAGGTCGATATCGCTCTTTGCACCTGCGCTTCCTTTCGCGAACGAGCCGTAGATGAATATGCAATCGACATCTCCGATGTCGCCGAGCCGCTCCTTCAGGGTCTGAGCGACCCCTTCGGTCTTGAGTACCAGTCTCTGCAACTCGGGGTAGAGGAAGAAATCCCGGTCGACAGAATAGTATGTCTGGTTCCCCTTCACCTCCGACATCAATAGTCCGAACGATTCGAGTCTTGCGAGTTCCTTCCGGACAAGCGCGTAGTTCTTCCCGACAAGCCTCTCGATCTGGCGTATGTAATACTCCTTGCCGGGATTCATAAGGAACAGCGTGAGCAGTCTCACTCTCGTCTCCGAGGTGATGAGGACTTCAAGCATGTATGAGGATGGGCCTGTTGATTATAAAAAGGTGCTCTTTTGATTGCTAAATATATCCAATTGGGTGTTTATTGTAGTCAATTGAATGCATTATGTACTCGAGTGGTGGCGTATGGCAATCATATGTGGGGAGGGGTTTTGTCGGGCTCCGTGGTATCAGTATCCATTCCTATTATGCGGTGAAACCGACGAATCTCCGGACCAAACTTGGTTCCCTGGAGGATGGCGGTTGAAGCGATGATCCGGGAAGAGGAAGGGCGGATACGGTAGAGTTGGCCCCCTCCCCCGCGCTCAGCCGAGCATCGTCCGGACCCGATCTACTATCGCACCTGCCGATGCCACCACATCACCGGCATCGCTCCCTGAGTAAACGCATCCGTAGTCCGCACCTTCACGCGTGCGCATGGCGAAGCTGAAGTCTTCGAGTACCGATGCCGGGAGAAGGCCCTCATCGACATAGAGAGCCTCGACGGCATACCGGAGGCAGGAGTGGCTCTTCTCGCGGTACCCCCTGGAGAAGACGAGGGCGCGAAGGGCGTGGAACTGTGCATAGTACCCCTGGATGATCGCCCATTTTGCATTTCCCTCCGCAAGAGTTCGCTCTGCAGCGACCAGATCCTCCCCGGCCTCACGCAACTCTTTCGCAACCAGCTCGGGGTCGTTAGGGATGCGACAATCTTTCCCCGCTGCAGGCACTGTTCAAACCGGTATTTCATTCCGATTCCTCGATCAGAACTTTTCCGGCAAGAATGCGCTCGTAGAGAGCCGGGTCGGCGGTCTTCAGAGCCCGGAACCCGCCGGGCGTAAGGATGAGCGGCGAGATCTCGCGGTCGAGCCCGGCCCCAAGTGCGGCGACGCTCTCCGCCGCGGTCCCGGCATCGCTCGTCTCAATGAGGAGGTCGATATCGCTCTCGTGGGTGTCGTCGCCGGTCGCCGAACTCCCGAAGAGGATCACCCTCGTCGCATCCCCCCGCAGGCGGAGGACCAGCGGGTTGAGTTCGATGAGCGTGGCACAGATCTTCACCTCGCGGAGGAGCGGACTCTCCATCGCCGCCCGGTAGATCGCAAGGCGCCCCCGCTCCTCGCGGTGCACCAGACCGGCATCCGCGAGGCTGACAAGCGTCTCACTGACCGAACCCACCCCGAGCCCGAGCAGCCGGGCGATCTCGCGGACGTAGTATCCGTCGCGATAGTGCCTCCCCAGGAACCGGAGGAGCACGAATGAGGTCCCGGAGAGACCGTTCGCCTCATTGAACATATGTTCATTTTTATGAACTATGACCATTTGAAGTTGTTGGTGTGGGCGGGGCGGCAGAGTGGCCGGGTATACCCTCGTATCTGGAGTATATGGTTGAGTAGTGCTTTGAGCCCCGGCCGCCTCGGGGGTCGCGGGCCGGGGTTGCGGCGGTACCGGCTGTCGACACAGAGACGAGAAGGGATACGGAAACCAGGGGGAGATGCATGGGGCAACCGGAGATAACGACATCGGGAAGTGCTGCAGAACCGGGAATAAGGTGGAAACACGTAAGGCAACCGAGGATAATAGCATCGAGGGATGCTTCAAAGGCATGCAGACCTTGGGAAGCAACGAGAGAGATCCGAAACAGGACACACGGAAGGAACAGAGCAGGGTAATGTATCTATGACGGAGGGGAGCGCTGCCCGGTTGGCGGGAGCAGTTCTGGCCAGGTTCATCGCGGGGCTCATTGTCGTAGCCCTGCTCCTCTTCGTTCCTGCCGGTTCGATCCATTACTGGGAGGGGTGGCTTTATCTGGGCGTTCTCTTCATACCCATAGCCTTTGTAGGCCTGTATCTCCTGAAGCACGACCCGGAGCTCCTCGAACGGCGCATGAAGACGCGGGAGCAGGAGAGCGAGCAGAGGACGATCATAGCGCTCTCTTCGATCATTATCATCGTCGGCTTTGTCATCCCGGGCCTCGATCACCGGTTCGGATGGTCGGACCTGCCGGTCGCCGTAGTCCTCGCGGCCGACGGAGTGGTTCTCCTCGGGTATTTCATATTCTTCCTGACAATCCGGGAGAACAGTTACGCGGCCCGGGTGGTGGAGGTCGATGCGGGGCAGAAGGTGATCGAGACCGGCCCCTACGCCGTCGTCCGCCATCCCATGTACCTGGGAACGATCCTGATGTTTCTTGCAACGCCGCTCGCCCTCGGGTCCTTCTGGGCGTTCTTCGTATTTCTCCCCGTGCCCGCACTCATCGTTCTCCGGATCCGGAACGAAGAAGAGGTTTTAGTGAGGGAACTGCCCGGGTACTCGGAGTACCGGCAGAAGACGCGCTACCGGCTGGTGCCCGGGGTGTGGTGAGGGGTTGGCAACGGGGGGAGAGTTGCCGGCCAATCTCTCGAAGCGAATGCGGGCTGCTGTTCTGCACTGGATACTCATCAAGTAGCAGCAGTTCCGGCCATTAGGTAGTGAGGATCTGGGAAACTACTCAAAAAGTTAAATCAATTACTTTTTCTTGTTTTGTTTTTAAGTAAAAAACATGGAAAATAGTATCCCTCAATACTCTCCCCAAAGGAAATTAGCAGTTCTAATTGATGCTGATAATGCCCAGCCGAGCATCATCAAGGGGCTTCTTGAGGAAATCGCAAAATATGGGGTAGCAAGTGTCAAGCGGGTATATGGAGATTGGACTACATCGAACCTTACGGGGTGGAAGGATGTCCTCCTCGAGTATGCAATCCAGCCCATACATCAGTTTGCATATACAAAAGGGAAAAATTCCACTGATTCCGCGATGATAATTGATGCAATGGATTTGCTCTATACCCAAAAATTCGATGGTTTTTGCTTAGTGTCCAGTGATAGCGATTTCACCCGTTTAGCCTCAAGAGCTCGTGAAGCGGGTCTTTTTGTGCTCGGTTTTGGTGAACAGAAAACGCCGGAACCATTCATGAGAGCGTGTGACAAATTTATTTACAGCGAAATTCTCCGTGAAAGTGAATCCCCAGCTCAACCGACAGACGAATCATCGTCCTCAATAAAATCTATCAAAGATATAAATGAACTGAAAGGAGATCCCCGGTTCGTTCAGCTTCTCAGAACTGCGGTTGAGGATTCGTCTGGCGAAGATGGCTGGGCAAATCTGGCGAATGTTGGCCAGAATATCACGAATAAAGTCCCGGATTTTGACTCCAGGAATTATGGATTTAAGAAATTGGGGGATCTCTTTAAGGCAACAGATCTTTTCAAGATTGATGAACGTGAGTTACCCAATTCCCCGGCAAAGGCCGTGTTTGTCCGTGACAAAAGACTAAAGAAATAAAATCCCATTACTTTGACGAAGATGAGGTTTTTCCTCTCTAATCTGGGGAGTGTTCAAACCCCGATTGTGTCACCGAAGACGGTAAAGAATCGGGTTTCAACTTCAAAACAATATGCTGCTAAGGGGATTCGAACCCCTGTCGTCGGCGTGAAAGGCCGACATGATTGGCCCCTACACTATAGCAGCCCATGCAATGTGCTATACAACTTCGATGCCGGGAGATAAAAAAGTTATGTCGCGGGAATCCCGGCCGACCGCCCGGAGACCGGGGCTTCCTGCCCGGGAACCCGGCCTGCTCACTTGTAGATTGGGCTTCCCTCTCTCTGGGTGGCGGTCTTGAAAGCCGCCATCAGCTGCCGGGTGACGGGGCCGGGCTTGCCGTTCCCGATGATCCGGCCGTCGATCTCGCGGATCGGCCCGACCTCGGCCGCGGTCCCGGTGACGAAGACCTCGTCGGCCGCGTAGAGGTCGTAGTAGCCGAGGTTCCGCTCGAGGAGGGTGATCCCCATCGACTGCGCGATCTCGAGCACGACCTGGCGGGTGATGCCGCGCAGGTTGTTCAAGGTCGGCGGGGTGATGATGGCGCCGTTCTTGACGACGAAGATGTTGTCGCCCGAGCCCTCGGAGATGTTGCCGTGGATGTCGAAGAAGATCGCCTCGTCCACGCCGCGGTAGTTCGCCTCGATCTTCGCGAGGATGTTGTTCAGGTAATTGAGGCTCTTGACGTTCGGCGGCATCGCCTCCGGCGGGGTGCGCCTGACCGAGACGCAGACCGCCCGGAGGCCCTTCTCGTAGAGGTCGCCGTACATCGCGCCCCAGGTGACGGCGATGACGATGACGGTCGGTTTCGCGCACTTCCGGGGGTCGAGGCCGAGGTCGCCCTTGCCCCGCGTCACGATCGGGCGGATGTAGGCGTCCTTTAAGTCGTTCCGCCGCAGGGTCTCCTTGATCGCCTCGGCAAACTCCTCCCGCGTGATCGGGACGGCGAGGTCGATCGTCTTTGCCGAGTCGTAGAGCCGTGCGAGATGCTCGTCGAGACGGAAGACCCTTCCGTTGTAAGCCCGTATTCCCTCGAAAACGCCGTCGCCGTAGAGGAGACCGTGGTCGAAGACCGAGACCTTCGCCTCCTCCTCGGGGACGTATCTGCCGTCAAGGTAAATGATCATGTAGTCAGTGTAGTCTCGATTTGTTTGTATGTTTTGCGTTTCGTGCCCCGAACCCTCCGCGACGACCGGAAACGGTGCGCCGGCCGGCACCGGCCCCGGGGTGCCGGTCCCCGCCCCCGCGGCCTCCCTGGCGGAGCCCCGGGGCTCTGCGGGTTGCGAAGAAAAGTGTTGCCGGGATCCCCTCAGCCCCGGCAGCAGTCCACGAAGTGGGCGAGCATCCCCCGGCTCGCCACCGGGTGGAGGTGCGTGTAACTCCCGAGTGTCCGGTCCCGCACCGCACCGTCGAACCCCCCCCGGATCCCGCTCCCCCGGGTCAGCCGGTAGGCGTAGCGGGTCTCCGGGGCAAGGCGGACGCTGCTGTAGTGGAACTCGTGCCCCTTGAACGCCGCCTCGCCCATGGGGCTGTTGGCCCCGCTCGTCCCCACCACGTAGCCGAGCATCCTGCGGGCCGGCATCCGGGTCTCTCCCGAAAACACCCCGGCGAGTTCGTAGGTCTTCTCCGTATCCGCGTCCATGAATCCCGTGGCGAGGACCATCCGGTCGGTGAGGTAGATGAGCCCCCCGCACTCCGCGTAGATCGGGGTGCCGTTCCGGGAGACCTCGCGGAGCCCCTCCCGCATCGCGGTGTTCGCCTCGAGTTCGGGGCCGAAGAGCTCCGGGTAGCCGCCGCCGATGACGTAGCCGTCGGCCTCCGGCAGGGAATCGTGGACCGGGGAGAACGGGACCACCTTCGCCCCGCACGACGCGAGGACATCGAAGAGGTCGGCGTAGTAGAAGTTGAAGGCCTCGTCCAGCGCGACGCCGATCCGGACGTCCGGATCGACTGCCGCGTAGAGGGAGCTCTCCTCCGCTGGCGGCTCGCCCTCTTTCGCGAGCGCGAGCAGGGCGTCGAGGTCGAGGTGCCCGGCGATCATCCGCTTCACCGTCGCGATCCGCGCGAGGAACTCCCCGTGCCCCTGCCCCTCCCGGTAGGGGACGAGGCCGAGGTGGCGCATGGCGAGTTCCATCTCCGCCGTCCGGGGGATGGAGCCGACGACAGGGATGCCGCAGTAGTGCTCGATCGCACGGACCGCCTTCTCCCGGTGGCGCGTGCCGGTGACGTTGTTCAAGATGACCCCCCGGATGTCGACGTCGGGGTCGAAGGCCTGGAAGCCCTTCACGATCGCCGCTGCGCTCCGGGTGATGCTCCGGGCGTTGATGACGAGAACGACCGGCAGGTCGAGCTGTTTCGCGATCGCAGCCGTGCTCCCGAGGTCCGTGAGCGCCTCCGCGCCCTCGAAAAGCCCCCGGACTCCCTCGACGACGGCGATATCCGCTCCCCGGCAGCCGTGCGCAAAGACCGCCCGGACCTCTTCTTGGCTCATCACGTAGCCGTCCAGGTTCCGGCAGGGCCGCCCGGTCACCCCCGCGAGGTAAGAGGGGTCGATGTAGTCCATCCCCACCTTGAAGGTCTGGACGGTCCCGGTGGCCGAGAGGAGGGCCGAGAGCGCGAGGGTGATGCTCGTCTTCCCGCTTCCGGACCGGTCGCCGCCGACGAGGAGCGACTTCATCGCATGCTCCGCAGGACCGCCCCGAACTCGCTCTCGACGATATCCCGGACGCCGAGGGTCTTGGGGTGCAGGTCGATCTCGACCATGACGTGCCGGTGCCCCATCTCCCGGAGCGGCGCCACCTGCCGGGGGCCGTTCGTGACCGAGAAGACCTCGATACCTTCCGTGTACTCCGGCGGGACGGCGTGCGGCACCCCGACGAGGAGGGCGAAGTCCGGTTCGAGCTCCCGGATCCGCTCCCCGATCGCGGGGCCGTTTGCCCCGTACTCGTCCAGCGCCCCGAGGAGTCCGGGGTCGACCCCTCGCTCCCGCATCCCGGCGAGGATCCGCTCGGCGTCCTCCCGCACCTTCGGGAGGCCGCGGTCTTCGAGGTTCGCGAGGTAGGTGATCCTGCCCCCGGGACAGAGATCGTGGAGGGCGAGGAGTTCGTCGGCGAACATATAGGCGGTCTCTTTCTTCGCGTTCATGACCGCGACCCCGGTGGCGCCGGAGTCCGCGAGTTCCGCGAGGCGTTCTGCCGCGACGTGCTTGAGATCGCCGCGGGACGGCTCGATGTAGTTCCGGGACGCCGCTCCCCGCAGCCGCTCCACCTCGTTTGCTTTCGCCAGAAGATAGCGCTGGCGTTCCAGTTCGTCGGCGCTGATCCAGCCTGCGGCCGCCGCCGGCTCGAGCGTCGCAATCACACCGTCGATGTTCTCCCGGAACCCGGCGTGGATGTCCACGGCGATCGCCGGCGTCTCGATCCCTGCGTCCTGGATCGCGGACTGGAGGTCTTCGCCGATGATCATCGAGACGCACGTCCCGACGACCGCCACCCGCCGGGGGAGAAATGTCTCCTCCGCGTAGCGGAGCACCCGCATGAGGGGGTCGTGCCCGCCGAAGATGAACTCGTTGTCGGCGAGCGATGTCGTCAGAACCCGCATGCCGTCCTCTTCGAGGAGACGGGCGTGCTTGAAAGAACAGCCTGACGGGCCGTGGAGGATCGCCAGGTCCACCCCCAGGTCGCGGGCGGTATAGAGCGCCGCAACGATGGAACTCGGTCTCGGTTGAATGTAGTCCATATGGTTATCTCCACGTCTTTACTGCGAGGACGATCGCGCCCGCCGGGGTGATGCTCCGGGCGATAGCGAGCCCCGCGTCGATGGTCGCCGCCGGATGCCCCTCCCCGACGTAGACGGTCGCCGCCGGTTCGATGGCCGCGACCGTCCGCCGGACGTCCTCTGCCGAGAACCCCTCGCAGACCGCCCGTGCCTCCTCGCCGATGACTATGGTCAGGGGGCCGTTGCCCGAGAGTTCCCTCGCGTAGCGGGCGGCTTCAACGGTGGTCGCTATATTCGTCCCGCTGTTTGCGTTGTCGAGGATCAGGAGGTCCCCTTCCCGCCTGGCCGCCATCCGGCCGGGGAGGGCGGCGAACCGCCCGAGGGGAGATGGATCGACCCCGAGCACGCAGGCGGTCGCGGCCGCGAGCATGAGCGGCGTCCGGTATCCGGCAAGGGTGCAGAGCGGGTTAGCGAAGGCGCCGGAGATCCCGTTCCCGGAGAACCGGCAGGTCTGCCCCTCGAAGGATACCATCCCGTCGGCGGCCGTCGCTCCCGGCAGATCGATCCCGGGCGGGAGCACGATCCTCCTTGCCCGGGAGAGCAGCCGGCACTTCTCTGCTATCGCCTGCTTCTTCCCTGCCGCGATCGGGTAGTCCTCCGTCGAGGTCAGCACCGCCACGTCCCCGGCGCCGGTGACCCCGAGCGACTCCTCGGCGACCAGCCAGCCCCCGATCCGCTCCGCCTCGTGCGCCGCCGCTATCAGGGAGGCGGGCGTGATGCTCTTCTTCCAGAGCAGTTCCCGCTCCGGGTAGCGGTAGGTCCCGGTCGAGGTGTGGAGGATGCCCGGGCCCGGGAGCAGCGAGGCGAGGGCATGGGCGGTGGTGGTCTTTCCCCGTGCCCCGGTGATCTCGATGAACGGATGAGGCAGCCGCTCCTCGAGGACCCGCTGCACCATCTCGTGGTGCGAGACCGCGGGCCCGTGCCGCCGGAGGAGGGGGTGGTCGGGGTCGAGGTGGACCGGTGCGGTGACGAGATCGTAGGTGCGGACGAGTGCCTCCTCGATGGAGGTGCCGGCCTTCCCGCGGTAGACGTCCACCTCGTCTGCCTCGTGGCCGGCACCACGGAGTGCCCCGGCGAGCTCAGCCCCGCCGTGGATGGTATCCAGCACCAGGATTCGCATATCCTTCAGGATTTCAGTTCGGCGATCGCGTCGGACGCGTTCTTCAGCATCAGTTCAGCAAGGAGCGGGTCGCTGCCGATGGGGCTTGCGTAGACGAGCGGCACCGTCTTACCGTTCAGCTGGAACGTGCCGTGCCGGCCCCCCTCGGGAAGGCCGAGGAGTTCGGGGATGTCCTTGTTGATGTGGACGCCTTTCGCGAGGAAGAGCGGGACGACGACCAGCATCTCGATATCCTCCTTCCGGAACGCCTCGAGTTGATCCTCTACCGTCGGGGTGTTGAGGCTCATGAAGCCGGGTTTGACGAGGTACTCGTCTGTCTTTTTGGCGATGATCCCTGCGGTGGTCTCGATCAGTTCCTTATTGTAAGGGAGTTTGCTGCCGTGCCCGACCAGTAACATTCCTTTTCTACCCATATGTTACAAGGTACTACGATACTATATTAAAATAATTACCGATTGTTTTTAAGGCCCCGATCCAAAACTTATGTGATGGCAAACTTCGAACGGGAGATCACCTACTGCATCAACCGATTCTTCGCCCACCGGCGGGTTCACGGGTTCGCCTACCGGCTCAAGCAGAGTAAATTCAATACCCAGTATGTCGATGTCCTCGTGGACTCCCTCGACCCCCGCTACTACCTGGCCATCGAGTGCAAGTCGATATCGGGCAAGAAGATCTACTTCTCCCAGCACTTCCACTCCGACAAGAACAACGTCCACCAGATAGACGCGATCACCGATTTCATCAAAAAGACCGGCCGACGCGGATTCCTCGCCGTCGAGTTCCGGTTCGGTGCGGGGAGGGCGAAGGAGGCATATCTCATGCCCTGGGATACGGTGCTTGGATATTACGGGAACGTGCCCGGCATCTCTATCGACGATTTCCGGCTCTGCTGTACGCTCTCCCGCTCCGGTGAGGAGTATGATCTCCCGGGCCTGGATACAAATCAATATCCTCTCTCACCACCAACAGATGGAGAAGTATGATGGAAGCATATGATCGTTTTGAACTCCTCATAAACGATCGGGTCGTGAAAACACCTGTAGCAATCGCATCCATGGCCGGGATCGTGGATGCTGCCTACGTCCTCGAGCGGGCGGCTCATATCGGGGCTGCCTTCATCGGCGGCTACTCCATCGACGGCCCCACCCTCGACGCGAGCCGGCGGATGGCGGGAGAGGGCCGGAAAGAGTTTTTATACGACGATCCTCTGGAAGCACTGGGAAAAGAGATCGATGCCCTGGAACAGAGCGATGTTGTAGCGGGGATCAACCTCCGCGGGAGCACTCCTGCAGCCTACGCCGAGGTTGCCGGGGCGTTTGAAAACCGCGTGGTCTACGAGATCGACGCCCACTGCCGGCAGCCCGCGATGCTTGACGCAGGCTGCGGCGAGCACCTCCTCAAACATCCGGCAAAACTCGTGGAGATCGTCCGGGCCTTAAAAGCGGCGGACGTGACCGTCTCGGTGAAGATGCGGGCAGGTGTCGCCGCGAACGACGCCGATCTCGCCCGCACCGTCTGGAAGGCGGGGGCGGATATCCTCCACGTGGACCTGATGGACTTCGGGCACAACAAGGTCCGCCAGATCCGCAACGCCTCTCCCCTGATACTGATCGCAAACAACTCCATCAACACCTTTGATAAGGCGATGGACGCCTTCTCCCATGGCGCCGACCTCGTCTCGCTTGCCCGGCAGTCTGACTCCTGGACGCTCGCCGGCCTCGATGCCGCCATCGCCCGGTCCGCCGATGAAGGCGGCTGGTACAACGCCCCGAAACAGCTCTGCCGCGGCGGCGATATTCGGGCGCTCGCCTTCTGCTGCATGCCGGTGAAGGCCTGCCCCCTCATTCCGACCCTCGAGAAGATCGGGCTCTCGCGGAACGACTACCTGAAAGCCAAGCAGGAGGCGGTAAAGGGGACTCCGCTCGACGACGGGAAGAACACCTGTTTCGGGAGCCTCGCCTGGTGCTGCAAGATGAGTTCTCCCTGCATGTTCCGGAACATGACGCTTGAGAAGAAAGGCCTCTCTGCGCGGGAGTACATGCGGTGCAAGCACCGCCTCTCCGAGAAGATCCTGCACAGGGTATTCGATGGAGAAGAAACCGCCGATGAATCGAGCTGAACGTGCACAGATGGCGATGATGCTCGAGGTCTGCGCCTATCCTAAACCCGGGAACGTGGACCGGTGCCACGACTATCCGGACACCCGCCTCGAGCATTTCCTCGCCTCGGCCATCCTCGCGGGACCCGTCTTCGATGCGGCCGAGAAGACCGGCGGCCGGGTCGGGAGCCTGATCCGGGAGGCGGTCCTGCGTACGAACGACCATGCCGGTGGGAACACCCACTTCGGGGCGTTCATCCTCCTCATCCCGCTCGTCCTCGGGGGAGATATCGGCGGGGCACGGAGAGTCGTCGCCGGCACCGATGTCGAGGACGCGATCGATTTCTATGCGGCGTTCGGCCTCACGAGGGTCCGGATGGCCGAGAGCGACGACCTGGACGTGAACGACCCGGCATCGACGGCCGCGATCCGGGAGCGGGGGATGACGCTTGCCGACATCATGGCCTACTCGGCACCCCGGGATATGGTCGCCAGGGAATGGACGAACGGGTTTGCTCTGACCCGACGGTGCGCGGACCTGCTGCATTCGCACGGGAGCGGGCGTGAAGCGGTCGGCGCATCGTTCCTCGACCTCCTCGCTTCGGTGCCGGACACCTTCATCGCGAAGAAGCACGGGGAAGCGGTAGCGGAGAGGACGATGCAGTGTGCGGGCGAGGTGCTCGGCGGGGCGCGCGATCTCCGTGCCTTCGACGCCGAGTGCGTCTCCGCCGGCATCAACCCGGGCTCGATCGCCGACATCACCATCGCCGGGATATACGTGGCGCTCGGGGAGGGATGGCAATGGGACTGCTGACCGAGGGGATCAACGAGGTGATCGCGACCACCGACCAGAACGCCGCCCCCATGGGGATCATCAACCGGAGCGGCTCCCTGCACATGGTCCTCTTCCGGGGGAGCCATACGGCGAGGAACATCGCCCGGGACCGCTGGGTGGTGGCGAACTTCGTCTTCGACCCGGTGATCTACGTCCGGACCGCCTTCGACGACCTCCCCAAGGAGGCCTTCGTCTCCGAAGAGATCGACGGAATGGTCGTCTCCCGCCTCCGCGACGTGGAGGCCTGGGCCGCGTTTGCCGCCGACGTGGAGCGGTCGAGCGACGAGGCGATCGTCGTCCGGCTCGTCCCCTTCCACGAGGAGGTGCTCGACCTGCGGCTGCACCCGGTGAACCGGGGCTTTGCAAGCATCGTGGACGCTACGGTCCATGCCACCCGCTATATCAGGAGCCGCGACCCGTGGCTTAAGCGGCTGATCGAGCATCATACCGGCCTCGCCCGGAAATGCGGCGGCTCCCGGGAGTGGGAGGCGCTCGAACTCCTTGAAGGGTATATCGGCGACCTGACCCGCGAGTGACGGTTTTTCTTGCCTCCCGGCCTGCATTCCCGGTCCCGAAGAGGCCGTGCGGCGGGGCCGGACCTCGCCGCACGGGGTGGAGGCGCGTATCCCCCTCTCCGGTTTTCCATAATTCTTGATTTATAATAATCCATATATACGATGACATACCACGAAGGGCCCCTACAGAGAGGTACCTGGTATGGCGAAGATCTTTGATGCGTTACAGAATGATGGGCGGTTTGGCAGGCTCGTCGAGATCATCCGGACCCTCGGCGAGGAGAAGACGCTGCAGGGCGAGGGGCCGATGACGTTCTTTGCCCCGGTCGACTCGGCGTGGGATGCGATCCCCGAGCCGAACCGGGCGATGATCTTGAACGACAGGCAGATGCTCTCGCATCTCATCGACTTCTTCACGATCGGCGGGCATAAGTGCACGCTCGATGCGCTGCTCGCGAGGAATGTCGTGCAGACCGTGGAAGGGAACGTCATCGCAGTCAGGAAGACCGAGCGCGGTACGCAGGTGGACGAGGCCGTCGTGCTCGAGGGGGACATGGAGGCGGAGAACGGCATCATCCATGTCCTCGATAGCATCCCCTTCGTGACGCTCTCGCAGGCCTTCGAGGCCTACGCAGCGAGCGAGTAAGCCCGGGCGGACTGCGGTCCGGCCGAAGATCCCTTTCTTTTCCGCAGGGTGCGGGGTGTTTTCCCTTGTTTGGCCGGAGAGGGTACACAGATTCGGCACCTATCTCCCCCGATCGCTGCCCCCGGGGCCTCGGAATATCATGTCCGTAATTATATATATCTGGCTGAATGATCCCGGTCTTCATCCGGAGGATTACCCATGAAGAGTATCTTTGAGACAGCCCGGGAAGACGACCGGCTGAGCACCTCCATCAGGCTGATACAGGTCGGAGGGGTGGCGGAGACCCTCCGGGGAGAGGGGGAGTATACGGCACTGTTCCCTACGAATGAGGCGTATTCCGGATTCTCCGGAGAGATGGTGGACGTCATCACGGACGACCGGGAGAGGCTCGCGGATATGATCCTGTACCATGTGATCCAGGGCAAACTCACCACGCACGAACTGGCACGGATGGAGGCGATCAGGACCCTGCAGGGGGACCACCTGGATATCTCGGGGCCTCCGGAGGCGATGCGGCTGAATGACGCCGCCGTCCTCCAGCCCGACGTCGAATGCACGAACGGCATCTATCACGTCATCGACAGGGTGCTCATGCCGCGGGCGGTCGAGGCGCGGGTGAGAAGACTGGTCTGAGGCCGGAGAGGTGCGTATGCACCGGGTGCGTCCGGCGGCGAGGATTGGGCGAATGACGGAAACCGGCCTCTGCACGCCTCCCAAAGCCGGTAGGGCCCACCCGTAATTATATATACTCTCGCCCCTCCATCTCCCGCCGGAGTTGGTTCGCATGAAGAGTATCCTCGCGACCTTGCGGGAATCGGGCTCGTTTGCCACGTTTCTTGACCTTGTACAGGCAGCCGGCATGGAGGAGCGGTTGAGCGCCGAAGGGCCCTATACCCTCTTCGTCCCGGACGACGATGCGTTCCGGGCGGTGCCCCGGTCGGAACTGGACGCGATCCGGGAGAACGTCGACAGGCTTGCTGATACCCTGAATTACCATATCGTCCCGGGGGTGCATTCCATGATCGACCTCCTGGGCATACGGACCCTGCGGTCGCTCCAGGGGGAAGACCTGACGGTGGAGGTTGCGCCGGAGGGGGTGCTGGTCAACGACGTGCCGGTGGTGGAGTCCGATGCGTGGTGCACCAACGGCCTCTGCCATGCGGTTTACGCGCTGCTCCTGCCTCCGGTTGCCAGGACGGCTGCAGTATAGGCGAATACAGGGTCGGAGCCGCCCGGCCGGGGCTCCGGGAGAACGTATAAATAACCCGGCACACGAGTAGGGCGAGTGGAGAGAACAGTATGAAGAACATCATCGAAACCCTGGAAGACTCCGAGAACCTCGCCGTATTTCTCGAACTGATCCGGATAGCGGGCATGGAGCCGATGCTCCGCGAGAGGGGGCCGTTCACGGTCTTCGTCCCGACGGACGAGGCGTTTGCGAGGGTCCCGAAGGAGCGGATGGATGAGATCAGGCAGGACCCCGACAAGCTCCTTCTCATCACGAGTTACCATGTCGTGCCGGAGCTGCTGACCTCGGAGGACCTCCGGAGTATCGCCGCCGTCAGGTCGAGCCTCGGAACGGATCTCGTCATACGGTCGTCCGATCGGGGCATCACCGTCAACAGCGTCCCCATCGTCGAGGCCGACGCGTTCTGTACGAACGGCATCTGCCATGCAATCAGCTCGGCGCTCGTTCCTCCGGCGATAGACGTCGTTACACCCTGAGGGGGCTACCGCTCTGCCGGCAGGAGAAACCGCCCGTCCCGGCGGACGATCCCGACGGCCGCAAGAGCGCTCTTCTCTTTATCCTTGATCTCGAGCATGATGTCGATATCCGTCGGCGCGGTCTCGGCGAGGAACTGCTCGAAGTCGGCAGCATCAAGGCTCTCTGCATGCCTCCCTCTTCGCCCGCCCGGCATCGGGGTGCTGTAATCGGTCATCGGGATGCCGTCTCCGGGCCGCCAGGTCGCGCCGGACTGTTCGACCGCCCCGGCCACCGCAATGCCCGAAGGGTTGAGTTGGTGGTGGAATACGTCGA
The DNA here is from genome assembly GCF_023702065.1 of Methanoculleus oceani. NCBI lineage: Archaea > Methanobacteriati > Methanobacteriota > Methanomicrobia > Methanomicrobiales > Methanomicrobiaceae > Methanoculleus > Methanoculleus oceani. The sequence goes on along the minus strand of NZ_QFDM01000002.1, from coordinate 572,243 downwards.
AGAGCACCGGGATGCCGGTCTCCTCGTGGATGCGGAGACAATCGGCCAGGGTGTAGCGCGAGTCGTCGTTCTCGACGACCAGTCGGCGGAGGATGCCCTCGTCGAGGCGGGAGTACACGCTCGCGAACCGCTCCATACTCGCCTTCTTATCCCCGTAGACCCCGCCGACGTGGATCTGGACTTTCGCGCTTCCATCAAGGTGCATGGCGTCGAGGACGGCGGCGTGGTAACGGAGTTCGGCGACGCTCTTCTCAACGATACCGGGGTCTTTCGCGTTGATGACGACGAACTGGTCGGGGTGCATGGAGACTCGCATCCCGTGCTCGTGGGCGAACCGGCCGATCTCGCGAAACGGCTCCGCGAAGGTCTCCTCCCACGGGGCGGTGCAGACCGGGTGCGATGCGAACGGCACGAGGCCGGAGCCGATCCGGAAGAAGAGGATGGACTCTTTGAGGTTATAGCGGAGGATCTCTTCAAGGCAGCGGAGGTTCTCCCGGACGGTCTCCTCCAGCCGTTCGTCGGAGTAGGAGGAGAGCCGAAACGTGCGGCCCGAGGAGCAGCCGATGCTCCGGTTGATGCACGGGTAGCCGATCTTCATGCCTCTCCGGGGTGATCCCGTATGGGCATCAACCTTACCTACAGGTATACGCACCCTCGCTCTCGGCGACGAACCCTTCCCGTGCGAGGTCCCCGAGAATCCTCTTCACCCGCCCGGGTTCTTCGCAGAGCCGGAGGATCACCTCCTCCTCCGTGACCGTCCCCTCCTCGAGGACGAGCGCGAGTATCCGTCCCCTGACCTGCCGGTCGGACCCCTCGAACCGGCTCTGCCGGGAATAGGACGCGCTCCGCCGGTTCGGGTTCGCCGTCCGCTTCTTTAACACCGTACCGTAATCCATCAGCGCGCTGTACCACTCCCGCGGGTTTCCACGTTCAAGGGCCTGTTCGACGAGCGGGAGAATCTCGTCGTCCCGGACGTCCTCCCGGTCCTGGAAGAAGAAGTGGATGAAGATCCGCCGGATGTTCGTCTCGATGTAGACGACCGGCATGTTGAACGCGTATGCGCAGATCGCCGATGCGGTCGCCTTCCCTATGCCGGGGAAGGTCGCGAGCGTCTCGACGTCGGCCGGGAGGTCGCCGCCGAACTCGTCCACGACGCGCCGTGCGGTCTCCTGGAGCGCGATTGCCCGGCGGTTGTAGCCCATCCCCTGCCAGGCGAGGAGCACCTCGCTCCTGGGTGCACGGGCAAGGCTCTCGAAGTCCGGGAACTGTTCGAGAAACTCACGGTATTTCGCGGCGGCCCGCTCCACCTGTGTCTGCTGGAGCATGATCTCGGAGACGAGGATCCGGTAGGCGTCGGTGGTGTGCCGCCAGGGGAGGTCCCGGCCGTAGGTCCGGTAGTAGGAGAGGATGAGGTCCTGGAAGAGGCGGGTGGTCTCCGGGGTTGCCCCCTGCTCCCTGATCTCGTCAAGGAGCCGGCGTTCGCGGTCGTTCTGGTCGGGATCGAGGCTGCCGATCACAGTATAGCATTTGTCTGACAGGAGGAAATAGGTTGGGCCGGGGGCGACAAAGGAATATTCTGGATGTAAACGCGTTCGTTAAACCTGAGCAAGAATGGTGCAGTCACAATAGTCTCTGGCCCAAATCGGATCAAATACTCGGCGTTCTGTTTTCGCATACTCGGGCACGGCTTTCCAGTTGGTATCGCCACGCAGGGGGGTGGGGACAGGGGAGGGGGGATGCTCCCCCCTCCCCGTCAGCCCCTTCCCCCTATGGCGATATCCCCACGGTCCAGTGTAACGGGATAGCAGGGAAAGATCGTGCCAGAAATATCTGCGCTGGTCCCCGATGTCGGTTACTTGAATATGCGCTGAATTTTAGTCTGGGAAGCGATCGCAATGGCGCCCGGCCGCGGCAGGAGCATGCGCACCTCTGCCTCCCCTAACCTCTCACTCCCCCCGCGCCCGCATCACCGTGAGCCGGACGCCTGCCTCGTCGTCGAGGTCGAATGTCCGCGCATCCCCGTGGGTTCGGCAGAACTCCTGGAGGTCGAGCATGTGTACAAGCCCCGCCGCCGCCTTCTCGTTCTGCACCAGATCAAGCGGCGGTTCCAGCAGCGGCCGGGGCAGAAAGACCACGCACTTCGCCCGGCTCCGGGTCAGCGATACGTTCAGGCGATTTCTGCTGTAGATGAACTCGGCCTCGGCAAGAGCGGTCTCGGCGTCGCTTACGCCGTAACTGACGATGACCGCCTCCGCCTCCTGCCCCTGCATCTTATCGACGGTGTCCACGAACGGCGGGTATTCCCAGGCCCGCATGCCGGCGAGACTGTTTTTGATGGCGCCTATCTGGGCATGGTGCGGGCTGACGATGAAGAGCCCGTGCCGCCAGAATCGGAAATCCCCGTTCTCCGTCGCCGGATACCGTTCCCCTGAGCCGGGGTCGATGAGCCGCTCCCGGAGCGCTCCGCTCAATCGGGCGACCAGCGCCGCCTCGACCCGGTTCTCCACGGTCGTCCGGACACCATCAAGGACACAGAGCACGAGCGGGTATGCCGGATCGAGGATCCACTCCATCCACTCCTCATCCGGCAAACCCGGCGCAAGGGCGATCCGTTGCGCTGCGATCGCGTCGGTCGCGGGAGCATACCCGGTGCCGTAGAGCGTCTCCGCTGCGAACCCCGAGAGGGTGCGGTTCATCCGCCAGTTTTCCTGGATCTGGCAGGTGTAGACGGGGCGACCGGGGTCGTCGCGGTGCCGGAGGTAGGCGAAGACGGAGTCCTCAAGCCCGGGGAGGCCGTCAACCGGTGCCGGATACGCCCCCTGGACGACCGGCGGGAGTTGAAGGTCGTCCCCCGCGAGGACGAGCCGTCCGCCCTGCCCGAGCATCGGGAGCACCATCGCGAGTTCCGCCGCCCGCATTTGCGACGCTTCGTCGACGATCAGGATATCGAGGGACGGGAGGGATTTCTCGAGTCTCGCAAAACCGTGCACCGTCCCGCCGAGGAGGAGGGCGGGGTAGCCGACGACGGTCTCCGCCCGATCGTGAGGCAGCGCCTCGAGGCTCCGTTCCCCACCGGGTGTCCGGATATCCCTCAGTTTGTAGATTGGGAGACCGGCGGTAAGGCCGAACCCATCGACGGAGTCCTGCACCTTGACGAGCAGGTTCTCGACGGCCGCGTGGGTGAACGCCGCGACCCCCACCCGGATTCGCTCCCCGTGCGCCCGCCGGGCTTTGACGAGCGAGAGGATGGTTGTCGCGAGAAAATGCGTCTTCCCGGTTCCGGGCGGCCCCCAGACCAGGGTCAGGCGGTTCGTCATCACATGGGAAAACGCCCGTGCCTGACTTTGAGTGAACCCGGCATCGCGGGCGAGCCGTTCTGCATCGGCGACGACCTCCCCGGGCTCACAGACCGGGGCGGCGAACCCCCGCGGGTCCCGGAGAAGGCGGATGAACGCGTTCTCCGGCTGCTCGTCCAGGGCGAGGAGGCGGTCGACGTAGCGCGGTGCGGTGAAATCGGTGAACCGGGGGTGCAGCACCGCGAGGTCGCCCTCGGCAAAAGGTGCGTGATCGCGGGGGTAGGTCACCTCCAGCACAAGCCCCCTGACTTCCCCGGCCGTCCGGTCGACGATGGTGTCGCGGACCCTCGCAAAGCAGACTCCGCTGTTCCCGGGGTTCGGGCTGCTCCGGTAGCGGAGGTCGTCGAACGCCCGCGCCGCCTCCTCGCCCGCCTCGCCGTTCGGCACGAGGAGGTAACTGAACGCCTGCGACTGCTCGAAGAGCGAGAGGTCGAGGGGTGCGAGCACCTTCCAGAAGTTACCCTCGCTCTTCTTGAGAGGGATGCTGACGCCGTCCCGGACCCTTACCGCCCACGGCCCGCTCCGCAGTTCCTGCACCCGCCGGGCGCCCATGGTCGACTCGTACTCCGCGATGAAGAGGAGACGCGATATCTCAGGCGTCGCGGCGTCCCAGGAGCTCGGGAACCGGAACTTCTCCGCCCACCGCACGAGTCTCTCCTTCGTCCGTTCGCGGAGCCCGTCGAGGACGCTCCCTGTGGCGAGCAGGCGGCGCGAAACCTCCTGCCGGACCCAGTCTGCAGCCTCCGGCCTTGCCCCGTGCCACACCATGATGACGGCGTCGCTTTTCATGGCGTTGCCGTGCTCGCTCCAGAAGAGGCTGTTTGGGCTGAGTTGATACGCGAACCGTGAGGAGGGGATTGCCGCGAGAACCTCGGGCAGGCGGAGCGTGAACGGGACGGGAAGCGCGAGCAGCCGCCGGATCTCCCGTGTCAGGACGACGAGCGGGAAGGGGACGGACGCGCTCGGGTGGCTTGACCCGAGAGCGATGCCGGGGTCCTGGTAGTAGAACCGCAGCCTGAGAGCATCCTCCGCCGTCGCGGGGTCCTCGATCGCCTCTTCGAGCAGCCGGGTGAAGAGCTCCTCCTCGTAGGTGTCGTAGACGTAGGTCTGCACCGACTCCTGCTCGGCCCAGTCGCGGCCCCGGTTGTATCCGTCGACGCCCTCGAGTTCCGCGGCGAGAGCCCGGGCGAACTCCCGGCGCACCCCTGCGCAGTCGCCGGGGTCCGCCGCGACGAAGATTGCTTCGTGCGAGGGCGTCCCGTAGACGGCTTTGCCCCTGCTCCGCCGGAACCCGAGGGCGTATATCCGGCCGGAGACGGGGTCCTTCTGGAGCGTCAGGGTGACGGTGATATCCTCGTAGACGGGGAGTGCGAGCGAGGTCGCGGCGAGCAAAACGACTTCCCCCGTGGAGAGCGCCCGGACGGTCGCCCGCAGGCGGTCGCCCTGGCCGGCGAGCGACCCGCAGTTGTCGAGGCAGCGGTCGCTCTCCGGGTCACGGAGGAATCCGGTGAGGTCGGAGAGCGCGTTGATCGAGAACCCGCCGTCCCACGGGGCCTCACGCAGGTAGCGCCGCCCGGCGGACGAGAGGCCCGGGATCTGCGATACCGAGGAGGAGGCTTCCGCCTCGGCGCGGCAGTGGGAGTAAAACTCGCAGGACTCGCACCGCGAGGTGAGGTGCCAGGGCACGTCCTCCGGCGGGCCGGCAAGGATACCGGGGAGGCGGTGGCGGAAGAAGTTCTCGATCACCCGTATGTTGAGGTGCAGATCGAAGGGTTCCGGTTCGTCCTCCCCGTAGAGCCAGATCCCCGCCCGGTTCCGGTCGACCCCAAGATCGAGACCGAGCAGGTCCAGAGCGTGATCGAGGATCAGGGCATACAGCGTCGCCTGGATCCGGTGGCTGACGCTGAGGTCCTCGCTCGCCTTGATGTCGATGATCTGCAGGCACCCCTCTTCACCGAGCCTGACGAGATCGGGGCGGCAGGGGGAGAATCGGTGCTGTTCGGGATCGAGGCCGTAGCTCTTCAGGAAGTGGACCGAGACCGGGATGGTCGATTGGTAGATCGCCTCGCCGGGGGACAATCGGGGGAAGAGGTTGAAACTCTCCTCGATGGAGAACGAACGGCCGGAGAGGGGCCCCGTCCCGTCCGGGAGCCGCACCCGCCCATCCAGTTTTGTCCTGACAACCTCCTCCTCCCACCGGATGCCGGCTTCGAGGAGGGCTCGCGTCACCGGGCTCCGGGCGATCGTGACCGCCGGGATGCCGGCTTTCTCGCGCTCCTGCTCCGGGGTCGCGTGGTAGCGGAGGTAGCGTTCGCAGTCGTGGTAGAAGAACCGGCCGATAAGCGACGGACTGAGGTTGAAGCGGGGCATGGACGATCTCGGGGACTCGGGAGTCCTCCCGGTTGTGACTCCTCTGTTTGTGCGGCCGCGGGAAAACTGTTGTTATTGAGGGTTTCGTTTGAGATCTGCACGGAATATGACCTCCCCCGACCGGGGTTCACACAGGCGGCCTGTCCGGATTCGGGAGGCGTATGGGAGCCCCTCAACGGAGGAGAAAACGTATCCGCTACGGCGCACCGTCAGGAGAAGAGGCCTCAGCCGGTGACGTTCGTCGTATTGCCGGTCTGTGTCGTCATGTCAGCGGTATCGTTCATCGCCGTCAGGGTGATGTCGGGCGGGAGCATGACCGCGTCGATGGCATGAATGATGCCGTTCGCCGCTACCATATCGGCCCTGACCACCTCCGCACCGTTCACCGTCACGGTCTCGCCGGCAGCGTCGACGGCGATCGGGCTGCCCTGTACGGTCGCGATGGTATCGTTCGTGGCGATCCCGGATGCCATGTAGGTGCCCGGGGCCATGTGGTAGAGCAGGATCTCGGCGAGATTCCCCTTCGGATCATTGAAGAGTTCTTCCATTACGGTATCCGGAAGTCGGCCGAACGCCTCATCCGTGGGTGCGAAGAGTGTGTAGGGCCCCGGCCCGGCGAGCGTCCCCTTCAGTCCGGCGGCCTCGAACGCCTGGATCAGTGTTGAAAAGTTGCCGTCCCTGGCCAGCACCTCGCCGATCGTCAGGCTCTCGTCGACCGGCGTCCCGGCAGGCGTGCCGTCCGTCTGGTTCCGGGTTTCATCCCCCGACGGGGCCGTGCAACCGCAGATCAGAACCGCCGCCCCGATAACCAGAGCGGTTATGAATAGTGCGCAATTCGCTCGCATGGTCCCCCTGGAGACTGTATACTCCACCCCTCCTCTCTCGCCGCCTCTACATAAAGTATTGGTCTCCGGCGCCCGGGCTCCGGGCACCCCTACTTCCAGAGCGCCAGGGTCGAGACCACGTGGCGGACCGGGTCATAGACCCTGACGGCATGGTTGCCGGTGTCGGCGATGTACCAGAGCCCTGCGAAGTCGACCAGGCCGTTGGGCTCATTCAATTTTGCGTCCCCCGACAGCCCGTCCCGGTAGCCACGAACGCCGCTCCCGACCCTGGTGAGGACCCACCCGGTCTCCGGGTCGAACTGCTTGATCTTATGGTTGTAGGTGTCGGCGATGTAGAGCGACCCCTCCCGGGAGGCGATGCCCATCGGCTGGTGGATGCGCGCCATCCCGGCGATGGTGTCGAGATCGCCGAAGTCGTCCGGGGAATGCCCGATACGGGTCTCGACCATTCCCCGCTTGATGCGGCGGATCGCCGAAGCCCCGCTGTCGGCCACGTAGAGCGCCTCGCCGTCGGTGACAATCCCGGCGGGCCCGGCGAAGGCGGCCTCTCCGAGCGGGCCGTCGACCAGGCCCTCCCGGCCCGACCCGGCGTAAGGTTCTATCTCATGGGTGGCGAGATCCATCCGCCAGACCTGGTTCGCCCCGGCCATCGCGACGTAGAGGTAGCCGTCCAGCAGCGCGAGATCCTGCGGTGCGTTCAGCGCCACATCGGTGCCCGGTCCGCCCTCGTCGGGTGAGGGTGCCGAGAGGCCCGTCCCGGCGGCCGTCGCAACCCTCCGGTCGGGCCAGGAGACCATCCGGATGGTGTGGTTCCCGGTATCAGCAACGTAGAGGATGCCTGCCTCTTCGTCGAAAGCGAGGCCCCCCGGCAGGTAGAACGCCGCCTCAGCGAACGACCCGTCGGTGTTTCCGGCAGTCCCGGTCCCGATCGTCTCCAGGATCTTTCCGTCCCTGTCGGCGACGACGATCCGGTGGTGGCCTGAATCGCTTATAAACAGCCGCATACCCGCGTTGTCCGCCGCGATCTTGCCGGGACGATACAGACTTCCTTCCCGCGCCGTCTCCGGGCCGGTCCGGGACTGCAGCCGTCCTTTTTCAAGCAGACCGCGCTCCCCGAACTCCCCTGCGATCCGCTCGATCTTCGGGTGGAGCCTCCCGTAGAGCCCCTCCCCGGCGGTCTTCCCGACCACGTTCCCCGCCGGGTCGATGAGGACGAAGGTCGGCCAGTCCCGGACCCCGAAGGCCTGCCAGAGCAGGTGGTCGCGGTCGATGGCGACGGGGTGTTCCACTCCGGCACGGTGGACCGCCTCCCGGAAGTTCCCGGCGACTGCGCCGGATTCGAGTCCGGGCGAATGAATCTCGAGGATCACCAGATCCGGAAACTTCTCCTCAAGTTGCCGGATCTCCGGCACCAGCCGCGTGCAGTTTGAACAGGCGAACGTCGAAAAGGAGAGCAGCACTATCCTCCCGGAGAGGTCGCGGACGGAGAGGGGGCGGTCGATGTTGAGCCATTCGAGACCCGGGGGGAAGTCGGGCGCAGCCATCGGTTTCATGCGGCACCCTCTGGCGTTTCAGGGTTATGAATGTTGGCGAGGGCCCGGCCCCCGGGGACCTCGCCGCCCCTGTCACGCCGGCGGCCCTGCGTACTCCACCCTCGGCGCGGCGAGCATCGCTTCGCAGAAGGCGATCGCCCCCGGGACCCTGCTCTTCTGGTAGACTACGGGTTTGATTCGGGGTCTCCCGGGAAGGCTGCCGATAACCCCAAAAACCTGCCGCCAGGGCATCTCGTCGGTCACCGACGGGGGGGCAAGGTCGTTGTGGATGTGAAAGGCCCGCAGGGCATCGAGCGGGACCTCGTCGAGCGCTCCGGGGAAGTCCTCTTTCGCGGCGGCGTGGAGGTGCCAGGGGTCGAGCGCTATCCCGGCAAGTCCGGCGATCTCGGGATGAATTCTCTTGAGCGTCGCCCAGAACGCCTGCATCTGGCTCGCCGTGGAGATGCTCTGGTCTTTATGGTGCTCGAGCAGCACCAGGGGTTCCACCCCGAAGGCGTTCCAGTGAGCGGCGATCAGGGTATGCATCGCCGTGACGATATCGGCATGGGCGTTCCTCCGGTCGCCGGGATGGATCTCGATGATCTCCGGTGGGATGCCCAGAAAGTCTTCGATCTCAAGTAGCATATCCCCGAAAGCAGTCACCCAGTCCGGGTCGCGCCACCGCAGTTCCGCCGTCACCTGCCGGCCGTGCCGATCCCTCCGGGGGATGGCCGGTTCGGTGTGCAGGACGTAACTGAGGGAGCCCGGAAGGGCTGTATCCTGCTCGTAAAGGTGCTCGACGGACGACCGGTTGAGCATCGACCCGATCTCCTGCCCGGTTCGCTCCACCTCCGTACCGTTCTTGACGAAGTCGCCGGGGATCTCGATGTATGCGCACCCGAGCGGCTCTGCAAGGTGCCAGCGTTCGAGGAATCCGCCTCGCCGGGCTACTTCCGTGACGTTTGGGTAGATGTAGTCTGCACCTGGCATGGCAATCAGGCTACGCCATGGCAGGAGGGGTACAAAAACATTGGGGTCTCCGATCCCTCCACCTGTCTGACCACCGGATCCGGTGCGGTATCGTCTTCGATCTTGCCTTCTCCGCCGCGATCATGCCGGTGTATGCCGCTCTTACTCTCTTGGAGCGAAGGGCCGGGAGAGGTGAGGCCACCGGGAATACGCCTGAAAAAAGACGATTGTAACGTGCAGACCCGGGGTCACCTGCGGTTGTCGAGGACCTGCGGACAGACGAACAGAATGTCCACGGGAGCATGGATGTAGTTGCAGTAGGTGCGCTCGGGGTCATAATACATGCACGAAGTGCATTCGCACTGCCGCGGTTTTCTCTCTTTTCGTAGTATCAACCCGCTCGTTGGAATATCGCCTGCGGTACACCTGCCCCGGTCAGGTGCATCGAGGTGCTGAGCGCTGGTATTACTCTTCAGCGGATTGATATTGTCCTGTAAATTCATGTCGTACACGTAGATACTCCCCGGATGGATGACATTTATTACGTCGATGAAGATTCATCGGGGAGATGAAACCCGGGGAGTCTGGAGGGTGGTACTCTGCACGGCGGGCATTCGGAAGCCTCCCCTCGTGTCGGAACTCGAAGCAGGCGGAGTCAGGGCGCCGGAGCGGTGCGAAAAAGTATCCCTGGTCTGGTTCTCCTCCCGGATCAGATCAGGGGATACGGCACTGCGAGGGTGAGCAGGTAAAGAGCAACGGCCAACATGATGAATTGTCCATCGGCAAGCAGGTCGAAGAGGAGTTTTTCCTTCATGAGCTGATGAAAGCACAGGATGTATCCCTGAGCGTAGACTATGCCTGCAGCCAGCACCAGTGCTACGCAGGAACCCGGCAGGGCTCCGCTGGCGAACACCAGCGCGGCTCCGATGCTTACGTTTACTCCCGTAAGAAGAAGGAGCGTCTTTCGGGTGCCGAGGATTGTCGGGATCGTCCTGACACCCGACGCTGCGTCACCCTTCACGTCACGCAGATCAAAGATCACCGTGTTCGTGAAGACCAGGAAAAAGAAGAAGACGCCGACGATGCCGGTGGCGGCACCCATGGGAAGGCCTGCATGGCAGATCGGCAGGAGGGCCGGGGGAACGGCCCAGGAGAATGCCACGATAAGGCTTTTCATGAAAGGTACCTCCTTTAACCGTCGGAACCCAAGCCGGGCGGGAAAGAGTGGTACGCTGTAAACGATCCCGGCGATCAGGGGGATGACTGCGACGAGCAGGCTGCCGAATCCCTGGAGAGCAGAGAGACAGAGGGCGATGATGTAGGCGCAGACTGCAGAAGAGAAGATGATGGATCCATATTCCTTTGTAAATGCATAGCGTTCTGTGTGATTTATGGCGTCCTCGCTCTCGTCGGTCTTGCGGTTGAGGTTGTAAACGGCAAACGTGACAAGTATCAGTATTACTGCGGCAACCGGGTCGAAGGGGAGGTCCTGCAGGAGGCACGAGATGTATACCATTGCCGCTCCTGCGACGGAGAGGTACAGGGAGCTGTACGCGATGAGGTTGACGATAACCCGATAGGTTGGTTGAACTGGGTTGGTTCGATAGGCGAATCCGAACATAAATAGTTATTACAAGAGTGGTGAACATTTATTGCGTCGAAGAAGATTCACCAGTACGATTAATCTGGGCAACACGTTCAGGTGGACCGGTGGAATTACATGGGTATGGGCGGTATATTCCTGCTATCGGGAGCGATCATGCTCCGCCCGGCTCCGCATGTAGCTGATATCAACGGTTCTTGAGTGGGAGTTGCCGTAGTCCGGAAGATCTTCCAGCACCGGCCGGGACATGGTTTCTGTCGGGCGCTGGATGATTGAATCTCAAAAAAAGGTTATTCTGGGGGAATCTGCAGCCCTCTGGAGCCCGTTTTATAGTGCTGGAATAGCCGTTCACCCCAGGCGACTGCCGCCGCGTCGACACCGACGAGATCTGTAGTGGCGTCATACATGTCCGTATTACGCCTGTACAGGCCCAACGACAGGTACCCGTCGGTCACCGTCATTCCCAGGCGAATCGGCGAGGGGGAGACGTATATCCTGAAATTGGCATACCCCTTTAGGGATTCCAGCACTGTATTATACGGTTCGGCGGCCAGCCGATGAGCGAGTTCCCGGGAGACGATGAGTTCAACTGGCTTGCCGTCCATAACTATTTCTTTAATCGTATCTGCATGAATCGGGCTCATAATCGACGAAACGCCGTGAATCCACGATGCTTTCTTGAGTATGGTCGAAAAGGCTGTATACACGGCGAAGATATCCTCCTCAACATCTTTTACCACCTTCGCATTGTACAGGTACTTTATCTCACTCAGGAATTCGGGGGGTATGCCCTCGATCTCGTGTTCGATCCAGAAGTCCCGATGACGCTGGAGCACTCCCATGAGCGTTACCACCCGCTCAATCTCCGGTTCGACGAGCCTGCCCACGGGGGTGAGCGCATAATCGCCCCGCACCGATTCAACGTAATGCAGGGCCTCAAGCTGCCGGATCTTCGGGATAAGCGCCTGCGACGAACTCCCCGTGATCTCACGAAGTGTCGAGAGAGGTTTGGTCCCGCTACCGAGGGCAATCAGTACCTGCGTCAACAGTCTCGACCGGAAGATAGCCTGAAGGTCATCGTGGAACTCGTTGTAGATCTCGAGGGGGGATATTTCTTTCATCGTTCTTGCAATTAAAGAGGTGCCGGTCGACGCATATCACCCTTTCCATTCCTGCGCGTTCCTTCTGCCAGGGACTCTCCCCCTCTGTCGACCTATCGGCCGGGTGCCCGGGACGGCAGACACGCTGCCCGTGAGGTCTCTCCGCCCAACCCCAGGGCACTTATAGCCTGGCACCCGATACTGTGTAGAGACAGCATGTCGTCCATACCTGGATACCTGATCACCATCGCACTCTGTGCGTGCACCGTCGCCTGCATCATCACCGCAGGCTGTTCTGCCTTCACCGGGCAGCCGGAGATCGGCTCCGATCTATCCGGCGATCTTGTCGTCCACTTCATCGACGTCGGGCAGGGCGATTCGATCCTGATCGAGTTCCGCGACAAGACCATGCTCATCGACGCCGGCGAGCGTGGAATGGGAGAGCGCGTCATCGCGTACCTCGAGGAGAGGAACGTCGAGAGACTCGACGTGGTTGTCGCGACCCACGCGCACTCCGACCATATCGGCGGCCTTTACGACGTCGTATCCGCCTACCCGGTCGGCCGGTTCGTCGATGCCGCGCAGCCGCATCCCACGGCGACCTACGAGAACCTGCTCGTCCTGGTCGAGGAGCAGGGGATACCGTATACGGCAGCGGAACGCGGGCAGGCGATCGCCCTCGATCCCGACCTCGAAATACTGATCTTAAACCCGACCCCGCAGCCGCTCGGCGACATAAACGAGGACTCGGTCGTCCTGAAGGTGACGTACGGGGACATCTCCTACCTCTTCACGAGCGATGCCGGAAACCCGGCGGAAGAGAGTATGATAGAGGCCGGGCTCGACCTCGACGCCGACGTCCTGAAGGTCGGCCACCACGCGAGCCGGTACGCATCCTCGGCGGACTTCCTGGCCGCGGTCAGCCCTGCGATCAGCGTCATTCCGGTCGGTGAGGGGAACGACTACGGCCATCCCCACGAGGAGGCGGTCGAACGCATCGAGGCAACCGGCTCGCGCATCTACCGGACCGACCTTGACGGGACCGTCATCGTCGCCACCGACGGCCGGGCGCTTACCGTTGCGGCCGGCGGGGCACCGTCCGCCACCGTGACGGCCGGGGCCACGACGCCGGCAACCATGCCGGCAACAACCCTGAGCACGCCGCCGCCCACGACCGCTCCCTCCTCCGGCGTATACATCGCCGACCTTGACGTCCAGGACGAGCGGATCACCGTCGCGAATGCGGATGCGACAGCGGTCAACCTCACCGGCTGGACGGTCACCGACGAGGGGACGCGGAACACCTATACCTTCCCGGTCTTCACCCTTGATCCGGGCGCAGACGTCACCGTTCACTCCGGGGAGGGCAACGACACCGTGACCGACCTCTACTGGGGCCGGGGAACGGGGGTCTGGAACAACGACGGCGACCTCGCCACGCTCGCAGACGCGAACGGCACGGTCGTCAGCACCCTGGAGCGGTGACCATGCAGAATGAGTCGGCCTTCCGGGCGAGCCTCGACCGGGTAGAGGAGGGTCTCGCCGTCCTCCTCCTCCGCGAGGACGAGTCGATCCGCTTTACGCTCCCCCGCTCCCTCCTCCCCTCCGATGCCCGGGAGGGCGATATCCTGGAGGTCGCGATCCGCCGGGACGTCGCGGCGACGGCGGAGGCGAGAGAGCGGGTGGCGGAGAGGATCGAGCGGTTGCGGAGACGGGGCGGGGAGTAACCCCGCCCGCCGTCGTCACCCATCTCTTTTTACCCTTCCCCTCCTTACGGAAGCACTGATGCGGAACCGGTATGACGTGGTCGTCGTCGGTGCGGGCCCCGCCGGCAGCACCGCCGCACGCTACGCGGCGGAGGCGGGGCTGGACGTCCTCCTGATCGATAAGCGCAGAGAGGTTGGCGTTCCTGTCTGTTGCGGGGAGTTCAACGCCGATCCGGCGGTGCTTGCCGAAGCGCTCCCGAACGCCCCCGGGCTCGACGAACTCTTCCCCGTCGATCCCGGGCTCGTCCGGCGGGGGATCCGGGGTGCCGTCGCCGTCTCCCCCGGCGGCCGGGAGTACGAGTTCGATCTTGCCGGTTACACCGTTGATAGGGATGCGTTCGACCGGCACCTCGCGGATGCGGCCGTTCGTGAGGGCGCCGTGCTCTCGGTGGAGACGAAATTCCTCGGCCGGGAAGGCCGCCGGGTCACGACCAGCAGGGGCGAGGTCGAGGCGGGTGTCGTGGTCGCCGCGGACGGCCCGCTCTCTCCGGTCTGCCGCTCGGCCGGGATGGAGCGTTGCGCCGTCCTCGCCCCCGCCATCACCTGCCGGGTGGAGGGGGAGTTCGGCGACCGTCTCCGGTTCTCCTTCGGGAACCGTGTTGCCCCGGGAGGGTATGCATGGCTCTTCCCGAAACAGGGGTGTGCAAACGTCGGGCTCGGGGTGCAGGGAAGAGGCACCCCGGTTCCCGTTCTCCTGAGAGCATTCCTCGCTGGATACGGCTTTGCCGCCCGGGACGTCCAGGCGGGGTTCGTCCCCGTCTCCGGCCCCATCGGTGAGACCGTCCGTGAGAACGTCCTTGCCGTCGGCGACGCTGCGGGCCACGTCGTCGCCTCCAACGGGGGTGGGATTGCACCTGCAATGATCTGCGGGAGGCTCGCCGGGCTTGCGGCGGCGAAGCACCTGCTGCACGGCGAGCCCCTCGCGGCCTACGAGCGGGAGTGGCGCTCGGCGATAGGCCGCGAACTTCTCGCCGCCGCGAGAACGAAGAGGATGGCCGACCGGATTCTCGGCTCCGACTTTCTGCTCGAGCGGGCCATGAACCTGCTCGGCGGCCGCGGCATTCGAAACGTTATCGTCTTCGGCGGCCTCCGGGGGCGCTGACGGGTGCCGGACCGTGCCCGGGGTTGCACGCCTCCACGGGGATGCGAACCGGAATCCTTATAACTCCGGGCGAACCGGTGTCACCCCACCGGGAGGTGAGTGAACTGGTCGATGTTGTCAAACAGGACGGCCGCAGAGAGCCGTTCGTGCGGGAGAAGGTGACCGTGAGTGCGCTTAAATCCGGAGCGCCGCCGGAAGAGGCCAGGGCGATCGGGGAAGCCGTCGAACGGGCCGCCTACGACGGGATGCCCTCCGGCGAGATCCGGCGGCAGGTGCTCGAGCAGCTCCGCGCCCGGAACCCTGAGTGGGAGGAGAACTGGCTCGTGTACGACCGTGCCGTGAAGAAACGCGGGGTGGAGGCGGCTGCCGGAATTCCCGCCCGCTGATCTCGTCTCTTTTTTCGATCAGAATTCGATGCCGCGGCTTTCGTCGATTCGGCATGAGGCGGCGCCCTGCCGGCCGGTCGAGAGCCCGGATACCCCTCGATTGTGGGCGTAGCCGCCGGAGCAGGACGGTCGACCGCCCGCTTCCGCTCGCCCGGAGCGAAGCTATATCTACCAATCAGCGCCCATATTTGTCTTGTATTGCCCTATACTGCCCGGAAATCTGAGAATTGAAACGACCATTAACCGGCCGTTTTCAGTTCGCCCACCTATACCGGACACATTCGGCAATCAGAATCAGCAGATTGGCACGACGTCCCACCCGATCTCTAAACGCTCCCCGATTGCACCGGGAGCCCGCGGCGTGGGCACGCCAGCAGGCGATATGTATGCCGACAAGTGAATCAGAAGACGACACACCCTCAAATAGTAACCAGAAAGAAACAGAAGGAACAAAGATACTCCTCGCCGATCCGAAGACCGCGATCCTCAGGCTGTCCCTGCCGATGATGGTCGCGATGACCCTCATGACCCTCTACAACGTCGTCGACGCGTTCTGGGTCTCGGGGCTCGGTGCAGACGCTCTTGCCGCCGTCGGGTTCTCATTCCCGCTCTTCATCATAACCATCGGGTTAGCGAGCGGGCTCGGCACCGGCGGAGAAGCGGCACTCTCGCGGATGATCGGCGCCCGCGACAGGGCCGGCGCGAGCAGCGTCGCCATGCACACGATCCTCCTGATGACCGTCCTTGCCGTCGCCGTCACCGTCCCGCTCTCTCTCTTCGCCGGGGACCTCTTCGTCCTCATGGGAGCGGGCAGCGCCGCCGGCCTCGCCGCCGAGTATGCCCGGATCCTCTTTATGGGGACGTTCGCCCTGCTCTTCGGCGAGGTCGCCTACGCGCTCATGCACGGGGAAGGAGACGCAAAGCGGACCATGTACGCGATGGCGGCAGGAGCGGTGGCAAACATCGTCCTCGACCCGATCCTGATCTACACGCTTCATATGGGGATTGCCGGCGCAGCCTGGGCGACCATCCTCGCCGAGGTCATCGCCGCCGTCCCGATGGTCTACTGGCTCTTCGTGAAGAGAGATACCTACGTCTCCCTCCACCTCCGGAAATTCTCCCCCGACCCTGCGGTCGTACGGGACGTCCTGCAGGTCGGCCTCCCCGCCGCCGCCGAGCAGCTGGCGCTCGCGCTGATGGCCCTGGTCTTGAACGGCGTCATCGTCCTGATATCGAGTACCGACGGCGTCGCAGTCTACTCGGTCGGGTGGCGGGTCGTGAGCATCGGCTTAACACCGATCCTCGCCATATCGTCGGCGGTGGTCGCGGTCACCGGCGCCACCTACGGCGCCCGGGCGTATGCCAAGATGGAGTCCGCACTCCGTTTCGCCGCGAGACTCGGGCTCGGCATCGGTCTCGGTCTCGCCGCAGGCACGTTTGCCTTTGCCCCCCAGATTGCTGCAATCTTCACGGCATCGGGCGACGCATCGGGGATCGCGCCGGAGTTGACGACGTACCTCCGGGTTATGAGTCTCGTCTACCCCATGGTCGGGTTCGGGCTCTTCTCGTCGTCGTTCTTCCAGGGGACCGGCCTCGGCGCACGGTCTCTCACGATCACGGTCCTGCAGAACGTCGTTCTCTCGATCTTCTTCGTCTGGGTACTCGCGATCGAACTCGGGCTCGGCCTCTCCGGCGTCTGGTGGGGGGTTGCCGCAGGGAACGCGATCGGCGCGGTGCTCGGGTACGTCTGGGCACGCCGGTATTCGGCAGGGCTCATCATCGGGCAGGCTGCGGCGACGGCGGCGTGAAACCCCCGGGTATGAGGAGTTCAATCCTCATACCCGTCGGCCCCTGCATGCACCACTTCGCGCAGCGTGAACTTGAACGATGCTCCGAGGTCCGGCCTCCCGCAGACGCGGTCCTCGACCCAGATCCGGCCGCCGTAGCGCTCGATAAGCGTCCCGACGATGTAGAGGCCGAGTCCTTCCCCGCACCCCTGGTTCTTGCCCTGCCTGAACCGCTGGAAGATTGACTCCTTCATCCCGTCAGGGATGCCGGGGCCGGTATCCTCCACGGTCACCACCACGGTGTGGTCCTCTTCGGGACAATCCTCCACCCGGATCGCGATCCCGGCATCCGGTCCGCCGAACTTGACGGCGTTGCCGATGAGGTTTGCGAAGATCTCGGGGAGCAGATCGTCGGCCCAGACCTCCGCAGAAGTACCTTCAAAAGAGATATCCGCTTCCGGAGTCCGTTCGAGCCCGGTCCTGATCACGTGGCTGAGGTGGACCGGTTTAAGGTCGGGCGGCTCCTGGTGAATGCGGCGGATGGTCGAGACGTTCTGGAGGATGCCGGTGCTCTTCCTGACGCTTTCCTTGAGTTTCCTCGCATACTGCGCGGCGTCTCCCTCCAGCAGATCGAGTAAGAGATCGCAGTAGAGGTTCGCGACGTTCTCCGCGTTCTTGATGTCGTGGGTCATGACGTCCAGGTAGAGGTTCGTCTCGCGGTGAGCTGCCTCCAGCCGTTTGTGGAGCATGCTCCGGAGGACACCCGAACCGATCTCCCGCCCGATCGCTTCGAGGAGACGGCGCTCTTCGTCGCCAAGCCCCTCCATCTTCCTGCTCCCGAGAAAGAGCGCGCCGACCACGACCGACTCTGCAAGAATCGGGATGCAGGCGAGCGTGGAGACCCCGAGCGACGCGAGGATCTCTTCCTCGACCGTACCCGTCTCGCCCCGCAGTTCAAGGTAGCGCGGCTGTCCGGCAACGAAGACAAAGTTCCAGGGCCAGTGATGGACCTTGATGGTCCTGTTGCGGGCGAGGTAGTTCTCCGGGACGGCGTGGTGGTAACGCGTGAGTGCCATTGTCCGTTCCGGATTTAAGAGATACGTCAGTCCGAGATCGAAGCCAAGCAGGTCCAGGGTCTTTGAGAGCGATGCCTCGAGCAGTTCGTCGAGCGAGAGGGACGACGCAGATACCCCCATGATCTGGTTGAGGACCAGAAGTTGCCTGTTCGAGGAGAGCAACCCTTCGTTCGTCTGTTTCCGTTCGGTGACGTCCCGCATGCACAGCACCCACATCCCGGCGAACGGTTCATGCCGTACCTTCCGGCTGGAGTAGACGAACCGCCGTTCTTCTCCCCGGGAGCTCTGCACCGAGACGTCGAGACCGGATACCTCGTTCCCGTCACGCATCGCGGCGAGGAGTCTCCGGGTATCTTCTTCCCCCTGCAGGAGCGGCATCAGGTGTGTATCGAGAACCTGATCGACATCGAATCCCAGGATCTCCTTCTCGGTGGTCGAGAGGATATCCGTGGCGCAGGTGTTTGCCCAGACCACCTGCAGATCCCGGTCGATTACGATGATGCCTGCGCCGGGCTCGTCAAGGATCCGGAACGTCTCTCGTAGTTGGATAGATCTCGAATCCACTCTATTCATCTGATTATCTTGCCCCCTTGAGGTTATTATCTTGTAAAAATTATATAATCAAATCATATCCCGGGTAATAAGTGATTTGCGGTGACAACCCGGGCGAAGCCGGACTGCCTGCAACAACGCCGGCCGCACAAATATGTCTGTGGACGTGTCGGAGACCGCACCCGGGTTTTTGCATCTCACGTCCGACACCCCTGCTGCGGAGCCGCCTCCCTCTTCCGCGGGGAGGGGAGCGCGCACCCTTCCGTCTCCCCCGGGCCACCCCGCTGCAGGGTTTCCTCCTGTAAGCACCTAAAGAAGGCCGATCCGGCCGAGTGCCGGTTTCAGCGATGTCATGTGGCCCCGAATGTAGACCGTCTCATGGGGATCCGCGCCCATCGCGAGCGCCAGGAGCTCGGTGATATGAAGCACCGGCACCCCCATGTGGTCGTACACCAGTTCGCACCCCGGGCAGTCGACGACCATCATGTCCAGGCGGTGGTGCATAAAATCCTGGTAGACAAGCCGGTTCAGCCGGGAGAGTTCAAGAGGACGGCCTTTCTGGTGCCGGTCGAAAAGGTTCTTGACCCCGCCGCAGCAGTAGTGCTCCATCACGCTCCCGACGACCCTCGCCCCGGTGACCGCCGTGAGGTTCTGCAGCCCCGGCGGGATGGCGAGGGTGCCGTTCATCTTCCGGTAATGGCAACTGACGTGCATTCCGACGCGCAGCCCCGAGAGCCGCGTCTCGACGAGCTGCCTGAGTTCGTCGAGGTAGAGAGGGTAGAGGTCGAGGACGTTTGCCACCGAAAACGTCTCCGGGTCACTCACCTCCCGCCCGATCCGGCCCAGCGCTTCGTTCACCACGGATCTGTTGGCGCTCCCGGCGAGCAGTTCCAGGGTGGACGCATACGAGTCGCTGCAGGTCGGGCAGATCCCGGTGATGGCGACGTTGTCGTCCGGTTCGAACGCGTCCCGGATGACGCTGAGGTTCCGGGCGGTGAGGAGCAGGCGGTCCGCAAAGCCGGCGCCGCCCATGTAGTGAGGAGCACCGCCGCAACAGGTCTGCAGCCTCGAGGTCTCATACCTGACGCCGAGCGCGGCAAGGATCTTCTTCTGCGAGAGGTCTGCTCCGGGATAATTGAAGGCGCAGCAGGAGTTGAGATGAAAGACCCGGTCCGGACGTGTGAGCGGTCGTTTCGGTGCGGGGTGTCCGGGCGGGGAGAAGACCGACGCCTTGAGGGGGTGGAGCAACAGCCTCCGGACTTCGTCTACCGCTCTTTCGTCCACCGGATACGGGTGCCGGATGGCCTTTGCGGCGAACTTCCTGAACTGGCCCCTGCCGGTGTACAGCGGGAGAAAAGCGTAAGGAGGGAGGCCGCCGCGGTCGAGAAGCATCCTCCTGAAGACCGGCTGCAAGTGTTCCATCTCGTATACGGCATTGATGATCCCGCCGATGCTGACGGATCGCGGGCAGACCGTCTCGCAGGAGTAGCACTGGACGCAGTCGGAGAGGTCGATCTCCGGGCGCCTGCCTGCCTGGAGGGCCGCGGTCACCTTCCGTGCGAGGTACCCCCGGTCTCCGGGCGTCTCGGGATCGTTGATCTGTGCCGGGCAGTACGGCGTGCAGGAACCACAGGCGTTGCAGAGCTGGAAGTTCCGGAATCGCGGGTCTTCCTCGTGCA
Source organism: Methanoculleus oceani (assembly GCF_023702065.1). Lineage (NCBI taxonomy): Archaea > Methanobacteriati > Methanobacteriota > Methanomicrobia > Methanomicrobiales > Methanomicrobiaceae > Methanoculleus > Methanoculleus oceani. The sequence continues at coordinate 552,120 of NZ_QFDM01000002.1, read as the reverse complement.
GCAGACGATCGATAACCCCCTCCGTGATCGCATCCCGGATAGTTACCAGGTCCGGCTCAGGGAGGGCTCTACCGAGCATGGCTGATCCCTGCGCCGGCCGGATACACGTGCAGCTGGTCCGGAGGGCGATACGGCCGGGGGCAGGCCCGTCCAGGAGGGATGAACCCCGGGATCATCTCTCGGGCCAGTGCTCCATGCACGTGAGAACAGGTGGTCGGCTCTCCCTCCGGAGAGTAAGCACAGCCGGAACTAAGGGTATACAACCTGCGGTATCGATCCATTCCTTCCCCCCTCCTGATAATGTCGTCGGATACCCCTCTTGCGATGACTACTTAATAGTTTGGATAGGGGGAAGTCGAACGTCGCCGGTGAGGTCAACGGACCCTGACGGCTACCGGGATCCTACCGGGATCTCACCGGGAGCGGCTGTTTCCCCCTTCCCGCCCCCAGGAGGATGCGGAAAGGCCGTAAATCAACGGGGAGCTGTGCCTCTCCCCCGGGACCGTAAACGCACGTATTCCCTGCGGCCTGCAGGGATTCCGGTGGAGTAAAAAAGAGAGGGTTACAGGTTCTCCAGTCTTTTGTTCACCGTATCCCAGTTGGCGACGTTCCAGAACGCTTCGATGAACCCTGCCCGGTTGTTCCTGTGATCGACGTAATAGGCGTGCTCCCAGACGTCGAGCACCATCAGGATGCGGAACGTGGGGTAGACATGGTTGTTGTGCTTCTCGATCTGCATGATCATGGGGCGGTCCGTCATGGTGCAGTACGCCAGCGCCGCCCATCCGGATCCCTCGACACTCGCGGCCGTCTTCGTGAACTCCGCCTTGAACCGGTCGAAGGACCCCCATTCCCCGTCGATCAGGTCCGCGAGGGCGCCGCCCGGGGTTCCGCCGCCGCCCTTCCCTGCCGGGGCCATGGTCGGCCAGAAGAGGTCGTGCAGGACGTGGCCGCCGATGTTGAACGAGAGTTCTTTCAACAGCGCTTTCATATCGACTTCGGTGCCTTCCTGCCGTGCCTTCTCCAGTTTCTCGAGGTCGGCGTTCGCCCCGGTTACGTAAGCCTGGTGGTGCTTATCGTGGTGGAGGGAGAGTTGTTCCTTCGAGATATGCGGCTCGAGGGCGTCAGGTGCGTAAGGCAGGGGCGGCAGTTCATACTTCTTCAACGGTGCGGTTGCCATCTTCTGTACAGCCATAATGATCAATCGTCAGAAGGGATGCGATCTATTTCATAGTGTCGGTTCCCGGCGGTCGTGCGGCAGACTTCTCTTTTACGCCTTCAGCCGCCGCGTGCAGTCCGGATGCGGGCCTATCCGGTCATCTCCGGACGCAGGGCTCCCCGGGAGGGTTAAAGACGGTTACTTTCAGCAGATGGAGCATCAGCATAGACCTTTTCGGGACTCACGGGGTTGCGGCGCAGCCATGTCAGTAACCTTTAAATAAGTCGGTATGATGGATGGTATCCGAACCGCCTCGCACGTTCCGTTGCACCCGGGCCGACTCCGGTATCCGGGCTTACGGGCGTCCGTACAACCACGAGGCATCCCTGTACGATACTATCCGGACAACGGTGGACTCACCATGAAGACTGCAGCACGTATCTCACTCTTTACCGCCACGCTCATGATGCTGCTCGCGTTCGTCCTCTTCCGTGACCTGCACCTCATACTCACCGGGGCCGGATGGAGTCTTGTTGCGAGGGTCCTCTCTCTCTTCCTGGTCGCTGTCACCGCATTCGGGGTGATCCAGTTCATGAGTTACGCCGACCACCTCCTGCGGTCGCTCTATGCCTACCGGGAACAGCCCATTGCGCCGCGGGAGAGGGGTGCATCCACCTGTCGTGTCGCGGTCTTCATCCCCGTCTACAACGAGGAGCCCGATGTGGTCGAGTCCTGTGTCCGGGCATGCACGGCGATCGCCTACCCGGATCTCTGTGTCTTCATCCTCGATGACTCCACGGATGCGCGGAAACGCACGGCAATGCAGGATATATGCCGCCGGTACAACCTCCGGTATATCCACCGCGACCATCGGGGGGGGTTCAAGGCGGGAGCGATCAACCATGCCCTCTCCCTTCTCGACGGCGATACGCCGTATCTCCTGGTCATCGATGCCGACCAGAAGGTGAAACCGTCGATCATCGCCGACCTCATCCCGGTCCTTGAGGCCGATCCAGAGTTATCCTTCATCCAGACTCCCCAGTTCTTCCGCTCGGAACCCCACGATCCGATCAGCGTCACGTTCTCCTACCAGCAGCACATCTATAACAAGCATGTCTGCAGGGGGCTCTCCGTCAACCACACCGCCATGCTGACCGGCTCGAACTGCATCTTCCGGGTGAACCATCTCGTTGCCATCGGAGGGATGGACGAGACGTGCATCGCCGAAGACATCGCCACTTCCTTTACGTTCCATCTCCGGGGGTGCCGGGGGATCTTTCTCGATACCGTCTACGCGGAGGGAATCGCGCCGCCGAACCTTGCTGCGTACTTCACGCAGCAGTTTCGCTGGGCATACGGAAACACCCAGCTCCTCGGGACCATCCTCAGGCAACTCGTAGCGCACCCCGGAAGCATGACCTCGCTGCACTGGCTTGAGTTCATTGTGATCGTCTCGATCTACCTGCTTGGCGGGGTGAACGTGGCGCTCTTCCTCCTCCCCGTCGCCACGCTGATCTTCGGTATCCCGATCCTCCCCGTATGGCTCCCTCCGGTCTTTGCCGTGGTGCTCGCAGTGGTGATCGGGATCCAGGTCGTCATCAGCGTCCGCGAGCGGCAGTACTCCCTGCGCGACCTCGCGTTCTCGCAGGCGATCTTCAACACGCTCGCCTTTGTATATGCCCGTGCGATCTGGTATGCCGTCTCCGGAAAACACCTGCCGTTCGTCGTGACGCCGAAAGTGGCCGCGGGGCCCGCGGGCCGGTCCCGCGTCAGGATAGCGCCGGTCCTCCTCGTGATTGCGGCCGTCCTGGTATCGATGGCTGTCGGCATCATGCGGTTCGTCTCCGTGGGGCCGGATTCCGGCACGGCAATCCCGCTCTTCTGGGCCTGCTATACGCTCGCCGTTCTCTCGTCGTTTCTGGTAGTCTGGCGGTGGGATGCCGGACGGGTGCCCGGAGGCAGTACTGACTGACCGGCGCCGGTAAGGGCCGAACGGGCTCTCCAGGGGAAAAAAGGTTCGTTCGGAGAGAACCTTAGCGGAATCTCTGCCAGAGGATTCTTCCCACCACCCGGAAGGTGAAGTCGAGCTCCTCGAAGATCGGGATGCCGTTTTCCTTGAGGATCTTGCGGCCCCGCTCCATGGAGTCGCCGCCGAGCAGCGTCCCGACGATCATGTTCCCGGTCTTCTCCGAGAACCGGATGATCTGGTTTGCAAGCTGATCCGACCCGATGACGAGGTTCGGGAACCCGACGACGAAGGCGATGTCCCAGCAGTCCTGGTGATTGGCGAGGACGCTGAACACCTGCTCGAACCGCTTCTCACCGGCATCGCCGAGGAGGTCGATCGGATTGCCCTTGTTCCAGAAATCGGGGAGGAGGTCGTTTAATTCCTTGAGGACCTTCGGCGGCAGGCCGATCAGGTCGATGCCGTAACGTTCGGCGTAGTCGGAGGAGAGCACGGAGAACCCGCCGGCGTTCGTGATCACGACCGCCCGCTTGCCGCGGGGGTAGCCTTTCGGGAGCGCCAGCATCTCTGCGACCTGGAACGCGCCGGTCAGGGTGTGGACGGGGATCACGCCGGACTCGCGGAATGCTTCCATGTAGACGTCGTACGACCCGGAGAGCGAACCCGTGTGGGACGAGGCCGCCTGCTGGCCTCTCGCCGAAGAACCGGACTTGATCGCCACGACGGGTTTGGTCTTCGAGACCTCGCCGACCACCTTCATGAAGGTCCTGCCGTCCTGGACTTCCTCGATGTAGAGGATGATACCCTTGGTCCTGGGGTCGCGCTCCACGAACCTGAGGTAATCGATGAAGTTGAGGTCCGCCTGGTTGCCCACCGAGACGACGGCTGAAAAGCCGATATCCTGCGCGATGCTCCAGTCGACCACCGTGTTGATGATGGCGCCGCTCTGGGAGATGAATGCGATGTTGCCGGGTTTGGGCGACTCGTGAACGTAGGTGGTATCGATGCCCTTCGGGGGAATGATCATCCCGAGGCAGTTCGGGCCCACGATCCGCGTGCCGTAGCCTTTTGCGATCTCGAGGACTCGATCCTCGAGCGCCTTTCCTCCCTCTCCCGTCTCCCGAAAGCCGGCGGTGATGATGACCGCCATCGCCACTCCCTTCTGCCCGCACTCCTCGATGACGCCGGGCACGTGTTTTGCCGGGACGGTGATGACCGCCATATCGACGGGGCTCGGGATATCAAGGATGGAAGGATATGCCTTGAGTCCCTGTATCTCGGAGCGCTTGTTGTTCACCGGGTAGAGTTGTCCCGGGAAGTGGAGGAGGTTGTGCATCACGGCGTAGCCCATCTTCCTGGGTTCGGACGAGGCCCCGATGACCGCTATCGACCGGGGCGTGAAGTACTCGATCGGCACGAACGGCCGCTCTTTCACCGTCTTTTCGACCGCTTCGTCGTCGACGAAGATCCGGGCGTCGACGATGCAGGCACCGGACTCGTAGAGCCGGATCGGGTTGATGTCGAACTCCACGACGCTGGTGTTCTCGGAAAAGAAGCGGTTGATCGCCCACATGACTTTTACGAGCGTCTCCTCGTCTCTCGGCTTCATGCCCCGGTAGCCCTGGATGATCGGGTAGCCGTGGATCTCCCTGACCATCTTCCGGATTGCCTCCTCGGAGACCGGCAGGATCCGCAGGGTGACGTCCTTCATCAACTCGACGAGGGTGCCTCCCATACCGAAGGTGAGCACCTTCCCGAACGCCGGGTCGGTCTTCCCGCCGATGATCAGCTCGAGCCCCGGCGCCGCCTGCTGCTCGACGATGACGCCCCGGATCTCGGCTTCGGGGTTGTACGCCTTGGCGTTCCCGACGATCTTAGCGAACGCCTCCTCAGCGGCCTGCTTCGATCCGATGCTGACGATGACGCCGCCCGCGTCGCTCTTATGGATAATCTGGGGCGAATGGATCTTCATGACGACCGGAAAACCGATCTTCTCTGCCGCTTTGCCGGCCTCGGCAGCGGTCTGGACGATTGCGTGATCGGGAACCGGTACACCGTACTGTTTCAGGAGATTGTACGATTCGAATTCGCTCAGCATTCTCTTTGCCATGATTGTCTCCTCATGCTGTGGACGCTTCTTCGAACGTCCCTCTGTTTCTGCGGTTTGTGTTCCCTGACAGGTGAACCGTCTCCTGGAAGTTCAAACCAATAAGTGGAAAGTACCTTACAGTGTGGGTTTCATACCCATTTTATAGAATTTGCAGCGATTTAACATGATAAATCGCCAGAAAGAGTTTTCTGCCGTTAGAATGCCGTTGTTGATTCCCCGGGCCGCCTGATCGCAGGGACGCCTTGTCGGTTGCTCGCGGAAGGGACCCCGTCCGGTATCCCGATCTCCGGTAGCCGCGGGTTGCTGGAAACAGCCGGCTTTACCCGCATCTCACGCCTTCTTCAGCGTGAACCGGAACGCCGTCCCGCGCTCGGGGCGATCCGGCACCCGGTCCTCCACCCATATGGCACCGCCGTAGCGCTTGACGAGTGTCCGGACGATGAAGAGCCCGAGTCCCTCGCCGCTCCCACTGGCCATGCCCCGCTCGAACCGGGTGAAGAGTTTTCTCTTCACCTCGTCCGAAACACCCGGGCCGGTGTCCTCGATCGAGACGAGTACCTCCTCTCCGTCCTCCTCGACCCGGATGGTGATCTCGACCGCCGGGCCCCCGAACTTGACGGCGTTCCCGATGAGGTTGTTGAAGATGGTCGAGAGGAGACTGTCTGCTATGACCTCGACGGGAGCGTCCCGGTACCGGATCGATGCCCGGGTGAAGGTGCCGATTTCAGCCCGGATGACCGCATCGAGGTTCACCGGCACAAGGCTGACGGCTTCCTGCTGAGTCCGCCGGAAGGTGGCGACGTTTCTGAGGATCTCGGTGCTCCGCTGGATGCTGTCATGCAGCTTCTCTGCGTATGCCTTCAGGTCTCCTTGCGCCAGGTCGATCAGGAGGTCAGCGTACATGCCCGAGACGTTGTTCGCGTTCCGGACATCGTGGGCCATTATGTCGAGGTACAGGTGCGCCTCGTCGCGTGCCGCTTCGACCTCCGCGCTCTTCCTGACGAGGTCGTCGGTCCGGCGCATAAGCGCTTCTTCCGCCTGTTTTCGCCTGGTAATGTCGATCAGGGCGGCCCGGAACGTCTGCCCCTCTTCGGCTTTCCCCTCGATCAGAACCCAGGCGGACTCGGATTCCCGTGTCGCCCTGAGCCGCACCACGACGGTCTCTCTCCCCCCGGCTGCAAGCACCCGGTCACGGAATGCAATGAAGTCCCGGATGCTCTCCTGTTCCAGGAAGTACTGGAACCGCTGGTTCGTCAGGGACGCCCGGGGCTCCCCGAGCAGTGAAGCAGTCATCAGGTTCGTTTCAATGATCCGCCCGTCAGCATCCAGGGTGATGTAGCCGATGGGGGCGAAGTCATAGAGGTCGCGATACTTCTCTTCGGAGATCTGCAGGTTGTGCTGCAGCTCCCGCAGCGCCTCGTTCTGGAGCTCGAGCTCGACCTGGTGCACCTCGAGCTCGTGACAGAGTCTCCGCAAGTCCTGCTCCGGGAGGTGTGCGGCGTGCCCTCTCTTCCGTGCTTCATCCTCGGCGCGCCGTCGGAGGTCCGGGTCCGGGTCAGGGGTCTGCATGATATCGTTACCGTTATTTGGGGGCGGTCTCAACGCGGGTCTCTGATCCCGGACGATCGGTGACGTCTTCGATGGCGAGCAGGATCAGGTCGGGTCCTGTCCCGGAAACGATCCGCCGTGCGTTGAGACGCATCTTCTTCTGCCCGATCTCCGGGAAGTCGTGTTTCATCTCGAACCCTTCAAACTGCACCTTCTCAGGGAGGATATCCTCGAGCAGCCTGCGCAGGTCGGGGATATCCCACTGCCCGCTCCCGAGCGCGTAGAGGAGTACCCCTTCGGTCTCGCCGGGCGTGACCCGGAACGTCTGGTAGAACGACCGGTTCGCTGAGATGACCCGGAGATCGGCGTCGAGGACGACAAGCGGCTCCCGGATCGTCTCGATGATGTTCTCCGCATAGGTGCGGGCGTTTCGGAGCGACTGCTCGAGGTCTTTGATCCGGGTGATCTCGACGAACGTGACGACCACCCCGTCGATCTGGTTGCTCGCCGTCCGGTAGGGCAGGATCCGCATCTGGAACCACCGCCCGTCTATCGTCTGCACCTGCTTCTCCAGGGGCAGCAGGGTATCGAGCACCTCCCTGACATCCTCGACGAGCGGCTCGTCCCGGAGGCTGACGGCGAGATCGGTGACCGGCCGGTCGAGGTCGGCCGATCGCAGGCTGATGATCTCCGTGGCGGCCCTGGTGAACCGGCGCACCCGGAGATTGCCGTCCAGGAAGAGCATGGGGATCCCGGTGCCCCGGAGGAGGTTCTGCAGGTCGTCGGTCGTCATGGAGAGCTCGTCGATCTTGGCCTGGAGTTCGGTGTTCACCGTGAGAAGCTCCTCGTTGAGCGACTGGAGCTCTTCCTTGGAGGTGGTCATCTCCTCGTTCGTCGACTGGAGCTCTTCGTTCATCGACTGAAGCTCCTCGTTCATCGATTTCTCCTCCTCCTGCGAGGCCTGCATCTCTTCGATGGTGCTCTGGAGCTGTGCTCTGGTTACGGTGAGGTCCCGCTCGAGTTCGGCGCACCGGGCATCGTCCCGCACCCCCTCCGATGCCTCGCGGGCCTGCTTCGTCTCCGTCTCCTCGAGATCCTCAAAGGCGATCAGGAAGAGGTCTTCCGCTCCGGAAGGCCGCTCGAGCGGTGCGACGGTCAGGCGGATCTTCTGAAAATCGCCGTTGGTCTTCACGGATACGGGCTCCGTTACGGCTTCTTTCTTCTCCTGCCGTGCGGAGCGGAGAGCCGCAATCAACGGGTAACCGAGTCCTTCCCGGACCATTGCATGGATGTTCAGGTTCGCCCTGCCCGGAGACGGCTCCAGGTACTTCCCTGTCTTGCCGTGGATGTACAGGATGTCCCCGTTCTCGTTGACGATCACCGCGGGAGGGACAAACCGCTCGAGCAGCGCCCGTGGTGCGAGTTCGTCGACAGCGGTGGGGCGCCTCTTGTGGGTGCCGGCGGTACCGGCCGGTTGCGGGGTGAAGGCGACGGGGATATTGATCCGGTCGATGGCGGGGGCGGACGTCTCCCGGCGCCGGAAGATCTTCTGCCTGCCGTCGACGGTCTTGAAGAGCTCGCCATACCCGCCGATCGTTTCTGCCGTTCCGAGGAAGAGCACCCCGCCGGGTTTGAGCGCGTAGTGGAAGACGGGGATGAGCTGCTCCTGCAGTTCCCCGGAGAGGTAGATGAGCAGGTTCCGGCAGCAGAGGATGTCGAGGTGGATGAACGGGGGAGCTGTGATGACGTTCTGCTGGGCGAAGACGATGCTCTCACGGATCTCCTGGCGGATCCGGTAGTGCTCGTCTTCTTTGACGAAGTAGCGTTCCAGGCGTTCCGAAGAGACGTCTGCTGCGATGGAGGCGACGTACCGGCCGTGCCGTGCAACCTCGATAGCCTCCGGGTCAAGGTCGGTTGCGAAGATCTGGTAGCGGATCTCTCCGTAGCGGTCCAGGTTGTTCAGGCACTCCCGGAGCACGATCGCCATGGTGTAGGCCTCCTCCCCGGTGGAGCACCCCGCCACCCAGACCCGGATCACGCTCCCCTCCGGCGCGCTGCGGACGAGATCGCGGATCGCCTTCTCCTCTAAGGCCTGCCAGGCTTCGGGGTCGCGGAAGAACCGGGTCACGCCGATGAGCAGTTCTTTTGCCAGGATGTTAATCTCCTGAGGGTTCTCCTGGAGGTAGCGGACGTAATCCTCGATCCGGGTCAACTGGTGCAGCCCCATCCGGCGTTCGACACGGCGCCGGATCGTGCTCTGCTTGTACATCGAGAAGTCCTGGCCGGTCCGGGTTCGGATGAGGATAAAGACCTTCTTCAGCCCGTCTACCACCGTTCTCGTCGGGACTGCCGGTTCCCGGGCGATGGTATCTGCGGAGCGGATGTAGGTCACGAGCAGGTGCGGGAGCTCGGCCACCGGAGCGACGTAGTCGGCAAGCCCGGTGCCGATGGCGTTCTCCGGCATACTGCTGTACGGTGCGGAGGAGGGTTCCTGTACCAGCACCGTCCCCGACCGCTCTTTGATTGCCCGGATGCCCTGGGCTCCGTCGTGCCCCATCCCGGAGAGAACGATGCCGACTGCTTTGCCGTTCTGGTCGTCGGCGAGATAACGGAAGAAGAGGTCGATGGGCGTCCGGCTCACCCGTGTCGCCACCGGCTCCAGGAGGTTGAGGGCGCCGTGCAGGATGGCGAGGTCGGCGTTCGCCGGTTTGACGTAGACGGCGTTCGGCCTGACCGCCGTGCCGTCCTCGGCCCACGTCACCGGCATCGCCGTCACCCGCTGGATGAGTTCCGGGAGCATGCCTTTCTGGCTCGGGTCCATGTGCGTGACCAGCACGAATGCCATCCCGGTATCCGCCGGCATGTGCGTGAAGAACTGTTCGAGCGCATCAAGCCCTCCTGCGGATGCCCCTATCCCAACGATGGCGCGGGGAGCCTCGGGGGCCGGGACCGCGGAAGTCTCTTCACGTCCGTTCTCTTCTTCCTGTGAATTGTCCATTTCTCCGTCTCTCATGCCCGATCTCCTCTCTGCAGGCGGCCCGCTCTTTGCCGTGCGCTATAACCGCCGGCGGGTTCCTCCGGGACGGTCTTCTCCCGGCATCGCCGGAAGTCCGCGTGGGAATCCATACCCCTGCAACTCGCCCGGATTGGCATGCGTTCTGTAGGTGCGGTTGTAACGACCGGTCCCGTCCGGAGATCTCCGGAGAACAGAGAAAAGCAACGGGACATAGTAATTCATCGTGGTGTTCGAAGGGTTATCAAATCTTCTCCGGAAGTTTCGGTCGACGGTCCATGGGACATGAACCCCGTTTCAGGCTCGTGGGAGCGGCAGGCCGCCTTCCTTCTGTTGCGGATGATCTCTGCCGTCCACTGGCATCCAGCGGTCATACCTCTGCTTCAGCCCTGCCCGGTTCCGTTGCTGCCCGCAGGTCCAGCTCTGCGATAAGCGGCCTGACAATCTCCCGGAGCTCGCTACAGAACGCTTCCCATCCCTCCCGCCGGTTGAGGTCGTGGGAGAGCCGGACAGCCCGGATCATGAGTAAAACGTCCGCGTTCGTCCCCTCCGGGGAGCGCACTGTGAGGACGAAGTCCCGCTCCTGTTCGAGGAGCACTTCCGGATAGAGGAGCATGCACCTCCCGGCGTTGGTCTTCGCTGCATACGCGTACATCTGGTAGAGATCTGCCAGAGCGAAAGTTGCAGCCTTCGAGTACGTGAACCGGGGGTCCGAACGTTCCGGGCTAAAGTATATTGATGAAGAAATTAAATGACAGACTAATTGCCGGCATCTTCACCGCATACGGTCTGGAAGAGGAGATACTCATGAGAACGTTAAAGATCATCGTTGAGAAGCACCCGGACGGCTATGTCGCCTATCCTCTGGGCTTGAAAGGAGTTGTCGTCGCAGAAGGGGACACCTATGAAGAAGCTCTTGCCGAGGTAAAATCGGCCGTGCAATTCCATATAGAAACCTTCGGGAACGACGCATTCGAGAACAACGATGTCGTGGAGACCTTCGTTGCCGAGGTTGCCGTCTAGATGAAATTCCCGCACGATGCTCCTCAGAGGAAGGTGCTGAAAACACTGGAGGCATTCGGGTTTACGATCGTCAGGACGGGCAACCACATCGCACTTGTCCGCCGCAATCCGGACGGCACAACGACACCGCTTACGATGCCGAATCACCCAAAACTCAAAGGTTCTACCCTGCGAACCATCTGCACGCAGGCAGGGATTCCACGAGAAGAGTTCCTGCGGGTGTACGAGCGATTGTAAGAGCGACTTCTCCTGGCCCGTCTCGCGGCCGGCAGTGACCGGATTCGTAATCATCACGTGAGAATCTGTCGACCGCAAGGCCAAGCGTGCCCTCCTTGAGGGGGGCAATAAGGCGGTTCAAGCACAGGCCAAACAGGGCCGGCGACGTGCTACTCCACCCCTCTCCAGAACTCCAGTTTCTACGCGAACGGCGGAACCGTCCGGCAGATCCTCTAATACGTCCTGACCTTCAGCCCCGGAACCCGGGTGAAGTGACTGTCCCGGGTGACGATCTCGCCGTCGCCTGCGAGCGTGATCGCGGCGATCACCTCATCGAAATCGCCTATCCGGCTGCCGCTTCCCTGGAGTTCGGCAGCGAGGGTGCCGAAGATCCTGTAGGTCTCGTCGGTGATCGGGAGTTCGATCAGAGCCCGCAAGATCGCCTCGACTTCCCGGCGATTCTCCTGCACCGATGCCGAGAGGAACGCACCGCGGTAGAGTTCGAGGGCGTTGATCGCCGTGGTTGCAAGCGGCAGCCCTTCCCGCTCCATCTCCTCGAGCGTTCTCATCGCCTCCGGGTCGTGCCGGATCAGGTCGATGAGCAGGGACGTATCAAGTGTCGGCATCGAAGTCGACCTTTCGCATCGAAGATTTTCTCATTTCGCGCGAGGCTTCCGCGACTGAGGCGGCCAGCGCGGGGTTCGGCCCGAATTCTTTGAGGATCTCCGAGAGTTTCTTCTTTTGCGGGGTGTACTTCAGGATCACTTCGGAAAAGCTCATATTCGAGGGACCTTTTAGCCGGGAAAGCCTCTCGTATGCGTCGTCGCTGATGCTGATCGTCCTGGTTCCCATGCCTGTGTATGTGTATGTGCATGTATTTAGATCCTCTCATCGCCGGCAGGACCTCTCAGAACCTCACCAGCCCCCGCCTTCCGATCGCCGTCCACCCCAGAAGGCACGCAACCCCGACCGCCACGTTGATCGCCCCGAGGCTGAAGACGAGGTTGCTCCCGTCGAGGAAGACCAGGATCATCCCGGCGCTGCCGAAGACGAGGCTCGAGCAGTTGATCAGGGCGGATGCGGACCCGGTATCCTCCTTCTGCTGGTCGAGCATCAGGAACGCACCGGGAGGCCGCACACAGCTCGCCATCAGGGAGGCCGGGAAGAGGGCAAAGGCAAAGAAGAGGGGCCCCAGGCTCCCGAAGAGACAGACGAGCAGGCCTGCAGCGACCATGACGGCAAATCCGGCTCCGATGATCGACCTGCGGCCAACGTGACGGGAGAGCCAGAGGTAGAAGAACGGGCCTGATATCAGGGCGACGGCGTTGAGGGCGAAGTAGAAACTGTACCACTGCTCCGAGAGGCCGAATCCCCCCTGGTAGATATACGACGACGCGGAGACGAACGCTAAGGAAGCGGTGCTCACGAGCGAGAATACGACGAGGAGCGAGGCAAAACCGGGGTTCCTGAGCACGGCCCCGAGCCTGCGGACGGACTGCGTCACGGTGCCGGCATACCGCGAGGGAACGGTCTCTTCGAGGAGGAGGCCGCCGCTCATCGAGACGACGCCGATGAATGCGAGCGTCGCAAAGAGGCCCCGCCACGAGGTGTAGGGGAGCATGAACGCCCCGAGGACCGGGGCGACGGCGGGCGAGATGACGACCATGGACTGGACGAGCGCGAGCACCGACTCCCTCTTTCGCCCGTCGTACAAATCCTTGACCATCGCCATCGCGACCGCGGAGGCGGCGCTGCCACCGACCGCCTGGAGGATGCGGAAGACGATCAGGAGCCGGATATTCCACGATAGGGCGCATCCTGCGCTTGCGGCGATGTATATGGCAAGCCCCGCCAGCAGGACGGGCCGGCGGCCGTACCTGTCGGAGAGCGGCCCCCAGAAGAGCAGCCCGAGACTGAAGAAGAGAAAGAAGAGGATCAGGGTCAGGTTGGTGAGGCCGGCGGAGACGCCGAAGTAGTCTCCCATGCCGGGAAGGGCGGGAAGGTAGAGATCGGTCGAGAGCGGGACGAAGGCGGAGAGCAGCGCGATAAGGACGATGAGGCCCCGATCACCGAGATATTTCTGGGATTTTCGGGCTCGGTCGGGGGAATGGTCCATGGGAGCATCTCGACTGCGTTGCGGAATCGGATGTTGAAGAACAGGATGCTGCTATGGGGATTCGAACCCCAGTCGAGGGAGTGAGAGTCCCTCATGATTGGCCGGTCTACACTATAGCAGCGCATGCACCAACGTGCTCTAAATTATTGGAGTTTCTTTTATTTAAATCTGTCTTGAGCCCCCCCGTCACCGGCCCTGCCGGCAACCGGACAATCCGAGGCCTATACGGGCCCGAATTTTCTCTTCGCTTCGTGATTTTCATCACAGACACCAATAAGTAGCTTCCCAGCATACGTGTACCGGCAGCAATGAGCAGTGTCGAAGAGCAGATACGGGAAATAGAGGACGAACTCAAGAATACACCGTACAACAAGGCGACCTCCAAGCACATCGGCCGCCTCAAGGCGAAACTCGCGAAAATTCGTGACGAAGCGGTAGCCCGGGCCATGGCCTCCGCCGGAGGGGGCGAGGGCTACTCCGTGAAGAAGTCGGGAGACGCCACCGTCGTTCTTGTCGGCTTCCCGTCCGTTGGAAAGAGTACGCTGCTCAACAGGCTCACCGGCTCGGATATAAGCGAAACGGCGTCATATGCCTTCACGACCGTCTCCGTGATCCCGGGCTCGATGGAGCACCGGGGCGCGAAGATCCAGATCCTGGATATCCCCGGCCTGATCGCCGGCGCCGCCATGGGCAAGGGCCGCGGGAAAGAGGTCATCGCGGTCGTGCGGAGCGCCGACCTGATCCTTGTTTTAGTCGACGTCTTCAACGAACAGCATACGGACGTCCTTCTCCGCGAGCTCTACGACGCCGGTATCCGGATCAACAGGCCGAAACCCGATATCACCATTAAAAAGGCCGGATGCGGCGGTATCAGGCTGAACACCGTCGGCGCCGTCGATCTCGACATCGAGGAGATCCGCTCGATCCTCGCGGAGAATAAGATCGTCAACGCGGATGTTCTCATCCGCGACGGGGTCACCCAGGACGACTTCATCGACGCCATGATCGGCAACCGGGTCTACGTCCCCGCGTTCATCGCGGTCAACAAGGTCGACCTGGTGGACGAGAAGACCGGGGCGGAGATAGAGAAAGAACTGGTCGGGCGGTTCGGCGAGCCGCCCATCATGGTCTCGGCGCACAGCGGCTACCGTATCGAAGACCTCAAAGACGCCATATTCGAGAACCTGGGATTCATGCGGGTCTACTTGAAGCCGGTCGGCGGCCCTGCGGATATGGACGAGCCGTTGATCATCCGGAGTCCGGCGACGGTCGAGGACGTCTGCAACCGCCTCCACCGTGACTTCGCGGACAAGTTCAGGTACGCGAAAGTCTGGGGCAACTCGGCCAAGCACAACGCGCAGCGTGTCGGGATCACCCACAAACTCGCGGACGGGGACGTCCTCACCGTCGTCACCCGCCGCTGATCGCTTTTTTCAGGACCGGGAGAGGCGCATCGGTCTTTATGGCCGTTCCCGAGTAGTGTGCGCGGCTTGCCCGGTAACCGAGGGCCTGTAACTGCCCGATGACCGTTCCGATGCCGCCGGGGGAGACCCGCAACGATTTCGCGATGACGTGGTAGTCGTAGTGGCTCGAGGTCTCCAGTTCCTGACGGCAGGTCTCGAGCAGCCGCGCGATTCGCGGCCCTGTTCCGGCCGTGACCGACGGCAATGCCTCCTGCATCGCAGAGAGTGTCCCATCGTCGTTGATCCTCCCCGTCCAGAGGGGGCCGACCGGCACGAGGTCCGCGCCGCAGAGCGGGCACTCCTCCGGTTCAGGGAGCATCCCGGCCTGCTCCGAGCGGTAGAGGCAGTGCGGACACTGCATCACGTAGCCGATCCGCGCAAGCGTCCGGTCGGCCGCCGCCGCCCCGTACCGGAGTTTGAGGTGCAGGCGGTGGAAGTGCTCGTGCGCGTAGCAGAAGAGGGGTTCTACGCCCCGGTCGTACTTGATCACCTCGCGCGCCACAAACCCCATCAGCGTCCGGAGGCCGACCTCGGCATGATACTCGGTGTTCCGGGGACGGGAGAAGTAGCGGCGCATGCCGGCTTTCAGGTGCGCTCCGCAGAGCGGTGCGGTGTCGGTGGCGGTGACGAAGAGGTAGTTCCCGGCGCTCCGGGCTGCGGAATCGACGAACGGCGCCGGTGTCCCGAAGGGGTCGAGGTCGACGGCATCGAACTTTCTCTCGCTCATCAGCGCGTTCGCATCCCCGTGGGTCACCTCGGCGGCGAGACCCAGCGCCTCCACGTTCTGACGGGCGAGATCGACCGCCTTCGCGTTCCGGTCGTTGATCGTCACCGGTATCCCGACTTCGTGAGCCACCCGTAGCCCCCGCACGCCGGACGCCCCCATGGCGTCGAGGTAACTCTCCGGCCTTAGCGCGGCGAGCAGGAGGACGGTGGTATCGCGGTTCAGCTCCATGCGAGAGTTGTAAAAGACCGGGCCGCTTCCCGGCGGGAACTGGAGGTGAGGATCCTGCCTGGGCACAAAAAACCGGGTTTTCCCTTCAGTAACCTCAACAACATCCATGCTTCCGGAAAAGGTGGATGCTCGATACCCTTATACCTTCTCATGAATAATATTTCTATTCCAGTGTATGGGCTTGTGGCCTAGCCAGGATATGGCGTCAGCCTCCTAAGCTGAATACCGGGGGTTCGAATCCCCCCAAGCCCGTCGTTTTTCAAAATGCCGCCCCGGAGAACCTCTGGTTATTTATCTTCCGCCCGAGAACCTAACTCTTCGAGAATGAGCGCTTCCGCCTTCGTCAGGATTACCCGCCCGCACAACGCCGTCGTTGCCGGCCTTACCGCGCTCGTCGGGTACCTCATCGCCACCGGGACGCTCACGCCGCCGTCGCTCCTGCTTGCCGTGGTCGTCGCGCTCATCACCGCCGGCGGGAACGTGATCAACGACGTCTATGACGTCGAGATCGACCGGATCAACCGGCCCAAAAGACCCATACCGGCAGGAGAGATCAGCCCTGCCGGTGCAAAGGCGTACACGGCGGCGCTCTTTGCCGGCGGGCTTCTCGTCGCCACCCTGACGACGCCGCTCTGCCTTGCGTTTGCCCTCGCAAACTCGGTTGTCCTCATCGCATACGCCGTCCGGCTGAAACGGACCCCGCTCCTCGGCAACATGGCCGTCGCCTACCTGACTGCCAGTGTGTTCCTCTTCGGCGGAGCGTTCGCGGGCATCGAGGGGCTCGTCCAGAACCTCTCGCTCGCGGCGATCACGTTCCTTGCGACCATCGCGCGGGAGATCTTGAAGGACGCGGAGGACGTGGACGGAGATGCGGCGGGAGGCGCACGCACCCTTCCGATGATCATCGGTATCCGGCGGACGGGGATGCTCGCGTTCGCCTGCGCCTGCGCCGCCGTGCTCGTGAGCATCCTCCCCTTCGGCGACTGGTGGGGTCTCTTCTATCTCGCCGCCATCGCGGTTGTGGATATCGTCATCCTCGTCGGAGCCTCCCGGGGTCTTAGATGCACGACATCGGACTGTGTCCGGGAGTCCGGGGCGACATCGATCCTGCGGATAGGAATGTTCGCCGCGCTCGCGGTTTTTGCGGTTGCCGCCGTGATATGATCGAACCGTGCCTCTTGAGGCGGACCGGAAGCGCAACTCTTCCGGCCCCCCTCCCGGAGAGCCCGGGTTTACCTTCAACCGGGGCAACTACCCGGCACGGCCTCCCGACATGAGTAATGATAATTTTATCTGGTTACGGATCGAGTTGTTATCCAGGAGATCTTCATGAAAGTTTACCGGCACGGGGACACATACATAGCACCGAAAGGTTCCTTTTTTGACGGAAACGTGAAGATAGATGGGAATTTCATCACCCCTCCGGAGACGCACATCTGGGGCAACGTGATAGTTGCCGGCCGCCTCGAACTCGGGCCGGGCTCAACGGTCGGTGGTTTCATCGAGGCCGAGAGCATCGTCATCGGCCACGACGTCAGGGTAAAAGGGCCGCTCCGGGTCCTGGAGACCGCCACCGTCTGCGACAACGCATGTCTCCATTCTATCCAGGCGGGAGGCAACATCACCCTCCGGCCGGGTGTCAGGGTCGGCGACGTGAACAGTGCCGAGACGATCTTCGTCTACGGCAAGGTCACCAGCGAGCGCCTATTCGGCAGGGCCGTGAAAGTCTACGGCACCTGACGGGGACACGACGCCGAGCAGGGCGGCATCCCTCACCCCGGTCCAGTCCGCTATCGTCTCCACGCACCCGTCTTTCAAGTTCACGACGCCGATGGCGATGATCCCTATCCGATCGGACATATCGATCCCGTCCTTCACCTCCATGAGGCAGCCGACGCCGATGATCGCCCGCGGACGATACTTTTTGACCATCCGCTTTATGAACGTCGAGCCCGGGACGATGAAGACGCGGTACCCGAGATGCTCCAGCCACACGGCGTTCTCCCCGACAGAACAACGGCCGCAGTTCCGGCATTTCAGGCCTTCCGGGGTCAGGTGTGCCGGACACTGGGCCGACCGCAGGCACTGGGGCAGGAAGACCGCCCGCTGCTCCACAGGAGTCTCCGAGAACGCCTTCGTGTTCATGGTGTTCCTGAGCGTTATGAAGAACGTTATGAGATCCTTGTCGTCCAGCCCGAGGAGCTTGCAGAACGCCTTCACGAGCCCCTCCAGGAGGACCATGCCGGGTATCAGGATCCTCGGTAGGTAGAACTTTCCATTGGTGATCGAGGCGGCAGCGATGATTGCGAGGGCTACCGCGGCAAGCAGCATCCCGAGGATGAGGAAGAACGTCATCTCCCCGATGATGGTCATCAGCTGGATCCAGATCTCGGAATCGAAGAAACTCATGGTCAGGCCTCCCTCTCTTTGACAAGCCGGAACGACTCGGCGTACGGAGGTCGGAGCACCCCGATCTCGGTGACGATCGCATCGACGAGGTCGAGCGGGGTGGCGTCGAAGGCGTAGTTGAGCACCTTCACGTCGTCGGGCACGAGCTGCCGGTCACCGCAGTATGCGAGTTCGAAGCGGTCCCGCTCCTCGACGGTGATATCCTTCTCAGTCCGGCCAAGGTCGAACGTGGAGACCGGTGCCGCGACGTAGAACGGGATCCCGTGGTGACGGGCGGCGACGGCGTGCATGTAGGTCCCGATCTTGTTGAAGACCGCATCTTTCGTGATCCGATCCGCACCGACGACGACGAGATCGATCTTTCCCTTCCGCATCAGGTATGCCGCCGACGAATCGGGAATGAGGGTCACGTCGATCCCATCCCGGGCAAGTTCCCAGCAGGTGAGCCTCGACCCCTGGTTCAGCGGCCGGGTCTCGCAGGCGATCACCCGCACGCTCTTTCCGGCCGCGACCGCCGACCGGATCGCTCCGAGCGCCGTTCCCCAGCACCGGCAGGCGAGCGCTCCTGCGTTGCAGTGGGTGAGCACCGTACAATCGGTCGGGAAGAGTTCTTCCCCGAACGCGCCGAGCCTCCGGCAGGTCAGTTCGTCCTCTTCTGCGACGGCGATCGCCTCCGCGACCGCGAGTGCTTTCGCCTCGGCAACCGATGCGGCCATCGCCACCTTTCTTTTCACGCGGTCGATCCCCCATGCAAGGTTCACCGCGGTCGGGCGGGTGCTCCTGAGCAGAGCGGCGGCCCGGCCGATATCGTCGAGGAACCGCCCGAGGTCCTTCTCGGTGCTCCGGACGGCCGCGAGCGCCACGCCCATCGCACCGGCGATCCCGAGCGCCGGTGCTCCCCGGATCTCAAGCCTCCCGATCGCCCGGGCGAGGTCGTCGACGGTTGCGCACCGCATCTGCTCATAACGGTCCGGGAGGAGGGTCTGGTCGATGTAGACGATGCAGTCGGTCTCTGCATCCCACGCGATGGTGTAGGGCTCTTCCCTCGCCGGCATGCTCATCCCACCCTGATCGCGTCGAGATACGCCCGCATCGCCGCCGCCCCGCCCATGGCGACGGAGTCGGGGATATCCCTCGGCGCGGTGGCCGTCCCGGCCACGTAGATCCCGGGCTTCACCGTGAGCACCGGCCCGGTCTTCTGGTCGGCAATGCCGAAGAACCCGGACTCGTCTCTCGGGATACCGAGCATCCGGCCGATATCCTCCGCTCCATCGGCCGGTTCGAGCCCGACGGAGAGCACCACCAGGTCCGGGTGGAACGTCTCCACCTCACGGGTCTCGGTGTTCTCCGCGACCATCATCAGGTGGTCGTTCTCTTCGAGCACTTCGCCCGGGAACCCGCGGACGAACCTGACCCCGAGGCTCCTCGCCCGCTCGTAGTATTCCTCGTAACCCTTGCCGTAAGCCCGGATGTCGTTGTAGAATACGGTGACCTCGATATCGGGGTTCTTCTCCCGGATGAGCATGGCGTTCTTCATCGCGTACATGCAGCAGACCCCGGAGCAGTAGGGGCGGTCGACGGAGAGGTCGCGGGAGCCGACACACTGGACGAACGCTATGCTCCGGGGCGGTTTGCCGTTCGAGAGGCGCCTCAGTTTGCCCCCCGTCGGGCCGCTCGCGTTGATCATCCGCTCGAACTCGAGGCTCGTGATCACGTCGGGGATGACGAGATAGCGCAGTTGTGCCTTATTCCGGGCGTCAAATGTCCGGTATCCGGTAGCGACGACGATGCTCGCCGCCTCTATCTCAAGCAGGCGCTCCTCGTCCTCGCGGAGGATCGCCTCCCTGCCGCAGACGTCGTAGCAGAGGCCGCATTCGATGCAGTGCTCCCGGTCTTTGACGACGATATCGGGGACCGCCTGTGCATGGGGTTTATAGATTGCCTTCCGCACCCCGATGCCGGCGTCGAACCGGTTGTAGACCTCCACAGGGCAGATCCGGATGCAGTCCCCGCACCCGTTGCACTCGTCCTCGATGATGTAGCGGGGGTGCTTTTTGACCCGGACGAGGAAGCTCCCCACCTCTCCCTCGACCGACTCGACCTCGGAGCAGGTGTGGATGGTAATATTCGGGTGCCGGGCCACCTCCACCGTCTTCGGGGAGAGGATGCACATCGAGCAGTCGTTGGTGGGGAACGTCTTGTCGAGCTGGGCCATGTGCCCCCCGATGGTCGGTTCGCGTTCGATGAGGTGGACGTGGATGTTATGGCCGGCAAGGTCGAGCGCTGCCTGGATGCCCGCGACCCCGGCGCCGATGACCACGACGTCAGCCATTTCGGTACCTCCCTGCGAGCTTGACGTATTCGCGCGCGTTGTGGACGATACCCTCCTGCTGCTCGGGCGTCGTCTCCCTGACGGCTTTGCCGGGCACGCCGAGGACCAGCGAGTGCGCCGGGATCTCCTTTCCTTCGGTCACCACGGCACCGGCGCCGATGATGGACCCCTCTCCCACCACCGCGCCGTTCAGGACGACGGCACCCATCCCGACGAGCACCCGGTCACGGATGGTGCAGCCGTGCAGGATGGCGCCGTGGCCGACCGAGACATCCGCCCCGATCCCGACCGGGAACCCGATCGTGGTGTGGACGACGGCGTTGTCCTGGATGTTCGAGCCGGCCCCCACCGTGATTGTATCCCGGTCCCCCCGGACCACGGCGCCGAACCATATGTTCACGTCGTCGGCGAGCGTCACGTCTCCGATGACTGTTGCGTTCTCCGCAATAAAGACACGGTCCCCCACAACCGATCCACTCTCCATAGTACGTCTACTATTGGCGGCGGCGATACAAAATGTTCTCCCTCGAAGGTGAGGAAGGGACGGGGGGGGTTGGTGAGGGATGGGAGGCGACGGTGCGCGGTTTGGGGGTGGGACCTGGGGTTCAGGCAGTAAGTTGGCGCCGGTGCGGCTTGCTCATAGATCGTGCAACCCGTGCACGGCTTTCCACCGGGTATCGCCATGACTGCCCCCGCCCCCTGGGGCGGGGAACGACTGCTGGAACAGCAGGAGTTTGAGCGCCGAAGGTGCGGAGGAGGAGGCCGAAGGCCGGGCGGGGTGGGGGTTGTAGGCGTCAGCTTATGTGGTGGAGACAGGGGAGGGGGGATGCTCCCCCCTTCGCACCTCCGGTGCTCAAGCTCGCTACGCTCGCACTCCCCGTCAGCCCCACCCCAGTCGCGATATCCCCACGGAAGCCGTGCTATGTGTAACCACAAGGAATTGGCAGATTTGAAGGGCAGGAGCACGAGCACCGGAGAACGACGTTCCGGTAGGAACGACTGTCCGAAGGACAGAAGTTCGAGAAACTCGAAGGGTTTCGAGGCGTGAGCGAAAGCGAACGTGAGCACCGGAGGTGCGAGGAACGGAGTTTGAGCACCGGAGGTGCGAGGTGTGCAGTCTCCTGTGGTTCCCCGTCCTTCCACCTGAAATCCTTCGGCCCCTCACCCCCCCAAACACCGATCGCTACCCATAAAACTCCTCGCGGCAAACGCCTCCGAATGAAAGTGATGGTCGGGGGGACGTTCGATCCCCTGCATGCCGGGCACCGGAAACTCCTCGCCCGTTCCTTCGAACTTGCCGGGCCTGATGGGGAGGTGACCATCGGGTTGACGACCGATGAGTTTGCCGGCGTAAAGGTGCACCCCGTCCACTCCTACCGGGAACGGCTGGAAACCATCACGTCTTTTATCCGGGAGCGCGGTTATGCCGCCGCATGGAGGGTCGAGCCGCTCGCCGACCGCTACGGCAGCGCCCTTGACGCGGACTTCGATATCCTCGTCGTCTCCGAGGAGACCTTCCCTGTTGCCGTGGAGATCAACGAACTCCGGCGTGAACGGGGGCGAAGAAAAGTGGACCTCCACGAGATCTCGTGCGTCCTCGCCGAAGACGGCCGGCGGATCTCGAGCACCCGGATCTGCCGGGGGGAGATCGACCGGCAGGGGCGCCTGATCAGATGATGTGGTTTGCGATATCGTCCTTGATCAGCCAGTCGCAGTAGAGGCAGTGCAGCCCTTTTGGAAGCACCTCGAACGTGCTCTCCACCGGCTCGTTCGTGTTCGTGATGCAGCCGGGGTTCGGGCACCTGACCACGCCCCTGAGGACCTCCGGGATCTCCACGCCTTTCTTCTCCACGACCTTGTATTCCCGGATGATGTTGATCTTTGCCTGCGGCGCAAGCAGGGCGATCCGGTCGACCTCCTCCGTGCGGAGTTCCCGGTTCTCTATCTTGACGATATCCTTCTTCCCCATCCGTTTGCTCTCGACGTTCGTCGCGATGCTCAGGCACTCGGGGGTCGATCCGGTGATGCCGAGTATCCGCAGGACGTTCAGGGCCTCGCCGGCCGTGATATGGTCGATGACGGTGCCGTTCCTGATAGGGCTGACGAGCAGTCCTCGTGACGGGTCTTTGGTGCTCATTTCATCACCTCGTGGAGGAGCGCCATCCTGATGGGCACGCCGTTCCTCGCCTGCTCGAAGTAGCGCGCATACGGCGTGCGGTCCACCGCCGGGTCGATCTCCCCGGCGCGCGGGAGCGGGTGGAGGATCATCAGGCGCTCTTTCACGCCGTCGAGCAGGTCGGGCGTGATCCGGTAACTTGACGCGACGTTGTAGTACGACGCCGAGTCCGGGAACCGTTCGCGCTGGATCCTCGTCACGTAGAGGACGTCGAGTTCCCGGATCGCCTCTTCGACGTTCGCGTGCTCGACGACCTCCATGCCGCGCTCCCGGAGTTCGAGGGCGATGTTCGCCGGCATCTCGAGCCCCCCGGGCGCGATCGTGTGCAGGGTGACGCCGTAGAGGGAGAGGGCGAGCGCCAGCGAATGCGCGGTCCTGCCGTAGCGGAGATCCCCGAGAAGCCCGACGTTGGTCCCGTCGATCGGTATCGATTGCCTGATGGTGTAAAGGTCGAGCAGCGTCTGGCTCGGGTGCTGCCCCGCGCCGTCGCCGGCGTTGATGACCGGCACCGAGGCGAATTCGCTCGCCAGCCGGGCCGCCCCCTCCTTTGGGTGGCGGAGCACGATGGCATCCGCGTAGCCGCTCACCACCCGGATGGTGTCGGCGAGCGTCTCTCCTTTGACGATGGAGCTTGCCTCCACGGAGTCGACGCCGATCGACCGCCCGCCGAGCCGTGCCATGGCCGTCGCAAACGACATCCTTGTTCTGGTGCTGGGCTCAAAGAAGAGAAGGGCCACGAGTTTATCGTCAAGCATCGCCGGCCGATACTCGCCGGTATCGAACTCCCGTGCCCGGTCCAGCAGGTAATCGAGATCGCTCCTTTCAAAATCGCGGATAGAGATAATGTGGTACATCGTGCGGCTACCTTCCGGGGTTTTTAATCAGGCGTGCGGGCGCCCGGATCATTCCGCCCCTCTTCTCTCCTGAATAATGATTCACCTCGCACCCACTAAATACCTTTTTTCCGGGTGCGTGCCCTACCCCCATGACAACCTTTGTCACCTCCGCCCGCCCCATACTATTTCAGGAGGAGAATCATGTCCGAGGAGAAAGAAGAGTATGCTCCCGAAGTCTGCTGTCACTGCGGGGGGCTTGGATGTTTATACTGCAACAAAAAGGGTACCGTGATGGTACCGCAGCCCTCGCAGAAGTGCAGGCACTGCGACGGGGACTGCTGCATCTACTGCGGTTACACCGGGTGGGAGCGCCCGCTGAAGGAATACTAACTCTCTATTTTCGCGCGATCGTGACGTAGCCGCTGTGGCCGACCCTGGTTGACGGGCGCGTCCCCCGGGCGGAGCGCGTCAGTTCCCGTTCCATGCACTCGTAGCAGTGGACGTCGCGGAAGAGCGGCCCTGCGGTATCGAGCGCGACGAACGTATGCTCGAGGAACGGCGTGTAGCAGGAGAGATAGCCGCCGGGAGAAAGGAGCGAGAAGGCGTGCTCCACGTGCGCCGGCGTTATCGTCAGGTCGAGGTGGACGACGTCGAACTCGCCGGTCGCCTCGAGCATATCGGCCGCGACCACCTCGACGTTCTCGAGGCGGGCGTTTCTGATGTTCTTCTCCGCAAGTCTGGCGAACTCCGGGCGCACCTCGTAGGTCTTCACCTCGCGGGCGATATTCCCGAAGTAGATCGCGGCGACGCCGCTCCCGGTCCCGGCGTCGAGGACACGGTCCTCGCGGTTCATGCCCGTGTAGGCGATCACCATCCCGATGTCTTTCGGGAGCATGGGCGCCCCGCTCCTTTTTGCGTGGACAAAGAAGTCGGTCGGCCGGGGGCGAAGGACGGTGAACGGGACGTCGAGGTGGGTCCTGATCTCGTCCCCGGACTTCATGCCCGCGAGCGCCGTAAGATCGATCATCCCCCGGTCGGTGGAGAACTGCCCCTCGCCTGCCTTCACGAAGTACTCGCGCTTCTCCCCGACGAGCAGGAGGCGTTCGCCAATCTCGATCATTGCTGCGCGAGTTTCAGGATCGCTTCGGCGATGTCGCCACGGGTCTCGACGAGCGCCGCCCTCGCGGCCTCCTCGGTTGCCCCGGCCTGCGATGCGACGAGGGCGACGTCGTCGTCGGGGATCTCCGGGACCGCCTCCTCGAACCGGGCCTCTCCCGTGAGCTGGTAACTGGTGACTCCCTGCATGGTGGTAGCGACGACCTGGGCATCGTCAAAGACGTAGTTCCCCGCGGGCGTATAGATGACAACCTTCTCCACGCCCTCGATCTCCTCCATCTCCATGCCCATCTGCTTCATCATCTGCTTCATCTTTTTCGGGTTTACTTTTCCTGGAAACATTCGGATCCTCTCCCCTGCCGTACTTTTACCGCTACACCGTAATTAAATGCCAGCATCTCCCGTCCGGAGAGCAAAGCCGCCCCGGTGGCGAGGAGCACGTCGTCGCCGGTCACCACCAGCACTTCATCCCCTGCACGGATGCCCTCGTCGGCGGCGACGACGTGTTTTGCCATCGCGTTCTTCCCGTCCGCAACGAACGGGGCCACATCCTCCTGCACCGTCACCCGGTAGGCCGGGGGGGCAAGATGGGCGGCGAGGCGTGCCGCTCCGACGATCCCGAGGGTCAGGCGGCCGTCCTGTGCGCGAACGGTCGCAAGCCTCTCCTTTCCGATGCGCACCTGGCGGATACGCCCCGTCGTCGAGAACTGGAAGGTGCATTCATCGGGAAATATCGCAACTCCCGCCCCGGCGCCGAACTGGAAGTCAGCTATTGTCCGGATCCGCCGAAGCGAACTGTCGTTTGAGTATTCGGTTGACACTATCAACAAACTCCTCTTCTTTATCGTGGGGGATAAACGCCCCGGCCGCGATCCGGTGCCCGCCGCCTGCGCCGCCCACCTCTGCCGACGCCTCGACGAGCGCCTCCTGGAGGTCGACCCCCCGGGCGAGCGCCCACTCGTTCGTCCGCATCGAGACCTTGGTGACCTCCGGTTCGTCCACCATCGCGCTCAGCACCATCATCGGTTTCTTCCAGTTCAGTTTGGAGAGCGCCATGCCCGCCCCGATCCCGACGATGGTGTCGGGGAACCGGTCGCCGGTGTGGATGTACTGGAGGTGGGATAACTCGGTCACCCCGGCTTCAAGGATGTACTGGAGCAGGTCGCGGATGACCGTCCGGTGATGGGCGAGCATGTGCTCCGCGTCGCGGTAGGCGTCTCCGCGGTCCCCGCGGCAGATGCTGCCCCCGATCCGGGGCTTCGCCCACCGGCCGCAGGCATTGAGCAGGGTGGCGTACTCGGAGGCGTTCCGGAGCGGCGTCCGCTCCGGCTCGTCGGGGAAGGTGTAGGTCTCGGCGAGCAGGCGGTCGGTCTCCCTCCCGTGTGCGATGAGCTGCTGGGCAAGGGCGCTGATGATCTTTCGCCGGTCCTCGAACGGGAGTTCCTCCCAGACGAGCCAGCCGCCCCGGGGCGTCTTCAGCTCGACACCGAGCCGCTCGAGGAACCTGAGCGCGCCGCTCGTGCTGTTCGAGATCCCGTCGATGTAGGGGTCGTCGCAGTAGCCGAGGCAGACGTGGACCGGGCGGGTAGACGTGCCGTAGCAGTTCAAGTCCGGTTTCTGCACGACGATGTTGCCGTACTCCACGCCGTCCTGGACGATCTCGCGCGCCGGGCCGACCAGCCCGCAGTTCTCCCGGGCCATCATGTCCCCGACGTTCCCGACCACGGCGAGTTTGGCGAGATCGGTGCCTGTCGGGTCGATCGCCTTTGCAACCAGGTAGGCGAGCCCGGCGGCGCTCATCCGGGTGAACCCGTGGTCCAGGCAGTTCACCTGGGGGTAGGCCGTGCCGCAGGGCTGGCCGACGTGGTGATCGAGGATCAGGACCTCGTCCGCACAGAGGCCGTGATCCTCAAGGAGGTTCTGCTGGCCGGCCCCGAGGTCGGTGAAGAGTTTTAGCGAGTCGTCTTTTTGGACGTGGCGCATCGCCATCGGCTCGAGCTGGCGGACGAAGACCGAGTCTACGGCCATGCCCTCCCGGGTGAGCGCCTGCGAGAGGATAGCCTCCGTGCTGATGCCGTCGGCGTCGATGTGGGAGATGATCGTCACCGACTCCGCATTGCAGATGATATCTGCCGCTCTCCGCACATCGTTATCGAGGCTCATCTCCATAGTAGTGCGTCGTGAGTGTCAATAAATCCATGCGAGCACGGAACTACATCATTGTCCGGCATCTCAAGCTCCGGCTCGAAGCCTGATGGCTTCTCAAGCTCCCGGACGTTGTCCGTCGCACCCTTCGGCCCGTCGCACTCGAAAACGCGAAGCGTTTTCTCACGCTCCGGACGTACCGTCCGTCGCATTCGAAAAACTATCTAAGAAAGAAACGCCAAGCACCGATCATACAACACCCCTGGAGGGGCGGTACATGACGACAAACGATATGCGGGAGTTTCTGGAGACCGGCGTGATCGACGCCGGCCGGATGCGGGCGGTCGAGGGGAACGCCGTCGCGCTCGGCCACCCGTCGCTTTCGATGATGGAGAGCGCCGGGCGGGCGGTTGCGGATGCCGTCCTCGCCCGCGGCGTCTCCCGCGTCCTCGTCCTCTGCGGGAGGGGGAACAACGGCGGCGACGGGATGGTGGCGGCCCGCTACCTCCGGCACCTTGATTCGGTCGACGTCGTCTACCCCGACTGCGGTTCGACGACCTCCTCGGCCGCCGCCCAGGCCTCCCTCCTCCGGCACTGCTCCGTCGCCCTCCACCCGATCCGGTGCGCCGCCGACGTCGAGGCGCTCTCCTGCCTGTTTGGCGAAGCAGACATCATCGTCGATGCGATGCTCGGCACCGGGGCCTCGGGCGCGGTGCGGGAGCCGCTTGCGACCCTCGTCGCCCGGGCGAATGGAAGCGGCGCGCCGGTCGTCGCCGTCGATATCCCCACCCCCGGCATCCGGGCGAGCCGGGTCATATCGTTCCACCGGCCCAAGGTGGAGGGCGCGGACGTCGTTGATATCGGTATCCCGCTCGAAGCGGAGATATTCACCGGCCCCGGCGACCTTGCGCTCGTCCCGGCCCGGGCATCCGGAGCCCACAAGGGCGCCGGCGGCGAGGTGCTCGTCGTCGGAGGCGGGCCCTACCAGGGGGCCCCCTACATCGCGGCGATGGGAGCGCTTCGTGCCGGCGCCGATATCGTGCGGATCGCCTCCCCCGCGTACATCCCCATGCCCGACCTGATCTACGAGCGCCTGGAGGGGGGCGCGATCACGGCCGACCACCTGGAGACGATTCTTTCGCTCGTCGACCGGGCGGACGTGGTCGTCTGCGGGATGGGCCTCGGGAAGGAGAGCCACGGCGTCGTGCTTGCCGTCGCGGAGGCGGCGAGGAGGGCGGTCTTTGATGCCGATGCGCTCTCCCGCCCCCTGCCGGTGGCGAAAGAGACGATCTACACCCCGCACGCGGGCGAGTTCGCCCGGATGATCGGAGCGGAACCCCCGGCGGATCTTGCGGCGCGCGGGCGGTGCGTGAAGGCCGCCGCAACGGCGGGGACCATCCTGCTCAAGGGCCCGGTCGACGTCGTATCCGATGGGAGAAGGGTCAGGTTCAACCGGACCGGAACCCCCGCCATGACCGTCGGGGGGACGGGCGACCTGCTCGCCGGCGTCACGGGGGCGCTCTTCTGCCATCTCCCCGCGTTCGAGGCCGCCTGCATCGCCGCGTATGTAAATGGCAGGGCCGGCATGCGTGCCGCGGAGGAACGGGGGAACGGAATGCTCGCCACCGATATGCCGGACTACATTCCGCAGGAACTCTTCCGGCGCTCCGCGCCGGAGTGACCTGCCCGAAGACGCCCTCTTTTATCCCGACAGAAACAGAAGATCTTCTGCGATACACATGAACGAGTCCGGCGAACACGGCAAGACCCCGGTCTTCACCCACATCGAGAATGATCGCGCGCAGATGGTGGACGTCTCGGCAAAGCCCGAGGTCGTCCGGGAAGCGGTTGCGAGCGGCAGGATCTACCTCCGGAGCGAAACCCTCCGGGCCATCCGGGAGGGAACCGCGGTCAAGGGCAACGTCCTCGCGACGGCACGGGTGGCGGCAACCCTCGCGGTGAAAGAGACGCCGCGCATCATCCCCATGTGCCACCCCATACCCCTCGGTGGGATCACCGTCGATTTCGAGGAGGGCGACGGCTACATCGAGGCGACCGCCCGCGTGAAGTCCTACGGCAAGACGGGCGTCGAGATGGAAGCGCTCACCGGCGTCTCCGTTGCCCTTCTCACCGTCTGGGACATGGTCAAGTCGGCAGAGAAGGACGAGAACGGACAGTATCCCGTCACCCGGATGGATGCCATCCGGGTCGTGGAGAAGCGCAAGGGTGTCTAGGTCCTCCTGCGGCCCCGGGGCCGGCAAAAGGAATCCTTTATTAGCGCTCTCGTCAACCTGTTAGGAACCACGGGATACGTCCCGGAAAGGAATGTGGCGGAAACGCTGAACCTGAGGTGATTTAAAAAATGGCAAAGTCAATGTATGCCTACGTTCGCGAGGCATGGAAGCGGCCTGATCGGTCCGAGGTGAAAGGCCTCCTCTGGGAGCGTCTCCAGACGTGGCGGCGCGAGGGAAGTATCGTACGCGTGGAGCACCCGACCCGGATCGACCGGGCCCGCTCGCTCGGGTACAAGGCCAAGCAGGGAATCGTCGTCGTGCGGGTCAAGATCCGCCGCGGTGGCCGGAGGAAGCCCCGCTACATCCGCGGGCGCAGGTCCGCACGCATGGGCATGCGCCGGATGACCCCGGCAAAGAGCCTGCAGCGCATGGCCGAAGAGCGTGCGTCCCGCAAGTTCCCGAACATGGAGGCTCTGAACTCCTACTGGGTCGGAGAGGACGGACGGTCCAGGTGGTTTGAGGTTATCCTGGTCGACGGTCACCACCCGTCGATCCGGAGCGACCGCAACCTCGCATGGCTGGCCGATCCGGTTCACCGGGGCCGGGCAGAGCGCGGCAAGACCTCTGCCGGCATGAAGGGGCGCGGGATGCGGACGCGCGGACGTGGAACCGAGAAGACACGCCCGAGCCTTCGTTCCCATGCGAACCGCGGCAAATAAATATTTCTTTTTTTATACGGCCTACCCACGATGAAGATCACAGACGCCAGTATACATCCCTATCCTGCCGGTGACTCGACGCTTGCACGGATGACGGTCGAGGCAGCAGGGCTCGGGTTCGACAGCGTCGTCGCTATCGGAGATGTCGGGCGTCAGTCTCCCGGCGTCGAGGTTCTCCGGGGTGCCGTGATCGGTGCTGCATCCCATAAGGAGGTCCTCAGGCAGGTGCGCGACCCCGCCGTCCGGCGTGCCGACGTGGTCTTCGTCAACGCAGGGGAGATCTCCTTCAACCGGGCCGTTGTCGCGGTCAAAGAGGTGCACGTCGTCAGGAACATCCATGCCACCCGGAGGAACGCCTTCGATCACGTCGCCGCACGGTCGGCGGCGGAGCACGGCGTGGCGGTGGATATCTCGATGGCTCCCATCATCCACCTCCGCGGGACGAAGCGCCAGAGGGCGCTGCAGCGGTACGCGGATATTCTCTCGCTGCAGCGGCGCTACGGCTTTCCCCTGACGATATCGTCGGGTGCACGCTCGATCCTCGAGCAGCGATCGGTCCGCGAGGTCCGGGGCCTCTGTGCGCTCTTCGGCATGACGGGGGCGGAAGTGAGTGAAGCCCTCTCGTCCGTCGACCGGATCGTCGAACCGCACCGGCCCGTGAGGGTGGTCCGATGAAGCCGAGACCCCCGGCAATGCGGGCAAAGCGGCGTTATATCCTGGCGCGGATCCTCCCGTACGGGGTGACAATGGACCAGAAGCAGGTGTACCTCTCGGTCATCGAGGCCGCGACCTCCCTCTGGGGCGATGCGGCCGTTGGTCTTGCACAGCCGGCGGTGGTCTTCTGCGACGGGGGGTACGTTGTCGTCCGGTGCCGGCGAGGAACGGAGAAGGATATCGCCACCGCTCTTGCAACGGTCAACGCGATCGCCGACGAGCGGGCCGCACTCCGGACGGTCGCCACCTCCGGGACCATCCATGCACTGAGACGCCGGATGAAACCGATCCTGCCCGTTTCCGAGGCCGGAGAAGTGAAGCTCGGGGAAACTTATTTTGCGGTGTACCGCTATCCCCGTCAAAAGGTTGATTTGGTTGAAAAAGGTATTAAGCATCAGAAGTCATTGTTTTTCACCGAATCCGATTTGGAGGAACGATAATGCAACCACAATATCAGATGGGATACGACCGGGCGATCACGGTGTTCAGCCCGGACGGAAGGCTTTACCAGGTCGAGTACGCCAGAGAAGCGGTGAAAAGGGGCACGACAGCCGTCGGAATCAAGTGCAGCGAAGGCGTCGTGCTGATCGTTGATAAAAGGGTGACGTCCCGTCTCCTCGAACCGGTCTCCATCGAGAAGATCTTCAAGATCGACACGCATATCGGTGTGGCGTCCTCCGGCCTCGTCGGCGATGCGCGGTCCCTCGTGGACAGGGCCCGGGTCGAGTCCCAGATCAACCGGGTCTCCTACAACGAGCCGATCAACGTCGAGATCCTGGCCAAAAAACTCTGCGACCACATGCAGACCTACACCCAGTTCGGCGGGGCGCGCCCTTACGGGACCGCTCTCCTGATCGCAGGGGTCAGCGACGGGGAGGCCCGGTTGTTCGAGACCGATCCGAGCGGCACGCTGCTCGAGTACAAGGCGACGGGGATCGGCACGGGCCGGCCTGCGGTCATGAAGGTCTTCGAGGACGAGTACCAGGAAGATGCGGACTTCGCCGGCGCCATCAAACTCGGTATCAAAGCCCTGCATGCCGCGACAGAGGGTAAGCTCGACGTGAGCGCCATCGAGATCGGCGTCGTCTCCATCGAGACCCGGGAGTTCCGGAAGCTGGAGAAGGACGAAGTGAAGATTTACGTCGACCAGTTCGAAGAGTGAGCCACCCGTATGATACCCCTGGACCAGGCAGTCGTAGCGCGGCTTGAGAGCTACGGAGAGCGGTTTGAAGTGCTTGTCGACCCCGATCAGGCCATGCGCATCCGGCAGGGGGAGGACGTCGACCTGGAGGAGGTTGTTGCTGCCGACTCCGTCTTCTCGAACGCCGCCCATGCCGAGCGGGCCTCCGACGAGGCTCTCCTGAAGGTCTTCAAGACGACCGAGTTCGAACCGGCCGCGCTCCGGATCATCAAGAAGGGAGAGATCCATCTCACATCCGAACAGCGCCGCCACCTTATTGCAGAGAAGCGGAACCGGGTCGTCACGTTCATCTCAAGGAACGCCGTCAATCCGCAGTCCGGGTTCCCTCACCCGCCGCAGCGCATCGAGCTTGCCATGGAAGAGGCGAGGGTGAGCATCGATCCCTTCAAATCCGTCGAGGAGCAGGTCAAAGAGGTGGTCAAAGCACTCCGCCCCATTCTCCCCATCCGGTTCGAGGAGGTCCGCATCGCCGTGAAGATTCCGGCGGATTATACCGCGAGGGCCTACGAGATCAAGACCGCGGGGACGCTCGAACAGGACGAGTGGCAGAAGGATGGTTCCTGGATTGGGGTCGTCAGGATTCCGGCAGGCATCCAGGAAGAGTTCTACGACCTGGTTAACAAGATCTCCAGGGGAAATGCGGAGACCCGGATCATCGAACGCATGTCGTGAGTAACTATATTAATCGACAGCACAAAAATTAGAGGACATATCAGAGGTACGCGAAATGGCAAATCGCAAACAGAGAGCCAAGGGCAGGGTAGTCGGAAGTTCCGGACGTTTCGGTCCGAGGTATGGCCGGTTTATCCGGAAGAGAGTGAACCAGATCGAGAAGGTCTCCCGTGCGAGCCACGTCTGCCCGCGTTGCGACCAGGACGCGGTCAAGCGCGAGGGAACGGGTATCTGGTCGTGCCGCAAGTGCGGGTTTAAGTTTGCAGGCGGCAGCTATGTTCCGGAGACGCCGGCGATGCGCGTCGCTGCACGGAGCATCGAGCGCTCGCTGCAGAAGGAGGGTTAATCGGTCGTGGCTGCCTATAAGTGCGCTCGTTGTAAACAAAAAGTCGAAATCGACGTCAATATACGCTGTCCCTACTGTGGACACCGCATCCTCTTCAAGGAACGCGGCGCCGCAATAAAAGACCTGAAGGCTCGATGACGGTCGTCACGACGTCACGCAAACCGGTCCCGGAGGTGCGCTCCCTCTCCCGGGATCTGGCGTTCTCAATCGGCGGGGAGTATATCACCCGTGGCAAGGCGGGCATGGGCGATCTCCTCTCCCTTGACGAGCCGGTTCTGATCGTCTCCAGATCGGGTCCTTTTTTTCTCATCCAGGTTTTTTCAAGCGGAGAACCGGTGACGGAGATCCCTGTCAGGTCGTTTTCCGTCCAGGAGCGGGCCGGAGCGATCGCCCGCGGGCTCTTCGTCTCGGACCGCGCCGTATACGAGGCGCTCAAGGATCACATCGACGTCGCGTTTGCCGGTGAGACCCTCCCGGAGCACCGGATCGTCTTTGACGGGACGCAGCGGAAGCGCTACACCTTAAAGGTTGTCCCATGATGCATACGGCGGTCTTCCGGTTCACCACCGGCGATGCCCGTGCCCTCTACCACTCCGTCCGTCAGGAGATGGGCGACGTGGGGGGCCGGTCGTCGGCCCGTGTAAGGCTCGCGGACGACGATACGCTCGTCCTCGAGGTGACCGCCACCGATATACCCGCGCTCCGTGCGGCCCTCAACACCTGGCTGCGGCTGATCACCATAGCAGTCGAGATGCGGGAGATCGCCGCCCCGGGGGATGATTGTCCCCGGGCGGCCTGAGAACGGGCGCGACGAAGTTCTCTGCCGCGAACCCTCACATTTTATGGGTTCCACGCCCCTACCATGTAGAGAAAGGGCGGAGGGCCGGGAAGGCCCCCTGTCCGCCACCCGAAATATTGTTACCGATCTTCGTCCCATTCGAGGAGTGTTGATGAATATGGAAAACATCCCACCGAAAGTACAGAACCAGCTGGCGATGCTTCAGCAGATGCAGCAGCAGCTGCAGACCGTGGTCTCACAGAAAGCGCAGTACGAACTGACGATCCGCGAAGCCAGGCGGGCGGTCGAGGATCTGGCCGACGTCTCCGAGGATGCGGCGGTCTTCATGAACGTCGGCAGCGTCATGATGCAGAAGAACAAGGAGCAGGTGCTTGCTTCCTTAAACGAGCGCATCGAGACGCTCGAACTCCGGGTTAAGTCGCTCGAGAAACAGGAGAAGGCCCTGCAGGGCAGGTTCGAACAATTATCCTCACAGATCAGGGGAGCGCTGGAAGGAAAACAGCAGCCTTCCGGCCCCGCCTGAAACTCCTTTTTGTTAAACGAAAATGGAGTGAGGTGCTCACTCCTCCCGCTCGCGGTCATTTTTTCGCGTCCGGCAGACGAGGTTGATCGCGTTGATCACTGCCTCGACGGATGCGAGGATGATGTCGTCGCTTGAGGCGCTGGCATCGAAGACCCGGCCCTGCTCGTCCTCGACGGCGATAGTAACGTGCCCCAGTGCATCGGTGCCCCCGGAGATTGCCTCGATATTGAACTCCTTCAGGTGAACCGGGGCCGGGATGATCCCGAGGATCGCCCGCACGGCCGCGTCCACCGGGCCGTTGCCGATGCTCGAGAAGGAATGCTCGACTCCGTCGACCGTTGCCCGGACACTGGCTGTCGGGATCACGTGGTTGCCGGTCATGATGGCGACATCCTGGAGTTTCAGGGTCTTTTCGTCGGGCGCGAGCTGCATGACGCTTTCGGCGATCTCATAGAGATCCGCGTCCGTCACCCGCTTGCCCTTGCCGGCAATCGCCTTCACCCGCAGGACGATCTCGTCTAACTGGGCGTCCGCGGGATCCATGTGCACCTCGGCGAGCATCTGCCTGACCGCATGCCTGCCGGCGTGTTTGCCGAGTTTCAGCCTGCGCCGGTGGCCGACCATCTCCGGCGTCATGATCCCGGGCTCGAACGTATCCGACCGGGTGATGACGCCGTGGGAATGGATCCCGCTCTCGTGGGCGAAAGCGTTCTCGCCGACGATCGGCTGCGTGGCGGGGATGCTCATCCCCGCGTAGCGCGAGACAAGCCGTGAGGTCTCGACAAGGCTCGTCGTCCGGATACCGGTGTCGATCCCGTAGATGGAGGATAGAGCCATCACCGTCTGTGCGAGATCGGCGTTTCCCGCCCGCTCGCCGAGGCCGTTCACCGTCACCTGCACCTGGGAGGCGCCGCTCTCGACCGCTGCGATGGTGTTCGCCACCGCAAGCCCGAAGTCGTTGTGGCAGTGGACGTCGATCGGGCAGTTCACCTCCCGGTCGATCCGTTCGATGAGGCGTTTCATGGCCGTCGGGGTGATCACGCCGACCGTGTCGGGCACGTTGATGATCGTGGCCCCGGCGTCCACCGCAATGCGGTATACCTCTATCAGGTAATCGGGGTCGGTCCTCGTGGCGTCCATCGCGGAGAACATGCACCGGCCGATATGGTCGCGGGTATACGCGATGATCTCGCCGGTGGTTTCGAGGACCTGTTCGCGGGTCTTTTTGATGGTGTACTCGCGCTGGACGTCGGACGTCGGGATGAAGACATGGACCATATCGACGTCGCAGTCGATGCACGCATCCACGTCGGCCGGGAGCGACCGCGCAAGGCCGCAGACCTGCGTGGGGAGGCCGAGACCTTTTATGGCCTTGACGATCTGGCGTTCGGCATCGGAGGATGCGGGAAAGCCCGCTTCGATGGCGTGGACTCCTATTCCGGAGAGCTGTTCAGCAATACCGAGTTTCTCTTCCAGCGTGAAGGAGATGCCCGGCGTTTGTTCACCGTCGCGCAGTGTGGTGTCGAAAACAGTGACGTTCTTTTTCGCACGGCTATCGGTGAAGAAGACAGTACGCTTCAGCGTTCCTGGGTGCTTCAGCGTTTGTAGGGTTCATACTTACCCATTATCCGAGGTCGTATATAAACAATAACGTCCGGGTCGTGCAATGCCTTGAGGATTCGACGAAATCTATAATAACCTCTCCCGACAACATTATTAGAGCAGAGACCCGCCTTAACTCAGACTGGTAGAGTGCGCGGCTGTAGTATAGTCTTCGCTCTCGGGCGAACTGCGCGGCTACCGCGATGTCCCCGGTTCGAATCCGGGAGGCGGGATCCCCTCGAACATTGAGTGCCCAGGTAGTGTAGTGGCCTATCATGACGGCCTGTCACGCCGTCGACACGGATTCGAATTCCGTCCTGGGCGTCACTTTCTTTCATTTTCCAGGTATCAGCGGAGCCGTTCCCCCTGCCGGGGAGTAATAAACTCACGGGCTGCCGGGAATAACCGTGCTGCCCCCTGAGTTTGCCGATAATCCTGGGAGGCAGAAATTCTGGAATTATCGGTAGTGAAAATTATTATATGTTAGATGTTATTTTTATTCTTCAGGTAAAATATATATACCTTGATGAAGTATGCGCTTTCATGCATGTTCTGGGAAAATGGATCACGAGCGATCCCGTGTTCGATATTCTGGGGACGCTCATCTTCGGGACCGGTATCCTCGTTCTTATCTTTGCAGGCATGGTCCTCTACGCATCGGGTCTCTGACCTGACGGCAGGGGCTGCCGCCGGGATTCGGTGCCTGCAACGAGCTCCGGCGCTCCTGAGAACTTATTACGCAGCCGCTTCAACGTTTATCTACGCCCCGGCGTACACCGCGGATGTGACGGAACCATGACTCAGAGTATACCCCCTGAACCGGAAGACGATCGTTTGAATAGCCGGGACCTGCAGATTCTCATCTCAAGGCTCTCCGACCCGGACAAGGCGGTGCGGGTGGAAGCGATGCGCGGACTCGTGGCGCTCGGGCGACCGGCCATACCCGCCTGTATTGCCCTGCTGCAGAACGACGACTGGAAGGTGCGCTATCGTGCGGCGGAGGTCCTCGGGCTGATCGGCGACGGCGAGGCGTATGCGTCTCTCATCGCTGCCCTCGACGACGAAAAGGACCATGTCCGCTACATGGCGGCGAAGGGGCTCGGGCTGCTCGTCGATCCCCGGGCGGTTGCACGCCTTCGCCTCATGCAACGCGATGAGAACGAGTTCGTGCAGCGGAGTGCTGCCCGATCCCTCGGCATGATCGGCGGCGAGGATGCGGTTCTGGCGCTGCGTGCCGCCCTGGAGGGTGAGGCGACGGAAGGCGTCCGGGCGGCGATCCTCGAGGCGCTCCACGATGCGGAAAACGACGGGCGGGAGCGTAGCGAGCGGCAGGAGTTCGAGCACCGTTAGGTGCGAGTAACGATGGTCCGTAGGATGCGACGGGCCGAAGGGCCGGAGTTCGAGCACCGCAGGTGCGAGTAACGATGGTCCGTAGGATGCGACGGGCCGAAGGGCCGGAGTTCGAGCACCGTTAGGTGCGAGTAACGACGGTCCGTAGGATGCGACGGGCCGAAGGGCCGGAGTTCGAGCACCGAAGGTGCGAGTAACGACTGGCGGGAGCGTAGTGCGACTGGCGGAAGGGCCGGAGCATGAGCACCGCGAAACGCGGACGGGGTTTAGGCTCGAGCGACGATCACCGTGGTGTTGTCGGTGCTTGCCGCGTCCCTTGCGGCAGCGATCAGTCTCCGGCATGCCGTATCGGGGTCGTTTGCCGTCACGATCTCCCGGATGACGCTCTCCGGGACGTAGTCGTGAAGCCCGTCCGAACTGATGACGAGGACTCCTCCGGCGAGTTCCTGTTCGTCGAGGTCGACCTGCACCCGGGCTGCGAGCCCGAGCGCCTGTGTCAGGACGTTCTTTCTCGGGTGGAGCATCGCCTCGGCAGGGGAGATGACTCCCGATGCCACCAGGCCCTGGACGTAACTCTGGTCGCGCGTATGCCAGACCGACGACGGCGTGACGATATGCGTCCTGCTGTCGCCCACCGTGCCGATCCAGCACCTGCCCGACTCACCGACGATCACCGCCGAGAGCGTCGTTCCTGCGTTCAGGCTGTTCTCCCTGTTATAATCGAATATTGCGGCGTTGATGCGCTCGAATGCGCGTTCGAGCACTTCGGCAGGCCCGGTCGCCGGGAGCTCCTCGCCTGCGGTCTCTTCAAGGATCTCGACTGCCATCCTGCTTGCAACCTCTCCGCAGGCATGCCCCCCGAGCCCGTCCGCGACGGCGAATACGTGATACCCATTGACCCGGCCGGTAAAGTAAGCGTCCTCATTCCGTTCCCGACCCCCGGTATCGCTCATCGCCGCGTACCGGGGTCCCGACTCTCTCCTCACCTGCACTCCAGAGTTCTCTCTCCGTTCGAGCGGATATTCTTTTGGTGGCCCCTCTCCCCGGGAGTGCGCCCGCCCGTCTCTCACGGGAACCCCCTTGAGAGACCGTTCTCCTTTGCGCAGTCGATGGCATACCGGTACTCCCGCGCCGTGATCGGGCGCTGCAGCGCCGCAAGCACCGGGCTTCTCCCCCCTTCGGATGCCCTCCATGCCGGGTGGTACTGCGCCATGACGTTCACGTAGGAGTCCCGCGACAGTTCGTCGGCGATGAACTTCATCACGATCTCGCTGTTCGCGAGGTTTCCTGGGAGCACCAGGTGCCTGATGATCATGCCCCGCACCGCAAGACCGTCCCTGATCGTCAGGTCCCCGACCTGCCGGTGCATCTCTTTCAGGGCGGCCTGCATGCGACCGGTATAGCCGGGGGCATGGGAGAGTTCCAGCGCCACGTCGTCCCGCCCGTACTTCGCGTCCGGCATGTAGATGTCGATGACGCCGTCGAGGAGCCGCAGGGTCTCCACGGCGTCGTAGCCCCCGCTGTTATAGACCAGGGGGACGTTGAGGCCCCGGGGGGCGGCGAGGGCGACCGCACGAAGGATCTGGGGGACGACGTGCGAGGGGGAAACGAGGTTGATGTTGTGACACCGGCGTTCCTGCAGGCGGAGCATGATCCCGGCGAGGTCTTCGCACGAGACCGCGTGGCCGACCCCGCACTGGCTGATCTCGAAGTTCTGGCAGAACTCGCACCGCATGTTGCAGCCGGAGAAGAATATCGTCCCCGATCCGTTCCTCCCCACAAGCGGGGGCTCTTCACCGAAATGCGGGCTGTAACTCGAGACCTTCGGCAGGAGGCCGGTCCGGCAGAACCCCTCTTCGCCCTCGATACGATTCACGTGGCACTCCTGGGGGCAGACGACACAGTCGCGGAGCACCTCGTGCGCCCGCCGCGCCCGCTCCTCCAGTTCGCCGCTCCGGGACAGGCGTACGTACCCGGGTAGCTGGGTTCGTTCTGCTTCTGCCATGATCCCTCCTCGCCCTGAAGGAGAAGAAGGTTTACCCCTCCCCTGCCTGCAGGCCTCTTCCTGCTGTGGAGGGCAGATATGCCCGGCCGTACCGGCGGGAAGCATGGGCCCCGGCGACTCGAGCCGGAAGCGTTGACGAAGAGTTCCGGGCGGGCAGCCCCTTGCAGACTGCGGGGCCATTAAGGCCAAACGTCGATCTCCCTGGATACTATCTCAGAACCTCCTTTTCGGTCATGAGATTATTTTAAAAATCTTTATATATTTAGTGATGAATTTCTCATCGTATGTCCGGCGACCGGAACCATCAGCACAGAATCCCTCTCGGCAAGGTGATCGTCATTCTTGTCGTCCTCGGCATAGCCGCCATCTGGGGCGGGCAGATCGTCTCGTCGGTAGGAACGACGGTCACCGGGACGCTTGAAGCGTCGGGCCTCAGTTCACCGGAGATCTCCAACGAAACCCTGGAGAAAGGACCAAAGACCATCAACTACCAGTATGTTCTCCGCGGCAAAACGGGCCTGATCCGGTTTGATGCCTACCGGGGGGTAAACGACTATCTGTCCACGAAGTATCCTACCCCGTTCCGCATCGAACGCGATTACTGGATCCAGTTTATCAATGAAAGCATCCAGGACCGGTACCTGAAGCAGCTGGCCGAGAACATCCGGGCTGCCGAGGCCGACCGCGAGAACCAGGTGCGGGCCGCGATCAGCATGGTGCAGAAGATCGAGTACGCCGATTACTCGTACGATACGGCAGCCAAGTATCCGTACCACGTGCTCTATCACGAGAACGGGGACTGCGACGAGAAGTCGCTCCTGCTCGCCTACCTTCTCCGTGACCTGGGGTACGGCGTCGCGGTCTTTGAGTTCGAGCAGGAATCGCATATGGCCGTGGGCATCAAGGCGCCCGACCGGTACTGCTACGGGAAGACCGGGTACGCGTTCATCGAGACCACGATACCGTCCATCCCGACCGATGCCGGAGGGGAATACGGGGGGACCGGAGAGAAGCTGACATCGAACCCGAAGGTCTTCGTCGTGGCGGACGGAGACTCCTTCGAGGGGATCTGGCGGGAGCATGCCGACGCCGCCGAGTGGAACAAGATACGGGGCATGGGCCCCGAACTGGACCAGTACACATACGGCCGTTACCGGAACCTGGCTCAGTCGTATGGGATGGAGTATTAGGGCCAGGCCGCCCCGCGCCGCGCGGAGGGCGCCGCACCCCTCCGGCTCACGGGGAGCCCTCGTAAGGCGGACGAAAGCGGGCGAAAGCGCTCTCTCGGATACGCACGGCACGTTCCTGATGGTTGCCGTAACCATCATCCTTGCCGCTCTCGTCCTGCTGCTGCTGCTCGCGATGGTCCCGTCCTGGTCGTGGACGGAGCCCGGAGAGCCCCCGATCGTCATCACCGGGATTGCGCACACGAGCGAGGATACCGGGGAGCTGACCTATGCAAGCAGGGTCACCCTCAAGAACAACGGCACTACGGTCTACGAGAACGACTGCCTGAGAGCAGTCTTCTACAAGAACGGCCAGAAAGTCTGCATCGTCCAGACCTTAAACGGCCACCTCCTCATCTCGTCGCACCACTACGGGGTGAGGTTCCTCGAGGGCGACGGCTGCCGCACCTCCTACTGGAACCCGGGCGAGGAGATGACGGCGGACCTCTCCGACGGAACCTTCTACCCGGGAGTCGAGGTCACGGTGGAGATCGTGGATAAACGCGACGGGAAGGTGGTCTCGAAACATGCGGTCAGGGCATGAGGCGGACCGCCTGCAAAGAACCATGTTTTTGTACCGGAACGCTCCTAGAGACTGGTATGTTCAAATCGATACTCGT
The DNA here is from genome assembly GCF_023702065.1 of Methanoculleus oceani. Lineage (NCBI taxonomy): Archaea > Methanobacteriati > Methanobacteriota > Methanomicrobia > Methanomicrobiales > Methanomicrobiaceae > Methanoculleus > Methanoculleus oceani. Next base: position 511,526 of record NZ_QFDM01000002.1, on the reverse strand, counting down.
GGCGGTCGACGGGTCGGAGATCGGTCACCGGGCGCTCGAAGAGGCCCTGGCCGTCGCCCGCGTCATGGATGCCTCCGTGCATGCCATACACGTCGTCCAGACCGGCACGTATCCCACGCTGATCTTGAGCGAGCTTGAACCGCCGGATATCGCCCAGCAGGCGCTCCTCGATGCACTCGACCGGGAGGCAAATGAGTTCCTCGCCGATGCGGAACGGGAGGCGGCCGCCGCCGGTATCCGGATGACCGTCTACAAGCGCTGGGGGCACCCGGGAGCGGAGATCACCGCGCTTGCACAGGAACTCGGCGCCGACCTGACCGTGGTCGGGTCGCACGGCAGGGGCCGACTCGACCGTTTCTTCCTCGGAAGCGTCAGTTCCTACGTCGTCGATCATGCGACGTCAACGGTCATGGTCGTCAGGGGCTGACGACCTCACGACGCCCCGGGCGATGAGCCGCGCCACCCTGACCGGTTCGGGCACTCTGCCTTCACGCGTGAAGTCGTTGCAGAGCCTTGCAGCATCCCTCGGGGAGAGGCCATAGGGGCGGATGAAGAGCGTATACCCGGAATGCAGCAGAACCGGAATCCGGCCGCCGAGCCGCCGGTATGCCGCGAGTCTCCCGGCATCGTCCGGGAAGTGACGGCGGATCTCCTCTTCGAGCCCCTCCGACTCTTCGTAGGTGACGATGATGACGGGAAGACCGGTCGCGTCCTGCACCGCCGCCGGGTCGATGATGTTGTACCAGGCGATGACGCTCCCGCTGATCATCAGGAGGTTGATGTCCCGGCGGGCAAGACCGGTGAAGATCCCGATGACCGCATCGGTGGCGTCCGATCCGCCGACGGTCACCCGGGCGAATGCCGCCCCGTCGATCCGGAGGTCCTTTCGGATGACGACGCCGGCAAGGGTGGACTGCTCCCGCCCCGAATAACTCTCGGCGATACCGAGAGCACGGAGCCCCGATTTGGCTACGTGCATACGAAGCCCTTATGTTGCTCAATCGGATATAGTACACCGATGAACGTCGAGCGAGATGAGGTCTGTATCTTCATCCCCACGTTAAACGAGGCCCCGACGATCGCCGGGCTGATCGATGGGTTCAGGCAGCGCGGTTTTCGTCATATCTTCGTCATGGACGGGAACAGCACCGACGGAACACCCGATATCGCACGGTCCGCAGGGGCGGTCGTCCGGACACAGGCAGGAAAGGGAAAGGGCAACGCCATCATCGAGGCCATGGATATCATCGATGAGCCCTACGTGCTCATGCTCGACGGCGACGGCACCTATTCGCCGGAAGACGCGGAGAAGATGCTCGAACCCCTCGGCCGGGGATTCGATCACGTCATCGGTGACCGCCTCGTCAACCCCGAGACTGGAGCATTCACGGGGTTGAACCTCCTCGGCAACCAGATCCTCAACGTGATGTTCCGGATAGCGCACGGAAAAGACCTCAGCGACATCCTCTCCGGCTACCGCGCCTTTACTCTTCACTCGGTCCGGCAGATGACCCTCAAGGAGGCGGGGTTCGAGATCGAGACGGAGATGGCGGTCGAGGCAGTGAGGAACGGACAGCGGGTCACGGTCGTCCCGGTCCGGTACCTCGCGAGGCCCGGCACCGTCACCAAACTAAACCCGTTCCAGGACGGCCTCAGAATCTTCTCGACCATATACCGGCTCGCGAAGATGAACAACCCGATCTTTTACTTCGGGATCATCGGCCTCTTCATATCGCTTGTCGGGGGCATCATCGGCGTCTACGTCGTCCTCGAGTGGCTCAAGAACATCGAACACCTGCCGCTCACCATCCTCACGGTCCTCCTGATCACCATGGGCTTTCAGATCTTCATGTTCGGCGTAATCAGCGACATGCTGCTCGGGTTTCACCGCGAGACCACCCGCCAGATCGAGCAGTTACAGAACCCCCCGAAGCCTCCCCGATAGAAAGAGGATCCGGCAGGCGTACTCGCCGATCGAGGTGTAGATATACGCCTCGTCGAGCGTTTTTCCGGCTGTAAACGTCCCGTGTCCCCGGACGATGACGATGTGGCCGTCGCGGAGCGCCCCGGCGACGTTCTCTGCGATCTCGTCGGTCCCCGGGCTCCCGGTGACGACCGGGATCTCCGGACAGAGCATCCCCCCCTCGCTGTCGGCCGGCCGGACGAGATCGGCATCAAGCGAGGCGGCGACGGCGTGGACCGGGTGGGCGTGGACGATCGCAGAATGGGGCGTCTCCCGGTAGACCGCCCGGTGGACCCGGTACTCGCTCGAGGCCTCGCGCGGGGCGTCGCCCGCATCCGGCACATGGACCGGCATCTCCCCCGCGTCGAGGTACGCGCCGGTCCGGGTGATGAAGAACCCGTCCTCGCCCCGCACGCTCATATTTCCGAAATTCGCTCCGACCAGCCCTTCCTGGAAGAGCCGCTTTCCTATCCGTTCGAACTCCCGATCCAGCATTCACAGCACCCTGATTTTGATACAGAATGGTTTGGCGTGCACCGGGATATGTGCATGCCGCTTGGGGTATGGGGGCGGGGTGTTGGTGATGGATGGGTGTGGGGTTTGAAAGATCTCTAACTGTCGGAAAAACGGGTGTTTGATCATTTACTCGGTTTTAGTTCACGCCCCTGTGATCAAAGCGAGGAAAAGTCCCGGTACAGTGGACCGTGGGGGAATCACCATGGGGGAGGGGTTGCAGGGGAGGGGGGTCTCCCCCCTCCCCTGTCCCCACCCCCCGTGGCGATATCCACCTGAAAGCCGTGCTCGGGAGCGCAATAGATCCAACTACCGAATTTTAAGCAGAGCAAGCGGAGTATGTGCAGGCATCAAAGATCTTCGGCCACCGGAATAGACCCCGAGATCCCGGAGTCACAAACCAACCCCCACGGAACTCGGTCTTTCCGCCCCGCCAAAAAAAAAGTTATACGAACCTGACGCCGACGTCCTTCATCTTATTGAAGCGGGCGATGTTGAGGAGGAGGGGTGTGATGCTCTCGACGATGGATGCGGCCGCAAGCGGCCCCGCATCGTAGGCACGGAGGCTTGAGACGTTGTTGATGATATCCATCACCTTCTGCTTCGCGCCGTCGTCGTCGCAGCAGACGGCGACCGAGTAGTCGAGTTCCTCATCGAGCATCTGCCACCTGTTTGCGGCGATGTTGTTGAACGCGGCGCAGACGGTCGCGCTCGGAGGAAGCATCCCCTTGATCATCATCGCCGCCGACCCCTCCGGCGGAGGGGCGTAGTAGAAGTAGGTCGTCCGCTCGATCGGGTTGATGGGGCTGACGACGATCTTCTCCTCAAACCCGGTCAGGGTCTTCAGGGTGGGAGCCGCGTGCTTGAACGGTATCGCGAGGACGACGACGTCCGCCTCGTCGACCGCGTGCTGGTTGGAGACGCCGAGCAGGCTGCACGCCAGACCCTGCTCCTGCAGGGTCTCCCGGCAGGTCTCGCAGGTTGCGATAGCCTTTGCCTCCTCGCGGGACCCCACGATCACGTCGTACTTCGGAGAGAGCCGGAGCGCCATCCCCTCCCCGATATCGCCGGTTCCGCCAACGATACCGATCTTCACGGTTCCACCAGAGGCTTCAGGATGCCCTCAAGCGTACCGAGGTCCTGGACTCCTACCAGTTTCCGGACGAGAGTCCCGTCCGCCTTCTCGATGACGAGCGTCGGTACGAACTGGATGTCGTACTTCGCGGCGTACTGCCGCGTCTGTTCGGAATCGACACCGACATCGATCTTTCTGATATCGACCCGGTCGCCCATCTTTGCTTTGAGCTCGTCGATGATTGGCGTCTGCTGGTGGCACGGACCGCACCACTCGGCAAAAAAGTCCATTAAAACCGGTTTTTCCATAAGACTATACCCCGTTCAAACATTGTGTGTGAACGGGGCAATAAAGGTTGTTGTAGGGTTGTTATTTTGAGAGGATCGCCATGATTATCTTTCCGTACGCGGGCCTCGTGACCAGGATGCCGATCAGGACCCCGAGTATGGTGATGATGGCAAAGCCCCGAAGAGTGGAGAGATCCATCAGCGCCAGCGGGAGCATGGCGATGAAGACCGTCGCCGCCGCCACGGCGATGATGCCGAACGCCCGCCCGTACCGCTTCATATAGAGGTTCGGCGACGGGACACGCCCTTCGTGGAGAACCTCGTCCGTGATGATGACGAGCTGGTCGATGCCGGTACCCACCACCGCTATCAGGCCGGCGATGGTGGCGAGATCGAGCTGGATGATGAATCGAGCGATCCCGAGCAGGATGATGATCTCTGCAAGGTTGATCGCGACCATCGGGAGAACAATCGCAGGTTCGCGGTAGCGGTAGTAGACGACGACCCCTACCGTGAGCAGCGCGAGCAGCCCGGCAATGACGACCGTCATCTTGAACTGTTCGCCGAGCGCCGCCGGGACGGAACCCGACCCGACGATATCCACCTTCACCGGCAGGGCACCTGCCCGCAGGTGGATCTCGAGCGTCATCGCATCCTCGAGCCCGGCATCGCCGGTCCCGGTGCTTGCCGAGAGCGACCTGACCGGGCCCGAGCGGAGCTCCGTCACAAGGGTCCCGGCGAGGGGGGCGCTGTAGACGGTCTCGTTATCGAGGATCATCACGAGGTGGTGATCTTCAGGGTTGTCGACCGCTCCGGATGCGAGGGCGGCCTCGCGGAAGGCCTGGGCACCCGTCTCGGAGAACGTGAACGAGACGCCCCATTGCTGGGTCCCGGGTTCCCTCTGCGGAACGCCGACGCTGGTGATCTGGTCCCCGTAGAGGACGTGCTCGGTCTCGTTCCCGGTCGTCTGGACCCGGATCTCGAACATGCCCTGTTTGCCGACGATCTCCTGCGCCGTCGCCATATCCACGCCGGCAAGTTCTATCCGCACGTACTGCGGATACTCGCTTCCCGTCGGGGTGAGCAGGTTGATCCTCGCGTCCTGCATCCCGAGGGCGTTCACCTTCTCGTTGAGGATCCTTTTTACATCGTCTGCGGTGAACGGCGATACGCCCTCCTGGTAGGTGACGATCGAGGCGCCCGATTCCGCAAAGATCGGTTCAAGGTCGGCACGCGAGACGCTCTTTCGGATCTCGAGATGGTTCTGGTCGATCTGGATGACCTCCGCCTCGAGGCCTGTGCGCAGGTCCTGTATGAGGTCGTCGACCGATCCGTCGGTCGAATAGGCAACGACCACGGACTGGAACTCCATCTGCAGCCACGAGCCGCCCTCAAGGTCGAGGCCGAACTGGAGGTTCCCCTCAAGCCCTCTCTCCGGACTCGGGGGAGCGAGGTAGATGCTTACGAGGGAGCCGACGACCAGCAGGAGCAGCAGGGCAATCCGCCAATCTTTGATGAGGGTCTTGATGGCTTCGCGGTTCATTTCTTACCCCCCCGAAGAATGTATTCTTTGAGTATTCCGGCGTTCAGCATCCAGGTGTTCATCATGTCGACGACGAGTCCGATGAGGAGGACGCTTGCGATCTCGCTGATGATCTGGATCTGTCCTGCCGTGGAGACGGCCCACATGGCGGCGATGGCCGCGAGGGTCGTGGTCGTCATGATGATCCCGGTCCTGAAGGCCCCGGTGAGTTTCTCGTCGAGTTTCCCCTTGCGCTTTAAGAGGCGCGTGGTCAGCAGGATGTCGCTGTCGACGGAGTAACCGATCAGCATCAGCAGGGCCGCCGTCGTCCCGAGGGAGAGCGGGATGCCGATGACCTGCATGATCCCGGCGGTGACGACGATGTCGGCGAAGGCGGAGAGGACGACCGCACCCGCCGGCACCAGGTTCCGGAACGCGATGAGGACGACGACGGCCATCCCGATGAACGAGAAGATCAGGGCAAGAAAGGCCTGGCCCTGGAGCGTCTTTCCGAACGTCTCGCCGATCTGGTCTATCTTCGCATCGGGGTACTTCTCGTTGATGAGCGTAACAAGGCTCCGGTACCGGGCATCGTCCATGGGACCGAACTGGAGGTATTTCCCGTCGCCGATCCCCTCACCCACCGATAACAGCGGGTATCCGGCGAGGTTTGCCTCTATCGTCTCCCTGCTGTCGGATGTGAAGACGGTGACCGCCGTTCCTCCCGCAAAGTCGATGCCCGGTGTTAAGGGCAGGCCGGTGGCGAGCATGGTGTAGCCAAGCAGGACACCGGCAAGGAGGAGAAGAACGAGGGGCAGCGCTACCATCTGCCGCGGAGAGTATTTGTTGACGTCGTATCTGACAAATTCCATGCTGTATCAATGTACGATTGTGAAAGGTTAAAGGGTTGCTCATGCATATAGGGCGTGAATCGGAATTCACCCGGATAGCGCCGGAATGTCCCGGGAGTTGCCCGGCAGGAAGGGGGCCCCGGAGCGCCTTATCGTGCTCGGGTTCCGGACGTACCCTCCGTCGCACGTCGCACCTTCGGTGCTCCCGCTCCTGTCGTTCCGACAGTCGCGAGTCGCACCTCCTGTGCTCCTCCTCCGGGTGTGCCCTCCGTCGCGAGTCGCACCCCCGGTGCTCCCGCTCCTGTCGTTCCGACAGTCGCGAGTCGCACCTCCTGTGCTCCTCCTCCGGGTGTGCCCTCCGTCGCGAGTCGCACCCCCGGTGCTCCCGCTCCTGTCGTTCCGACAGTCGCGCAGCGAAGGCCTTCGGCCTTCTCGAACGCCGTTCCCGGAGTGCAAGATGGGGCGGTGCTGCAGCTGCGCGTAGAGAGGCCCGTCGCGGGGGGAGGGGAGCGTCATGGAGTCGGGATTATTTTTGCATAAAAACGCATCTGGCTACGTATGTCACGTTTTCTGGTAAACCGCGTTGTTATATCCCCCCTGATCTCATTTCGTCAGACAATTGTCGTCCTCTGGGCATAATCTCCGATTAAATGATTGAAAAGAAAAGATATATATAAAATACCGAATCACAAGCACATATGAGATCACCCTATGAGCTCAAAAAAGAGATAGAAGCTCGACTCAAAGGTTATCTCTCACGGGATCGGGACGGAATCCGGCATGAGCTGCTCAACCTGTTCGTAAAGGTAAAATCCCTCACCATACCTCAGATCTACGAGAAGCTGCAGAAGCAGTTCTCAATCAGTTACCACTCCATCGCATCCATGGTCGGCATCATTGCTTCCCGGATAGGGATCCTGCACGTGAGGCGGAACGCTGAGGGGACGAACTCCATCTACGAGCTGAAAGACCAGTACGTGGACGTGGTGGCGAAGATCCTCGGGACAACATAACACTCGAAAACCATACCTCTTTTTTTACACCCAGAACCAATATGGAGGACTACCATGCAGAGCGACGTTGGAGAGTCAGGACCATCACGGGGCATATATGTCACGGAAGACGTCCGATCGTATGTTCTCCAGAGGAAACGTGACTTCAGGGTGAGCACATCCTGCAGCGGACCGATCCTCCTGCCGACCTCGGTCAAACCGCCGAAGACGACCGACCTGCAGGTCCCGGTCGGCGATTATACCGTCTACATCTCGAAGTACCAGGCCCGCTACATCGAATCCATCCACAGGGGAATGATTCCGATATTCTACGAAGACTTCTAGACCATGAGTTTTGAAGAGCTGGAACACACCGCCGACGTCCTCATGCGGGTGCGGGGCGCGGACTTGGCCGAGATCTTTGCCGATGCAGGCCGGGCCATGTTCCACGTGATGTACGGACCCTGCGAGGACCGGGGCATCGAACGGCAGTTCTCCCTTGAGGCGGAGAACCTTGAATCCCTTCTCATCGATTACCTCTCGGAACTGCTCTTCATCACCGATGTCGAGAACATCGTCTTCTGCTCCTTCGACGTCGATATCCGGGGCACCCGCCTCTCCGCCGTTCTCAGGGGCGAGCCCTTCGACCCTGCACGGCACTCCGCGGGATCGCTCGTCAAGGGCGTGTCGTACTTCGGGCTCGAAATCGTTAAAGAAGAAGAGGGCTATGTGGTGGAGATCATCTTCGATATCTGAGGGAATCCCTATGCTTGAAGGAATCAATATGATCGGAGACCTCGAATGGGAGGTTCCCATTGGATACGTCCCCGATATGCGGGTGCCCGGACGTTTCTTCCTCTCCCGGGCGCTGGCGGAGACCCTCGAGGAAGGGGCCGTCCGCCAGCTCGCGAACGTCGCGACGCTCCCCGGGATCGTGAAGCATTCGCTTGCCATGCCCGATATCCACTGGGGATACGGGTTCCCCATCGGCGGTGTCGCCGCATTCGACATGACCGAGGGGGTCATCTCTCCCGGCGGGGTCGGGTTCGACATCAACTGCGGCGTCCGGCTGATCGCGACGCCCCTGACCGAGGCCGATCTCGCCGGCAAGAAACGCGAACTGATCGAGAGGCTCTTTAGCGCCGTGCCTACCGGTGTCGGTGCAAAAAGCGCCCTGCGGGTCTCGAACAAGGATCTGACCGCGGTCATGGTCGACGGCGCACGGTGGGCGGTTGAACGCGGGTTCGGCACCGGGGCGGACCTCGTCCGGTGCGAGGCGGAAGGCGCGATGCCGGGCGCAGATCCCGACGCGGTCAGTGCCAAAGCCCGCCAGCGGGGCGTGCCGCAGATCGGGACACTCGGCGCGGGAAACCACTTCCTGGAGGTCCAGGTGGCGAGGGAGATCGTCGATCCCGAAGCGGCGAAGGTCTTTGGGATCGCCGAGGGGCAGGTCTGTTTCATGGTCCACTGCGGCTCACGGGGTCTCGGCCACCAGGTCGCCACCGATCACCTGCGGACGCTCGAGAGTGCGCTCGCCGGATACCGGATACACCTCCCCGACCGGCAGCTTGCCTGCGCCCCGATCGATTCCCCGGAAGGCCGCGCCTACTACGGCGGCATGGTCTGCGCCGCAAACTATGCCTGGGCAAACCGGCAGGTCATCATGCACGAGGCCAAAAAAGTGTTCGCGGAGCTCTTCGGGATCGACTACGATGCGATGCGGCTCATCTACGACGTCGCGCATAACGTCGCCAAGTTCGAGCGCCACGACGTCGACGGCGCGTCGACGGAGGTCTGTGTCCACCGCAAAGGCGCGACGCGGGCGTTCGGTCCCGGAGCCCCGGGCATTCCCCGGGAGTATGCCGGGGTCGGGCAGCCGGTGATCATCCCCGGGAGCATGGGGACGTCCTCCTTCCTCCTCCACGGCACGACGACCGCGATGCAGAAGACCTGGGGGAGCACCTGCCACGGAGCGGGGAGAGTGCTCAGCCGGTCGAAGGCGAAGAAAGAGGTCCGCGGGAAGGAACTCCGGGAGCACCTCGCAGGAGAAGGCATCCTGGTGCGCGCTCACAGCGACTCCGCCCTCGCGGAGGAGGCGCCCGAAGTCTACAAGCCGAGCCGGGAAGTAGTGCGCGTCGTGCACGAAGCGGGCCTCTCGAATATCGTCGTCCGGCTGGAACCGCTCGGGGTGATCAAGGGGTGACCTGCAGGACCGGGCTGCTCTGGGACAGCCCCCTCATGTTCTCGCGGCTCATCGAGGACTGCGGGGCCTGCTGCGAGACGGTCAACCCCTACATGCTCGCATCACCCTTCTGGCGCGGCAAATTCGTCTCGCTCATCGTGCCGACGGGGTTTGCGAACCCGGACTACTCGAACCTCCTCCCCGCTCTTCGGGCTGCAGAGGAGCGCATCCGGCGTTTCGTCGAGAACGGAGGGCGGCTGCTGGTCTTCGGCGCGGGATGCTGCCGGGAGGACGCCTACGACTGGCTCCCGTTCCCGGTGACCTACGCGTTCTCGTACGGGCCGCGTGCAGTCCGCTTTGTCGGGGAGAGCAACTATGCCTCCCTCTTCTCCGGCTACGACCTCACCGCCGTCGAGTGCGACGGCTCGTTCCCGGCCCACGGCGGCGAAACGCTTGCCGCCTCGGCTACCGGCGAGGCGCTTCTCGTCGGGAAGGCGCTCGGCGACGGCATGATCCTGGTCTCGAGCATCCATGAATACCCGTCGCGCGAATTCTTGAAGGAGTTCTCCTGCGGCGATAGGGAAACCTTATTTTAGATAAACCATGATGAACAGTAGGGATACGACCATGGAGCAATACATCATCTCTGTCTCTTCGAGCGCGCGCGATCTCGCTCCCGTCATGCTCTGCCTCCATGATCTGCTTGGCCGTCTGCCCGTCACGGCCCGATCCCGCGACCATCCCGGAGTCCGGATCGAGGGCGGGAAGGTCATCGACGAGGCCTATACGGGTCCCGTCCTCGAGGAGGTCCTGGCTGAGAATGCCACGTTGAGGGTCAGGCCCCCGAACGGGCCTTACAAGGGCATCCCGGTAGTGGTGGCGCCGGTGAGGGGCGACGACGGCAGGCCCATCGGCGCAATCGGCATCGTCGATGTGACCGGCATCTTTGATCTGGCGGGTTTTATGGAGCAGCACGCGGATATCCGGAAGCAGGTCTGCGGCGAGGATCCGTGTCCGCTCCCGACTGAGTCGCCTGCAGCGAAAAGGTAATGGACATGAAGGATACGGCAATCAACGTACTGAAGATTCTCGAAGAATCGCCCGGCCCGGTATCGGGCGAACGGATTGCAGAGCAGCTGGGCGTCACCCGATCGGCCGTCTGGAAACAGATACGCGAACTCCGGAGGCTGGGATACGGCATATCGTCGTCACGGGCGGAAGGCTACCGCCTCGAGACGAAGACCGACAGGCTCCTTCCGTACGAGATCCACAAGCAGCTCCGCACCCGCTTTATCGGGAGACAGATCCGCCACTTCGACCGCACCGCCTCCACGGGCTGGATCGGGAAGAAACTCGCCGAAGAGACCGATCCCGAAAGACTGCACGGCATGGTGATCATCGCCGAAGAGCAGACCGGCGGGGTGGGCAGACTCGGACGCGCCTGGGTCTCGCCTGCGGGGGGTATCTGGGCCACCATTCTCTTAAAACCGAAGATCCCGTTCGACCACCTCTTCATGATCACCATGGCCGGGGCGGTCGCGATTGCCCGTGCCATCCGGAAGGAGTACGACATCAGTGCGCTGATCAAGTGGCCCAACGACATCTTCGTCGGGGATAAGAAGGTTGCCGGGTTGCTCCTGGAACTCACTGCCGAGGCGGATACCGTGCACTACGGCCTCCTCGGGATCGGGATCGATGCGAATATCTCTCTCGACGAACTCTCGCCGAACCTGAGGGATACGGTGACCTCGCTCCAGGCGGAGGTCGGCCGCGAGGTCGACCGCGTGGCGCTTCTCGCCCGGGTCCTGCGGGAGTTCGAACTGCGCTACCAGCAGCTCGAGGACGGAGAGTACGATCCCATCATCCGCGAGTGGAAGAGCCTCTCCCTGACGCTCGACCACCGGGTGGCCATCAAGACCATCAACAAGACCTTTTCGGGAGAGGCCATCGATATCGATGAGCACGGCGCCCTGATCATCCGCAAGGACAACGGGAAGATCGAGCGGGTCATCGCGGGCGACTGTTTCCAGCTCTAACTTCCTGGTCCCTGTCAACACCCGTACACTTTTTGGATCATTGGGAGAGAAGACCCCCCATCGGTAACGGAACTACCTGGGGGTTATGCGAAGCAGTTCGTTAGAGTTATCCATCATTCATCGTTCAACATCGACAGGATTTTTCTTGTCAACCATCCAAAATAAGATGGTTGACATGATGCACCGAGCCCGGATCCTCGCTTACAGTGGTACGTTCATCGCGCTGATCGCCGCCGGGAGCTGGATATCCATCCCGCTGCCCCCGGTCCCGCTTACGCTCCAGACCCTCTTCGTGCTTCTCTCCGGGATTGTCATGAAGCGGTATGCGGTGATCCCCGTCGCCCTCTACGTCCTCCTCGGGGCGGCCGGCCTCCCGGTCTTTCATAACGGTACGGCCGGCCTCGGGGTGCTCCTCGGCCCCACGGGGGGGTTTCTGGCCGGCTTTATCCCCTCCGCCCTCGTCGTCGGGCTCGCCTACGAGCATGAATCGCCGAAGTCCCGGGTCGCGGGTCTGATCGCGGCGACCTGTGTAACGTATGTCTTCGGTGTCGCATGGCTCGCCTGGTCGGCGTCGCTCTCGCTTCCCCAGGCAATCCTGGTCGGCGTCGCCCCGTTCGTCGTCGGTGCCGTCGTGAAGGTCGCGGCTGCCTATGCCATAGGAAAGCGGGTGGCATGATCCGCATCTCCTGCCTCCGGCACCGAATCGTCGAGATCCCCGACCTTACGGTAGATGCGCGCCACATCGCCGTTATCGGGCCGAACGGGAGCGGCAAGACGACGCTTCTTTCAGTCTGCTCCGGCATCGAGGAGCCCGGCGCTGGAACGGTCCGGCTCCTCGGCCGTCCGCCGTCCGCCGTGAAGGTCGGGTGGGTGGGGGAGTTCCCCGACCGGACGCTCCTCTTCTCCCGGGTCTACGACGAGATCGCGTCGACTCCCCGGTTCCGCCACTACCCCTGCCCCGAGACGGACGAGCGGGTCAGGGCGGCCGCAGCCCGGGTCGGTATTTCGCACCTCCTCGATGCGAAGGTCTCGGCCATCTCCGGGGGCGAGAAGGCCCTCGTCGCGCTGGCTGCGGCCTGTGCCGGCGATCCCGAGGTGCTCGTCCTGGACGAGGCCGACTCGCACCTGGATGCCGTGACGGCGGAGCGCGTCCGGCGGGTCGTGCAGGAGAGCACCGCAGCCCACGTGCTCTGGTGCACGCAGTCGATGGATGCCGCGGCAGGGGCGGACTACGTCATCTTCATGGAGAACGGTCTCGTCCGGCACCACGGCACGCCGGAAGAGGTCTTCTCCGCGCTCGAGGAGACGTGCTTTTATCCCACGATGTGGAGGGTTTGCCGGTGAGGGTCGACCTCGAGGATCTCCGCTTCTCCCGCGGTTCGTTCACCCTCCGGGGCAGCGGAACCTTTGAAGAGGGCGTGCACCTGGTCAGCGGGCCGGTGGGAAGCGGGAAATCGACGCTCGCTCTCCTGCTTGCCGAACTGCTCCGTCCCGCGAGCGGCGCCGTCCGGCGGCACAATGTTGCATCGGCGCTGCTCCTGCTGCAGTTCCCCGAACACCAGATCACCTGCCCGACCGTGGCCGAGGAGGTCCGTTCCTGGGGGCTTTCCCCGGAGGACGTGCTCGCGCGGGCGGACCTCCCGGCGCGCGCCGGCGACGACCCGTTCCACCTCTCCCGCGGTGAACTCCGGAGGCTGACCCTGGCCTGCGCCGTCATGCAAAACCCGGACCTGCTGATGCTGGACGAACCGTTCAGTTCTCTCGACTGCACCGCGAAGAGGGAGGCCTGCAGGATGATCGAGGAGAGGGAAGAGGGCATCACCATCATCTTCTCGCACGAGCGCGCGGTCCTGCCCCGGGTGAATGCCGTCTGGGAAATGGAGGATGGAGTCCTGACTGCCCGCGGCAGCGTGCCCGACGCGATCCCCTCCTGGCGGCACGCCCCGCCGTACCTCGCGTATGCCCTGAGAGAGGGTGCCCGCCCGGAGAACATCAGGCTTTCCGACGCCCGGGAGGCGCTATGCAGGATCCGCGGCTGAGGCTGCTCGCCACCGTGCTCCTCTCGGCGGCCGCGTTTGCGAGCACGGCGGGAGCCGTCGCCGCCCTGGTCTGGTGGCTGCTCTTTACCCCGCGCACGAAGGCCCTCCCGCAGCCGGGGGTGTTTCTCCCCCTCGTCGGGATGATCGCCGTAACGGCGCTCGTCTCGGCGTGGGGGGGCGGCCCGGGGCTCTCTTACTTCATCAGGATGACCGTGCTCCTTCTCCTCGCCGCGTGGGCGTATACCGCGACGGAGGAAGGCGAGGTGCTCGGCGTGGCGGTCTGGGCCCTCGGGAACCGGGTGGGGTTCGAGGTGGGGCTCATCGCCGAGATGGGACTTACGGGTCTTGCCGTGATCCGGCAGGAGATCGACCAGCTGCGGATTGCAATGGCGCTGAAGGGAATCCGGCCCGGTGTGCGCTCGATCGTGCCGCTCGCCGTCACCCTTATCGTCACCCAGATCAGGAGGGCCGACGAGATTGCCCGGCTGCTCGTGGTACGGGGATACACGATCGGGGGGCGGATATGCCCCCGATTTGAAGCGGATCCACGGGACGTCCTGGCTTGCATAACGGCCGGAATACCCGGGTTTTTATCCTGTCTGCCTCTTCGCGACGTTTTTATATTAGTAGGATGAATTTTTTAGAGGCTTTATCGATATCTTCTCAGCCCTTCGAGGTGCAAAATTCGATGTGTGCTGCCAAATTTGATTCACTCAATATCACCGATACCACGCTTAGGGACGCGCATCAGTCGCTCATCGCCACCCGGCTCCGGACTGAGGATATGCTCCCTCTTGCCCGTGCCATCGATGAAGTAGGTTTCTTCTCTGTCGAGGCCTGGGGCGGGGCGACCTTTGACAGCTGCATCAGGTTTCTCAACGACGATCCCTGGGAACGCCTCCGCATGCTGAAGGCCGAACTGAAACGCACTCCCATCCAGATGCTCCTGCGGGGCCAGAACCTCGTGGGCTACCGGCACTATCCCGACGACGTCGTGGAGAAGTTCGTAGAGGCGTCGGCGCAAAACGGGGTCGATATCTTCCGGGTCTTCGATGCGCTGAACGATATCCGGAACATGAAAAAAGCGATGGAGGAGGTCGGGAACGTCGGGGCGCACCTGCAGGGCGCGATATCCTACACGACGAGCCCCGTCCACTCCGTCGCGACGTTCATCGAGATGGCGGAGGAACTCTACGCGCTCGGCTGCGACTCGATCTGTATCAAGGACATGGCCGGTCTGATCATGCCGCACGATGCCCGCGACCTTATCACGGGGATCAAGAAGATGGCGGATGTCAGGGTCTGCCTCCACTCCCACTGCACAAGCGGCGTCGCCCCCCTGAGTTACCAGGCGGCGATCGATGCGGGCGTGGACATCCTCGATACGGCGATGTCGCCGTTCGCCCTCGGCACCTCCCAGCCCCCGACGGAGAGCGTCGTTGCAAGCGTTGCCGGGACGCCGCGCGACACCGGGATCGACCTTCTCCCGCTCCGGAAAGTCAGGAACATCTGCCGGGAGATGCGGGGTAAGTACGAGCCGCTCTTCAACTCCATCGCGGACCGGGTCGACTCGGACGTGCTGATCTATCAGCTCCCCGGCGGGATGATCTCGAACCTCGTCTCGCAGCTCAAAGAGCAGGACGCGCTCGACCGCCTGGAAGAGGTCTTCCGCGAGATCCCCCGGGTGAGGGAGGATCTCGGCTACCCGCCGCTCGTGACGCCGACGAGCCAGATCGTGGGCACCCAGGCGGTCTTCAACGTCCTCATGGACGGGGAGCGCTACCGGAACGTGACGAAAGAGGTGAAGGACTACGTCCGCGGCCTCTACGGTCGCTCTCCTGCCCCAATCAGCCCCGAGATCCGGAGGACGATCATCGGCGACGAGGAGCCGGTCACGGTTCGCCCGGCAGATCTTCTCGAACCCATTTACGAGCAGATGAGGAAGGAGGCGACGGAGCAGGGCCTGGTTACCCGTGAGGAAGACGTTCTCACCTACATCCTCTACCCGAGCGTCGCCCCGTCGTTCCTCCGCGGCGAGCGCCAGGCCGAAGCGATCCCCGAGAAGGTGCACGCCGGACCGGTGGGGGTTGCGGAGATCCCCCGCTCCATGGAGGTGGAGGTGGACGGCGAGATCTTCTCCGTCCGGATCATCACGGTGGAGGGAGGCTCCGTCGCGGCCCCGTCGGCCGCCGCCCCGTCGGCCAGGGAGGTGCCCCGCGGGGATGTCGCCGGCGGCGTCAAGAGCAACATGCAGGGCATGGTCCTGAAGGTGATGGCCGAGCGCGGGAGCACCGTCAGGAAGGGGGAGACGCTCATCGTCCTCGAGGCGATGAAGATGGAGAACCCCATCCCCAGCCCCCGCGACGGCATGGTCTCGGAGATCTTCGTGGATGCCGGAGACGTCGTGCAGAACGGCGACGTGCTGATGGTCATCGAGTGAGGCTGCCAGGACGATGAAATACTTTGACAAGATCCTGATTGCCAACCGTGGCGAGATCGCCATCCGGGTCATGCGGGCCTGCCGGGAGCTGGGGATCGACACGGTCGCGATCTACTCAGAGCCGGACAGCAACGCGCTCCACGTCAAGTACGCCGACGAGGCGTTCTGTGTCGGGGAGGCGCACCCGTCCAGGAGTTACCTCAACAAGGAGCGGATCTGCGATGTGGCGAGGAAGACCGGGGCCGAGGCGATCCACCCGGGCTACGGGTTCCTCGCCGAGAACGCCGGGTTCGCGAAACTGGTCGAGGACGAGGGCCTGACGTTCATCGGGCCGTCGTGGAAGACGATCGAGGCGCTGGGCTCGAAGATCGGGTCGAAGCGGATGATGCGCGAGGCGGGCGTCCCGGTCCTCCCCGGAACGCCGGAGGGTGTCACGAGCGTCGATGCGGCGAAGAAGGTCGCCGCGGAGATCGGCTACCCGGTGATCGTGAAGGCGAGCGCGGGCGGCGGCGGTATCGGGATGCATATCGCCGAGAACGAGGGAGAGCTCGAGGAGGCGATCGACAAGGGCAGGCGGATTGCCCAGTCCGCTTTCGGGGACCCGACGATCTTCGTCGAGAAGTACCTCACGAAGCCGCGCCACATCGAGATCCAGGTCCTTGCCGACGCGAAGGGGCACACCGTCCACCTCTACGACCGCGAGTGCTCCATCCAGCGCCGGCACCAGAAGCTCCTCGAGGAGGCGCCCTGCCCGATCATGACGCCCGCTCTCCGGGAGCAGATGACGGCGTCGGCCGTCGCCGCGGCAAAGGCGGCAAACTACAAGAACGCCGGCACGGTAGAGTTCCTCTACGCGAACGGCAACTATTACTTCATGGAGGTGAACACCCGGCTGCAGGTGGAGCACACCATCACGGAGTTCATCACGGGGGTCGATATCGTGAAGCAGCAGATCGCCGTCGCGGCCGGCGAGGACCTCGCGATGGACCAGGACGATATCAGAATCCGGGGGCACGCGATCGAGTGCCGGATCAACGCGGAGGATCCGCTGAACAACTTCGCCGCCGATCCGGGCAAGATCGTCCGCTACCGCTCCCCGGGCGGCCCGGGAATCCGGGTCGACTCCGGCATCCACATGGGCTACACCATCCCGGCGCACTACGACTCGATGATCTCGAAGCTCTGCGCCTGGGGCTCCAACCGCGAGGAGGCGATCCAGCGGATGCGCCGGGCCATCTACGAGTACGTCATCCTGGGCGTGAAGACGACGCTCCCGCTCCACTACGCGATCATGCACAACGCCCACTTCATCGCCGGCGACACCCACACGCACTTCCTGCAGGAGGAGCACATCGCGACGAGCCTGCGCCGCTATCTCCACGAGGAGGAGGCGCGTATGCAGACGCTGGCCGACTCGCTCCGCCAGGGAAAGCACGTGGCGGCGATCACGGCGGCGGTCGACGTCTATATCCGGAAAAACTCGAAGTAACCCTCCATCCAATTTTTCCGCTAAGCCATAAGGTTTATTTGCCAATACAGCATTGTTATACTGCACTTTGTATGCTGCGGTGGCCTAGTCGGTTAGGGCGCCAGACTCATAGGGTTTTCGAGAAAACGGTGCGTCCAAGCCTGGGACATCTGGAAATCGTGGGTTCGGATCCCACCCGCAGCATTGATTTTTGAGTTGGTTCTGAATTTTGAGAGTTTCTGAGTTAGTAGGTCGGGATGGTGGACTCAGGGTCTATCTGTAGAGTTCACTGATTCAAAAACAAAATATCTTTAGTAAATTAATTACGAGGCTTGTTCCTCATTCAAACCGAATGTTTTCACAAATCCATTTCATCCAACTTTTCACCGTAGAGGCTCTTCTTCTGCTCGTGGTATGATTATATCTTGGACTATTATCCCTTATTATTCGTGCCACGTCATCCAAATCGATGTTCGTTGGATTAAAACCAAGACGTTTCACCAAGAGAATTGTTGAACGGAAGGAAGAGCGTTTTAACAATTGAGTTAGAAGCTGACGGTTTCTGCATCTCCGGTTTGAGCAACGCTTCATGGCCTTTCCTAAATCTGTTAATGCAAAGGATCCATAATTGTCAGTATCTCGGCTAAGGAGACCAAGATATATTGCGGCATTCGCGTAATAATCTCCTTGGCGCTCATCAAACTCGAAGTATTCTGATATCTGTTCCTTTGTTTTCAAATCTTCGCTAAATGATGTGATGATATCGATTATTTTATCGAGGTCATTTGCCTGCGGAAAGGGAACACTTTCCGATTCGGATGTATCCACTACTATGGAATCCATCAACTCCTCGAAATTGACAGATAACACGGGATCTTCATCGATCGAGAAGGATCGTGACTCAAGAATCTGAAGATCTCCAAAATCTTTTCCGAATCTGAATTTCGTAAGATAAAATATGCCATTTGAATAGACGAAGAAAATGGGAATAATAGGTTTGTCTGTTTTTTGGGACCAGTCTTTCCAAGGATAATAGAGTTGTCGAATGTGGAAGTCATCACGTTTTCCTATCTTTGCTTCGATTAGATATATTCCGTTGTTACCCTCATATCCGGAATCGACCTCAATTTGCACACCATCAACTTCAATTTGCTTATCATTGTCAGGTAAGTGGAGATTGAAATTTCCAGAACGAAGTTTTCCTCTTATCGTGAGATACAATTGAGATTCGTTGGTGAATGTTTTCAGTAATGAGACAAGGTTTGCATAATCAATGGCCTGAAACTCGCTTGAGATCGAACCTATACTCAGGCTCTCAAGGATTTCAGAATCAGGACAGGGATCATAAATCTCTATTGGGATGCCATAAAATGAGGAATCGTATTTGAAATAGGATTGCCCTTTGTTATCGCGGTAAATAATATATTCACCATTTTTGATTGGAAGGATGGATAGGTGCTGCCGTTTGAAAATTTCCGGTCGGGAGTTTAATGTATCTTGCTTCGCCATCAGGCGTGGTTCCCTCTGCCCGATTTCCTTGAGAGTGGTTGCTGAAATCTGGACGAATCCCTCGGATTCGATTGTATTAAGGAGATTCAGGGATTGAAAAACTTTATTCCAGGCCTCGTCGCCCTTTGTGGTCATAAACGGAGTTTAGTAGTTTGTGACGATAATTTCATTGATTTCTCCCCGCTTACTCGCGTCTGAATTAATCATCCTCCTTGCAGGGACGCGTTGAATGTTGAACTTCCCATAGAGGGTATCAAAGAAATTGTCATTAGAATTGATATTTTTAGGATCTGAGTTGCTTAGCATCAATTTTGCTCGCTTTGCGTCACACTTTGCAAAAAATTCTGCGAGCCGTTGCTGCTCCACGTCATCAAATCCATCCTTTGAATACTGGGTAAATGAAGCAGTATTACTTAGAGGTCGATAAGGGGGATCAAAATAGACAAATGAATTATTGTTGATGTATTGAGATGACTTCGCGAAATCACCGAGGTGAATTTTCGTGTTTTGCAGAATTTGAGCATCTGCTCTCAACACATCTGGATAAACAATTTTCGGGTTTTTATGCTGTCCAAAGGGGACGTTGAATTCGCCCTGAGAATTTACTCTGAATAGGCCATTAAAACAGGTTTTATTCAAAAAAATTAGCTGACCTGCTCTTGGAATCCACGCTTTGCCATAATTTTTAAAGTTAATACTCGACTTTGTCTGATTGAATTCATCGCGGATGGAGTAGAAGTATTCTTTTCTCCCTTCATCGTCTTTTGATAAGAATTCTTCTGTGAGATCACAGAGATATTCGATGAGATCCTCGACGTTTCTTTTGACGACACTGTATGCGAGAATCAGCTCTTCGTTAATATCAAAGATATGGCATTCTTTAAAGGAGAATACACTGTTAAAATGAAAGAATACTGCTCCTCCACCAACAAAGGGTTCTATAAATGTGGATATTTCACCATTTTTAAGTTCCTTTGGAATTCGTCTTGCGAATTCGTTGAGTAATTGGGTCTTCCCGCCTGCCCACTTGAGGAAAGGCCTTGCATTGGTCTCAATCATGGTGAAATCTCGTAAATTATTTACTCCGTCAGTTTTCTGTGCGTAATTTTATTTGGTTTCATGAAATTTAGAGTTAGCTGAGTGGCTTAGCCTCATGACTTGTGGAGATTGAGGAACTCATTCACACACCACCAATATCTCTGCCTCATACTGCAGCACATTATACCGGGCTCTCCCCCCGCTCATGCCGCGGTGCCGCGTGTCGATTAGCCGCAACTCGTCGAGCGTACACAACCGATCAAAGAAGACTGAATCTGACAGCTGCATCTGCTCCTTTGTCGACCGGAAGACTCGCTGGACGTCAGCCTTACATCCTCTTGGCTCATGTGAGACTGGAACACGAAGAAGGGGTGTGGTGAAGCCTTTTGAATCATCTGCAGATGAGCGATTTAAACTTTGAAAATAATCAGTCCACCAATCCACTTAGATAAGCGACATATGTTCCAGTGTCAGTAATCGAGATATACACATTTCTCCCAATCTTTTCGCGTCTAATATATCCTCGCGTCTCTAATTTTTCAAGGATTGTTTTATTCAGTTTCATTAACTGACGACTTTGACGAGTTCTTTTTTCAACGATTGCTCCATATTGGCTATTCTTACGTTTATCGTCATCGACCAGATCGATATCGTCGTAAAACAATTCTTGAAATCCCTCTACCTGCAACTCTTTTAATCTGCCCAGTAACTCCCGTGTATTGACCTTTTTTCCTTTTTCACAAAGAAAAGCCAGTATATTCATACCAATGGGATCCGGCATGTCGAATTTCAGGTTGGTCAAGTAAGCGATCTTATTACTATCACAGACGCTGAGACCATGCTTTTGCCGTTCATCTGGATCATCAGGGTAATTATCAGCATGGACGTAGTAAACCTGCACATCATGATGCATGCCAACGAGCGTTGCAGCTACGGAAGTCAAGCGGCCCGCTGCAGACATATTCATTCGGATCCTGTTCCCTTCGGCCTTTTCCTTAACAATAATTTTCGAAATGCTCTTTGTTACTTCAAGGAAGTCGAATAAATTTACCGATTCGCATTTTACGTCAATTTCTCTTTTTTCTAGGGCCTCTTTCACTTTGCTCGCGTAGTAGCGCTGGTCATCAACCATTTTCATTGCAGCAGAAGGATCGTGCCATCGAGTGAGGATATACACCCGATCTGCGCTACTATCCTCAAAAGGTTTCACTGCCCGGTCATACTCATGACCGAGCGGAATAATATGGACGATTTTTTCCATCCCCGCCATGCAGTCCCCTCACGAATCCACGATATGCTAATGACGTTAACGATGCTAACGACGTTAAGGAGAATGTGTATATTGCGTATAAGAATCCTTCTATTATATCAGGTGTGAAAATGGTTCGATCACCTTCTAAGCGTGGCATAGACTACGAAAAACAGAAATCGGCTGCACATGGGGCTCGCCATGTTGGCGGCCCTGGCAAACACGACTATGAGAGAGGAACCGCTCGAGGGGAAGTCAAGTGTCGGGGTTCCCCTGTAACAAAGCCCGAGTTACAGCGAATGGTGAACCAAAAAAGGATCACTGAAGTCGACAGCAAAGGGGGCTACACAGGTCCTGCAGTTGAATACCGGGATCGATATCACCCGGATGTAAAGCTCTTCAAGCGTGGAAAAAAGATCTAAAGGAGAAGATACTTTGGCTCAAAGAATTGCAGGAATGGGATTTTCTGCATCAGGAATAGTAGGCGTTCTCATTCTTGCCGGTATTTTCCTATCGGCAACAGGTGTAAGTCAGATGGTAGGTCAAATTGCCATTGGAAGCGGTGTTATCATCGGAATTGTATTGGGAATACTTGGCATTGTTGGTGTAGCATCAAGGTATTGTTAAAACAGCAAATCCATACTTTTCAAGAGTATCTTGATCACCGTCTCGCCCGAGACGGGTTTATGCCCGGGCACCCTCGGCCACCTCGAACGTCGTGATGATCGGCCTTCTCCCGTCTTCCAGCGGGAAATCTGTGCATCCGGTGACGGGTGCACGAGCCTCACGCCGGAGGGGTGGGGCTTCCTCTAAGTACAGCTCCGTAGCCTCCTTCAGGTTGGCCACCGCCTCCTCCACCGTCCTGCCCTGGCTGACGGTGCCGACCTCCGGGCACTCCGCTACGTACATGTTCTCTTCCCTGTAGAGCACGGCCGTGAACGTCCTCATGATCTCATCGATAGAACAGCATCTCCCTTCAGGGTGATAACACTGACCGAAGTGTTCGGATGGTCGTCTACCTTCGACCCGAAGGCAGCCCCCTCCCGGGAACGACAACATTCATCATCTCCTCACCCCCAGCTACGATCAAGAAGAGGAGAGAACCCATATGGCTGCTCAGGTGCGCCGGGAAAAGAAGAACGAGTTCGTCGCGAAGCTCGAAGAAGTGCTCCCGCTGCTCCGGGAGCGGTTCGGCGTCGCGAAGATCGGCATCTTCGGGTCTACAGCCCGGGGAGAGGAGCGGCCTGACAGCGATGTGGATGTGCTGGTCGAGTTTGCGCCGGGGCAGACGACGTTTCGGAACTTCATGGAACTTGCCTTTTATCTGGAGGAACTTTTCGGGCGCCGGGTGGACCTCGTCACCGAACAGGGGCTCAGCCGATACCTGCGGCCCTATGTCGAACAGGAGGTTGTCTGGTGTGATGCGTGATGAACTCTTCCTCCGTCATATCCTTGATGAGATCGTGCTTCTCCGCGAGATCGGTAGAGATCTGACATACGAGGACCTGCTTCGTGACCCGGTGCGGCAGCATGCGATCGTCCGGGCGATCGAGATCATCGGAGAGGCCACGAAGAACATCTCCGAGCACCAAAAAGAGCAGCATCCGGAGATTCCCTGGAAGCTGATGGCCGGGTCGCGGGATAAACTGATTCACGCATATTTCGAGGTAGATTGGAGGATCGTCTGGGCTATTCTGGAGACCGAGATCCCGGTTCTCGAACCGAAGGTTCAGGCAATCCTGCTCGCTCTTGACGCATCAAACCAGGAATGATGAGCGAAAGGTTCACCGGGGATTTCAAATCTCGTTCTTCCATAGGAATAGTGTGAGCTTCTGAAGCGTTCTGAGTCTGAGTAACGGTTAGCAGGAGATCGATCGCTTGCATCGGCAGAACCCGGGAGATGGGAGGTACCTGCCCTCATGCAACGAGGAGGTCCCGGGTGGTGGTCTTCTCCTCCGGCACGGCGATGCCTCCCTCGTGAGGGACGGTAGGGAGGCGGCAATTGTCGCCGGTCAGGGCAGATCCATATTACTCTTGGGAATGCATTATAAAATCCGCATCATCACATATTGCCGACAACGAACTGTACATTCTTCGCCAGCGCGGGATCGTATCTCGTCGCGTTCTCAAAACACAGTCTTGCCTCGTCGGTCATATTCATATTCGTCAGAATGACTCCTTTCAGGAACCAGGCCAGCCCGTATTCCGGGTCCAGTTCAAGCGCCTTATTGCAGCTCTCCATTGCTTCGGCGTACTGGTTGTAGTAATTGTTGTAGTACATTCCCCTGATGCACCACGCCTCGGCATTGTCCGGCTCCGCTGCAACCTGGTTATCGTAGTATTCCTGGTTTTTGGTTATACAGCCGCTGGTAAACAGAATAAGTATCAACGCACAGCAGAGGCATGCGGTCGGCGACGGAGCCTTCATAGAGCCGTATTGGACCCGGCGATTAATCAAACCTCTGCCGCTGCCGGGAAGAGGGCGTTCTTGGATGAGACATGGCAGCCGGACGGTTACGTATATATGAGGAGCCCGAGCCTTATCCTGTATGTAGAGAGGCTCGATAGAGAAAATAGGGGCGACGTTCGCGGAGATGAACCGCCACTTCGAGGAGAGGTACCGGGAGACGTTCGCACTACCCGAGGATGCCCTGCAGGAGAGGAAGAGCGGGACGATGCGGATCGCAACCTTTCAGTTCAACTGGGTCTTCGGAGAGGCCGACGGTTACGAATACATGGAGTTCTACCGCTTTCATCGTTTTGGAGACGAGCATGCCCGGATATGGGAAGACGGCACCGTCGAACAACTCGATACCCTCGAAACCATGTACGCGTACAATCCAGAGATCCCCGGGGATGAGGAACGAAAGAGGGAGGAGTCGGCGCAGAGGTATGAGAGCCTGCTTGAGGAACTCTTGGATGCCGGCCTTCTGGAGGAGGTGCCCGGTCACACGGCCGTAAACACGTTCCTGGTCTTACGGGAGGACGAGGAGTAACGGTTCCCACCCCGGAAACAACACCGACGAAGAGCCGCCGCTCCCGTGATCTCCGCCGGTCCTGCAGAAACGACGCCCCGTGCAACCGCCCGCCCCCCCTCATCGCGGCCCCGCACAAAAGGTATTTTATGTATGACAACAGATTAAATGAGGTAAACGGGGCGCGAAACCGCAATCGATGCATCTTCCGTCTCCGTTCATGCACTGAGCATGTTATCACCTCATATCCGGGCGAGGGTTGCCAAGCCAGGTCAAAGGCGCCAGGTTGAGGGCCTGGTCTCGTAGGAGTTCGAGCGTTCGAATCGCTCCCCTCGCATTCGTTTTTACGGAATTAATTTATTTAGTCCTCTATTGCCGTTAAGGAGTCCCC
Source organism: Methanoculleus oceani (assembly GCF_023702065.1). Taxonomy (NCBI): domain Archaea; kingdom Methanobacteriati; phylum Methanobacteriota; class Methanomicrobia; order Methanomicrobiales; family Methanomicrobiaceae; genus Methanoculleus; species Methanoculleus oceani. The sequence continues at coordinate 486,996 of NZ_QFDM01000002.1, read as the reverse complement.
AGCGCCCGCGCAATGTCGCCGGCCCAGGCCTCGATATCGTCCCAGTTGCGGAAATCGCCCTCGGGAAGGAGCGCACGGGCGGCCGGCAGCTTCCGGATCAGCCGGTGCTGGAGTCCGAGCCTGCCCGGGTCCAGTGCCCCGAAGAAGACACGGTGGTCCCGGGGGTGGATGATCTCCCGGAACTCGCCGATCTCTTTGGGCTCCAGTTCCGGGTCGTCCGGGCTCGCTCCCGGTTCGAGTTGGAGCGGGCCGCTGCTGAACAGCCACACCGGCCGTTCGGCAAGGACTGTCCGGTTCCGCCGCACGAACTCCGCTGCCTCCTTCATCCAGTGCTCCATGTACACGGCACTCCCGATCACGACGGCGTTATACCCTTCGAGGTCCGGGGCCGTGTCGACGCTCCGGGCATCCGCCTGCACGCCGTGCTCCCGCAGCTTTTCGGCGATGAACTCTGCAATCTCCCTTGTAGACCCGTATCTACTTTTGTAGACAACGATAACGTTCATGTGCGCCCAATCCTACGAAGACACCTGAATCCCGTCGCCTCATAAGCATAACTGCTCGTTTTGGGGCCCCGGGGTGTACACCGGCTCGCCCGCAGAAGATCGCTCACCCATCCTGCGTGCTTTTCCTGAGCGTGAACCGGAACGCAGCGCCCTCCTCCGGATGGCCGGGCACCCGGTCCTCGACCCGGATCTCCCCGCCGTAGCGCTCGATGAGCATCCGGGAGATGAAGAGTCCAAGCCCCTTGCCCGGACCTCTGGCTTTTCCGCGCTCCAGCCGGCGGAAGAGTCTCTCCTTCACGTCGTCCGGAACACCGGGACCGGTGTCCTCGACCGAGACCTCGACCTCCCCGTCCAGCTCGCTGACCCGGATGGTTACCTCGACGTCCGGTCCACCGAACTTGACAGCGTTGCCGATGAGGTTCGCAAAGACCTCGGAGAGGAGTCCGTCCGCCCTCACCTCGGCCGGCGCGCCCTCGTACCGGATCGATGCCCCGGGGAAGGTCTCGATCTCCTTTCGGACGACGGTATCGAGGTTCACCGGAACAAGCAGGGACGGCTCCTCCTGAAGCCGCCTGATGGTGGCGACATTCCGGAGAATTTCATTGCTCTTCTCGACACTGCCGCGCAATTTCTCTGCATACGCACCCGGCTCGCCCTCCAGTATCTCGACCATGAGATCTGCGTACATCGTCGTGACGGTGTTGGCGTTCCTGATGTCATGGGTCATGATGTCGAGATACAGGTTCGCCTCACGGTGCGCATCCTCAAGTTTCTCGTAAAGTTGTCTTCGCTCCTCTTCCGCCTGCTTCCGATCGGTGACGTCCCTGATATTGACGGTGGTGATCGGACTCCCGCGGACGGTGTAATGCGCCACCGAGACCTCAAGCCACATCTCTCTGCCGTCCCGGCGCCGGAAAAATATCTCCCCTGGCTCCTGCGTGCCGGAACCTTCCGGGACCGGGTTGCTTTCCAGATCCCTGATAGGCCTCCCTACGACCTCCCTGCTGCTGTAGCCGAGTATGCTCTCGGCGGCAGCATTCCATACCAGCACGTTTCCTCCCGCGTCCAGGCCGATGATTGCGTCGGGGGACGACTCGATCAGGAACCTGTAGCCTTTGCTGGAGGGAGGAAAGATGTGGTCCAGCACGTAATGAACGTCCGCCGTGCGGCCGCCCGAAAGGCGGAGGATCAGGAGCAGGGCCAGCAGGAAGTACAGGGAGGCACCCCACTGCCCTGCCCTGCCTGCCCAGGCCATGAGGTCGCCGCGGGACAGGGTGAGCAGGTACGCGATCTGGCCGAGGGCGAGAAGAGCCAGCGCCAGACCGTATAGGTACTGGAACGACGAACGCGAACGAATATAGTTTATAAATACCACCAGCGCAGCAGCGGCAAAGAGACCCGCAGCGAGGGTGATGACCACCTGTCGGATCGCGGTCCCTCCCTCTCCCGGGATGAAGAATACGGGAATCACCCCGGCCGTGCTCGCGATGACGATCAGGGTGACCGCCGCTATGCTGCCGCCGTAGCCCGCTGCGAGTGCAACCGCCCGTTGTCGCGGATCGGGCCTGGCGAGTCCGATCGAGAAGACGGCGAGCAGAGCGCCGACGAGATGCAGGGCACCGGCGAGAACGGCACCGAGATTCTGGATCTGCACCCCGTTGTTCAGGCTGATCGGGGTCCCGACCAGGTTCGCAAGCAGAATGGCCAGGCCCAGCACGAGAATGCCGGATCCCATCCAGACAAGCTGCAGCCGCCCGGTCTTCATCGTGCCCCATGCCACCAGAACGGCCAGGAGCACGGAACCCATGTTCGGGAGGACATTGAGTGCCGCCTGGAAGGGAGCAACGAAATCAAACGGAATATTCACGAAGGACTGGGCCGCAACGACCAGTGCCAGCAGAAGGACGGGTGCGGCGGCAAGCATCTGCCAGTTGGGCCCCTGGCTCACGAGTCCGGTGCTGCTGTCCGCTGAAACCATACAAGTTGCCCGATCATGAGCTTGTTTTTGTGCTACATTAACACCGGGTATTGAACATACCGTCGGACACCCTGGACCCGACGACTTCCCGCGGTCTTACCCTCGGAGATGGGAAGAAGAGATGTTCTATCCTGTCCGGAGGACTTACGCCAGGGCTTCGTGACGCTGCTGGCAGCGTGCCTGCAGTTCATCCCACTCGTCCGGGTGCTCTTCCGCCCACTCCTGGAGCGCATGGACTATCCGGCCCCGCGACTCGGGATCTCCCCGGTAATTTACCAGGATGCAGTCAACAACAACCTCGATCAGTTCTTCCGGATTTTCATTGGTCTCCATCATACCCTATACCTCCCGCGATGCGCCCCCGGTGCTCATACCGGGTGAAGATTCGACAGCATATAATCCTGATCCTCCTCCGGCGGCAGCCCCCGCCGGTCTCGCGTTTGCCAAAAAAGAGATGAAGCAGCCCGACTTTTGCCGCCGGGCCGCTCCCGGGCCGCGTGCCTGTATGCCGCAGGGATTTATCTGGCTCCCGGCCGAAGAGCTACGGGAACAATCATGAAACTCGGTGTGCTCTTCTCCGGCGGGAAAGACTCCATATTCGCCTGCTGGAAGGCGATGCAGCAGGAAGAAGTCGTCTGCCTGATCACGGTCGTCTCCAGGAATCCCGAGAGTTACATGTTCCACACCCCGAACATCCGCCTCGCCGCACTGCAGGCCGGGGCGGCGGGGCTTCCCCTCGTGGAGGTGGAGACGGCAGGCGAGAAGGAGACGGAACTCCAGGACCTGAAGCGGGCCCTCCTCGCCGCCAGGGAGCGGTTCGGGATCGAAGGAGTCGTCACCGGGGCGGTCCTCTCGGTCTACCAGGCGGCACGGGTCCAGCGGGTCTGCCGCGAACTGGGCCTCTGGTCGTTCAACCCGCTCTGGCTCGCGGACCAGGAGGCGTACATGGAGGAACTCATCGACGCAGGGTTCCGGGTCATCATCGCGGGCGTCTTCTCCTGCCCCTTCGACGCGTCCTGGCTCGGGAGGGAGATCGACCGCCGCGCCCTCGACGAACTCCGGGAGATCGCCCGGAAGTACCAGATCACCCTGATCGGGGAAGGAGGGGAGTTCGAGACGTTCGTCGTCGACGCCCCCTTCTTCGTTCAAAGGATCGCGATCGAGGAGGCATCCAAGGTCTACCGGAACTACAACGGCGTCCTCCGGATCGAGCGGGCGGGGCTGGTGGCAAAATGATCCTCGTTATCGACCTCTGCTACCGGGACGGTTCGCTCTCCCGGGACGAGTTCGTCGGGCCGGTCGAACGGCTTCTCCACAGGATCGGAGCGCCGTTCACCGTCCGCCACTACACCGCCGTCGGGGCGCCGGAGATCGAGGCCGCGGATGCGGTGATCCTCTGCGGGACGGCACTGAAAGACACCGGGTTTGCGGAGCATCCTGAACTGTTCGGGTGGCTTCCTGCGTTCGAGCGCCCGGTTCTCGGCATATCCTCCGGCATGCGGGCCCTCGCGGCGGCCTTCGGCGGCGGCATCGAGCCGTGCTGCGAGATCGGCATGACCGACGTCCGGGTGCTCGCGCCCGACCCCCTCTTTGCCGGGAGGGAGGATTTCCCCGCATACGGGGTGCACGAATATGCCGTGCAGGTGCCCGAAGGGTTCCTGCCTCTCGCCGCCTCGGACCGGTGCGTCCAGGCGATCCGGCACCGCTCGCTCCCTCTCTACGGCCTCCTCTTCCACCCGGAGGTCAGGAACGAGTGGGTCATCGAACGGTTCCTCGGGCCGGTAACGGCCGGTCAGTAACACTTATCCCCGGACCCCGGGTAAAGGGTAGCGATGCTCCGGGATACGCCCCGGCGCACCTCGCACGGGGATGAAGCCTAGGTTACCCAGCACCCGGACCCTGCCGGCGGGGGGGTGAAGGAGTGCCCGACCCGCTCAGGCTGCTCGTCATCACCGGGAGCCCGGGCGACGCCCCCCTGGTCGGAGAGGCCCTTCGCAAGGCCGGGCTCCCGGCCGAGACGATCTCGCACCGGCTGGTTGCCGAAGGCCTCGACGCTCTCCGGCGAGAGTCGTTCGATCTTATCCTGCTCGACCCCGGCCGGGAGCCCGGGGCGGCGGCGCGGGTGAGCGAAGAAGCCCCCGGTACCCCGGTCGTCATCCTGGCCTCGCGCGACGACCTCGATGCGGCGGTCGGGGCGCTCTGGCATGGTGCGGACGACTACCTGGTCCGGGAGACCATCTCCCCCGAACTCCTGGTCTGCACCGTCCGGCACGTCCTCGCGCTGAAACGTGCCGAGGTGGCGCTCGGCAGAGTGGAGCACCTGTGGCGCGAGATCGGCAGGAGCCTGCACGAAGGGGTCCTGGTGCTCGACCCGGGAGGCACCACGATCTTTGCCGGCGCCCGGATGGCGGAGATCCTCGGTTACGCGGTCAGCCGGATACAGGGCGCCTCTTTCCTCTCCTTCGTCGACCCGGGCGACGTCCCGCGGGCGAAGACGCTGATCGAGCAGGGCGAGTGGCGGCGGGCGGAGGCCGAACTCCGGCTCCGGCGTTCCGATGGAGCGACGATCGACGCCCTCCTCGCCGCCTCCCCGGTCACCGGCGGGAGTCCCGGGTACCTGGGCGTGGCCGTCGGTGTCATGGATGTCACCGGACAGAAGATCGCCGAGGAGAAGGGCCGGCGCAGGAACGCCCAGCTCTACGTCATCAACCAGGTGGTCAGGACCGCCACGTCGTCGGCGGGCATGGACGAACTGCTGGCAGGCGTGCTCGAGAAGGCCCTGGAACTCCTCGATTTCGAAGGGGGCAGCGTATACCTGCTCGACCCCGGTCGGTCCAGGGCCGAACTGGTCGCCGAGATCGGGCTCCCGAAAGGGTTCTCGTTCCGGCGGCGGATCGTCGACCTGAACGCTCCCCCGTACGATGCGGTCCTCGGACAGGGTATGGCGCACTTCGTGGAGGACTACCTGCACGCCTACCCGCAGGATGCCGGCGCCGGAATCCAGGCGTTTGCAAGCATCCCCATCATCGCCGGGGAGCGGGTCGTCGGCGCCGTCAACCTGGTCAGCCGGAAGGTGCACGTCTTCTCGCCCGACGAGCGGGACCTGCTCGCCTCCATCGGCCGTGAGGTCGGGAGTGCCGTCGAGCGGATGCGGCTCCACGAGCAGGCGAACTTCTACCTGGATCTCATGACCCACGACATCAACAACGCAAACACCGTCGCCATCGGCTACGCAACGCTCCTTGCCGAGACGCTCTCCGGGCCGGAGAAGGACCTTGCCGGGAAGCTCGCGGCCGCCGTCAGGCAGAGCGCCGAGATCATCGGGAACGTCTCGACGATCCGGCGGATCGCGGAAGAGGCCCTCGTGCCCGGGCCGGTGAACCTCGACCACATCGCGAGGAGCGTCATCTGCTTCTTCCCGGACGTCGATATCCGCTACCTGCCGGAGGACCGGTGGGTCTCTGCCGACGACCTCCTGTCGGCGGTCTTCGTAAACCTCATCGGCAACGCCGTCAAGTTCGGCGGCCCCGGCGTCTCGGTCCTGATCACCTCCCGGGAGGAAGGCGGGACTGCCCTGGTCTCGGTCGAGGACACCGGTCCCGGGATACCGGACGCCGAGAAGACCCGGGTCTTTGAGAAATTCAGGAAAAGCGGGAGAAAGAGCGGCAAAGGGCTCGGTCTCCATATCACCCGCACCCTGGTCGAGCGTTACGGCGGCCGGGTATGGGTCGAGGACCGGGTGCCGGGGCATCCCGAACGCGGCGCTGCGTTCCGGTTCACGCTCCCGGCATGCCCGCCCGTCACCGGCCGTAGCGGTTGATCGTGTTGATCAGGGCTGCGAACCCCTCCATCTCCTTTTCGAGCACTTCCGTCCGGGTCATGCCCATGCTCATCTCCGCGTCGGCCGTCAGCATCTCGGGGCCGCGCACCACCTCGCGGTCGACGCCGTCGGCGGAGAGGATCTTTTGGGCTTCGGCGTCATGGACGAACGCCCGGCCGGGGAGGATCACGACGTCCTCGAGTTTCGCCAGGTTCACCCCGGCGAGGTCGTCGGCGGTGATGAGGCAGGCGATCTCCTTCTTGACCGCAACAACCCTCGAGATCGAGCCCCGGATCGAGAGGATCCGCTGGATGAAGGGGGCCGCGACGCTTCCGGTGATCACCGTCGCACGCTTCCGGACCCGGGGGAGTTTCTTTAAGAGGTCGGGCTCGTGGAGGATCGCGAACGGCGACCCGATCGAGGGGTCGCCGAGCGGGGTCCCGCTGATCTTCATTGAGAACCGTTCGTTCAAGTCGGTGACGATCTCGTGGAACTCGTCGACGGTATGGACCTGCTGCCCCTCGATGAGGGGCGCGTTGCCGAGGATGAGCCCCTGGTCGGTCCGGTTGGCAAACCGCATCAGGATCAGCCCTTTTGCACCCCGCTCCTCCAGCCACGCGCAGGTCTGTTCCAGGGTTTCGCCGTCGTTGACGCCGGGAAGAACGACTGCTGCGGCATAGACGTCGATTGCGCCGCAGAGCCGGTCGAGGACCGCGAGCGAGGCTTCCGGCGTCGGGTCGTGCATCCACTGCCGCCGGAGGTCCGGGTCGGCGGCGAAGACGGTGTAGGAGACCTCGGAGAGACCGTTCTCGATGAGGAAGTCGGCTATGGCCGGGTCGTCGAATCCCTTGCCGCTGGTGTAGCCGATGTGGAGCGGCGCCTCCATGCTGCCGAGCAGTTCGACGAGGTCGCGGAACTCGGGGTAGCAGCTCGGGTCACCGCCGCCGCTGATGGTGATCCGGTCGATATCGTCGCCGATCCCCTGGAGGTTCGCGAGCGTCTCGTCGGCGACGGTCCGGAGGTCCTTGAACCCCGAGTACTCCTCGCGCACGCCCCGGGTGCAGTAGTCGCAGCCAATTTGGAAGGGGAGGCAGAACCTGCAGCCGAACGCGGTCGTCCCCTTGACGTGTTTGAAGTAGCAGTACGAACAGAATCCCCGGCAGTCGAGGCCGGGCCGGCCTCCGAGATCGACGGTGAGGTGCGACATCCTGCTGGTACTTCTGTGCTTCTCTGTTATGAACGTTGCAGGCCCGTCTCTGCCGTCTTCTCACGGCCCGGTTCGCCGGCCGGCCGTCCCGGTGAACCGGGACAACGGCGGCACCCTGCACCTTTATGGTCCGGCGGGGCGAGGTGGCCGTGGTATGCGGACGAGCCACCGGTTGCTGCTCCGGTTCTATCATGACCCCGGCTACGACTTCTCGCGGGTCGAGGTCGAGTACGTCGACCGGGGGGCGCCCGGCGACCGCTCCACGGTGCGGGGCGACCGGGTCGTCGCGCTCGATGCGCAGTACCTGGAGGTGGACGCCGGGACGCATGTTGCCTGTATCCCGTATCACCGGGTCCGGCGGATTCTCTATGATGGCGAAGTTATTTGGGAGCGCGATTGGCGCGAGAGTAGCGAGCGGCAGGAGCGCGAGCACCACTAGGTGCGAGTCACGACGTTCCGTCAGGAACGGAGCGCGAGCACCGTTAGGTGCGAGTTACGGCGATCAACCGGGAGATGCCGGGGAGGAGTGAGGAGAGCCGGCGCCATCTGTTTTACCGCAGACAGCCCATGATATTAAGGTATGCACCAGTGGCTTAACTGGCAGAGCTGCTGACTTGTAATCAGCAGGTCCCGTGTTCAAATCACGACTGGGGCTTCTTATTTTGAACAACGGTTAAATTGAAGAGTTATTCTATAACTAATTGCTGTTATTGCCTTATTTTAACAATGATTAAAACACAGTTTCGAAATCTATATCGAATAGGAAATAATCCTCATTGAATATGCATAAGCAATTATGTGTGCTGGTCGCCCTTACCGCTCTCATTCTTTCCTCTGGCTGTAGTACCACAACCACCAGCAATACTCAATCGCCCATACAACAGGCAACAGGATCGCTTGAACTCTCATCAACTCCTCAGGGGGCGGAGATTTATCTTGATGGCGTCTATCGCGGGACGACTCCTTCAAGGATCCCGGATCTGCCGAATGGTTCCTATCAGGTTGAACTTCGACTCCATGACCATACAGCATGGGACATGGATGTTGAGGTCCAGGCAGGCAATACGTCGTATATTGACGCAACCCTTGCCCCTATTGTCGTTCCTACCACGATCCCCACACCCGTGCCAACCACGATCCCGCCCAAAACCGTTGTTGGATGCTGGGAATTGGACACATACAAAGGTAATAGCACGGGTACATATCACCTTGAATTACAATCGGGAGGAACCGGGCGGCTTACTGTAGGATACCCGATGATCATCCACTGGTCTCAAGATCCAACCACAAACGTGATTTACGTTTCTTGTGCGAACCCTCACGATCCTACGAAAATTTCGCATATGGATCTCGACTATGATGAAACCACTGACACCTTAATCTGGCGAGAGGTTTCTGCTCCATTTACCCGGGTGCCCTGTTAGATACGATACCATCTTTTTTGAGTAAATAAGTTGGTATTGGCGGGATTGCCTTATGGTATGCCAGGAGTGCGGGAACTATCAGAAGAAGTTATTCTGTGGATCCTGTGGGACCGCTCTGCTGTCTGCGGAGGTAACGGGAGGAGGCTGCCAGGAATAAGCGCCACCTTTTTTTATCGAGAGGGCTAATGTATAGAGGATGCCCCAGTGGCTTAGCTGGCAGAGCGGCTGACTTGTAATCAGCAGGTCCCGAGTTCAAATCTCGGCTGGGGCTTAAAATCCTATTTACTAACTCATTTCCAAAATCGGAGGCATATTTTCGATAATTTGATGGGCAGACGGGGGATGAACACTGCAGAGACATATTCCCGGCAGAGGTACGGAAAGATATATATGTCCTTCAGATGCGTATATCTCATTGTATTGCACATGTAATACATACGCACGCCACATATGCGGGGTGGGTGTAATGGCGAAGGCTATCGAGTTAGGATTGAAATTAAAGGGTGAGGATGCTCGTAGGTTCGAGAAATTCCTTGAGCACAACGTTCTGAGCACACGCGGTCAGTTTTTAGTCAAGGAAGCCGCGGTGCGTTCTCAAAAGCGATCTTAATGGTAGAACCAATTCCTGATGAAGAGTTGGAGTACGTCACTCTCCATGAAGGAGTTGACGTTAATTCTTTTTCGTGTTGCAGTAAGCCCGAAGAAATTGATTTAGAGGAATTTCTAAAAGAAGATGCATTGCGGTGCCAGAACCGTTTTTTCTCCGTCACCCGGGTAGTTTTTTGGGGGGAAACTCTTGTGGGATATTTTACGCTCGTAACCGATTGCATCGAAAAAGAGGAAATGATACGAGGAGATCGAATAAAGGGTTATAAATATCGATTTTACCCGGCAATAAAAATTGCAAGGCTGGCAGTTCACGACAATTACCGACATCGCGGTATCGGAACCAATATGCTCATAGAAATCTTTTCTATAGTGGGCGGCATCACTGAAAATGTCGGATGTAGAATTCTAACTGTTGACTCTAAGCCAACCTCTGTAGAATTCTATGAAAAATCAGATTTTCGAAGGGCTTTAGTCAATCCAGAAGATCCGCCAAAGGATACCATTCCTTTTTATTTTGATATTTTACATATCATCAAGGCGAGAAAAAGTTTATAGATGCCCATTTATGGACTTAATTTTTGAAATACGGACAAAAACGGTTCGGCTCGCCCAGATGACACAGGCGTGCTGAAAAGAGAGGGTCTGGTTACGTCATCTCAAACCCAACCCCCCACCCCATCGTAGCCCTTTTCACCAGATCCAACCCATATATATACATGGCCTCGTACGTCCACCGGATAGAGGTACAATACTCCCGCGATCCACGGCTGCCGACGCGTACCGAGAGGTTCCGCTCGCTGGGCTTCCCCCTGCGCGAGCTGCATCTCGTCGACGTCTATACCATAGCGACCTCCAGAAGAGACTTCTCCCCCGAGGAACTCTCGCAGATCGGTGCGCAGCTCAGCAACCCCGTCGTCCAGCAGTACTCCGTAGACCGGCCGACCGAGGCCGACTTCGATCATGCGATCGAGGTAGGGTTCCTGCCCGGGGTCACCGACAACGCCGGGACGACCGCGAAGCAGACCATCGAGGACTACTTCGGGTTCCGGTTCGGCGAGGGGGAGGCGGTCTTCTCGTCGCAGCTCTACCTCGCGAGCGGAGACCTGACTCCCGAATCCCTGCAGAAACTCACCGCCGCCCTCGCAAACCCGCTCGTCAACCGCGTGCACGTCAAGAGCCGGGAGGAGTACGGCGAGAGGGGAATGGTCCCGATCGCGCCCTTCGTTCACCTCCATGAACTGCAGGCTGCCGGGACCGTGGACCTCGACCTGCCCGACGCGGAACTCGCGCGCCTCGGAAAAGAGGGGATCATCGACCCCGAGACAGAGGAGCGGAGGGGGCCGCTCGCCCTCGACCTCGCCCAGCTCCACGCGATCAGGGACTACTTCCGGGGGCTCGGGCGGAAGCCGACGGACGTCGAGATCGAGTCGCTCGCCCAGACCTGGAGCGAGCACTGCAAGCACACGATCTTTGCGTCGGCCATGGACGACGACGTCCCGCGAGGGCTCTACAAGACGTGCATCCAGGCGGCCACCAACACGATCCGGAAGGAGAAAGGAGATAACGACATATGCGTCTCGGTCTTCACCGACAACTCCGGCGCAATCGTCTTCGACGACGAGCACCTCGTGACCTGCAAGGTCGAGACGCACAACTCCCCCTCGGCACTCGACCCCTTCGGCGGCGCCCTCACCGGCATCGTCGGGGTGAACCGCGACACGATCGGGTTCGGCCTCGGGGCCAAGCCCTGCATCAACGTCTACGGCTACTGCGTCGGCGACCCCGGGACCGATCCGGCCCTCTTCCGCGGGAAGAACCGGGAAAACCCCATCCTTCCTCCCCGGAGGATCTTCGAGGGCGTCATCAGCGGCGTGGGCGTGGGCGGCAACTGCTCGGGCATCCCGACGCCGCAGGGGTGGTGCTACTTCCACGACCGCTACGTGGGAAAACCCCTCGTCTTTGCAGGCACGGTCGGCGTGATGCCGCGCGCCCGTGACGGGAAGAACCTCCACGAGAAGCAGGCCCTGCCCGGCGACCTCGTCGTCATGGTGGGAGGACGGGTCGGCAAGGACGGCATCCACGGGGCCACCTTCTCCTCGGAGGCCCTCGACCCGGCAAGCCCGGTGACGGCGGTCCAGATCGGCGACCCGATCACGCAGAAGAAGTTCTCCGACGTCATCGTCAAGGAGGCCCGCGACCTCGACCTCTACCGGAGCATCACCGACAACGGGGCGGGAGGACTCTCCTGCTCCGTCGCGGAGATGGCGAAGGAGTCGGGCGGGTGCCACGTCCTCCTCGACCGCGTGCCGCTGAAGTATCCCGGCATGGCGCCGTGGGAGATCTGGATCTCCGAGTCGCAGGAACGGATGACGCTTGCCGTCCCGGAGGAGAAGATCGAGGCGTTCATGGACCTGATGAAGAGGAGGGAGGTCGAGGCCACCGTCATCGGGACGTTCACGGATACCGGCAGGTGCGTCGTGGAGTACGGCGGAGAGAACGTCATGGACGTCGACCTCGACTTCCTCCACGACGGCCTGCCGAAGAAGCACCTCCGGACAGAGCCCGTGGAGACGGCCTACCCCGAGCCGGACATCAAGTGCCCCGACCGGCTCGACGACCTCCTCCTTGCCATGCTTAAGCGGAAGAATATCTGCTCGAAAGAGTTCATCTCGACACAGTACGACCATACCGTCCAGGGAGGGCACGTCCTCGGGCCCGTGCAGGGGAGCGGGCGGGTCCAGGCCCCGGCCACGCTGACGAAGGTCGTCCCCGGGTCGATGAAGGGCGTGGGGCTCTCGCAGGGCCTCTTCCCGTCCTACTCGGAGCTCGATCCCTACCGCATGGCGGTTGCCGCGATCGACACGGCGATCCGGGGTCTGGTTGCGACAGGCGTTCCGCTGGATACCATCGCGCTCCTCGACAACTTCTGCTGGTGCTCCTCCGACGAACCGGAGAGGCTCTGGCAGCTCAAGCGCGCTGCGTTCGGGTGCCGTGACGGTGCGGTTGCGTTCGGGACACCGTATATCTCGGGCAAAGACAGCATGTTCAACGACTTCTCCGGGTTCGACGCCGATTCGAACCCCGTGAAAGTATCCGTACCCCCGACGCTCCTCATCTCCTCGATAGGCGTCCACCCCGATGTCGCGACCGCGGTATCGATGGACGCGAAGTTCGACGGCGACCTCGTCTACGTCGTGGGGGAGACCGGGGAGGAGCTCGGCGGGTCGGAGTACCTGGCACACCTCGGCATCCCGGGCGGCACGGTCCCGGCCCTTGATATCGAGACCGCAAAGGTGCGCTACGGCAGGATGGCCGATGCAAGCGAGAAAAAACTCGTCGCCTCCGCCTTCCCGGTCACCCACGGGGGACTCCTCGTCGCCCTTGCAAAGGTCGCGATCGCCGGGGGCGTCGGCATGGACATCGCCATACCCGGCGGGATGCGCCCGGACTGTTACCTCTTCTCGGAGTCGCTCGGGCGGTTCGTCGTCACGGTCGCTCCCGCCGACCGCGAGGCGTTCGAGGAGATCTTCGGCCGCGACGCGCACCTCCTCGGCCGCGTCGGCGGCACGGCGTTCCGGGTATCGGGAGGAAGAACCCTCATCGAACAGCAGGTCACGGCGATGGAAGCTGCATACAAAGCGCCTTTCGGGGGGTACTGAGAATGGCTCGCGCAAACAATGCCAGAGCCCTCATCATGAGCGGCTACGGGATCAACTCCGAGATGGAGACGCAGGAAGCCCTGATGCGGGCCGGCATGGCATCCGATATCGTCCACATCAACGACCTCATCGCAGGGGAGAAAACCCTCTCCGACTACCGGCTGATGGTCTTCCCCGGCGGATTCTCCTACGGCGACGATACCGGCGCCGGCAACGCCTACGCAAACCGCGTCCGGAACAACCTCTGGAGCGACGTAAAAGACTTCCTCGCGGGAGACAACCTCGTCCTCGGGATCTGCAACGGGTTCCAGATCCTCGCAAACCTCGGCCTGATCCCTGCGTTCGACCGGGACTATCCCCGTGACATCGCCCTGATGCCCAACATTAAGGGCGTGCTCGAGTGCCGGTTCGTCACGCTGAAGCCTGCGGCGGAGAACCTCTGGACGAAGGGCATCGCCCACCTCTACTGCCCTGTCTCCCATGGCGAAGGGAACTTCTCCTGTTCGGAGGAGACCTTAAAGCGGATCGAGCGGGAGGGGATGGTCGCGTTCCGGTACTGCCGCGACGACCTCTCCCCCGCGGGAGGGGAGTACCCGTACAACCCGAACGGATCGCTCGCGGACATCGCCGGGATAACGTCGGCGGACGGAAAGGTTCTCGGGCTGATGCCGCACCCCGAGCGGGCCCTGGAGTTCGTGAACCTCTACGACTGGCCGACCCGAAAAGAGCGTTTGAGGCGCGAGGGAAGACCGCTGCCCACCGAGTCGATGAACATGCAGTTCTTCCGCAACATCGTCGCGTACTTCGGGGAGTAACCCGATCGAAGCATTATAGAAGAGATCACCCGTTTCGAGAGGGGGAGGCGTGCCGGGAACCGGCAGCCTCTAAACGATCGTGGGCTCCACCGTAGCGGGAGCCCGCTTCCTCTGTCCCGGTCTCTCCTCACACCGAGAACAACTGCCCGAGTTCCACCTTCTGCCAGTCGCGGTCCACGACCTTCATCCAGAGCGTACGGGTCTCCGGGACAAAGACCACCTGGTGATCCGAGGAGTATGCCATACCTTCGAGCGTGCTGTGCCGGAAGGTCGCGCCCCCGTCCTGCAGCAGCACATCGCGGATTGCAACCATCTGCTCCCCGTCGATCGATCCCCGGTTCTCTTCGGCGAGGCGGAGCAGGTTGTCATATCGCGTGGTCGAGTGCTCCGCCGGGGGCGCCGCAAGCCGCCACGCCGGGTCCACGAAGTGGTTCGCAGCGGCGATCACGCCCGGGCCCTCGCGGCGCTTGATATCGTAGACGGTCTCCTCGTAGGAGTAGGCCCGATCAGGTCCGGCCGCGTTCACGATCCATGCGCAGTTCGTGCGAGTGGTCATGATCCCGGCATCGAGCCCTTCCATGTCGGAGTAGTCGAGCATCAGCCGGAAGAACTCCCCGACCAGGTCAGGCCTGCCGGCGATCTCGAGGGTGCTGCCGGAGTCCGCCGCGTTATCGTCGGCGATGAAGAGCCCCGCGCTGTTCATCAGGGTCTCGGGGCGTGCTCCTGCCGGGCCGAAGGTCGCGACACCGTTGCTCCCGTCGGTCGGGTTGTAGACCGCGAGGGTGTAGTAGGGGTAGAAGACCGAGAAGACGTCAGGCAGGTCGTAGTTGCGGGAGAGGACCACCGAGCCGTCCGGAGTGTAGTTGCCCCATACCGCCACAAAAGAGCACCCTGCCTTCGCGCCGTAGGTCACCAGGTAGACGATCGGTCCCTCATAGAGGACATCGACCTCTTCTGTGGAAAGACCGGACGTCTCCGCGATGCCTGCCCGGATCTCCTTCATCCGCTTCGACTGAAGCGCCGTTGCCGTCCGGGCGAACTCGCCGACTTCTTCCTCGGTATACCCCGATGCCGTGAAGTGGGAGCGGAGCATCGCGTACTCGGCCTGGAGTTCTTCCTTCATCAGGGCGCCGTACTGCCGCCCCATCTCCCGATAGGTGCCGGAGAGGACCACGACGTGATACGATCCTGCTTCATAACGCGTGCCGTTGCCAAACACAGCAACCTGCGCGGGTCCGGTGTCGGCAGCCCCCGCATTCTCCGAAGAGAGGACGACCGCCGTCGCGGGAACCACGAGCGCCAGTGCAATAAGGAGGTAGAGTAGTTTCACGAAGAAACATCTTTGCCGGGATGGATAAATCTGCTGAAATAAGTTGTATGCGCCTGTTTTTCAAGTTGCGAGCAGTTTACCCGCTCTATCAACTCTCATATCCCGGCACACGGCATAACAACTATATTATCCTCCCGGGAGAATAGCCCGGCCGGAACACCACTCAAACGGAGGAGTCACCACGAAGATCAGGGTCGCCCGCTGTTTTGCAGAAGAGAGCGCCGATACACCGGCGGTCCTGGAAGTCGAGGTGAACCAGGGAGACGTCCCATCTGCAGACGAGATCCTGACGTTCGCCTCCATTCACGGCGACTTCGTCTGTATCTCCGACCGCATCTTCCACCGGTTCGAGATCGTCCTCCCCCCGGAGAGCCGCCTCGAAGTCCTCAAAGACGCGCTCCTCCAGGTCGTGCACCTCGAGCGTGAAAGTTCCGGGGGCGGGGGGCTCAACCCCTACGAGGTCGAAGACTTCATCGATTCGCTCGAACGAACGCGGCAGAGGTTGCTGGGCAGCGACAACACGCCCTGATACCCCGCACCCTCTCCGACCTCCCGGTTCGTTCACCTTTTTGCCCGGGACCGCGAACCTGTAGATGATCGGAAGTGGCAGAAGAGGAGAGAGCGGCGGACGGTCTTGCCGTCAACACCATCCATACCATGGACTGCATAGCAGGCATGCAGCGCCTCCCGGCGGGCATTGTCGACGTTATCGTCACGTCGCCGCCCTACAACATCGGGAAGGATTACAACTCCTACGACGACAAAAAGCCCCGGGAAGACTACCTCGACTGGATCGGGGAGGTCGCCGCCGGAGCGGCGCGGGTCCTCGCCGACGACGGTTCGTTCTTCCTCAACATCGGCGGCAAACCCCGGGACCCCTGGATACCCTTCGACGTCGTCCAGCGGTTCCGCCCTCACTTCGAGCTGCAGAACGTCATCCACTGGGTCAAGTCGATCGCAATCGAAAAGGAGGACGTTGGAGATTACGAGAAGATCGCCGGCGATATCGCCGTCGGCCACTACCAGCCGGTGAACAGCGCCCGCTACCTGAGCCAGTGCCACGAGCACATCTTCCACTTCACGAAGAAGGGCGACGTGGCCCTCGACAAACTCGGCGTCGGCGTGCCCTACCAGGACAAGAGCAACATCGGCCGGTGGAAGGCGGCGGAGCGCGACCTCCGCGACCGGGGGAACACCTGGTTCATCCCCTACCGGACCATCCGCTCCTCCCGGCCCCATCCGACCAGTTTCCCGGAGAAACTCCCGGAGATGTGCATCCGGCTCCACGGCTGCCGGCCCGGGACGCTGGTTCTCGACCCTTTCATGGGCATCGGGAGCACGGCGCTTGCGGCGATCGCCCTCGGCGCGGACTACATCGGGTTTGAGATCGACCCGGAATACCGGGAGATCGCACGGATCCGGATCGCCGAAGCACGCCGCGAGAAAGAACAGAGCTGACGGATATTATATCCCAGAACCCCAAACGAGAGACTGATGGAGACCCTCATCGCCTTCGCCGCCGCCCTCGTGGTGATCACCGTCGCGTCGCTCAGGTATCGCCTCCCCCCGTTCCTCACCCTGGTCGGGACATCCGTTCTCTTCGGCTTCCTCGCCGGCATGCCGGCGGAGACGCTTATTGCGGCGATCACGGGCGGTGCCGGCAGGATCTTCTCCATCCTCGGGATCGTCATCTTCTGCGGGATCGGCATCGCCCAGGTCCTCCGCGAGAGCGGCCGGGTAGAAGAGATCGTCGCCGACATCCGGGGCCTGGTGCGCCGCCCCCTCGCCACGGCGGGAGCGGCCGGCTACCTCCTCTCCGTCCCCCTGATGTGCGGCATCACCTCGTTCGTCATCCTCGCTCCCATCCTCACGCACCTGCGCCCCGACCCGCAGGCATCGAAAACCCTCCTCTACTGCGCCGGCGTCGCCGGGATGATATCCTACGTGCTCCTGTACCCCGCCCCGGTCGTCTACTCCACCGTAACGACCCTCGGCCTCTTCTCCGGTGAGCCATGGACTATCGACCTCGTCGCCCTCCCGGTCTCCCTCCTTCTCCTCGCCGGGCTTCTCCTCGCCCTGCGGGGGCGCACGCTGCCGGCGGCGCCGGCGGAGGAACCGGCAGCCGGCCGGCACCTGCGCGCCTGGCTGCCGTTCCTCGTCATCGTCCTCGCGCTCGCGATCGGGTCTCTGGTCCCCCCGCTCCAAGCCCTTGCGAACATCAACCTGGCGCTCCTCGCCGGGCTCTTTGCCGCCCTTGCCACCGTTCCCGCCGACGTCCGGGAGAAGGCCCTTGCCCGGGGGACGAAGAACGCCGGGATCATCATCTTCGACCTCGCCGGTGCCGGGGCGCTCGGCGGCGTCATCGCCGCAAGCACGTTCCCTGCAGATGTGACCGCGCTGGTCATGGGCTATCTCCCCATAACCATCCTCCCATTCGTCATCGCCGCCCTGGTGCAGGCGGCACAGGGCTCGAGGGTCGTCACCGCGGCCGTCACCGGCAGCATCCTCGCCACGATCCCGGCCGTTGCAGTGATCGACCCGCTCGCCCTGGTGCTCATGGTCTCCGCGGGGGCGTTCATGTTCTCCTACGTGAGCGATCCCTTCTTCTGGCTGCTCAAACGGACGACCGGGGACGACTTCTCCGCGGTCGTGCAAAACTACACCCTGCCGCTCTCGGCGGCGGGCCTCGTCACGCTCGCGGCGGCGCTGGTGATCCAGGCCGTGCCGTGACGCAATCCATCAATATTCATCAAAAAATCTGCCCGGACCATGCCTATTATATAATTCGGGCGGTATGTAGTCCCTTGCCAGAGGGAGAATGATGGAAATAAAGTATGTATCGACGACATGCCCGTACTGTGGCACCGGGTGCGGGTTCAACCTCGTCGTCCGCGACGGCAAGGTCTTTGACGTGGCGCACTGGCAGCGCGCCCCGGTCAACGGGGGCAAACTCTGCCCCAAAGGACGCTACGCCCATGAATTCATCAACAGCCCGGACCGCCTGACAAAGCCGCTCATCAAGAAGGACGGCAAATTCGTCGAGGCGACCTGGGACGAGGCCTACGACCTGATCGCGGAGAAGTTCAGGTCCTACAAACCCGACGAGATAGCCTGCCTCTCCTCCGCCCGGACCTCGAACGAGGAGAACTACCTGATGCAGAAGTTCGCCCGGGTGGCGCTCAAGACCCCGCACGTCGACCACTGCGCCCGGCTCTGCCACGCATCCACCGTCGCGGGACTCGCGGCGGTCTTCGGGTCCGGTGCGATGACCAACTCGATCAAGGACATCGCCGACTCGAAGTGCGTCTTCGTCCTCGGTTCCAACACCTTCGAGCAGCACCCGCTCATCGCGCGGAGCATCATTCGCGCGAGAGAGAGCGGCGCGAAGGTGATCGTGGCCGACCCGCGCAACACCCCGACCGCCAAGCAGGCCGACCTCTACATGCCGTTCGTCTCCGGGACCGACGTCGCCATCTTAAACGGCCTGATGCAGGAGATCATCAAAAACGGCTGGGAGGACAGGGAGTTCATCGCACAGAGAACGAAGGACTTCGAGAAACTCAAGGAGGTCGTCATGAAGGATATCTACAGCCTTGAAAACGTCTCGAAGACCTCCGGTATCCCCGTCGAGAGCCTCAGGACCGCCGCCGAGTGGATCGCACAGGCCGACGTCGCCGCGCTCATCTACTCGATGGGCATCACCCAGCACACCGTCGGCGTCGACAACGTCAAATCGACCGCCAACCTGATGATGCTCACCGGCAACCTGGGCAAGCCCGGCAGCGGCGTGAACCCGCTCCGCGGCCAGAACAACGTTCAGGGCGCCTGCGACATGGGAGCCCTCCCGAACGTCTACTCCGGCTACCAGAAGGTCACCGACGAGGCGACCCGAAAGAAGATGATGGAGATGTGGGGGGTCGACGATATCGCCGAGGGCAGGATCGGTTACACCGTCACCGAGATGGTCAACCTCCTCGCCGACAAACCCGGCGAGCTCAAGGCGATGTACGTCATGGGTGAGAACCCGATGCTCTCCGACCCGGACCTCCACCACGTCGAGGAGGGGCTCAGGAACCTCGAGTTCCTGGTCGTGCAGGATATCTTCATGACCGAGACCGCCGAACTTGCCGACGTCGTTCTGCCTGCGGCATGCTACGCCGAGAAGGACGGCACCCAGACGAACACCGAACGTCGAGTCCAGCGCTGGAAGAAGGCGCAGGACCCGCCGGGCGAGGCGAAGTCCGACTGGCAGATCATCTGCGAACTCGGGAGCAGGCTGGGCTATGAGAAGCAGTTTGCGTTCGAAAGTCCCGAAGCGGTCTTCGAGGAGGTCGCCGCCGTCACGCCGTCCTACCACGGCATATCCTATGCCCGCCTCGACCCGGACGGCCTGCACTGGCCCTGCCCGACCGAGGAGCACCCGGGAACGCCGATCCTCCACCGGGAGAAGTTCGCCATGCCCGACGGACTCGGCGTCTTTTCCCCCATCGAGTGGAAGCCGCCCGCCGAGGTGCCGGACGCCGAGTACCCCTACGTGCTCACGACCGGCCGGACACTCTGGCAGTGGCACACCGGCACCATGACCCGCCGGTCGTGGAGCCTCGAGAAGGAGGCGCCCATCGGCTGGATCGAGATCAACTCCGAGGATGCAAAAGAACTCGGGATCAAGGACGACGAGGTCGTCCGGGCGAGCACCCGCCGCGGATCCGTCGAGATCCCCGCACGGGTCACCCCGGAGATCATCAGGGGCGTCATGTTCATTCCGTTCCACTACAAGGAGCATCCGGCGAACAGACTGACCCACAACGCGCTCGACCCGATAGCGAAGATCCCCGAGTTCAAGGCCTGTGCTGTGAAGGTCGAAAAAATTGCGGAGGTGTGAGATATGGCAGGAAAAGGCGATTTACTCTATGCATGGACGACGGACGACGAACTCCGGGAGAGGGCGGAGACGGGCGGAGCGGTCACCGCGCTGCTGCGCCACGCCCTCGAGAGCGGCATGGTCGACGCGGTCTTTGCGGTCAGGAAGGGTGCGGACGTCTACGACGCGCTGCCGGCGCTGATCACCGACCCCGCCGAGATTGGGGGGATTGCGGGGTCGCTTCACTGCGGCACCCTGCTCCTCCCCAAACAGATGCGGCGGTGCCTTCTTTCCACCGAGCCGAACATGCGGATCGCCACCGTCCTCAAAGGCTGCGACGTCAAGGCGATCTACGAGATGGCCAAGCGCGGCCAGGTCAATCTCGACAACATCATCGTCATCGGCCTCAACTGCGGCGGCACCATCCGGCCGGAGACGGCGCGGATCATCGTCCGGGAGAAGCTCGGGCTCGACCCCGACGACGTGGTCAAAGAGGAGATCGACAAAGGAAAGTTCATCGTCATCACGAAGGACGGCCAGCACGCCTCCGTCTCGATCGACGAACTCGAAGAGGGAGCGGAGGACCTCCTCGGGAGCGAAGGCCTCGGCCGCCGGTCCAACTGCCGCCGGTGCAAGATCAAGATCCCGCGCCAGGCGGATCTGGCCTGCGGCAACTGGGGGGTCATTGGCGATAAGGCCGGAAACGCCACCTTCGTCGAGGTCTGCTCTGAGAAGGGAGCGAACCTCCTCAACGGTGCCGTGCAGACCGGGGCGGTCGCCACCGAACCCGCGAACCCGAAGGGTGTCGAGATCCGCGGCAAGGTCGAGAACGCGATGCTGAAACTCGGCGACAGGTGGCGGGAACGCTACTTCGGGGCGCTCGGCGAGGGCACGGAGCGCCTGAACAAGATCAGGGAGCAGACGAGCCGGTGCATCAAGTGCTACTCCTGCATCGAGAACTGCCCGATCTGCTACTGCATCGACTGCAGCACGAAGAAGGATTACCTGGTCGAACCCGGCGTCATCCCGCCGCCGTTCATGTTCCACCTGATCCGGTTCGCACACATCTCGGACTCCTGCGTCAACTGCGGCCAGTGCGAGGAGCTCTGCCCCGTGGAGATCTCGAACTCGGTCTTCCTCCACGCAATCCAGACCGATCTCGAGAAGCTCTTCGGGTTCCACCCCGGCGAGGATATGACCCCGCCGGTGCTTGCGCTCGTCGAGGAGCGATCGGAGCGCGACCGGCTCATCGCCACCGGGAGCGACCAGATCTTCGATATCTTCAAGTGACCGGAGATCAACTGTCAACCATCGATCCCTTTTTTCCGTCAGGGCTGTTTTCTGCCGTCATTTCCGGTTCGATCAGGGTGCTGTTCCCGGTAAGGCGGCGTTTTCCCTCTAACTGCGACGCTCTCCTGACATAGGCCTTCATGACGTCCGTTCGTGCGACAAATCCCGAGAGTGTCCTCGGGTCCTCCGCCGGGACGACGGGCAGGTGATGGATATCGTGTTCGGTCATCAGATCCAGAGCCTCACGTAGCGTACAGGCAGGATGCACGGTGAACACCCGCGAACTCATGAGATTCTCCACCGGTACGGCGTGCTCGCCGTTTATCCGGTGATCTCTGATATCATCGAGAGCGATGATGCCGACGAGCTTCCCTTCCCCATCGAGCACCGGAAACCCGGTATGCAGTGTCTCGTCGATCAGGTGGAGCACCCGCCCGGTGGTGTCATCGGGCGATACGGCGACGATCCGGTCACGGGGCACCATAATGTCGCCCACGTGAATATCCTGGAGAATTTCGACCATATACTCATCCCGGTGAGCGGCCGACCGGGATCGGTTCAGCACCTGCTCGTGGAAGATGGTAGACTGACCGATGAGAAGGACCGCCACGGAGACGGCACCCATTGCCGGCACAAGCAGGGAGAAATCGCCGGTCATCTCCACGACCATGATCATGACCGCGATCGGCGCGTGGGAGATCGCACCGAAGAGAGCGATCATCCCGACGACAACGAAGACCGGCACCGATTCGACGGGCACGATCCCGGGGAGGGCGAGGTGCAGCAGGGATCCGAATGCGCCTCCCGTCGCCCCGCCGATCACCAGTCCGGGTGCGAAGACGCCGCCGCTTCCTCCGGAGCCGATGGTGAGCGACGTTGTCAGGATCTTTGCAAACGGGAGGAAGAGCAGCACTCCGATCGGGAGCATGTTATAGAGCGCGAGCTGGGTAAAGCCGTATCCGGTGCCGAGACTGCCGAGCCCGACGATTGCCGCTTCGGGAGAGAGAGCCGCAAGAGCAAGAACGAGCGTGCCGGTGAGGAATGCCCCGGCAAGGGGTCTGAAGTGATTTGGAAGGTTGAATCGGCTGAATATTCCTTTGAATACCTTGTTTGCCCCGTAGAATGTGTGGATGTACAGCAGGCCGACTGCTGTCGAGACTACGCCGAGGAGGATGAAGAACGGAATCTGGGTGACGTTCCAGAAGACTACTCCGGGGCCGAAGACCGGTTCGAACCCCTCAACCAGACCGAAGATGGCGTATCCGATGACGGAGGCAAGGAAGGCGGGAACGATTGCTTCCGCTTCGAAGTCCTGTTTGTAGAGGATCTCCGCAGCGAGAATTGCCCCCCCGAGAGGCGCCATGAAGATCGTGCCGATTCCGGCGCCGACACCGGTGGCGATGGCAAGCCTCCGCTCACGGGCGGAGAGGCCCAGTAGATCGGCGGCGATCGAGCCGAAACCGGCCGACATCTGTGCAGTCGGCCCTTCACGCCCGGCGCTCCCCCCTGTCGAGATGGTCAGGACGGCAGTGATTGCTTTGACGAGGGGGACGCGCCAGCGTACCCGTCCCTCTCCATGAAACGCCTTTATTGCCGCGTCTGTCCCGTGTCCTTCCGCCTCCGGAGCGAAGGTGTAGACCAGGAGGCCGGAGAGGAGCCCTCCGAAACAGATGACGGGGAGGATCATCCAGAGATGATCGGGAGGGGCCCACTGACCGATATCCTGGAGTGTCTGCCCTTCCTTCGGGAGGTGGAACCCGATGATGCCCTCCATGAAAAACGCAGTCCCTAGTTTCAGCCCTTCGAAAAAGAACAGAGCGCCGATACCGGAGATGAGCCCGACAATGACGGCGATAAGTATGATCCTCCTGTAGGGAGTGACGGTTTCCTCGATCTGCATGGGATATATGAGGTATGGTTGCTTAACACATATTTAATTTGGTTAATTTCTCGCAGCAGTATATGATAAATGGTTGCGCACCGCCGCCGGACGACCCGGCGCGCCCTCTTCTTTTATCGCCCCTCCGATATCGTGAGAGCCGGGCGATAACTGCGTAGGGGACGATTTTCTTCAAAGAGGGTACGGAGCATTTAAACCGGATCCGGAAAACAGACCTCCCGGTGCATCAAGTGTTACCTATGCATCGACAACCGCCCGATCTGCTACTGCATCGATTGCGGCGCAAGTCCTCATCGCGATCGTTCCCCGGCTCCAGCGACCGTTCCCGGGATGGGCATCTGAGTGCCGGTCATCCTCAGAAGCCCGACAAAGCCCCTATAACCCGGGGTATCCCGGGAGAGTGACCCTTGACAGCAGGGACGCATCCCCAACCGCCAGAGGGCCGGTATGTCTCTCTCGCCGGGAGATGGCGCCGGGTGCGGTCCGCACCCGGCCATAATCGGGGACTCGCCCTGCGATGGCCTACTCCCGGGGGAACGGATGACGGCCTCTTCTCGTGCCTGCCGGGACCGGACCCGGAGACGGAGCGCACCCCCGGCGGCGGGGGCCGCAGGCAGGTGCCACGGTACCCCTTAAAACCACCGGAAAGTGGGCCGGGCCGGGAGAGGGGGTGGGCCGCGGAAACTGGAGCAAATAAGTCGGTTTCTCCAAAAAGGCGTCATTCCTTCAGTCCTGGCACCGGTTCCCGAGGCGGATCCCGACGCGCAGGGATCTACGGTGATTTTACCGGGCATTCGCTGCCCCGGCATAGATCTGGACGGAGAAGAGGTGATCTGCGCGCACGCTCTCGCATACCTGCCCAAATATCCTCCCATAATCACCTATATTCCGCGTGGTCTCAAAAGCAAAGGCAAAAGCATCGTTTATCGATTCTTCATGTTTAACTATGGCAATTAACTTAGAGCATTGATAAGCGTCAGAAATCAGGTTATATCTCCCGCCTACAACGATCATTTCGAAACCTATCAATAGCACTCTCAAATTACTGATTAATTAGACCTATACATTCGGATTACCTGATGGTATAGGTAGGACGTTTAGAGAGGTGTATGAAAAATGGTATTCCATCCTCCAGTTGCTATCGTAGCAAAAGCAGGTGATGCCGGGAAGTACAAGGTCGGACTGCCGGCCTGGAACATGTTCCTGCGTGGTATCCTGTCCGGAGCGTTCATCGCGATGGGTGCAGCCCTGGCGACGATCTGTTCGACCGGTATCCAGGCAACCGACGTTGCGATGCGGTTCGGTGCTGCAAGTCCCGGTGTCTCCCAGCTCATTCTGGGTGCTGTCTTCCCTGTTGGGCTTATCATCACAATCATGACCGGTGCCGAGCTCTTCACCGGCGACGCGATGCTCGCCCCCATGGCAGCGTTCGTCCACAAGGTCAGCTGGGCAAGCGTGCTCAACCTCTGGGTCTGGGTATATGTCGGTAACCTGGTCGGGTCGATTCTCTTCGCGTATATCGTGGCATACGGCCCGTACGCCAGCTTTGATGCCGCCGGAGTCGCAACGCTCACCGCGTTTGGTTCGAGAGCAGTAGCCATAGCGACCGCAAAGACAAGCTACGTCGGCGCTGCGGCGTTATGGTCGCTTTTCCTCAAGGCAATCGCCTGTAACTGGCTCGTCAACCTTGCTGTCCTGCTCGGTATATGCGCCGACGACGCGATCGGCAAGATCGTCGGTATCTGGTTCCCGATCTTCGCCTTCGTTGCCAGCGGGTTCGAGCACAGCATTGCGAACATGTACTTTATCCCCGCAGGCATCTTCTGTACAGGCATCGACCCCACAAAAGCAGTCGAGACCCTGAACTGGGTGACAATGTGGACCAACAACATCATTGTGGTCACAATCGGTAACATCGTCGGCGGTCTGTTCTTCGTCGGTGTTCTCTACTGGATCGCGTTCAGAAAGGAAATTGCAGCGCTTAAGTAAACCTGATTGACGATGCAAATCGGAAATATCAAAGTGAGGGTGACGGCCGTTACGCTGGCCGTCTTCCTCTTTTTTATTGTCCTGATCGCTGTGTATGTCTTCACAACCGGGGATGTATACTCGCTGTTTTGGGCGGTTCCGGCGGCAGCCATGCTGCTTCTCATACCCATGGCACTCAACTACATGAGCCAGAAGCAGTATGCATCGCTGGTGCCGATGTATGAAGCGGAAGCAAAGAACGCCCGGATACGGGAGATCAACTTAAACAAGCTCGGCGAACCGGTACGCATAAAGGGTGTCGTCGAGCGGGTCTACTTCCAGTCCCTCAACCGGCCGCAGTACCTCGTCGCCGACCGGACAGGTGAGATATCGGTCAAGATGTTCACCTCGCCGGCAGAAGACGTGCAGAAAGGCGACGTGGTCGAGGTGCTCGGAACCGTCGTCAAACGCTACATCATGACCGGAGAAGCGGTGGTCAACTGCGTCTCCATACGTAAAGTCGAGAAGAATCAGCAATCCTGACGCCCCTCCGGGGAGCGCCAAGCAATTCAGTGAAGGGACCGGCGGAAACAGGATGTTTCCTGCCCACATTACCTTCGTGCGTTGCCGTTAAAATGTCGCATCGAGCCCGTCATCTATCGGCTTTTTTCCCGGCCTTCCGTTGAGGTCCCGGATGTAGTCCTCGAAGAGATGGATCCTGGTACTCACCGGGAACGGGATCCCGATGGTGCTGATGACCGCTTCTCCTGCTTCAAGCGTCTGAATCTCGGTGTCCAGGCGGGAGAGATCCTGTTTTGCGCTGCTTGCGATGATGTCGCGATCGCCCCGGTCGGAGAGTCCCATCACCACGAAGGTGTTCAACTGCGCAAGGACCCGGGCGTCGATGTTTTTGGGCTGCTGGGTCACGACGCAGAGCCCCACGCCGAATTTCCGCCCCTCCATCGCGGCTTCCCGGAAGGTCCTGGTGCTCCCGAGCCCCGACCCCAGCACCCGCTGGGCCTCCTCGATGGTGATCAGCACCTGTCTGGGCTCCCCCTCGCCCCCGGTATCTTCGCCCTGGTGGCTGCGCATGATCCTGCGCGTCATGATCGAGAGGACGAAGAGTTCGCTCTGCTCGCTCATCCCCGGGATATCGATCAGGACGACCTTGTTCTCATGGAGCGCTTTCATGATGTCGGGGATCGAGGAGCCCTGCCTCCGGAAGAAGCCCCGGTTCCGGTTCATCATGCCTGCGATGCGCCGCTGCATCACCGAGAGCGTGCTCGGCGAGAAGTTCCTCAGGTCCCGGGCAATCCGGGGGTGCCGGCCGGTGTAGGTCTCGGCATCGAAGGTCGCGAAGTCGGTGTTCTGGAAGAAGTCGATCACGTCCGAACCGGGCGTGCTCTCGAGCATCTCCACGACCTCGCGCTGGGGCGGGGAGTGCTCGTAGAGCAGGAGAAGATCGGGCGCCCTGAAGTCGTCGTAGTCCAGGTAAAGCTGGTCCAGGCGGTACTTCTTCCGGAACTGCTCCGGGCGGGTGGAGAAGACGGAGAGCCCGTCCCGGCCGGCCTGGTAGTGCAGGAGCCCCCGGGTAGCCTCTCCGCTCGACGACCGCCCTCCCGCCACGTACTCGCCGTGCGGGTCCACGATGAGGAGCCCGAACTGCCGGGCCTGCATGCAGGACGCGCAGAAGACCTTCATGAAGTTGCTCTTCCCCATGCCCGTCGTGGCAAAGACCCCCATGTGCTGGCGCATCACCACCGAATGAAGCGCCACTCTCACGTCCTTTAAGACGCCCTGGCCGGTCTTCATCACGCCGACCTCGATCTCGCCCATCACCTGCCGCAGGAACGCGAAGTCGCCGGCCTGTGGCCGCTCCACGCGGGAGAACTTCGCCGGGATCGTCCGGGGTTTCCGGAAGGTGCCGTCTTCGGTCACGTACCCGAGCGGCATCGCCTCCACGAGGATGAAGACGTCCTCCCCTATCCCGTAGAAGTGCTCGGTATGGGGGCGGGTGTCCCAGTTCGGGTCGGAGAAGTTGCAGTCGTGGAGAAGGTCGCTCACCTTGGCAAAGAACGTCAGTCCCTTGACGCTGTCGGTGATCTTTAAGACGTCCCCGAGGTAGAGCTCCTCGTCGTGGGGGACGGCAAACCGGTAACCGAGCACCCGGTCCCCGATCAGGCGGTATTTCGAGGCGTCGTCGCCGTCAATATCGATCAAATTCATCGTGATAGTCTCCAAAGATGCCGGTGTAATCGGCAAGGTTCATGCCGAGCAGGTCCATGCTCCGGATGATGTCCTGGCGGACCTGCTCGACCGCATCCCTCCCGATCTTCGTGGTGAGGTGGGCGTCGAGGAGCGGGTAGGGGTAGCCCGTGACCCTTCCGTCGTCGGCAAAGAAGGCGAGCGCGGAGAAGACCTCTTCGACCATCTCCGGGCTGTAGTATTTGGGGATCTCCACCTTGAACGCCCTCTGCGCCCGCGGGTGCAGCCGCGCGACATACTGCTCGCCCCGCTGCTTCCAGAGGTACGTCTCCCGGCGGTCGATCAGGCCTTCGGCGGCGGAGACGCAGAGGTACCAGGGCTCGGGGACACCGAGGTCGCGGGCGAACCCTTCCGCCGCCGGGACGATCGGGTGCCCCCCGCCCCAGGTGAGCGATGTCCGTTTCGTCACCGCGGCGATGAGCACCCCCCGGAGGTTGCAGAGGTTCAAGAGGTTCTCGACGACCTCGTCGTGGCTTGCATGGCGGACCTGGAGCGTGCCGTCGAGGACGATGAGGTCCCCGGCGTCGAGTTCTGCAGCCATCTCCGTCGCCGCCCAGAACTCAAGGGTATCCCGTACGACGGCGGTGTTCCGGATCGGGTCGTCGTGGTCGAGGTGCACCTTCGGGGAGCAGTGGAAGCAGTCGTAAAAGAGCGAATCAAAGTCCTCGTTCCCGGCTCCGGGGTTGACCGTGACGACGTAGAGAGGCGTCTTCCGGTGGCAGAGGCGCGTGCCGCCGGCATACGCGCTGACCGACGCCCTGACGGCGGCAATGGCGAAACTGCCGGCATCAAGGACGATGGTGTTGCTCCCGTCCACCGCGCAGACGGCCCCCCCGAACTCGGGCCGGCAGCGACGGTAGGATGCCGCGTCGAACCCGCCGGCGACCGAGAACTGACCGGCAAGGTCCTCCGGAGCGGCCTCCCGGATCCTCCCCGCGACCCGCCGGATCGCGTCCCGGTAGAGATCTTTCTGGTCCATCATTCGAACTCCCGGACCCTGCTTGCCTGATCGGCGCCCATCTCGACCATGAGTGTCGTCGAGAACTCGTCCTGGACCTCGGTGATGTGAGAGATGAGGAGGATCTGGGGGAAATGGGCCTCCTGGGTCCGGAGCGCCCGGAGGAGGTTGTTTCGCCGCCCTTCATCCTGGCTCCCGAAGATCTCGTCGAAGATCAGGAACGTGGAGTCGTGCACCTCGTTCACCTCGGCAAGGAACCGGGAGAGGGCTACCCGGAGAGCAATGGCGATATCATCCTGTTCTCCGCCGCTGAACCGGTCGGCAGGGTAGTCGTCTCCCATGTCGTGGACGAGGACGGTGAAATCGTCGTCCAGCATCACGGTGCCGTACCGCCCGTCGGTGATCTCGGCAAGCACCCTCCCCGCCTCCTCCTCGATCCGGTCCCTGACCACCTGGAGGAGGTAGTCCGTGTAGTCCTTGATGAGCGACCTGGTCAGTTTCAGGCGTCCGGTCTCCTCAAGTAGCGTTTCCTGCTGCCTGATGAGGTCCTCCGCCCGGGAGAGCCGCCCTGCTTCGCTCTCGATCTCCGCCTTCAGGCTGCTTATCCGGGCGGCGGCCGCATACCCCTGCTCCCGTGCCGCGAGAAGACCACGCTCGCAACCGGCTAGCGCCTCCTGCGCTGCCGCGACCATCTCTTCGTCGAAACCGAGATCACCGACGGCCTCCCTGACCCGGAGCAGTTCGCTCTCCCGGTTCGCGAGGAGAGCCCGTTTCGCCTCCAGTCCCTCGAGCAGCCGCGGGACCTCCTCGAGGCGGACGCGGAGTTCAACCGCTTTTTGGTGCGCCGTATCAGCCCGGCTGCACTCCTCCCCGAGGCTCGCGAACCGTTCCGGGTCGAACGAGAGGCGGGCGAGTTCGCTCCCGATAGCCTGCAGCCTCTCCCGGAGCCCATCAATCCTGGCGGCAACGGCCCTTTGCTCCTCCTCCAGCGCCGGCCGCCGTAGAAGCCGGGCCTGTGTCTCCGCGTATGCGCGGTAGGACGCCTCGAGCGCCTGCGCCTCTGTCTCCAGGCGCTGCCGGGCCTCCGGGTCGAACCCGAGCCCCGAGATCTTCGTCTCGGTCGCTTCTTTGCGGGCGAGGTAAACCTCGACGTCGGCGATGAGCCGCTGCCGCTCCTCCTGGAGGGTGGGGAGGCGGCTGCACTCGCCCCGGAGGGTATCGGCCGCCGCCCGCATCTCCGCGAGAGAGCGGATCCGCTCCTTGAGGGCGGCGTGCGCCGCCGGGTCGTACTCCTCCACGCCGAGCATCCGTATCGCGGCACGGTGCTCCTCCGCCTCGGCCCGCCACCGCTGCACGACACCCGCGCTCTGCTCGTACCGGGACGAGTAAAGCGCGTGCTGCTCTTTTAAGCGCTGAGAGGAGGTGCGCTGCCGGTGAAGGTCCTGCAGCCCGGCGACGAGACCCTGGTGGTCGGCGGTCGCCCTCGTGTACTCGTCCTCAAGACCGGCGAGCGTCTTCTGCATCGAATCTGTAGCGGCCGCAAGGTCGGCGACCAGTTCCTCGTAGTGCTCGCCGAGGCCCTGGTGGCACGTCGGGCAGGACCCTTCCGGACCCGCGGCGAGGATCTCTGCCCGGTGCTCGGCCAGCCTCCTGATCTCTTCGCGGATCGCCTCCTGGCGTTCGGCGCAGGCACTGATCCGCGAGGTCAGGTAATCTTTCCGGCTCTCCGCCGACTCGATCTCCTCCTCGATGGTGCCCATCCCGGCGAGCTGCCGGGCAAGGCCGGCGATCTCGCTCTCGAGCAGGCTCATCTCTTCGGAAGCGGCGTCGACCTCCCGCAGGCACCACTCTTCCTGCCGGGCAAACTCCATGACCGAAAGAAGCACCTCTTCACGGGCACGGAGACTGTCGTAGTCACCGATCTCCGCCTCAAGCGCACGGAGGCGCCGGGCCTTCTCCTCGACCTCTTCGATCTCCAGCCGGTTCTCGCGGACGCGCCGCTCCGTCTGGAAAAACCGCTCGTCCATGCGGGCGAGTTCTTCGCGGAGGGCGTCGTACTCCGGCTGGAGCGCCTTCATTGCCGTGATGCGGTCGCGGAGGGCCTGCCACTCCCCGACCTCCTGTGCAAGGCCGGCAACCGCCTTCTCGTCTTCTGCAAGTGCGACGAGTTCGGCTTCAGTCTTCGCGCGGCGTTCGTCGTATTCCCTGACCTGCCCCTCGATGGAGTTCGCCTCAAGAGCAAGGCGGTCGGCGAGCGCCTTCTCCTCCGCCATCGCGGCAACCTCCGCCTTCAGGGGCTCGTAGCGGCCGGCGAGAAGAGAGAGTCCTTCGAGTTCGTCCTGCAGCAGCCGCCGTTTTTCAATCTCTCCCTCTGCCTCCAGGCACTCGGTACGGAGTCGTGCGATCTCGCCCGCGAGCACCTCCTCTTCACGGGTAAAGTGCAGGTACCGGTCGCGCACGGAGAGCAGCCGGTCGCGCTCCCTCCGGGCATGCTCGAGCAACTCGGCGGCACTCCGCTCTCCGGCACCGGCCCGCTCCGACTCTTCCTCCGCGCCGGCAAGCCCGGTGCGGAGCGCCGCAAGGCGGTCGCGAACTCCGTTGGCATCCAGTTCCTGGAGCCTTCCCGATAACTCCCGGAAGGCACCTTCCCGGGCATCGATCACCTGCTTGAGGTCTTCCATGCTGTCTTTCTTGAGGTAATCGATGCCCAGCACCTGCATGAACCAGTCCTTCCGGGACCCGGCGCGGGTCTCGATCAGGGCGAGGAGCTCTTTCTGCCCGGCGTAGATGGTGTTGCGGAAGTCGCCCGGGCCCATGCCGACGATCCGCTGCACTTCCTGCCCTACCTTCTGGACGCTGCTTGCGAGGAGTTTCTGGTTCAGGTAGAGGTTTGCTTCGTGGAGCGTCGAGGAGGAGCGGCGCTTGAACTTCCGGACGACGGCGTACTCGTTGCCGCCGACTAAAAAGTCCAGGCGGACCTCGCAGACGTCCTGCGGTCCTGCAAAGGAGCTGACGATATAGTTCCCGTCGAGCCCGGTCCCCTGGAGGCCGTAGAGGGCGAATAGGATGGCGGCGACGATGCTGCTCTTGCCGGTCCCGTTGTTCCCGACGATGCCCGTGATCCCGTCCTGGAAGGCGATCTCCTGGTCGCGGAACCGCTTGAAGTTCCGCATCCGGAGTTTATTCAGCAGCACGCTCTCCCTCTTTATGGCGTGCGATGACCGACCGGAGAACCTCCGTCCCGGTCTTCTTCACGAACTCCTCCTCGCCGGGAGCGAGGTGCTCTTTCTCCACGAAACGCTCGAACTCGCCGATGTAGTCCACCCCGACAAGCGAGTCTTCGTAAAAGATCCGGGACGGATCGTCGGCGGCCAGCACCTGCAGTTTGAGGTCGAGCGCACGGTTCCGGACATCCTGGAGCGCCTTCTGGTCGAGTGCGCGGAGCGTCTCGCGACGTATTCCGTCGAGGGTGATCTGGCAGATCGCCTGGTGGATCCTCTTCCCGGTTTCATCGGCCGCATCGAGGATGCAGTCCACGACCTCCCGGGCCGAGAGCCCGTCGCAGTTGATCCGGCCGAGGCTGAACATCGGCGTGTGCGGAAGATCGATATGCTCGACCTCCCCGGACGCGAGGTCCACGGCGAGGCCCCCCTTCTTCTCCGCGATCTCCCCGTAGTTGCAGTGTTCGAGCGACCCGCTGTACCAGGCATTGTCGGCGACCTGCACCTGGCCGTGGAAGTGGCCGAGCGCGATGTAGTCGAACCGGTCGGAGAGGATCGTCGCGTCCAGTTCGTGCTCGGCGACGGTGTGCAGCCGTCGGTCCTTCAGGATGCTCGCAAGGCCGTGGGTGACGAGCACGTTCGTGCCGCTGGAGAATATAAGCCCCTCGAACGCCCTCCGGTAGCCTTCCGCCTCGAGCATATTCGGTATCAGGTGAAAGACGGTGTCCCCCAGTTCGACCCGGCGGTAGCGGTTGTGGTGGGCGACGTAGAGGTCGCTTGCGCGGTAGCCTCCTCGCTCGAGCACCTCGAACGGCGATGCCGTGTACCGGGTCTTGGCCATGCTGTGGTTGCCCGCGACCGCGAGCACCGGGATCCCCGCATCGTGCAGGCGGGAGAGGGCATCGAGCGCCGTTGTGTAGGCGCGGGTCTTCGGCTTGACCTGGTGAAAGAGGTCGCCCGCGTGGACGAGCGCATCAGGCCGTAAGGCAACGATCCGGTCGACGGCGGCGAGGAAGTTGTCGTAGACGAGCTGTTCGCGCAGGTTCATCCCGGTTTCCGGATCCATCCGGTTAAAAGCCGATAATCCGAGATGCGTGTCTGCCAGGTGAACGATCTTCATGCCCAATTAGTCTCCATGTCCCTCGTGCATAAATGCCTGATCTCTGCGGTGCGAAAGTGTCCGGCACCGGGCCGGCGCCCATAATACGCTTAAACTAATATATCCTCACTGATATTTGTATGGTGATCTCGTGTCAAAACGGGCCGTAGATGCAGTTTTTCAGGCGCTCTTCCTCCTCTCCGACCTCCGGTTCCTCCTGCGGGAGACAGCTCCGGAGCATGACCTCGATGAAGCGCAGAAAGCGCGCGCCGCAGCCACTCTGGAGAAGGTGAAGCGGCAGATCGTAATCCTCGAAGAGGAGCTGGTACGGTGAAGTGCGCAGTCGATATCGAATCCCGTGATGTCGAGGAGATGTACATCAACATCGACCCCATCCAGGCGGGCGGACGGCTCACAGCAGATGCCATGAAGGCGGCAATCTCTTTCGGCGACGGCTACTCGGTCTGCGACAACTGCCGGAGCCCCTTCAGGCTCGATTACATCCAGAAACCCCCCATCGCGCAGTTCCACGCGGACCTCGCCGCATGGCTGAATATGGACACGGCGCGGGTGGTTCCTGGAGCGCGCCGGGGGTTCCAGGCGGTCGCGAGCACGTTCGTGGAGAAAGGCGACCCGGTCATCGTCACGTCGCTCGCCCACTACACCGAGTTCGTGGCGGTCGAGGAAGCGGGCGGGATTCCGCTCGAAATCCCGAAGGACGCAGCGAACCACATCACCCCCGATGCCGCGGCAGAAAAGATCGAGGCGGTGATCCGGAAGTTCTCGAAGACGCCGCCCCTGCTCTTCGTCGACCACGTCGACTACCAGTTCGGGAACGTCCACGACGTTGCGGGCATCATAAAGGTCGCCCACCAGTACGACATCCCGGTCCTCGTCAACGGCGCCTACACGGTCGGGATCATGCCCGTCGACGGCAAAGCGCTCGGTGCCGACTTCGTGGTCGGGTCGGGCCACAAGAGCATGGCGGCCCCGGCACCCTCGGGCGTCCTCGCGACGACGAACGAGCACGCGAAGCGGGTCTTTCGGACGACTCAGGCAAAGGGGGACGTGACCGGCCGGACGTTCGGGATCAAAGAGGTGGAGATGATGGGCTGCACCCTGATGGGCGTCACCGTCGTCGGGATGATGGCCTCGTTCCCCCATGTCACGGAGCGGGTGCAGCACTGGGAGACCGAGGTGGCGCACTCGCAGGCGGTCGTCGACGCCCTCCTCTCCATCGAGGGGACGAAGGTCCTCTCCGACTACCCCAGAGAGCACACCCTGACCCGGATCGATACCCGCGAGTCCTTCGACACGGTGGCGGAGCGGCACAAGAAGCGCGGTTTCTTCCTCTCGAGCGACTTAAAGAAGCGCGGGATCACCGGCGTCATCCCCGGCTCCACCAAGGTCTGGAAGTTCAACACCTTCGGGCTGACCGAGAAACAGATCCGGCACGTCGGGGAGTCGTTTGTCGAGATTGCGCGAGAGAACGGGCTGAATATTATCTGAGGGATCCTCGGACTTCTTTTTTAGAGCGGGTGCGTGCGGGCCGGAGTGTTATCCGGTCTATCATGTACCTGAACTCTTTGGGGGAGTTTGCAAGCACCCTTCGCTTGCGTACACCCATCAGGGCAAGAACAGGGCAAAACCCGGTACAGTGTATTGCAGTGGCTGCGCACCTTCGGTGCTCGAGCTCCGCTCATCCGGAACGTCGCTTATCGCCACGCACTGCCCCCGCCCCGAGGTGTGGGGTGCGACGGGCCGTAGGGCCGGAGCATGAGCACCGCAGGTGCGGGTGAGGAGGCCGGAGGCCGGGCGGGGTGGGGGTTACGGGTATCCCCTTTGTGTGGTAGAGACAGGAGAGGGGGGTGCTCCCCCCTCGCACCTAACGGTGCTCAAGCTCGCTACGCTCGCACTCCCCGTCAGCCCCTCCCCGCGTGGCGATATCCCCTCGAAATCCGTGCGATGGGCCTAAACAAGCAAAGGACGTGTGAGGGAACCACTGAAAAATGTGACTGGCGAGGAATGGGGATTTGAGCACCTACCTGTGCAGGTTTCTAAGGCTCAAGGAGCCACACCAGTCGTAGCCGGTCCCCTTACCACCCCTCCTCAATCTCCCCGTTCTTCGCCCGGAACCGCCGCACCGTCCCCGCCGCCCGGGCCGCGAGCCCCTCCGCGTCGATCTCCTCCTCGATACCGGCGATCGTCTCCGCGGGTGCCGCCGTCGAGGGGTAGCGGGGAGCGACGGTGCACCCGACGCTCCCGGGATGCGCCTCGAACGTCCCGATGGCACGGGCGCGCTCGACGACCTCCTCCTTGTCGAACCCGATCAGCGGCCGGAGCACCGGGACGGAGGCCGCCGGGGCGATCACCGTCATGTTCGCGAGCGTCTGCGAAGCCACCTGCCCCAGGTTGTCGCCGTTGACGAGCGCATAGGCACCGCGCTCTCCCGCAATGAGGCTTGCGACCCGGAGCATGAACCGCTTGCAGAGGATGCACCGGTAGCGCGGCTCCTTCAACGCCGTGATCGTCTCAAAGAACGGCTCCATATCCACGACGAGGAGTTCGAGCGAGTGCCCCGGAACCCAGCGGGAGAGCCGGGCATGGTTCTGCAGAACGTTCTTCTCCGAATCCGCTCCGCCGAATCGCCCGCCGTGCATGTTGACGTGCACCATCAGACATCCCCGGCGCATCATCAGCCACGACGCAACCGGCGAGTCGATCCCCTCCGAGAGCAGCCCCATCACCTCTCCCTGTGTCCCGTAGGGGAGCCCGCCCGGCCCGCCGATCTTCTCGTCGTAGACGAGGCCGCCGAACTCCCGGGCTTCCACGAAGACCTCGTAATCGGGCGCCGTCAGGTCCACCGTAGCCTCCGGGATCCGGTCGAGAACGGCCGAGCCGACCGCAGCCGCAAGTTTCTGGCTGTTGAACCCCTCGACGCCCGACCGGCGAGCCCTGACCGCAAACGACATCCCCGCTCGGAGGCGCCGCTCTGCGTGCTCGACAGCCGCGGCCGCGATCCCGTCGATATCGGCGGTGGTCACCGTGCAGACGCTGACGCCCACCACCCCGAAAGTCCTCGCGGCCACCGCGGCGATGCGCCGGGGCTCGTCACCGAAGATCAGAACCCGTCCCCGCGGTGTCTCGATGCGGTGGGAGAGCCCTTCCGCATCCAGCGCGAGACCGATGTTCCCGGTCATTATCGAGATGAACCGCCGTTTCACCGGCTCGCTCTTGAGGAAGATCTCGCCGTACCTGATCATCACCGCTTCCATGAATCCGCACCTCCCTCCCGGTAGCCTCCCGGGGCAATCGCAACATCCTCAAAGCCGAGTTCCTTCACCGCACCGAGCAGCTCCTCCAGCCTCCGGCGGTGTGCCGGGTCGGCCTCGATGGAGGCCCGGTGGCCGCCAGTGCACCGGACCCGTATCGTTCCCGGGATCTCCTGTGCGAGGAAGGCTTCGGCGGCCGCAACGAGCGCGAGACACTCCCGGGTGACCGGCTCGCCGGTAGGGATGCGGGTCGCGAGGCATGCGGACGGCGGGCGAACGGGTACTCCCAGTTCCCCCGCGAGAGCCTCGATATCCTCCTTCCCCATGCCGCACTCGGCGAACGGGCTCCTGATCCCGAGCTCCCGGAGCGCCCGCATTCCCGGACGGGTCTCCGCCCGGTCGTCGGCGTGGGTCCCGTCGACCACCGTCCGGCACCCCCGCTGCTCTGCCTCCCGGGCGACCGCCTCCATCATCGCCCGCTTGCAGACGTAGCACCGGTCCGGCCGGTTCTCCCGGACTGCGGGGATCTCGAGCATATCGAGCGGTATCACGACGTGCGGGACGCCCAGGCGCTCCGAGAGTTTCTGTGCCGCCGCGAGTTCCCCCGGGGGAGTAAGGCCGGTATCGACGCTGATACCGATCGCCCGGATCCCGTGAAGCCGTGCGAAGGCCAGCAGGACCGAACTGTCCGTTCCCCCGGAGAGCGCGACCGCAATGGGTTCGTAGGATTTCAGGAGTGTATCAAGCCCGCAAACTCTCGCCATCTGCTCTTCATATGCTCGCTCGTCCTAGATGAATGTTCGCGAATCGCGCCAATTTAAGCCTTCTCTAGAAAGAGCAAATGATTTTTAACAGAGGCACTCTGAATGTGTACTGATATGGCGAAGAAAGCGAGTGCCAAACAGGCAGAACCCATGAAACTCTTCTATATTTTTTACAATCAGGAGCGCTGGGACAACTGGATCAAGACACTGGAGGATGCGAACTTCGAGCCCGCCGAAGGCGAAGAGGTCTCCGAAGGCGAACAGATGCTCTACAGTTTCACCGAGGATATCACCCTCTCCGTCTTGAAGATCATTCGCCTCTACCAGAACGGCCGGTTCACGAAAGAAGAGGCCATAGAAAAACTCGACGACGTGGAACTGATCGTCATGACCGGGCTTCCCGATGGAGACCTCGAGGATATCGTCGGGTCGCTCCAGCTCTCCCTGCTGGTGCTCTTTACCGCCTGCCGGAAGTATCTCGAAGGCGAATTCGATAAGGACATCAAGGCGCTCGTGAAGAAGGGCCGGGGTATCGACGAGGAGAATCTCGAGGAGGCGCTCGAGGTTGCGGCAAACATCGGGGCCGCCGTGGTCGACGGCGCCACCTGCTGCGCGAAGTACATCAAGGACGACGCGGAGAACCCCGGTCTCTTCGATGAGTGGCTCATCGAGATCGAGACCATGAGCAACGCCATGAAGTCGCTCGCGAAGTTCGACGAGGAGCCCGGCGAGGCCTCGTGATTGCGAATAAAGCCCGGTTCCGGGCGGCACGGAAGCTGGAGCGGGCTGCAGGGTTCCGGCTCCCGGAACACGTCTTCTCGGGCGCGTTCCTCGAGTCGCTCGGGAAGGCGATCAACTTCGAGAACCTCGACCGCCGGATGCACGAGCAGCTCCTGGCTTTTTTCCGCGACTTCATGGACTGCAAGTGCAAGAACGCACCCTTCTGCGGGTGCCCGGAAAGGAAGTTCACCCTCACCATCATCGAGTTCCGGGAGATGGGGCTCGATCACCGCCAGATCAGCACCCACCTCCTCGACGAATACGGAATCGATCTCTACCCCGCCGATATCCTGAGTTTCCTCGAAGACTCAGTCCACATGCTCGAGGCGATACGGGACGTCGCCGAACTGCAGGCGCGGGAGAGACTGGGGGAGAACGCCATCGAGCACATCAAGAAGATCGAGCACTAGAGCCTGTTCTCGTCTCTCCGTAATACCGGTGCTCAAGCCCGGGGATTTCGCATCATGGGGGCGACGTTGCACCCCGCCATCTCCCCGAAGCAGAAGAGGAACCGCTCCCGGATACTTGTCGGCAGTCTCGCCTCGGGGATGGGTTCGAACCCGAGTTTCCCGTAGAACTCGATCAGGGGGAGGGTTGAGTGGATGTAGATCGTCTCGGAGCCGCATTCCTCAAGGAGCTTCTGCACGGCCTCCTTTGCATACCCGCCGCCACGATACTCGTCCAGAGTGAAGACACAGTCCATCTCGAGGCCGCCCGAATGACGGGTACAGCGGGCCGTCGCGGCAAGGACGCCGTCGATAAAGACGCCGAAGATCCTCTCCTGCGCCGGGTCTGCCTTCTGACCGCGGTAGTGCGTCCAGACCTTCTCTGCAAGCGGAAACTCTTCATGCTCCAGTTCGCGGACTTCTTTCTTCATCGTCTTCCTCGAGTGTAGACACACATTGCAGCACCTGGTATTTCAACCGGACGGGCAGGGCATCCCCGGCGTTCGGGTGAAGAGGATAGATGAACCGGTGTGCATATCGTCGGGTTCAGAGCACCCCGGGCCAGGGGATGCCGAGTTTTTGGGTTAATTCCTTCAATTCGTCGTGGATGCCCCGGTCGATCTTGAGGAGGACCAGGAGATAGACCAGCCCGCCGAGCGCGACCGCCCCGAGGACGACAACGACGTTCGAGAGCGGGATGAGGTACGAGTAGGCCATGACGACAACATCCATCACGAGCGCGGCAAGGACGATGTTGCCCACGGCCCGGGGCTCTATCCGGACACGGATGCTCCGGGAGAGGGCGCGACGGGCGAGCGCCGCGTTCAGCACCATGGTGACGAGCGTGGCCGCCGACGCCCCGACGATGCCGTATGCCGGGATGAGAAGGACGTCCAGGCCGATGTTGACGGCAACTGCGATTGCCGTTACCCGGAACGAGTCCTTCGGCCGGTCGAGGGCGTTTAAGCACATCGTCTGGAGGAACATAAAGACGTGGGCCACCTGGACGATCAGGAGCAGCGTGAGAGCCGATGCCCCCGCTGAGAACGACGCCCCGTAAAAGAAGTAGAGGAGCCGTTCACCGAGGAGCCAGCCCCCGGCGAGGACAGGGACGGCGAGCAGGAGCGAGTAGGTGAAGGCACGGGCGAGCGCGTTCTCCACCGAAGAGAGGGCGTTCTTCTTCCCCAGATAACTGACCTTCGGGTAGAGGGTGGTGCGGAGTGCTACGGTGATGAACGTCGCAACTGAGGTGAGCTGGAGCGCCACGCGGTAGATGCCGACATCGGCATCGGTCAGGAAGTGACCGATCAGGATGGTGTCGGCGTACGAGAAGACGAGGTAGCCGCCTGCACCGAGGAACGTCCAGAACGAAAAGGCAAAGAGGCTGGAGATGTGGGAGCGGCCAAACGACGCGAGCGAGAGATCCAGGAAACGGAAGGCGAAAAGCCCTCCTGC
The DNA here is from genome assembly GCF_023702065.1 of Methanoculleus oceani. Taxonomy (NCBI): domain Archaea; kingdom Methanobacteriati; phylum Methanobacteriota; class Methanomicrobia; order Methanomicrobiales; family Methanomicrobiaceae; genus Methanoculleus; species Methanoculleus oceani. Next base: position 447,369 of record NZ_QFDM01000002.1, on the reverse strand, counting down.
AAGGAGTCCGGCGACGAACCCGCCGGCAAGGCCTGCAACACTGTAGCCGAGGACGACCGCGACAACCTGGACGGCTACCCTGATAACGTTGTTGAGCAAGCTGCTGATCTGGTTGACGCCGACCTTCCCTGTGCCGTAGACCGCATTTGAGGTGATGGTCGTGAAGACGCTGACGACCAGTGCTAAGACCAGCCAGGGGAAGACTCCCGATGAGGTGAGGTCGGTGAGGTACGGCTGTGCAATAAAGAGAAAGCCCACCGAGACGGCCACCAGCATCACCCGGAGGAAGATAAATGCGGTGAAGAATGCGTTCTGGTCCTCGCCCTCGCTGATCCGCTTTACGGCAGCGCCCCCGAACCCCCCGTCCCCGATCAGGTTGAAAACGCTGAAATAAGCGACAAAGAGAAAGTATGCACCCAGTATCGACGGACCGACGGTATGGGCGAAGAACATCGTGGAGAGGAACCCGACCGCGGTGAGACCCAGTGTCGAGCCGAGGCTGATGACACTCTGGCGCTGGATGGGGTCAATGCGCATGACACGGGCAAGATACCTGGAGGGGCGGAACACAAGCAGTGGTTTCGCCGTGAAGAACCATATTGGTTTTGAACTGAAGCAGGGAATCGGCCACGATCCGGGGGGGTGGATGTCACTGTCCCGCGAAGGGCGTCACGATAACGTCATACCGGAGCGATGCCAATGTATATTATTACTCTCGCGCAGGAGAGCGCGTATACTATCGGCGGTGAGATCTTGGATGTAGGGGTAATCGGTGTCGGAATGATGGGCAGGAACCATGCCCGCGTATACTCGGAATTGAAGGCGGTGGGCTCGCTCCACCTGTTCGACCTCAACAGGAAGGCAGCCGCCGAACTTGCCGGAGCCTTCGGGGCAACGGCCTCCCCGACCGTTGAGAGCCTGCTCGAACGCGTGGATGCGGTGAGCGTCTGTGTCCCGACGCCCTATCACTTCGGGGTTGCGGAGACGGTGCTCGACGCCGGGGTGCCGCTGCTCATCGAGAAGCCCATCTGCGCGACGGCGGAAGAGACGAGAAGGCTCATCGGGAAGATCCCCGGCGGCCTCGTTGTCGGTGTCGGGCACATCGAGCGGTTCAACCCGATCGTCCCCGAGATCAAAAAGATCATCCGGGACCCCCTTTACATCGAGATGAAACGGCATAATCCGGCCTCTTCGCGGGTGAGCGGCTCCTCGGTCGTCGAGGACCTGATGATCCACGATGTGGACATCATGCGAAACGTCCTTCTCCCGGACGGGGCCTACCGACTCTCGGGCAGCGGGAACCCCGATGTCTGCAGCGCTCTCTTCTCCTTTGGGGGAACGCCGGTCTACCTCTCCGCAAGCAGGAAGTCCTCGAAGAAGATCCGGATGATCTATATCGAGGAGGAGGAGTTCACCGTCGAGGGGGACTTCATGGCTCAGGAGATCTACATTCACCGCAAACCCGGGCAGTATGCGGTCGAGGACGAGCGCTACGTGCAGGAGAACATCATCGAGAAGGTGCTCGTGAACAAGCAGGAGCCGCTGAAACTCGAACTCTCGACATTCCTCGACTGCGCCGCCCGGGGACGGGAGTTCCCGGTCAGTCCTGCACAGGCGCTGCTGAATATGGAGATCTGCGAGGATGTCGCGCGATGTTTTGCGGCGTAGGATGGTTTTTGCAATGAGCAGCAGGTTACAGTCGATCATCGACAGAAGAGGCCCGATCAGGAAGATCGGTGTGGTCGGGATGGGCTACGTCGGCATCCCCGCCGCGGCGCTCTTTGCGGACGCACCCGGGTTCGAGTCCGTCAGGGGGTTCCAGCGGGATTCGCCGTCCTCCGGCTACAAGGTCGCGATGCTCAACCGGGGAGAGTCCCCGCTCAAGGGCGAGGAGCCCGGGCTTGAGGAGTTGCTCGGGAAGGTCGTCGGTGCGGGGAAGTTCCGGTGCACCTCGGATTTCTCCGAGATCGCGGAGTGCGACGCGGTGACCCTCGCCATCCAGACACCGTTTAAAGATCCGAAGGACCTGATCCCCGACTTCTCGGCCCTGATCGAGGGGCTGGGGCAGGTGGGAAGGCACCTCTCGGAGGGCACGCTCGTGGTGCTCGAGTCGACGGTCACTCCCGGCACGACCACCGGAATGGCCCGGGAGATCCTTGAGGAAGAGTCGGGGCTCGTCGCCGGCGAGGAGTTCTGCCTCGCCCATGCCCCCGAGCGGGTGATGGTCGGGCGGCTGCTTCGGAACATCCGGGAGCACGACCGGATCGTGGGCGGGATTGACGACGTCTCCACGGCGCGGGCGGTCGAACTCTACCGGCCGGTGCTCACGACCGGAAAGATCATCCCGATGACCGCGACCGCGGCCGAGGTGACGAAGACCGCCGAGAACGCCTTCCGCGACCTCCAGATCGCCGCCGCAAACCAGCTTGCCCTCCACTGCGAGGCGATGGGCGTCAACGTCTACGACGTCCGGGCGGGGATCGACTCCCTCAAGGGCGAGGGGATCACCCGGGCAATCCTCTGGCCGGGCGCCGGTGTCGGCGGCCACTGCCTCACGAAGGACTCCTGGCACCTCGAGCGCGGCGCACAGGTTCTCGGGCATGGCGACCTCTGGTACCCGCACGGGGCCGAGTCGATCTTCGGCATCGCACGAAAGATCAACGAGTTCATGCCCCGGCACATGGTCCACCTGACCCTCGAGGGGCTGAAACGGACGGATATGTCCCCAAAGGACGCGAAGGTCGCGCTCCTCGGGTGGGCGTTCATCCAGAACTCGGACGACACCAGGAACACGCCGGCTGAGCCCTACCTCGCGGCGATGGAGGAGGCGGGCGCCGTGGTCAGGGTCCATGACCCGTTCGTGAACGACTACCCGGGGATAGAGGTCTCGCACGACCTCGAGGGGACCCTCGCGGGAGCAGACGTCGTCACCATTTTCACCGGCCACCACCATTACCTCTCCCTCGACCCCGCCCGGGTAAAGGAACTCTCGGGCCGGGAGCACCCGGTGATCGTCGACGGCAGGAACGCCGTCGACCCGGACGCGTTCATCCGGGCGGGCTTCGTTTACAAAGGCATCGGCCGGGGCGACAGAAACAGCCATCCGATCCAGGAATAACCATGAAAATCGCATCGATTATCGGCGCCCGACCCCAGTTCATCAAGTGCGCTCCCGTCTCCCGGGAGCTCAGGAAAGAGCACGAGGAGATCCTCGTCCACACCGGACAGCACTACGATCACGGCATGTCGGAGGTCTTCTTCGAGGAACTCGCGATCCCGAAGCCCGACTACAACCTCGGCATCGGCTCCGGGAGCCACGGTCACCAGACCGGGGCGATGCTCGGGGCGATCGAGGATGTTCTTGAAAAGGAGAAGCCCGACGTCGTTCTGGTCTACGGCGACACGAACTCGACCCTCGCAGGCGCGCTTGCGGCGGCGAAACTCCATGTGCCGGTGGCGCACGTTGAGGCGGGGCTCCGGAGCTTCGACCGGCGGATGCCCGAGGAGGTGAACCGGGTGCTTACCGATCACGCATCGGACCTCCTCTTCTGCCCGACGGAGACGGCTGTCAGGAACCTCGCGGCCGAGGGAATCTCGGAGGGCGTCTTCCTCGTCGGGGACGTGATGTGCGACGCGATGAACTACAACCGCGCGGTCGCTGAAGAACGCTCCCGGATCCTTGAGGAGGTCGGGGTCAGGCCGGGGGAGTACTTCGTCGTCACCGTCCACCGGCCGTCGAACACCGACAGTCGGGAGAATATGTGTGCCATCCTCAGTGCTCTCGGGGAGGCCGAAAGACCGGTTGTCTTCCCGGTCCACCCCCGGACGCGGAAGCACCTCAGCGAACACGGCCTCCTTGCGGAGATGCCGGAGAACGTCCGGGTCGTCGAGCCGCTCGGCTATCTCGACATGCTCCACCTGATGGCGCACACAGAAAAGATCCTCACCGACTCCGGCGGCGTCCAGAAGGAGGCCTACATGCTCGGCGTGCCCTGCATCACCCTCCGGGAGAACACTGAGTGGGTCGAAACGGTCGAGGCCGGGTGGAATGTGCTCGTGGGGGCGGAGCGGGGGAGGATTGCAGATGCTATTCGACATTTTTCACCCGGATCGAGGCAGAACGAAATATTTGGGAACGGAAACGCCAGTATCCTGATCGGGAAGATCCTCGCCCGGTTCAAGTCTGCCCGATCGGGATAACGGTGCCCGGCATGTGCCGGGACGCGGAGTGAACGTTGAGGCTGGTAAACTCACGTTCGAAATTTCGACCATTGTGTAAGATTTGATCCTTCTCCGGCGCATTCACTATTTTTGCAGTTGTCTGGAGTTCTCCTCCGATCCGGTATGCTCCTTAGCTACCCGGCGCCGGCCCTTCACGATAAAATATAAGTATTCCGAAAGACAGTTGGTGTCGCTCAACCCCCTCATTTGTGCTCGGTGATATCGGGGATGGTCCCGGGCAGGGAGGCGCAAGCGAACTCCGGATTATGCGTATCTGCATGCTCACCACGACCCACCTGCCCCACGACGGGCGGATATTCGAGAAAGAAGCGAAGAGCCTGGCAAAGGAGCATGACGTCACGATCATCGCTCCTTCGGAGAATGGGAGCATCGATGAGAACGGAGGCGTGCAAATTGTCACCGTCCGGAAACCCTCTTCAAACCTCCTCCACCCCCTGACCCTCTGGCGGACGTTTCGGGCGTGCCTGACCCAGGAGTGCGACGTCATCCACTGCCATGAGCCTGATGCTCTCCTCATCGGACTCCTTACGAAGTTCTTCAAAGGGAAACGGGTTGTTTATGATATCCACGAGCACTGGCCGAGCGAGATACCGTTCGATCTCGGCCTCCCGAACGCGACGGTCCTCACAAGGGTCCTTGAGCCCATGCTTTCCTGGGGAGAGGTCCTGCTTGCAAGATTCGCCGATGCAATGATTGCCGTCAGCGAGAGCGTTGCGGAGCGGTTCGGTCGGAATGGGACACTTCCTGTGATCGTATCCAACTATTCGGTCGCCGGCTCGGTGCCGCCGGCGCCGCGGGCGAAGAACAACTTCAACGTGGTCTACATGGCCGGGAACATGCAGTTGTTCCACGGCATTCGTGAATGCATCCAGGCGATCTCTAAGGTGGCGGCAACGATTCCCGATGTCTCCCTGACGCTCGTCGGGAACGTCCGCGAGGATATTGGTGCGATCGCGGCGAAAACGGACCCGAGACCGGCGATCACGTTGACTGGCTACCTTCCTTACCGGGAGATGTACGAGACCCTGCGCGAAGGCAGCATCGGCCTCCTCGTCTTCCAGCCCGACTACTACAACGCATACATCGGCCTCCCGAACAAGCTCTTCGACTACATGCTCTGCGGTCTTCCTGTCGTTGCAAGTGACTTTCCGGAGATCCGGAAGGTGGTCGGCGAGACCGGGTGCGGGGTGCTGGTCGACCCGACAAACCCGGATGCGATCGCGGAGGCGATCGTCTACCTGCTGGAGCACCCGGACGAGGCGCGGAGGATGGGGGAGAATGGACTGAGGGCGGTTCTTGAACGGTATAACTGGGGGGAGATGGAAAAGAGGCTGCTCGGTGTATACAGGCAGGTTGAGGAGGCGGGAAGGGGCGATCGGAGCCGTGGCCGCAGAGCGCGATAATTCCGGCCCCGTTGGATACTCCACCTCCCCCCCATACGGGTTATCCCGGCCGTCGTTACGAATTTCCGGCGCTGTCGAGGCAGTATCGCTTGAAACGGATGCGGCCTGCAGCAGGGTTGTATGAGCCCGTTTAGCAAAGTCCGGGGGAACTCAAGTGAAGGAGCAAAAGAAAATATTCCTGATATCCCCTTCTCCATCCACGTTCACACAACGCGATCTGGAGGCACTCAGGCGGGAATACCCGGTCCGGGAAGCCGTTATCAGCAACTACCAGGGGAAAATCGGCCTGACGCGTTCACTCCTGATAGCGCTTGAGATATTCCGGGGAGTCCTCTGGGCCGATCTCACCTACTCCTGGTTCGCCCACAATCATTCGTATCTCGCCGTGATGCTGGCAAACCTCCTTGGGAAGAGAACCATCGTCGTCATCGGCGGGTACGAGGTCGCGAGGGAGCCGGAGATCGGCTACGGCGCCCTGCTGGACCAGAAACTTGCAAAGAGGGTGAACTACATCGTCCAGAACGCCGATCACATCCTCGCGGTATCGGAGTTCAACAGGCGGGAGATACTGGAACTGAGTGATCGCCGCCACGTTGCGGTCGTCTATAACGGGATCGACTGCGCGCAGTTTTCCCCGGGAGAGGAGAAACGCGACCTCGTCATCACTGTATGCCAGATCAACCGGAGCAACATCACGCTCAAGGGCCTTGATACGTTCCTTGAGACTGCAGGACGCCTCCCGGACCTCCGGTTCGCCATCATCGGCCGTGATCTCGACGGGAGCATCGAGAGCCTGAGACGGGATGCCCCGCCGAACGTCGAGGTTATCCCGTCCCCTTCTCAGGCCGAACTCCTGCAGTGGTACCGCCGGGCAAAGGTCTACTGCCAGCTCTCCTATCGGGAATCGTTCGGCGTGGCGCTTGCCGAAGCGATGTCCTGCGAGTGCGTCCCCGTGGTGACGGACAGGGGGGCCCTCCCGGAGGTGGTGGGTGACACAGGATTCGTGGTGCCGTACGGGGATGTGGAAGCGACGGCGGCGGCGATAGTAAAGGCGCTGCAGTCCGATAGGGGTAGGGCGGCAAGAGCCAGGATTGAGAGGGAGTTCTCCCTTGAGGGGAGGATGCAAAAAATCCGGAGCATTATCGAGGAAAGATCCGTATAATCCTGGGTTTCGATGAGGTCTGGTGGAGCGGTTCTCCACGGTGGGGAGGGCGGTTACTCGACCGTATGGGGATCCGGTTCCTGCTCCCGGTGTTTCAGGGCGCCTTCCTGACGAGCGTATCGACCGACGCCCGTACGTTATTGTTCCCGCTCAGGACATCGTAGACGAATCGTGCGATGGGCAGATCGATATCATGGGTGTCTGCCAGTTCAATTATCCCTTTGACCGATCTGGACCCCTCAAACGTCACACCGGACTCTAAATAGGGTGTTTTTACGATCTTCTTGCCGACCATCAGCCCCAGTGTCCGGTTGCGGCTTTTGTCCACGTTGGCAGTCAGGTTGAAATCTCCAAAACAGCAGAATTTCGTGAATATATCCTTATCATGAGAAATCGCCTTTAAAAAGGTGCACATCTCCTTGTAGCACATGTTCAAAAAGGTGTAGTGCTCGTTATGGTTGCTGTAAACCGAATCCCACATCCCTGTTCCGATGGCGTATACGTTCTTCAGCACGCCGCACAACTCGACCGCTCTGAGGTCATCCGAAAAATCCAGGATGAATTCACCGAAGAGATCCGACATCGTTGCTCTCAGTGACGGGTCGTCGCCGGCACCTATCGTAGCACCGGCGATATGGCCGTAGGCTATCTCATCTGCGAAGGTCGGTCCTGAGAAACAGGCCATATCCGGGTTGCCCGTTTCGTCGCGAATAATTTCGCTCATCGTTTTGAGCGATGGATACTCCAGTCCTTTGGAGACGGTAACAAGAATCTGATCTGAAAGATCGTCACCGGCGGCTTTAACGACAGAGCGAACTTCGCTGGAGGGCACGGCGATGACTACGGCCGCACAGCCCGCGACATCCAATCTATCGCCCATCAGTCTCGCACGGATATTGGGGTTCAAGCGCAGGCCCGGGAAATAGTTCGCATTACGGTTGTCGGTGTTAATCGAATCGACAATCTCCTTTTTCCTGCCAAATATGAACACTTCTCCGGCCCTCCTGGAGATGCTCTGTGCGACGGCGGTGCCCATGCTTCCGGCACCGATGACCCCGACTTTCGATATCATCAAAATCGCCCCCGTGCGCCGCAGGCTACACCTGCAATGCTTTCGGCATACTTTAAATCGTGGATATCGTCGATTTCCGTCCATTTTAGCCCATTTGTGAACGAGTATGCAAGGTTCCCGCCCTCTGACAGGGACAGGTATATGAAATCGTAGTAGTTATTCGGATTATCCGAAACCAGGTTTTTCAGCAGCCTTTTTGCCTCCAAAAGATCCCCCCCGCCGATCGTTGAGATGCCGATGAACTCCCCGGTCGCTCTTTCTATCGGGATGGTTTTTCCCATCTCTTCGATCCGACCGTTTGCTATCCTCACTTTAAACGACTCTTCCGTGAGCGGCTTTGTATTGTCGACCGAGATTGCAGTCCGGTTTATCTTTAATAGATCATCCAGGATGGCACGATCGTACAGCACGTCGCCGTTAAAGATGACAACGTCGTCATGTATGTCAGATAGCCCGATCTGGAGAGAGCAGGCTGTATTCGTCGAGAGGTATGCGTCATTACGGACCAAATCGAATCGGGCATCATACTTCCTCCCCAGTGCCGCGCATGCTTCCCGTACCATCTCCGCCCGGTATCCGACGACGATAGTGATCGTGTCCACACCGAACGATACCAGATCCGAGACCGTTCGCTCCAGCAGAGTCCGACCGTCGATAGGAAGCAGGCATTTCGGGCCGATCTTCTCGAGATCGATGTCTCTGCCCAGTCTTTGCCCGCGACCTGCTGCTAGGATTACCCCGATCAAGGTGAAACACCGACCCGGTTTGTCGAGGGTTACACACCGTCCGGTTATAAGAAGATTTGGCTGTTGACTGCGTGTCTCAACCTCTCAAGCAGTCGAGGTCTCCCGGAACTGTCTGCAGACCGTAGGCGGACCTCGTGCAGAACGGTTATGTGGGATTTCTGCCGTGCGAGCTATCGTGGTCCGGGATGGGCACGGCTTTTACCCGGCAGCAATGTGGGGAGATGCATAACCTCCGGGGGGTGCGAGCAACGACGCGTGCCCCAGGGGGGCAGGCGGAGTTCGAGAAAATTGCTGCGCAATTTTCGAACAGTGACGGCCAAAAGGCCGGAGTTTGAGAGGGCCGGAGGTCGTCGGACCGCGAACATAGTGAGCGTGAGCACCGGGGGTGTGAGCGGTGTCTCCCTGCCGGAGGGGTTCGGAACGGCTTCAACCTGATTGGATTAATGCTGCCCGATCAATCTGCAGACTCTTTCAGATGCGAGATTGTCGATGTATTTGAACAATAACCCCCGGAGCCTGATCCTCTCCGATTCCCATCTGTCCGGATCGGCGAGGGTATTCGTAAGGGCCCCTATCAACTCATCGACATTAGTAGAGGTCTCCCCCGGCGCCCAGTCGCGAAACGGTTCGAGAATAAATCCTCTCTGCTTCTGGTACTCCTCGATATCGGGCACGTGGAAGACGATCGGTCGGTTCAGGTGAAGGAAGTCGAAGTATACCGACGAGTAATCGGTAACCAGAATATCGACGGCGTTCAGGAAGTCGTAGATGGTATTACCGGCTTTCCGCAGGTCATCGTTTAAGAGTATGTAGATGTGCTCTCCGTTGTATGCCTGAAACGCATTTTCGTCGTGCGAGTGCGGTTTGCAGATGAACAGCAGGTTCTCGTCCCCCACGAACCGGCAAAACTTCTCGCTTGCGAGGATCTCTTCGAGAATGTTACAGCTCGCATCGGCATCGTATTCCCGGAAGGTAGGAAGATACAGGAGAATCCTCTTTCCAGCAATATCGTTCCGACCAAGGATACGGCATAGTACGTTTATCCCGGAATCTCTGGGTCTGTAAAGAGCGTCGCAGCGGGGCTGCCCGAGGACCAGAATCTTACCGGGATCGATCAGGAAAGCGGAAGAGAAGATCAGCCGCTCGAATTCCGAGGTTGTGATAAGGTAGTCCACGGAGTTCGCAAACCTCCGCAGCCTCTGTGCCGCGGAGAGCCGTGCAACGGCGTTTGGATGGTCCATATCGGCAAAGTGTCCAATTGTCTTTAGCGGAAGGCCGTGCCATAACTCGAGGCTGACCTGATTTCTGGACTTCCAGGCGGGCGTGCCGTGGGTGCTGACGATGTATTTTGCCGTCAGCGCATGGTGGATGTATTCGCGCGACCGGCGGATGACATGGTTTGCACGAACGGGTGAATAAACGCACCAAGTAAGCCTGTAGGTTTTATCGAGGCCGGATTCGAGCATCCTGTCGTAGACGTATTTTGCATTATCGGAGAAGTCGGGTGCCGAAAAAAACAGGATTTTATGATCGTTTTTCGGCACGAACCGAGATAGGGTTGAGAAAGCAAGTGTAGCAATATCGTAGACCAGCAATCGGATGTCGTTGACGAGACTGTGAGGGACCATTGGATCGAGGGGTATACTCACGTGCTCATTGTTTAAGTAAACGGTTGGAAGGGACAGGGCGAGCTAGCGGTTCCGGATGCGATCGCGGAGGCGATTGGGTGCTCGCTGGAGCCGTCGAATGGGTCCTGGATAAGGTGGGGAGGACGGTAGGGGACTGCTGTTGAGGAATAGTATATCCGGGGGGACCCTGAGCAGACCCTAGGAAGATCGAAAGAGCATCTTTGCATCCTTAACTGGAAATATGTATCTTGATTGTTAATACCTAAGCCAAAGAGACGCTTTGCTACGGTTTTATGTCACTGCAAGTATGGTCGTATTCTGCGGTGCTTATGTGAGCGCTCTTTATCGGGACAGCAAAGTCTGCAATTAATGTAGTATTGTTATACCAAATGTTAAGAATACGTTTCCCGATCGTAAACAGGAAATCGTCAAAAAGGACAATCCCTAGGTCATAAGCGTTGTAATCACTAATTCACTTGGTACAGTCCACCATGATTTAGGAAGTATAAGGACATCTTTTATTTCTGAAATAAGATCATAACTCGATAGCTTTTCCTATAATAGTAATTTTAGCTCCGATATTTTATCACCCTTGCAGGGTTTCCGACTGCAATTGCATGCTCTGGGATATCTTTTGTGACAACGCTTCCTGCACCAATAACTGCCCCCTTTCCAATATGGACACCCTTTAGGATTGTCACATGAGCTCCAATCCAGGCGTCGTCACCGATATGGATGGGCTTCTTATTGTGCGGTTGCGCTTGTATGAGCACGTCTTTCTTTAAACCGTGATCCCTTCCCCACACCACAGTTTGAGGACCTATTTGTACATGTTTACCAATAGTTATTTCACCTAGCAAATGGCAATTGGCATTCATATAGAAATGGTCACCAATTGTAATGATTGGATCCCCAGTAAGTCTGCAATATGGTTCAATTACTGCGGTACCCAAAAAGTTCACCCCTGAGAATGTGCAGTTATTATTAATTATTACCCCTTCTCGCCTCAGTAAAATTCGCTTTAAACCCATGACTATATGCATCTTAATGCTTTTAGACATATTTCCACCATACGTTTGATAGCAAAGATTGTGTCTTTTAAAAATGGCCAAAGGTCCCAGGGATCGAAGAACGCAATAAAGGTCTTATCTGATTTAAAGAGATTATAATATGCAGTACGATAGTATCCTTTTCGTTTTATCAAGTTAACGATCTCATGTTTTAAGTAGACAAAGTGTATTTTTCGTGTTCTTTCCTGAATTTGCTTTTCAACATTTTCTCCTATAGCATCCAAATACTGCGAATACTGTATGTTCACACCTGAAAGATTGCCCACACGGTGCCACATCATTGAACGAAGGTTAATTTCCATTAACTTATATTTTCCATCTCGGGGATCAAATTTGAACTCAGGTTCGGCAATTCCAATGAGATCCATACCGTTTAGCAGTGTTCGACCTTGATGAAGAACTTCTTCAGGTGCTTCATTTGATGCACTTGCAAAAACCCCGAAATCGTCGGGGTACTGAGATAATTTCTTCCCGGTCCACTCATTTAGAATCTTTCCGTCTTTGCTTCTGTATCCTACATATGCATAAATATTTGAGCCATCGCCTGGGATAATTTCAGACGCTAAAAACGTAATTCCTTTGGCTAGATATTTTTCAATGTATACGGAGTACGCTTCCAAATCGAGCTTAGTTTGTAGCTGTAGGTTTCTAAAAACATCCGTTGATATGTCGTCACGCTTCCTAGGCTTTATAATTACCGGGTATTTTAGTGTAGACATTTTGTCTAAATCTTCGATAGAATTTATGCACATAGTTTTTGGGTAAGGGACATTAAGTTGTTCGCAATGTTCATACTGGGTATACTTATCTAAGCATTGTAGCAAGTTATTGTAATTAAATGGCATGAAACAATATGAAGAAATGTCTGCATATACCTGATGTAAATATTCTAAATGTAAATCATTGGTGGGAAATATCACAATGTAATCGTAGTCTTCATGCAATTTTTGTATTTCATCACGTAACGCATCAGGTGAGTTTTCAATTAACACGAATTTTTTAATTTTATTGCTATATGATGCGACACTTCGCGTTGTATCAAGGAGAATAATTTCTATAACATGTTTTTCGTATAATTCTTGGATGATAGAATAACTGTTGATATATCCTCCCAGAACTAAAACACATTTATCTTTTTTCATGTCGGCATCCCTGTAGTTAACTATTAAACAAGCGTCATTCTTTTTTCAGGACATTTCGTGTGATTTCCGCCCCGCTCGTCATCCAAGCCCCCTTTTCCCTGCAGTATCGCAACACCTTCTCGTACAGCTTCAGCCGCTCCCCCTCCATGTAGGCATTGTGCCAGAGGACGGTGATGACCCCGTGGCAGCGCTCGGTTGCATCGATTAGGTGGCGGATGACCACCCAAGCCTTCTTGGCGTCAAGCCGCATATATCCATCAAGCGTGCAGTCCATGACCGTGAGGGGGATCTCCAGGATATCGATCTCGCGGCCGGTCTGAAGGTCATAGGGCTTAAAGGGATGGCACATTCCATTCCTGAACCCGGTGCAGTCTGCATACCCGAAGGTTGTGTCGTAGCGGAACCCGGCGCGGCTGAGGATCTCCCAGGTCTCCGGAACCCGGAACCGGAGGAAATGATTCCGGTAACCAACGACCGGCCGGCCGAGAACAGCCTCAAGCCGTTGCTTCTCGGTTTCGAGGGCCCGTGCGTCGCAGTAGGCCCGGTGGCCCCCGTGGAGGCCGACCTCCCACCCGGCGTCGGTGATCATCCCAAGTTCTCCCTCGAGGCTCCTGATGTCATAGGCGTAGTCCTGATCCCCAGGGGCGAGGGCGAGGAAGTAGAAGCTCGATTGAGCATCATACTTCTCCTCGAGCGCCATGATCTCATGGAAGTTGAACCAGGGAAGTTTCCTTGACCGAAGTTGCCAGATGTTCGTGAGCGATTTTGTGATATCACCGGCTTTCAGGGACCGCAACGCATCATACCCCTTAAAGAAAGCAGACTTGTGGATTGTATCGATGTCGTGGGTGAGGCAGACGGCGAACGGCTGACTGTCGGGATACTCGGGGTGGTAGCCTTGCTCGATGAGATACTGAGACACCCAGGGCTCAAAGGCCTCCCGGTGGTTGCTCATATAGTGAGGGAATCGGTCGTAGCCGTCCCTGAATGCTGCCTCGTACTCCTCCGCGCAGGTAAAGAGGTCCCATAACTCTGGATCCTGCTGGAGGATATCGTAGACCTGCATGATTGCCCTAAATGATTTTTGATACTGTTGATATAAGTTCGTGTCCTTTTTATTTCTCCTTCTGATTCTCCAATACACAAAAATACAGCAATCTACACATCTGCAATAGCCATCCGGGTACAACTGACGGCAGCCAATACCCTGTAGAGCCTCTGGGCGGAAGGCCCCTTCATGAGGCCAACGGCCGTCGACCCCGACGCCCGACCAGAAGATTGCCCAGGTGATCCCCTCGCCCTTGAGGGAATTGATCTCCGCCGGACGTCATCTTAACACAGATTTTGTAGATTGACGTTGATTTCCATTGTTCCAAAGCAGGAGGTAAACTGGTTTGCGAGTTTACCACAAAGTGCTACAATCTGCTGGGAAACGAGGATTATGATTCAGGACAAGCCTTAACGGAGTATCAATGAGCAAGGGATCCCATCACGTCATACAATACACCTTCTGCTACGCTCCAGTTATACTTCATTTTAGTAATCCGCCTTCCGTTCTCTGCCATTGCTGTCGCAGCTTGTGGATTCTCCATCAGATACTGAACCGCAGTTACAATAGAATCGACATCAGAGGGGTTGACCGTCAGGCCGCACTCAGCCGATTCAACAACACTACTAATGCCTGGCAGATCGCTTGCTATGACCGGTTTTCCACAGGACATATACTCAAGGAGTTTTACGGGAACAGCTGTATCCCATACTGGACTCGGATGAAGGAGGCTGAAACATATCTTCGAAGATTTTATAGCCGAGATCACATCCGGCTGTGGTCGCCATCCAATAATGTGTACGTTGCTGCACCCTCGTTCCTGGATATATTTTTTTATCGTCTCTTCGTTCTGCAGGTTAACATAATGGCCAATGCATGCAAGGCTACAATTCGTCCGTTCGGCTGCCTCAATCATCTGGAAGATCCCGCGTTCATTCGAGATCCCACCGACATACACGAGGTCCCAGCCATGATCACTTGCCGGAATAGAATCAAAGATGTCGAGTTGAGGATAATTTGCTACAATTGAGACATTTTTATGTCCAAAATGTCGATACTTTCCCGCAAGATCTTCATCTACTGTGATAACGGCATCCACAAACGGGATAAGAAGACGTTCAAAGATGTCCGTCGCCGTTCTTATAAATCCCTTAATCGGCTGTGGAAACAGAGGATCAGACGCAAGGAGACTGCCATAATGCTCATGGGAGTCATACACCACCTGTTTACCTTGCAGGGCTTTGAGTAAAACAGAGACCAGAAGCGAACTCGGTTCATGGCAATGTACGACAGAACAGTCTATTCTGAGTCCAGCAACAAACACCCGCCAGACTGTTACAAAGTGGAGCAGCTTGCTACTTGCTCTTTTTACAGTTACAACAGAAACATCATCAACGGTCTTTGACCATCCGGACTCGTCTGGTGCAATAAGAGTAACAGGGAATTGCTTGACCAGACTGCGAGCTTCTTTAAAAAATATCCTTTGATCGTTGTATTGGTGAACAGTGGTGAGTAGACAGACCTTCATATTGCCTCAGCATCGTTCAATTATTGGACCTGATTGGATTGCACTTTCGCACCAGAAGGGAATTCGTTCAGTTATATTCAGGTAAGATATCTTATACATTAATATCTGAAATACCTTGGGTTTATCTATCAGTATGTCTCAAAGCCTTCTTACCGGGCAGGTTACCAAATGTTCCGGATGAACGGGCCTGTGAGGGGGGAGATATCTGCACCTAAACCGCACTCTGGCAACGCATAAATGAATAAACGAAAAAGTTTGAGGTATGCCCGCCACCCTCATCCTCGACTTCGACGGCGTCGTCGTCGAATCCCTCCCCTTAAAGACTGCTGCATTCAGAAAGATCTTCTCTTTCGCCCCCGGGCACCTCGACGAGATCATCGCCTTTCACCTCGAGAACGGCGGGATGTCCCGGTACGACAAGTTTCGCCACATCTACGCAAACATCATCCATGAGCCCCTCACCCCCGAACAGGAGGAGCGGCTTGCGGGCGAGTATGTCGCGCTGATCTTTGACGCCATGCTCACCGTGCCGTACGTCGAGGGCGCAGAGGAGCTCCTCAGAGACTGCTCCCGGCTACTCCCGCTCTACATCGTCTCCGCAACCCCGGAGGGTGAGATGCACGAGATCGCCCGCCGCCGGGACCTTACCAGGTACTTCGTCCGGATCTACGGATCGCCGAAGACGAAGGTCGAGTGCATCAGGGAGATCCTCGACGAAACCGGCGCCGCGCCCGAAGAGGCCCTCTTCGTCGGCGATGCCCCGAATGACTGGCAGGCGGCATACGAGACTGGCGTCCGGTTCGTCGCGAGGATCCCGCCCGGCGACCCGAACCGCTTTGCCGGTCGGCCGGGGGTGGAGGGGATCGTGGAGAACCTTCATGAACTCCGGGAGTACCTACGAGAGAACGTATGCTCATCCCGATCTCATACCCCCTGAACCGGAGGACCCCCCTCTACCCCGGAACGGAACCGCTCACGATCACCCGCATGAAGTCCTTTGAAGGGGACGATGGGGAGGAGAAGAGCCTGCTCTCCTTTTCCAGCCACGCCGGGACGCACATCGATCTCCCCCGGCACTTCTGCCCGGGCGGGGGTTCGGTTCAGGGCCTCCTTGCGCCGGAGGCGGTTTTTGAGCCCGCGCGGTGCATCGCGGTCCCGAAGACGGGGGCGGAACCGATCCGGATCTACGACCTCCTCCCCCACCTCGACGCGATCCGGAACTCACGTGCGCTCTTCATCAGGACCGGGAGCGGCCGGCTCCGGGAGAGCGACCCGGATGCCTACGCACAGAGGCACCCCTGGGTGCACCACGAGGTCCCGGGCTTCCTCCGCATGGAGAATCCGGCCCTCAGGCTCTTCGGGATCGATACCATCTCCATCGCCATCCCCGCAGAGCCGGAGGAGGGCATGGAGGCCCACCGTGCGTTTCTCTGCGGGTCCCCGCATATCTTCCTGCTCGAGGACGTGGACCTCTCCTACGGCCGGCTGCTCGAGGAGCCCTGGACCCTGCGGATCTACCCGGTGGTCTTCGACGACCTGGAGGGGGTGCCGGTGGTGGCGCTCGCGGAGTTCGGGTGAGGCCGGGGATCAACCCGGGCTGAAAAAAGTGGGAATATTGCCGGGGAATCCCTCAGATAACCCCCATCTCCGACAGCCTCTTCGGCAGGTACTCCTTCGTCACGAAGTCGAGCCCCCGGCTCGCGAACGCCTGCTGTTCCGACTTCACCTTCATCTCAAGCTGCAGGTTGATCTGGTTTCGCCAGTAGTCGGTCGCAAACCTCGGATCGGTCAGTTCCGCCTTTAAGGCGCTGATATCCTGCTCGGTGAGGTGATCCGAGGGGAGGTTGTAGTCGGAGATGTCGGAGGGCTGCACGCCGATGAACTGCGCCTGGGGAGTTGCCAGGAGTTCCGACATGTGGGCGCTCTTGATTGAGCCGTAGGCGACGCTCGCGTAGATCCGGTAGGACCAGGGGTCGCCGTCGGTGAATACCACGACCGGAAGACCGAGCGAGTCGTTGAGTTTCCGCAGGACCCTCCGCGTTGAGCGCGCCGGCTGCCCCTTGAGGTGGACCAGGATCGCCCCGTACTCCTCGTCGAACCCGTTCTCCATCAGACGTGCGTACATACCGCCGGTCTCGATGGCGATGACGAACTTTGCGTCGTGATCGACGAATTCGAGGTTATCGACGTTGTTCGGGATGGGGTAACCCGCCTCCCCGACGTCGTCCTGGCAGTGCATCTCCTTGACGCCGCGCCGGGTGGTCTCTCTGATCCGTAGCGACCCGAAGATCGAGGCCCCGTCCTCCTCCGGCCGGAGGTGGAACGCCTCCCGCTGCACCTCGGTGATGATCTCGAGGTCTTCTATCAAGAGGTTGCTCTCGTCCTGGGCGGCGAACTTCGCCTTCTTCCAGCCTTCGGAGATGTAATACAGTTCTCTTAATGTCGACGACCGGTTCTCCACGAGTTGCTGCTTTAAAAACCCGATGAGGTAGGCCATCTTCAGGAGATGAACCGCGCCTTTCTCGTTCGCCGCCGCCCGGGTGCTCTCCTTCTCACCGTATTTCCAGACCTCGCTCGCATCGTCATACGCGATATTCCGCTTCGTCCGCGTCGGCAGCCGGATGAACGGCACGATGCCGTCCCGCATCTGGTCGTACCACCCGCGGGCGATACCCACCAGCCGTTCGCGCGCCAGCGCATCCATCTCTTCCCTAGACATCGAGATCCACCACCACTTTCATGCCGTCCTCCACGCCGCGGAGGTCGAGCGACCCGTCGCCCGCTCCCGTGTAGACAACCTGCCAGGCCTCGCCGGCGCCAAGCGTGCACCGCCAGACCTTGTTGTACTCCCCGTCGATATCGTCAACGAAGTCGGGCCGGGGGTCCGCATCCGCCGCCGCATCGCGGGAGAGGTTGTAGAGGACGAACGTAACCTCCCGCGCGGTGTAGTTGTTCACGTCGATATGGACCTGCCCGTTGTTTGTCCGCTTCTTCGCGACGATCTTCCGCATGATCTTTCCCTCGATCGGGGAGGTATCCACCAGGGGGAGTTCCACGATCTCGCTCACTTTCACGGCGATCTCGGGGATGATCGAGCATATCGCCCGGGCGCGGTCGTCCTGCTGCTTCTTCTTATCCCGGCGGGAGAGGTAACTCTTGAGTTCCCGGCCGAGCTCCTGGAGCACGAGGACGACCTCCCGCTCGATCTCCGGGATGGACGCGACTGCGTCCTTGCTCTCGCTCGTGAAGGGAACGTTCGTGGACGCCACGTGGACCATGATCAGCGCCGGGCCCGTGGGGAGGCCCTGCTGCGAGAGGCCGTAACTCTTCCAGTTCACCTGGGAGACACAGTTCGTGATCGCGCAGGCGCCCTGCTGGTAGAGGAGCGGGACGCGGTTCGCGAACCGGAAGATCTGGGCGTTCCCTTCGGGCGGGATCTTGCCGCCGTAGCCGATCGCCGCCTCGATGATGAACGAATGCCCGCCGTAGACCGTGCTCGGGCGGGTGCGGGCCTTGATGAAGTCGAGCTGGATCTCCTTCTCGAGCCCCTTGCAGATCAGGTCCTCCCCGATGGGGGAGAGGCACTGCTGCGCCGGGGGGGCCGGGACCTTCACGGCCTGCATGGCGTCGAGGAGTCGTTTGAGTTCGTCCGATTCGAGTTTGTTCACCTTCCGGGAGGGCTTGAGTTTGGCAAGAGCGATCATCTCGTCCGCGGTCTTCTTCCCGACCCGGGAGAAACTGCCGACGAGGAACTCATCGACGGTCCCGGTGCTCGCGGCCGCGATCCGTTTCAAGGCCCCGAACTCGATCCCGTGCGGGTGGGGGAGGATGGACTTCGGGCACGGCGGGACCTCGCTCGTTACCCGCTCGAACGTCGTCACCTCGCCGTCGATATCGGCCGTGATCCGGGCGTGCGGGTTGACGATCGCGGTGAGGCGGAGGTAGTCCACCAGACGCTTCTTTGCGGCAAGGGTGCTCTTGAACTGGATCTCGATCCTTGTGCCGTGCGTCCGGTCCCAGTCGATCTCCTCGTGGCTGACGATCTCCGGCTCGTTGGTCTCGGTTTTGATCATCAGCTCGAACCGGTGGGCCAACGCCTTCGCCCCCGTCCGGGAGACGACCCGCGCCGGGGTGCCGGTGGTGAGCTGCGCATACAGCACCGCCGCCGATATCCCGATACCCTGCTGACCCCGGCTCTGCCGGATCTGGTGGAACCGCGACCCATAGAGGAGCTTTCCGAAGACCAGGGGGACGTTCTCCGGCACGATACCGGGGCCGTTGTCCTCGACCGTTATCCGGTAGACCTCGGCGTCGACCTTTCTGATGCCGACGAAGATGTCGGGGAGCACCTCCGCCTCCTCGCAGGCGTCCAGCGCGTTGTCCACCGCCTCCTTGATGGTGGTGATGATCCCGCGCGTCGGGGAGTCGAAACCGAGCAGATGCTTGTTCTTCTCGAAGAACTCCGCGACGCTGATGCTCCGCTGCTGTTTGGCGAGGTCTTCAGCAAGCACCATGCCGTACCACCTCGGCGATGGCGTCTTCGAGGCTCCTCTCCTTCTGCTCGCCGGAGTGGAGGTCCTTGAGGGTCACCGTGCCTGCCTCGACCTCGCGCTTCCCGAGGACCACGGCAAAGTCAGCGGTCTTGGCGGCGTGGGAGAGCTGGGCGCCCATCCCCCGCTGCATCAGGTCGGCTTCGGCCCGGACTCCCGCCTCCCGGAAGGCACGGGCAACCTCGAGCGCCCGCGCCCGTGCGTCGGGCGTGCAGACGACGCCGACGACGGGCTCGTGCGCGAGTTCGAAGTTCCCGATCGAGACCATGACCCGGTCAAAGCCGATGGCGAACCCGCAGGACGCAACATCGTCGCCGCCGAAGAGGTGGGCGAGCCGGTAGGTCCCGCCGCCGAGGATCTGGTTCTCTGCGCCGAGGTTCTTCGCGAACGCCTCAAAAACCATCCCCGTGTAGTAGTCCAGGCCCCGGGCGATCCCGAAGTCCGGCCGGTAGTCGATATTCAGTGAGTCGAGGAGCGCGAATGTCTCCTCGATCCGCGCGCGTTCCGGGACGTCGCCCGCGATCTCAAAGACCTCCGGGACGGTGCGGCACTCCGAGAGGGCGGCAAGGGGTTCGGTGAGGTGGGTGAGGTTCCGCCCGGCGAGCGCTGCTGTGAGCCCTTCCTGGTCGTGCTTGTCGAGGCAGGCCATGATCGCCCGCTGGTCGCCGGGGGCAAGGTCGGAGAGGATATGCTTCATCGGCGCGAGGTGGCCGACATGGAGATCGAAGGTGACGCCGGTCGACCGGAGCGTATCGTCGGCGAGCATGATCGCTTCGGCGTCTGCGCTCGCCGTGTCCGCGCCGATCAGCTCGACGCCGAACTGCCAGAACTGCCGGTAACGGCCTTTCTGGGGGCGCTCGTAGCGGAAACAGTCGGCGAAGTAGCACCACCGGATTGGTTTGGGGAGAACCTTGCCCTCGTTGACGTACATCCGCAGCACCGCCGCCGTCACCTCGGGCCGGAGCGTCATCTGTCTGCCGCCCTTGTCCTCGAAGACGTACATCTCCTGGATGATTCCCTCGCCGGATTTCATCGTGAAGAGTTCAAGGTGCTCGAAGTCGGGCGTGCAGACCTCGCGGTATCCCCACCTGCGGGCCGCTTCCCGCATCCGCCGCTCGATCAGCCGGCGCCGTTCCATCTCGTCGGGTAAAAAGTCCCGTGTTCCCCGTGGTTTTTGAAGCATTCGGTATTCTCCTGAACTAAAGTCTCTTGCGTGAACCCTTATCTTTTGTGCGTTCCGCGCTGCCGAAGAACCGCTCGCCGGCGCTTTCACCGTGCCAGACGTTCTCCCGGTCGACCCGGCCCTGGAGGTAGAGGGCTAACAGGACCAGACCGAGGCCGAGGTACTCCCACGCTTCGGCATACGCGGCGATGAAGAAACCCAGCAGCGAGAGCGCCGTGTAGAGGACTCCCCGATAAGCCGCCGTCCGGTAGCCGGAAAGGCCTGTGCGGTAAAAGATCCGCAGGTCGCGCAGCCACAGGAAAACGGTGACGGCAACGCCGAACCCTGCGACGTAGGCAAGATAGGACATGAGATGAAGTAATATTATACTTCCACCCCTATTTTTGTTATCGAACTATGCTGCCGAATGCCACCATCAGGGACATCCTCCGGATGTATCGTAACGGCGAGGTATCTGAGGACGAGGCGGCGGGCGCCCTCGAAGGGCTCCGCATCGAGGTGATCGACGGCATGGCCCGGATCGACGCCGGGCGGAGCGTGCGCTGCGGGATGCCCGAGGTGGTGCTCGCCGAGGGAAAAGATCCTCTGGCCTTTGCAAACATCATGCTCGCGCAGGTGAAGGCGGCGGGCCGGTGCATCGCGACGAGGGTCTCGCCGGAGCACCTCGAAGCCCTGCGGGCACGGCTGCCGCCGGAGGTCCGGATGGAGCACCGGGAAGCGGCACGGGCTGTCATCCTCTCGACGGGAAAACGGCCGGCCCCCCGGGGCGGGACCGTTGCCATCCTCACCGCAGGGACGTCCGATATCCCCGTCGCCGAAGAGGCGAGGCTGATCGCCGAGGAGATGGGGTGCGAGGTCAGGACCGCGTACGACGTGGGGGTGGCGGGGATCCACCGCCTCTTCTCGGCGCTCAGGGACCTGATACCGGCGGACGTCTTCGTCGTGGCCGCCGGGCGGGAGGGGACGCTTCCTGCCATCGTCGCGGGGCTGGTCGACCGCCCGGTCATCGGGGTTCCCGTGAGCACCGGCTACGGCTACATGGGGGCCGGCGAGGCGGCGCTGGCGAGCATGCTCCAGGCATGCTCGGTGCTCGCGGTCGTGAACATCGACTCCGGGTTCACGGCAGGCGCGTTTGCCGCGCAGATCGCACTCGGGGGCGGGCGGGCATGAGCAGGGGGTTCTACGTCGGGCGGTTCCAGCCCTACCACAACGGGCACCAGTCGGTGCTGGAGCAGATAGCCCGCTGGGTCGACGAGATCGTCATCGGGGTGGGGAGCGCTCAGCTCTCCCACACCGTGGCGAACCCTTTCACGGCAGGAGAACGGGTGCTGATGCTCACCCGGTCGCTCGCCGACCTCGAGTGCCCGTTCTACGTCATCCCGATCGAGGACGTCCAGCGCAACGCCCTCTGGGTCGCCCACGTCCGGTCGATGACGCCGCCGTTCGATACGGTCTACTCAAGCAACCCCCTGGTCATGCAGCTCTTTGCCGAGGCGGGGGTGGACGTCCAGTCGCCCGACATGTACGAGCGCCTGACGCACTCCGGCACCGCCATCAGGCGGCGGATGCTCGACGGCGAACCCTGGGAGCACCTGGTTCCGCCCGCCGTGGTGGACGTCATCCGGGAGATTCACGGCGTGGAACGGCTGCAGCGGATTGCAGGGAGCGACTGAGGACGGAACCATGATAGGTGCGGCCGACATCGGGTATACCTGGATGGACCATGTTTAAGCAACTGCGAGACCTCTTCCGGCGAACCGAACCTGTGGAAGAGAGCCTGAAACTCTCGCTTGACGGCCTTCCCGTGTGGCTCGATGCCCGCGAGGAGGAGATCGGGACAGACCTCTCCGATGCGACGGGGCCGTCCCGGGAGGCGATCAGCGGCACCCTCGATCACCTCAGGGAGGCGGCCGCCCGCATGGAGACGGCCCAGGGTGATGAGGAGGTCCACCCCCGGCTCCGGGATATATCAAAGAAGGCACTTCCGGGGTTCACGAAGTCCATGGCCCAGATCCTCTCCCGCGAGCCTTCCGGAGACCCGGAGGCCTTCTACGCAACCGCCGCCGAGATCCTGAAAGGCTCGCTCAAGGCGCTGAAAGGGCAGGGGAAGTACCTCTCCTCCGTCTACCCGGACGAGATGAAGGAGGTGCGCGCAGCCGTCAAAGATCTGGGGCGGGAGGTCAACACGATGACCGAGGCCCTCGCCCGGGCCCGGGCGGGTCGGCAGCAGGTAAAAGACGTCCGGGAGTCGCATGCGTCCCTCGCCCGGATCCGCGAGGAGTATGCTGCAGCCGACGGCCAGGTGCGGAACCTTGGCGCGACGATTACGGAGGCGGAAAGAGCGATCCGAAAGACCGAAGAAGACCTTGCCGCCCTCAAACTGCGCCCGGACCACGCCCGACAGCAGGAGATCGAGGAGAGGATCCGGGAACTCGACGCCATGGACGAGGAGACCGGGCGGGAGCTCGCATCTCTCCGAACCCCTGCCATCCATGTCTTCCGGAAGGCCGGGAAGGTGGCCGAAAAGGCAGGAGATGGCGTGGCGGCGGCAATCGGCCGGGTTCTCGACGCGTACACGGGCAGCCTCCCGGACGACGGGGAGGATCCGGTCGCCCTGACCGAAGCGGTGATGCCGGCAACGCTCGCCATGATCCGGCAGGGCGACCTTCCCCTCAAGAACCAGGACGAGGTCCGCCTCTTCTCGGACCCCGATACCCTGCCCGCCGGGATGAGACGGGTCCTGCACCGGCGAAGAGAGGTCCGGGAGCAGCGGGCGGCACTGCAGGAGACCCGCGCCGCTCTCCCGGGCGTGATCGAGGAGCAGCGTCTCACGACCGCGCTCGCGGAACTGAAGCGGGAGCGCGAGGCAAAGGCTGCCGCACGGGCCCGGGCCGAGAACCAGCGTGAGATGTCGCAGGCCGCATATGCCGGAGAATGCGAGAGACTCCGATCCCGCGCGGCTGCTCTCGCCGGCCGGGATGTGGAGGTCGACGTGCCCGACCTCCCGCCCCCGTCCTCATGACCGGGAGAACTCGCGGTTCGCATCGAAAGCGATGGTTTGCCGGAACCGGAGTTTGAGCACCGTTAGGTGCGAAGTGCGACGGGTCATCAGAGCCGGAGCACGCGCACTCGAAGAGTGCGAAGTGCGACTTCCGCACAGAGGAAGGAGCATGAGCACCGTTAGGTGCGAAGTGCGACTTCCGCACAGAGGAAGGAGCATGAGCACCGTAGGTGCGAAGTGCGACGGGTCATCAGAGCCGGAGCACGAGCACTCGAAGAGTGCGAAGGGAAACCCTGTTTAGCCCAGCGCACAAACACTTCCTGAGAACGGTTCATGAAGACAAACACCACCACTTCCGGGTCGAAATCACGCCTCTGGATAGCAGTTCCTGCAGTCTCGTTCGGGGGAATCGGGATCGAGCTGCTGCTCGCCTCCGTCGGTTTCCCATACGCCATCTGGGCAGGCATCGCAGGGTGCGTGGCCGCCTCGTGCATCCTCTGCTACCAGGCGTACCTCAAACCGCGGCGGGATCTCGTCTCGCTATTCACGCCGCTCTTCGCGTTTCTCATCTTTGTCGTGCCCAACGATCTCGACCCGGGGGTGCTTGTGCAGACGATCTTCTCGGCGACGATTGTCTTCCTCGCGGTTCGGGTGGAAAAATTGTTTAATGCGCCGAAAGCAGAGGAGAAAACAATGAAGCAGATACTCAACGAATACATCGACCGGATCGAGCCGGTCTTCGCCGCGATCGACGGGGAGACCGGGCACCTGATCGCGCAGTCCCTGCTGACGTATAAATTCGAGCTCTATGGGAGCGCGGCCGAGAAGATGACGGCTGCACTTGCCAGGCTCGACGCGATCACCCCGCACCCCGGCGCGCTTGAGCGCGCCCTCCTGATCCTCCGTGAGCGTGCCGGCGGCTTCGCCGAGTCCCGGGTGACGGTTAACCCCGAGCATACATTCACGGAGGCGGACTACGACGATCTCGCCATCCGTCTCCGCCCGGACCAGATCGATGACCCGGCAGCGCTCGACCTCGACAACGCGCTGGTCCTGCTCTACGCCGTCGGGATCGAGACCTCCCCCGACGACGAGCAGGCGCTGGAAGAGCATCAGCGCTTTATCATCCAGATCCTGGAGTCGTATAAAGAAAAACTGGCTGCATGACCGAACTGACCGAAGGCGACCTCTTCCGGGGTCTCATAACGGTAGCGGCGCCGATCGTGGCCGGGAACGTGCTGCAGAGCGGCCTCGAGCTGGTCGACCTCTTCTTCGTCGGCCGGCTGGGAGCGGAGGCTATCGCCGGTGTCGCCATGAGCACCTCGATCGTCATGGTGCTCATGACCGTCATCATCGGCATCGTCACCGCGAACACTGCCTTCGTCTCGCGCCATTACGGGGCAAAGAACTACGATATGGTGGCGAAGGGGGTCTCGCATACCCTGGTCCTCGGGCTCGTGTTCTCGATGGTCCTCAGTGTCGCGGGCATTATCTTTGCCGAGGACATGCTCCTTCTCCTCGGCGCCGAACCGAACGTTGCGGCCCTCGGGGCATCCTACCTGACGGTCCTCTTCGCCGGGAGCGTGATGCTGGTCGAGCTCTGGGTGATCAACTCCTCGTTCCAGAGCTGCGGCGACGCCACGACGCCCATGCTCCTCGTGGTCCTTGCCAATTTCCTCAACATCGCCCTCGACCCGCTCCTGATCTTCGGCTACGGGGCAGTCCCCGCCTGCGGCGTTGCCGGGGCGGCATACGCCACCATCATATCACGGAGCGTGGCGTTCGCCATAGCGTTTGCCCTGCTCCTCTCGGGACGGACGCAGATTCCCTTCTCGCTCCGGACGAAGTTCGAGTTAACGCTTGCCTGGAGGCTGATCCGGGTCGCCGTCCCGAACTCCGTCCAGTCCGGGCTCCGGAGCGTGACGTTCCTTGCTATGATGGCGATCGTGGCGGTCTTCGGCACGGCAGCCCTCTCCGCCTACGGCATCGTGGGCAGGCTCGAGCTGGTCGCGCTCATGCCGGGGTTCGGGATCGCGACCGCCACCGCCGTGATCGTCGGCCAGAACCTCGGCGCCAAAAAGCCCGATCGGGCGGAAGAGGGTGTCCGGCTCTCCGCGCTCATGAACGGGGGGTTCATGGCGCTCGTGGGGGCGATCTTTTTCTTCGCCGCACCCGCGATCATCGAGGTCTTCGACCCGAGCGGCGCGAGCACGGAGGTCGGCGTCTCGTACATGCAGACAGTCGCGCCATTCTACGTCTTTATCGCCGTCGCGATCATCCTCGGGTTCGCGCTCAACGGGGCCGGCGACACGAGGCGGCCCATGTATGCCACGCTTGTTTCCATGGCTCTCTTCCAGATCCCGCTCGCGTGCATCCTCCCCGACCTGCTCGGGATCGGGATCGGCGGGGTCTGGCTGGCGGTGGTCTCCGGGGCCATCCTGCAGACGGGCATACTCTTCTCGATGTACCGGCGCGGGGCCTGGAAGACGACGGTGATATAAGGGCGGGGCTTGCGAGAGCCCGGAGGTTCTGCCTTGCCTGGCCGCGATGCAACTCCGGGAAGATCGTCAGGCAGCCCGGACCCCTCTCCGGGAAAAATTATCAGAGCGAGTCGAGGCTGATCCCGCTGAACTCGTCGGCGACCGCGTTGAGATCCTTCACGCCGAACGCGGTCTGGACCGTGACGAGTTCGAGGTCGCGCGCCACGTCGCACATGTAATCGATGACATCGACCGAGAGTTCCCGCTTCTGTTTGGACTTGCGGAGCTGGTCCACGAGGAATGTCATCCTCTCGGGAGACTCCATGCGGAGCTTGGCGAGGCTCATCACGCACATGTAGATCCGGGTCAGGTTCCTGTCCGTTCCGGTGATGGTATCGAAGAAGTTCCGGAGGACCTGCGCCTGATAGACCTCGCCGCTCATGATGATCGAATATTTCTCAATTCCATATAAATGTCTGCCGGTTTAGGTTCGTCCGCGTGGGCCGCCGGTTCGCCCCCCGGGGACGGTGGAGAGGCGGGGCACCTCTCCGTGCCGGCGACTCACTTCCGGACGCTGACGATCTTTATGATGTCGCCGTTCTTCAATTCAAGACTGTCCTTGACCCGCATCCCGGACTTGGCATCGATGGCATACAGGAACCCCTCGCCGATATCGGTATGAACCTGGTAGGCAAGGTCGCGGGGGGTCGACCCGCGCTTCATGAGGAATGCATCGGGGAGCACCCGGCCCTTGCCGTCGGTGAGTTTGTGCTCGTCCTCGACCGGGAAGACGACGATCCGGTCGAGGAGGTTGAAGATAGCGGTATCCAGCGCTTTCTGAACGCCGGTGCCGCCGAACGTCTGCATGAAGTCAGCCACCTTCGCGAGCCCGGCACGCTGCGCGGCGTTGAGGTTCGCCCCCGGGCTCTCGGTGAAACTCTTATCGCCGGGGAGGTAGCGGATGAACTTCCCCTCCGCGGCCATCCGGAGCGCAAGCTCGCCTGCCGCGCTCGCGAAGACGACGTCGTGCTTTGCAAGCCTCTCAAGGCACTCTTTCGGCGCCTGGTCGGCCTTGTTCCCGACGATCAGCATCGGCTTGCTGATCGTCATCAACTCCCGGCAGAACCGGATCAGGTCCTCCTCCCCGGCGGTTCTCAGTTCGACCCCGACAGCCTCGCCGGCGTCGCGGACATGCTCGAACGTTATGCCGAGACCGGCAAAGACTTCGGCGATCGCCGCCGCGAGGGAGAAGTCTCTTCCCTGGGCCTGCCGCACGAGCTTCGCCCAGTTCCGCGAGAGGATGCCGTACATCCACATCGACATCTCGTACTGGAGGAACTCGATATCCTTCACCGGGTCGCGCGAGCCGATGTCGACCGGGTTCCCTTCGGCGTCCGTCGCCCCGCTGGCATCGACGACCTGGAGGATCGCATCCGCCTGCCGGAGGTTGTCGAGGAACTGGTTCCCAAGCCCCCTTCCCAGGTGTGCCTCGGGAACGAGGCCCGCCACGTCGATCAGCCCGATCGGGACGAACCTGACCCCGTCCCGGCAGTTTTCGCACGGGACGTGCATCTCCTGACAGGGGCAGGTTGTCCGGACGTACGCGACGCCGTGGTTGGCGTCGATGGTCGTGAACGGGTAATTGGCGATCTCTACCTGGGCCAGGGTCGCTGCCCTGAAAAACGTCGATTTCCCACAGTTGGGTTTCCCTGCAATGGCCAGCGTGATCATGAGCAACTCCTATACCGCACCGTTCGGTTGAGAGTAGTGTTGGGCCATACACCATTTATCACCTTCTTTCCCCGGCAGCGCGACCCGTGCCGTGCTGTTGTACCTGTTGCCGCCGGTATGCCGGCCGTCGCAGTGCTCGAGCCCGATAATCCTGCCGGGTTGGGCCTGCCTGCTCTCGCGATCACGACTCTCTGCACCTCCGCCTCCCCCGGAAATCTCCCTGCCGCCGGAACGGGGGATTCAATTAGGAGCGAAAACAACATGACTGCATGGGCTTCGTAACCCGGAATACCTACTATTTCGATGCTCCCGGCGCACAGAACACTCCCGATGCCGCCCGGTTCGCCGTCGAGCGGGCGCGGGAACTCGGCGTCAAAAAGATCGTGGTCGCGAGCACCAGCGGCCGGACGGCGCTTGCCTTCCGGGACGCCATGGCGGGGACGGATCTCGAGCTGATCGTCGTCACCCATGCGGTCGGTTTCTCGAAACCCGGTGAGTGGGAGTTTTCAGCGGAGACGGCCGGGATCCTCCGTGCGGAGGGTGCGAAGATCGTCACCGGCACGCACGCGCTCTCCGGGCTCGAGCGCGCGATCTCCCGCTCGCCGAAACTCGGCGGGAGTTCCCGCACGGAAGCGATAGCCGAGGCGTTGCGCCGCACCGTTGCGGTCGGCCTGAAGGTCGCGGTGGAGTGCGTCCTCATCGCGGCGGACCAGGGTGCGGTCGCCGTCGACGAAGAAGTGATCGCGGTCGGGGGCACCGCAACCGGTGCCGATACCGTCTGCGTCATCCGCCCGGCGCATACCGCAACGTTCTTCGACCTGCAGGTGCGCGAGATCGTCGCCATGCCGAGGAACCGGTGACCATGACACTCGAATCGGTCACCGGTGCCGCCTCGCTCCTTCGGCGGCACCCCGTCCTCTGGTCGGTCGGCCTCGTCATGGGCGCTCTCGCGGTCCTCGACCTCATCGTCCCCGTATACGGCGGGGCCTTTTACACGGAGCCCCTGGCGCTCCTGCAGGCCCTCGTGATGCCTTTTCTGGCCGGCGGGGTCTACGGCACGGTCCGGGCGGAGACGTTCTCCGCCGGGGAGTTTTTGCGGTCGGGCAAGACCTACTACTTCCGGATACTCCTGCCCGCGCTGGTCATCCTCTTCGGGGTTATCCTGACGGTCTTTCTGCTCGCGATCCCGCTCGCGCTCCTGGGCGCCGGTGCCGCCGCAGGTATGACGCCGCTCCTCTTCGGTGTGCTCGTCTCGATCGCTTTCTTCACGTTCTTCTACGACACCGTAGCGGTTTTTGAGGAGACGAATGTCTTTGAGTCGATCCGGCGGAGTATCGAGTTCGTCATGAACAACCTCGGCAGCGTCCTCGTCTTCTACCTGGTCAACATCGTCGTCTTCGCGGTGCTCGGGTTCGCGGCTCTCTTTGCCTGGACCGCCCTGCTTGTGGACAGACTCGAACCGCTCACCCGCATGACCTCCGCCGAACTTCAGACGGTGATGCCCGAGGATATCCTCGCCCTCATCGGGACGGAGGGGATATGGATCAGCGCAGTCGTCTATGCGGTCGTGATGGTGCTCTTCTCGGCGTTCCTGTACGCCTACAAGGCGAGTTTCTTCAAGAACCACGCCGGCGCGCCGCGCGTAGAGCAGGGCGAGTACGACGAGAAGGGCCGGTGGTATAAGTACTGAACTGTGATGCCCTTTTGCATCACACTGTTTTTGAGGTTATATTCGTCCTTCGGGCATGCCCGTTTCATGGAGCCTGCCTGTCGCAGTCACCCGTGGCTGCATAGATCTCTCAAAAAACGTAGCGGAGCCCGTGCGCCCCCTCATCTCAGGAGATAGATCAGCATCCCCGAGACCCCGCCGAAGAACGTGGCAGCCAGGTTTGTGCCTGAATTTCCGATCCTGCCGCTGTTCTCGAGCGTTGCGCCCACGAGGCTGTCCACGTTGGTGCCGACGAAACCGGCGACGATCGTGACGACGACCATCCAGGGGTCGGCGACGCCCATCGCCCAGGCGGCGCCGGCGACGAGGACGGATGCGATGACGGCTGCCGCCTCACCCCGCAGAGTCACCCCGCCGTTCGTCCCCCGCGGCACCGGCTTGAGCGTCGTGATAAGGTACGGCGTCTTCCCCGTGACCCCGATCTCGCTTGCGGCAGTATCGGCGGCGGCGGAGGCGACGCTCCCCATGAAGAGCGCCACGAAGATCGGGTGCCCGGTTATGCCGTAGAGGATGGCGGCGGCGGTCGCCACCAGGCCGTTCGCGAAGACGTTGAAGTAGCCGCGCACGCCCCCGTGCTCCTGGGCGACCCCGAGCCGCTCCTTCTCGGTGTAGCGGTAGCGGGTAGCCGCGGCGCCGACGATGAAGAAGGTGAGCATGATCAGGAACCACCGGATGTCTGCAAAGACGATGAGGATGATGCCGATCATGGCGCCCGAGAAGAGGCCGCTGACATCGGCCACCCGGAGCCGGTAGGAGATGTAGCCGAACCCGAACCCGATGAGGGCGGCTGCGACGAGGCTGGTCAGGTCGACCGCGAAGTTGAGCTCCTCGAAGAGGAACATGGTCATCGCGACACCGAGCGCCTCGATCATCAGGACATCGTCCCGGCCCCGGAGAACTGCACGGAGCAGCACCGCGGCGACCACGCCCATCAGGACCACGAGAGGGGTTGTATACCGGAGATAGAGCATCACCGCAAGCGATATGCCTATTGCGGCAACCAGATGGTAGAGATACGATGCCTGCTTCCCCCCGGTAAGGCGGAATGCCAGTTCTCCGATCACGACGATGCCGAGCGTGCAGGTGAAGACGAACGTCGAGAGCCAGCCGATCCCGTAGAGGACGGCAAGCGCGATGATCGAGAGCGATACGTGCCGGGTATCCCTGATGAGGAAGAGGACGAGCGAGAACGGGATGAGGAAGAGCGTGAGCAGCCAAGCCGGCTGGAGCAGGGGGGCAAGGCCTATGAAGGCGAGGGTGAGTGCCGATGCCAGGACCAACCCCTGCGGCTTTGTCATTCATACATCATTGGCTGTGCAGGGAAAAAGCCTTTAGGGTCGAACGCCTCCCGTCTCGAGAGGTTCCGGCGGCGGACGTTCCGGGAGGCCCCGGCCCGATGACGGCAAGCCCGTGCACGGCACGGGATACCCGGGAGGGCGAAAGCCCCAACAATATATTTCACTGGGAAGAGAGAGATTATACGCTGAAAATGTCGCCGTCACATCAACTACCTAAAAACTACGATATCGAAGAAGTGGAGAGGCGCTGGCAGAGTGCCTGGCGGGATGAGGACAATTATTTTGATCCCGGCTCGTCGAAACCCCGGTTCATCATCGATACGCCGCCGCCGTACCCCACCGGCAACTTCCATATCGGGAACGCACTGAACTGGTGCTACATCGACTTTATCGCGCGGTACAGGCGTATGCGCGGCTACAACGTCATGTTCCCGCAGGGGTGGGACTGCCACGGCCTCCCCACCGAGGTGAAGGTCGAGGAGACTTACGGGATCACCAAAAACGACGTGCCGAGAGAGAAGTTCCGGGAGATGTGCCGCGACCTCACGATCGGGAATATCGAGAAGATGCGGACGACCATGCGGCGGCTCGGGTTCTCCACCGACTGGAGCCACGAGTACATCACCATGCTCCCGGAATATTACAGAAAGACCCAGGCATCGTTCCTGCAGATGCTCAAAGCCGGCGACATCTACCAGAGCGAGCATCCGGTGAACTTCTGCACCCGGTGCGAGACGGCCATCGCGTTCGCCGAGGTCAACTACGCCCCCCGCACCACCAAACTCAACTACTTCGACTTCGACGGCATCGAGATCGCCACCACCCGACCCGAACTGCTCGCGGCCTGTGTTGCGGTGGCGGTTCACCCCGACGACGAGCGGTACCGCGGTATGAAGGGGAAGAAACTCGCGGTTCCCCTCTTCGGACACAGGGTGCCGGTCATCGAGGACGTCGCCGTCGACCCGGGCTTCGGCAGCGGTGCGGTGATGATCTGTACGTTTGGGGACAAGACGGACGTTTACTGGTGGAAGCAGCACGACCTGGAACTTCGTAAGGCGATCGACCGGCAGGGGATCATGACCGCGACCGCGGCCCCCTACGCGGGGATGACATCGGAGGCCTGCAGGGAAGCAATTCTCCGGGATATGGAAGACGCGGGGATCCTGAGGCGGCAGGAGGAACTCGAGCAGCGTGTGGGGACCTGCTGGCGGTGCAAGACCCCGATCGAGATCCTCTCGGAGCGGCAGTGGTTTGTCCGGGTCCACCAGGACGAGATCCTGGATGCGGCCAGAAAGATCTCCTGGACGCCGGAGCATATGTTTTCCCGGATGGAGAACTGGGCGAACTCCATGGAGTGGGACTGGTGCATCTCCCGGCAGCGGATCTTCGCAACGCCGATTCCAGTCTGGTTCTGTACCGCCTGCGGCGAGGCGGTCGTCCCGGCAGAGGAAGACCTCCCGATCGACCCGACCGTCGATAAGCCAAAATCTCCCTGCCCGAGGTGCGGCGGGTCCGATTTCACCGGCGAGAAAGACGTGCTCGACACCTGGATGGACTCGTCGATATCGGTGCTTCACGTCACCGGGTGGGACGGGACCGGGAAGCCCCCGCTCTTCCCGGCGCAGATCCGCCCCCAGGGCCACGACATCATACGGACGTGGGCGTTCTACACGATCCTCCGGGCGAAGGCGCTGGTCGGCGGCCACCCCTGGGACGAGATCCTGGTCAACGGCATGGTTCTCGGGGAAGACGGGTTCAAGATGAGCAAGAGCAGGAGCAACATCATCGCCCCCGAGGAGATCGTCGGGCAGTACGGTGCGGACGCGCTCCGGCAGTGGGGTGCGGGAGGCGCGGCGACCGGTTCGGACATCATGTTCAACTGGAACGACGTCGTCGCCGCGTCCCGGTTCCAGACCAAACTCTGGAACATCTTCAGGTTCGTCATGGGGCACCTGGAGAAGGGGGCCGATGCCGGTGCGCCGGTGACGGAACTCACCGACCGGTGGCTGCTCGTCCGGCTCTCCGAAACCGTCGCGGAGGTCACCGCCGCGATGGAGGGTTACCAGTTCGACCGGGCGCTCAGGGCGATCCGGGAGTTTGCCTGGAACACGCTCGCCGACGACTACATCGAGATCGCGAAAGGCCGGCTGTATGCGGATGACGGCAGCAGAGAGAGCGCTTGCAGCGCGCTCCGGACGACCATGGACGTCCTCTGCCGCCTGCTTGCCCCGATCATCCCGCACTTCGCGGAAGAGTGCTACCATAACCTCGCCGGGAGGAGCGTGCACAAGGAGGCCTGGCCGGACTTTTCATACGCCGACGACGAGGCGCGGCGCCACGGCGACCTCCTCGTGAAGACGGTCGCCGAACTCCGGCGCTACAAGCACGATAAGGGCATGGCGCTGAACGCCCCGCTCGGCCACGTGATGATCTACGCGCCTGAGCCGGTCGACGACGCCGGCGACGCCGGGCGTGCCCTCAATGCCGACGCCCGTTGGAGCACCGGCACGCCCCGGCTCGAGGAGGTCATGAGCGGCGTGGAATTCAACATGGCGGTCATCGGGCCGGCGCTCCGGAAGCAGGCCCGCGGGTTCATGCAGGCCGTGGAGGCGCTCCCGCCGGAACTGCTCAAAAGCCCGCCCGCAACCGTCACGGTCGACGGCGAGGAGATCCCGGTGCCGGCCGATTCCTTCACGCCGAAGGTCGCTTACCGGGTGGCGGGAGAAGAGGTGGACGTCCTCACGCTCGGGGACGTCGTCGTGACGATCGGGCACACGTCCTGATCTCGTCGGCGATGAACCGGGCGACCTCTTCTTTTCCGAGCAGCGCATCGACGACGACGAACCGCGACGGGTCGGATGCCGCAAGGTTCAGGTAGTTCTCCTGCACCCGCGCGAGGATCCCGGCGTTCTCGAAGTATTCTCTCTTTTTCTCAGGGTCGAGCCGTGAGACGGCGTCTTCGACGGGGAGGACCAGGAGGAATGTCCGGTCGGGCCGGATCGACCACCCCTCGTGGATCCGGCGAAGCCACTGGAGCGGGTCGGGGAGGACGGTGTCGAGGACGACTGGCTGGTAGGCGAACCGGGAGTCGGAGTAGCGGTCGGAGATGACGAGCCGTCCCGCATCGAGCGCGGGCCGGATCACCGTCTCGATATGCGCAGCGTGGTCGGCGCAGAAGAGCAGCGCCTCGGTGATCGGGTCCATCCGCTCGGCAATCGCACGCCGCACCGAGTCGCCGACCCAGGTGGCGCCGGGCTCGCGGGTGAAGAGGGGGTCGAGGTCGGCGAGCAGTTCCGGGAGACGGGCGAGAAGGGTGCTCTTCCCGCTCCCGTCGATGCCTTCGATGGTGATCAGCACGGGCGTCCCCTCCGGACCCATTCGAGCGGCACCGTGCCGTGGTGGACGGCGGTCGCGACGATCGCCCCGTCGAACCCGGCGTCGGCGAGGAGCCGGATGTCGTCGACCCCGGCGACGCCGCCCCCGTAGAGGAGGCGGCCGGGATAGCCTGCCCGCATCTCTTCGAGGTCCTCACGGACGAGGCCCCGCTCCGTTCCCACGGCGCCGATGTTGAGGATGATACACCCCTCAAACGAGAGTGCTGACGCACGGCGCAGCATCTCCACCGGCCGGATACCCCAGGGGAGCACCAGGCCGCCTTTGATGTCTATGCTCAGGTATCCGGCCCGGTACGCCGCAAGGTCTTCGATCGCTCTCGCCGCCGTCTCGGTGCCGATGACCGGCGTCACCCCCTCGACCGCCGTGCATTCGGCGGGCGACCGGCAGCCCCGGTCGAGGTAGCACCGCTCGACCATCGCGGCGCAGCGCCGGACGAGTTCGTCCTGCGGAACTCTGCCCTGGATGCTCTCGAGATCCGCGATGTAGAGATGCCGGGGCGCGAGAGCGGATAGATAGGCTTCCGGTTCGGCCGAAGGAGCAATCCCCCATGTCAGCGGCCGGTAGTCGGCGCGGTCTCCGGACTTCCCGTGCACCACGAGACCGCCTGCCAGATCGACTGCAAGAATCAGTTCCATGTCCTCAACGCAATCACTATTAGGGTGAAGGATCATTAATTTCTATGCAATTACTCGTCAGTCCAAGCAGCATTGAGGAGGCAAGAAGCTCGCTTTTCGCTGACATCATCGACGTTAAAAAACCCTCTGAAGGCTCGCTGGGTGCGAATTTTCCCTGGATCATCCGGGATATCAAGAACCTCGCCGGCAAGAAGCCTGTCAGTGCTGCAATCGGGGACAATGAGTATAAGCCGGGAACTGCGGCTCTTTCGGCCTACGGTGCCGCGCACGCAGGCGCTGATTTCATCAAGGTCGGCCTGATGTTCGACGGGGCCGACCGTGCCCGTGAGGTCATCGAAGCGGTGACCACGGCGGTGAAGCGGGAGTTTCCCGAGAAGTACGTCGTTATCGCTGCCTATGCCGATTTTGAGAGAATGGGTACGATCTCTCCGTTCGCCATCGGTCCGCTGGTTGCTGATGCCGGAGCCGATCTCGCCATGATCGACACCGGTATTAAAGATGGGAAGAGTCTCTTTGAGTTCATGGACGAGGAGGCACTGACCCGGTTCACCGAACGGAACCGGGAACTCGGGTTGCGGACGGCCCTTGCCGGTTCGCTGAAGTTCGAGGACCTCGATGCCTTAAAGCGTATCAACCCGGAGATCATCGGCGTCCGGGGGATGGTCTGCGGGGGCGACCGGTCGACCACGGTCCGGGCCGAACTGGTTGAGAAAGCAATGATGATGCTCAGGTGATGTATGTATACCGAGAAGATGCAGATGGAAACAACGTTTACATTTGACGACGTGCTGCTTGAGCCCGCCGAATCATGGGTCGAGCCCGACGAGGCCGACGTCAGGTCGCGGTTCTCGCGGAGCATTCCGCTGAACCTCCCCCTGGTAAGCGCCGCCATGGATACGGTGACCGAATCGGTGATGGCGATAACGATGGCCAGGGAGGGCGGCATCGGCGTCATCCACCGGAATATGCCCCCGGAACGCGAGGTCGCCGAGGTCAGGGTCGTCAAGCAGGCCGAGGACCTGATCGAGCGCGAGGTCGTTGCGGTCGGTCCCATGGCCACGGTCACCGATGTGGAACGGGTCATGAGGCAGTACGGTATCGGCGGCGTGCCCGTCATCGAGGACGACAGGGTGATCGGTATCGTCAGCCGCAGGGATATCAGGGCGATCCTGCCCAAACGCGGCGAGGCGAAGATCACCGAATACATGACCCGGAAACTGATCACGGCCTCCGAAGACATCACGGCGGAGAACGCGCTCGAGACTATGTATGCGAACAAGGTCGAGCGCCTTCCGGTTGTGGACGCGAGAGGATGCCTGGTCGGTATCATCACGATGCGGGATATCCTTGAAAAGAGGCAGTACCCCCGCGCGAACCGCGATGCGAACGGGAAGCTCCGGGTCGCCGCCGCGGTGGGTCCCTTCGACTTCAACCGGGCTATGATGCTCGTCGAGTCGGGCGTCGACGCCCTGGTCGTGGACTGCGCTCATGGCCACAACATGAACGTCGTCAAAGCGGTCAGGGAGATCAAAGCGAGCGTCGCCGTCGACGTGGTGGCCGGGAACATCGCCACGAAGCAGGCGGCCTCGGCCCTCGCCGGGACGGTCGACGGGCTGAAGGTGGGCATCGGGCCGGGCTCCATCTGTACAACCAGGATCGTCGCGGGCGTGGGCGTGCCGCAGGTCTCTGCGATAGCAAACGTCGCGGAGGTGGCGCACGAGGCCGGCGTGCCGGTGGTCGCCGACGGCGGCATCCGTTACTCCGGCGATATTGCGAAGGCGATCGCCGCAGGTGCGGACTGCATCATGGCGGGCAGCCTCTTCGCCGGCACCGATGAGGCGCCGGGAAGGGTTACGACGATCAAGGGCCGGCGCTACAAGCAGTACCGCGGGATGGGGTCGCTCGGCGTCATGAGCAGCGGCGAGTCGAGCGACCGCTACTTCCAGAAGAAGGAGATCGGGAGGACCAAGTTCGTCCCCGAGGGCGTCGAGGGCGTCACCCCCTACGTCGGCCGGGTC
The DNA here is from genome assembly GCF_023702065.1 of Methanoculleus oceani. Taxonomy (NCBI): domain Archaea; kingdom Methanobacteriati; phylum Methanobacteriota; class Methanomicrobia; order Methanomicrobiales; family Methanomicrobiaceae; genus Methanoculleus; species Methanoculleus oceani. The sequence goes on along the minus strand of NZ_QFDM01000002.1, from coordinate 410,307 downwards.
TCGGATGTCATCTACCAGCTTGTCGGCGGCCTGAAGTCCGCGATGGGCTACACGGGGTCGAAAACGATAGCGGATCTGAAGAAGAACGGCAGGTTCCTCAGGATCACGCCCGCGGGATACGGCGAGAGCCACCCGCACAATATCATGATCACCGATGAGGCGCCGAACTACCGCCTCTTCGAGTGATCTTTTTTTTATATCTGAAACACTAACGTTTAGTAAACATGCTCGAGGGCGATGAGGTTTCCCGTCTCCTTGATATCCTGGGAAACCGGAACAGGCGGCGAATAATACAACTGCTGAGACAGAAACCGTGCTTCGTGACCGAGATCTCCGAGCGCCTGGTGCTCAGTCCGAAAGCGGTGATAGAGCACCTGCAGTTGATGGAGCGCGAGCAACTCCTCATCTCGTGCCAGGACGAGCGCAGGCGAAAGTATTACTACCTCTCGCATGACATCAATGTCATCGTAAACCTGCAGAAGCAGGACGGGGTTACGCTTCCCTCCGTAGAAGAGAACCAGAGAACACGATTTACAAGACATCTCGAGGTATTCAGGAGGATGGTCAGGGCTCGCGACGAACTCCTGGATAACCTCGAACAACTGGAGCGGGAGATCGAATCGAGGTTCGGCGAGGTCATGCGCATGAGAGGGGGCTTCGTCAACGACGACGGGGATCTGGAGATCATCCTCGCTCTCTCTCACGCTGACCTGGTCTTCGCAGAACTCGAAGAAGTGAGCAGCCTGTCCACGGATGAGCTGAAACAGAGACTGGGCAACCTCATGCACATGGGGGTTGTCGAGCGAATCAACGACCGATACAGGATACGTGGTACACATGGCGAATAACCCATATGACGAAATGTTTAGAGATATCGCGCGGCTGATGGAGAAGATCTTGAGCGAGATGCCCCTCCAGGACCCGAAGATCATCGGCTTCACCATCATCAGCGGTTCGCCCGAGGGGGCGCCCTACCTCGATCTCTCCGAGGACGAGGATGGGGAATCCGATGTTGAGGTGGTCGAGGGTGACGACTGCATCTACATCACCGCACTGGCGGATGCCCGGGCGGACGGCGCCCCGTACGTCACGTTCCAGGAGGATTCCGTGACCCTCTGCACCGGGGGCGACGAAGAGACGGTCATCGATCTCGAATGCGAGATTGACGTCCCCCACAGTTTCTACAAGGTGCAGCACGGCGTGATCGATGCGGTCTGCCCGAAGAAGAGCGCTCCGGGCGAGGTCGCCCGGTCCTGAACCGGCTTCCCCTCTTTTTGTAGCGGGTTCCGGAAGTCTCTCTCCGGAACCGGGGCTTCCGGAGGCTGTCTCTCTAAAAAAGCGAGGTCTTACTCTTGATACTCTTCAAGAGCAAGCTGGTACATCCAGTCGAGGAGGAGCGCGCACGCTTCCGGGGTGCATTCCTGATCGCAGCCGATGCACGGAAGAACTTCTCCTCCCGCAAGGATGATACAGGGATCGATCGCCCGTTTCTTCGCCCGCAGAAGATAGGTCTTGATGCCGTCGCTGCGGAACTCGATGCGTTCGATCAACCCGGCATCCAGCAGCCGCTTCACAATCCTTGAGCACTTCCTGCTGTCGATATCAAGAAGTTTCCAGAGCTCGCTCTGGAGGACTCCCTGACGGTGGGACTGGATAACTTTGAGTGCTTCTTCCTCCTGGTCGGACATGGCTATCAGAGGAGGGGTGCAATGGTCAGGATATTATTGCCGCGTATGACGACGGTCCCGAGGGTGCGGCCCCGCTGCTCTCCGGTGTACTCGGTGGTTTCGTCCATGTGCAGATTCAGGTGTTCATCCACCGCCACGAGCCGTCCCTGGAGTTTTCTGCCGTCATCCTTGATCTCAACGACGATTTTAGAGTCCACGAGTGAAAAAACCTTCTTTACGGGGAGTACAATGCCGTTAACCATCTGTTCTTATATGGTTATCTTCGTGCATTAAGGTTTCCTATGGGCGACCCGGGGAGCCGCAGCACCGTCAGGTCCTGGCTTCCGACTGGTGGACGCCGCGGCACCGCCAGGTGCCACTCCCGACCGGGTAAGCCATCATGGCAACCGTCAGGTGTCACAGGCCACCGATAAGGCGTCATAAGCAACCGCTCAGCAGAAACAGCAGTTCCACGGCCGGCCGATCAAAAAGAGGGAGTTATTCGGGAAGGTCTTCCCAGCGGTCCTTGAACTGCTTCTCGACGCCCGGGAGGGTGGTGTACTCCATCTCCTCGAGCGAGAGGCGGTGCGGTTCGAACGGCCCGTGGGCCCGGAGCACGCTGGAGAGCTCGCAGCACTGGTCGCGGACACGGTTGAACGCCGGGTCGTCGAACATGTCTGCAGGCCCGATCAGTTTCCCGTTGCAAACCTGGAACCCGAGGCAGATGACCCGGGGCGGTCCGTCGAACTGCGTGCAGTTTGCATCGCAGACGCCCACCGGCATGAACGGCCCGTGGTGCGAACCGCGCATCCAGCCTGCCACGAGGATGGGCGTCCTGAAGGGGTCGATGACCTCGCCTACCGCCGGGAATCCGCTCTGCGCCCGGATGATCATGACCGGATCGTCTTTGCCGACATACCGGCCGGCCATCAGGTTCAGCCGCTGGGTGCTTGTGGAGGCCCCGATTGTGCCGTCCCTCTTCCAGACGTATTTGATGACGTAGCGGCTCGGTGCTCCGATATAGGCAAGGAGACTGTAGGACTCTTCGGGTGTGTTGAAGAGGATCTTCCGCTTCTCTATGACGTCGTGGACCTCGAAGGTGAATCCCTCGTGCAGCGACGGGTCGATGACGAGACCGGACGTGCTGAAGGGGTCGGCGAAGATCTTGTAGAGGAAGTAGTTCCACGCCCCGGGCTCGGTCTTGTCGGCCATGAAGACCAGGACCGGGTCGGAACCCCGCTCCTCAAACTCCATCTCGGCAACACCGGGTCCCATCCCCTTGACGTTGCCGCTGAACGCATCTCCGAGCAGGTCCTGGCCGGCGCCGTAGAGTTTCATCTCCTTGGCGAGCCCGGCGCATTCCATGAAGATATCCCACGCCAGCTTGTGGATCTCCTCGTTATCCTCCCCTTTGGTGTGCGTCATGATCAGCTCGAGGTCGTCACCGCAGTGGGTGACGTACGAGTCGATGAGGATGCTGCCTTCTGCCTCCTTGAGTCTCCGGGCGGCCATCTCGAGGAGCTTCGGGTGGGTGCGGGAGTGCCCCGGGAAACTGCCTACATCTGCTTTAATTACGGACACGGTGGTCTTAACCATATAATCACCACTACCTGGACGGGCATAGCCCTTACGACTAGTAGATAGGTATTACTGTATATGTAGGTGTTGCTGCCTTGAAAAATGGTTGGCTGTGGCAACCAATTTTTGGGATCGTCTTTCTCAGCGATCCTTCGCGGCACATGTTCCCGACGGCGACGATGAGACTATTATACTGCCTTTTATGCTTTTTGTCACTTTTTTTCGGGGTTGCCGCCGATTGGAGTCTCGTCGAAAGCAGCATTTCAGAGGCTCGCATACGGTTGCCCGGGTGACGACCGCGCGTCATCTCCGGGAGAGAACTTCCGGGTGCGGTCGAGAGGAGGGCTGGAAAGTGGAGAGTACGAAAAGAAGGTGTATGTTCCTTGCAGCCTCCCGCCCGGCGCCTGCCGGTCTGCGGGTTCCCGGGCGGAAATGGGATGTCCGGCAAAAAGTATTGTGGCCTTGCCGGGTCCCGGACCGGCAGGCGCTTTGCCGTTTCAGTCGATCCTGATCGATTTGCCCCGGGAGAATTTGATCTCCAGGACGCCGTGCTTGTAGTTCGACTGCATGGAGTCGGCATCCACGGCCGGCACCTCCACCGAGGTCAACTGGTTGCCGCCTGCGATGATCGTCAATGTCCCGTTGATGAGTGACAGGTGAATATGCTCCTTATCGACACCCGGGAGATCGATCGCCACCGTCACGTCGTCATCGGTCGTGTACATCTCTGCTATCGGCTCGATGGTCCCCTCGGAGGAGGGTTCTCCCGGCTCTGTCATGGGAGCCGCTTCCTTCGCCGGTGTCTCCGGTTTACCGGCATCGTGGAGGACGATCTTGAATCCGTAGGCGAACGGCCTGTTCTGGTCTCCCTGCTCTTTGAGCCCCTGCTCCATGAGGCGTTTCATCAGTTCGTTGAGTTGCTCGAAGATGTCTGCTGGGCTGTCACTCATGTGCATCACGTTGTTTCTGTCTCTGCTGATGAGAGGGTCGCATAACCCCCCGGGGAGGAGCGCCCCCTGGGGGGCACCCTCCTCAGAACGCCATAGCCGTCTGCGGCAGCGGACGTTCTATCCTGGTCTTCAACTCCTTTGTGAGGCGTTTGATCTCGCCGAAGTCTTTCTTTCTCTGGTAGACCGCATCTTTCAGGGCCTGCGTCAGATCCTTGACTTCGTGCTCGACCTTCCCGGTCTCCCGCATCCCGGCACGGTTGATGGTCGAGACGGCATCTTCGAGTGCCGACCGCTGCTCCTGGTTGTAGAGAATCTGCCAGGAGTGGCGTTCGTTCTCTTCCAGCCGATCGATATCGAGCGTGCCTCTCACGCGGGAGAGGGCGTCATCGAAGTGTTTTTTCGTGATCCTCACGTTGCCGATTGCCTGGCGCCGTTCTTCCTCGGTCTTCCCTCCCATCGCAGCGATGAACTCGCGCATGGCGGAGATCTTTGCTTCACGGACCAGTGCCTCGATATCGGCTCCGACGTACCCCTCTGTCCTGTCGACCAGTTCCTCGATGTTCACGTCGTTTGCGAGGATCTCCCTGTTTTTGAGGTACACCTCGAAGATCTTCTTCCTGCCTTCCCGGTCAGGCGGCGGAACGTAGATGATCCGGTCCAATCTGCCGGGGCGAAGCAGCGCCTCGTCCAACATGTCCGGGCGGTTGGTAGCGCCGAGAACCACGACATTGTTGAGCTCCTCGAGGCCGTCGAGCTCTGTCAGGATCTGACTTACCACACTTTCAGTTACGTGCGACGATCCTATATAAGATCCGCGTTTAGGCATGAGCGCGTCAATTTCGTCGAAAAAGATAATCGACGGTGCTGCTTGCCTGGCTTTCCTGAATACCTGACGAACGCCGCGTTCCGACTCCCCGACCCATTTCGAGAGAAGTTCCGGACCCTTTACGGAGATGAAATTGCTTTCGCTCTCGTTAGCGACCGCCTTTGCAAGGAGCGTCTTGCCCGTTCCCGGTGGCCCGAAGAGCAGGATGCCGCGGGGGGGCTCGGTGTCTAAGGAGGCGAATATCTCCGGATATTTGAGCGGCCACTCAACGGCCTCGGCCAGTTCGGCCTTTACGTCTTCGAGGCCTCCGACGTCCTCCCATTTGACATCGGGAATCTCTACGAGCACCTCTCGCATCGCGCTCGGCTCAACGTGCTTATGCGCTTCGAGGAAGTCCTCGTTCGTCACGCGGAGCTGGTCGATGATCTCGGCGGGGATCTCCTCCTCTATCTTGATCTGCGGTATGATCCGGCGGAGCGCGTGCATCGCCGCCTCTTTTGCGAGCAGCGCGATGTCGGCGCCGACGAAGCCGTGCGTGGAGCGGGCGTAGTCGTCGAGGTTCACGTCCTCGGCAAGCGGCATGCCCCGCGTGTGGATCTGAAAGATCTGCTGTCTCCCCTTGGTGTCCGGGATGCCGATCTCGATCTCGCGGTCGAACCGGCCGCCGCGGCGGAGGGCGGGATCGATCATATCCGGAAGATTCGTTGCGGCGATCACCACCACCTGGCCACGGGTCTTCAACCCGTCCATCAGGGCCAGGAGTTGGGCGACGATCCGGCGCTCGACCTCGCCCTTCACCTCTTCGCGCTTGGGTGCGATCGAGTCGATCTCGTCGATGAAGACGATCGAGGGTGCGTTCTCCTGCGCTTCCTCAAAGACCTCCCGCAGGCGCTCTTCGGACTCGCCGTAGTACTTGCTCATGATCTCAGGGCCCGAGAGCGTGATGAAGTGGGCGTCCACCTCGTTTGCCACCGCTTTGGCGATCAGCGTCTTCCCTGTTCCGGGCGGGCCGTAGAGCAGGACACCTTTCGGGGGCTCGACGCCGAGGCGTTCGAAGAGTTCGGGGTGCCGGAGCGGGAGCTCGATCATCTCCCGGACGAGCTGCAGCTCGCGGTCCAGACCCCCGATATCCTCGTAGTGGACGTCGGCCGCAGTCTCGCGCCGCCCTTCCTCAGGCTCGTACGGGGTCTCTTTCAGTTCGATCTCGGTGCTGTCTGTGACGATGGCGATGCCCTTCGGGGCCACTTTGGCGATCGCGAACGTGAGCGGGTTGCCGAGGATGCTGACCCGGATGAGTTGTCCCTCGGTGACCGGCCGGCCGCGGAGGATCCTCCCGAGGTACTGCTCGCCGCCCACCAGGCGGATGGGCTGGGTCGGCTGGATGGTCACTTTCTTTGCGTATCCTGCCTCGGTCTTCCTGATCCTGACGTTGTCGTCGATCCCGGCTCCGACGTTGCTCCGGGTGTTGCCGTCGATGCGCAGGATCGCCTTGCCGGTGTCCTGGGGAAAGCCGGGCCATATGAGCGTCGCCGCCTTCTGGCGACCCTCGATCTCGACGACGTCGCCGCTGACGAGGCCGAGAGCCTTCATGGTGTCGATGCTCAGTCTGGCGATCCCCCGGCCGGCGTCTTCGTGAGCCGCCTCCTTGATGGTAACCTCAACGGATTCGGTGTTAGCCATATGAACAACATCCTCCTGTAGGATTTACCATAGGTAAGTGCTGACTATTATTTATATTTTTCCCAAGCCCTTCCTCCCGTTGTGCCGGATGATCCCCTTTTCTGTAACGATGTAATCCATCTTCACATCGTTATCGTCGGCAGGAATGCTCTGTGCCTCCTGGCAGGAGAAGGCGATGCCGATCTTCTTTTGGTGCGGGTACCGGCAGAGAAAGCGGTCGTAGTACCCGGCACCGTAGCCGAGGCGGTTTCCTTCGGCGTCGAAGGCGAGCATCGGTATGACGACGACCTCGACGTCCTCGGGCCGGGCCGGAAATTCGTGGCCGATCGGTTCGGGCACGTTGAACGTGCTGGGAACAAGGACCGCGGGGTCCGGCAGGTAGGAGAGGCGGAGGCTGCAGGTCTCTCGTTCGATGATGGGCACGACGACCCGCACGCCCCGGAGGTTCAGGTCCGCGATCAGGCCTTTGGTCTCGACCTCCGGGGCTTTGGAGGCGTAGACCATGACGGTCGTAAATCCGTTGAGGAGGTCAAGAAGCCTTTCTTCGATGCTGCTGCTGTACGTGGCGATCTCCGCAGGGGATAGAAGGGACCGGGCTTCCTTTGCCTGCTCGCGGAGGGCCGCCTTTGTCTGGCTCATTGTAAGAGAGTTTGGCTCAATCAGACCATAAAGTATGCATGCTCCGGGGTGGGGCACAGGCAGTCTACTTCTCTGCTGTTTGCTCCTCGCGGCAGACCTCCCGGAACTGGCGGAGGGAGGATGCAAGGACCCGGGTCTTGCTATGGGATTCTGTCCCCCGGGTGGTTGTTTCTGGAGTCTGATGGTTTCTCAGGCTCCGGTTCTTCGCACCTGACGGTGCTCACGCTCCTGCCTTCTGGCCTGTCGCGTAACGAACCACGGATTTCGTGGGGATATCGCCACGCACTGCCCCCGCCCCTGGGGGGCGGGGGAGGAGGCCGAAGGCCGGGTGGGGTGGGGGTGATGGGGGTGTGAGCATAGCGAGCTTGAGCAACAATAGTTTGAGTTGGAGACAGGGGAGGGGGCGTGCCCCCCTCCCCGTCAGCCCCTCCCCCAGTGGCGATATCCCCACGGTCCACTGTACCGGGACTGCTGGAAACGAACAGCCCTTGCTCTTCAGCGAATACAAATAAAATCGGTGGGGGGTTTCAGGAAGCGCTCTCCCGCTCCCCCATCCCCATCAGAAGTTAAAGTGACGCCCGACGATCTTCAGCGCACAGTAGTCCCCGCACATCGTGCAGGCGTCGGCGTCGGCCGGCATCCGCTCGGCCCTGATCGCCCGGGCGCGCTCGGGGTTGATCGCGACCGCAAACTGCCGCTCCCAGTCGAGGTCCCGGCGGGCGTGTCCCATCTCGAGGTCGGCATCGCGCGTTTTGAGCTTGATCATATCCCCGACGTGAGCGGCGATCCTCGAGCTGATGACGCCCTCGTAGACCTCCTCGGGGGTGGGGAGCGCCAGGTGCTCCGCCGGCGTCACGTAGCAGATGAAATCGGCGCCGTAGGAGGAGGAGAGCGCGGCCCCGATGGCGGCCACCCGGTCGTCGTAGCCGGGCGCGATATCGGTGACGAGCGGGCCGAGCATGTAGAACGGTTTCCGGTTCGTGACCCGCTTTTGCAGGACGACGTTGGTCTGGATCTCGTCGACCGGGATATGCCCCGGCCCCTCGACGATCGCCTGCACGCCCTCTGCATGTGCCTTGTCGGCGAGTTCCGCGTTGATGAGCAGTTCCTGGATCTGGGCACGGTCGGTCGCGTCATGGACTGCACCCGCCCGCATCCCGTTGCCGAAGGAGAGGGTGACCTCGTGCTCCTTGAGGATCTCGACTAGGTAGTCGAACTCCGAATAAAGCGGGTTCTCCTTCTCGTTGTGGAGCATCCACGCGGTCATGAACGCCCCGCCCCGGGAAACGAGCCCCCCGTGCCGTCCCTGGTTCTGCAGGCGCTTCATCGTCTCGTAGTTGATCCCGGTGTGGATCGCCATGAAGTTAGTCCCGAGCTTCGCCTGCTCCGCCGTGATCCGGAAGAGGTCGTCCTCTTCCATGTTGACGACCGCCCCGTGCTTCCGGGCGGCCTCGATGAACGCCTGGTAGAGCGGGACCGACCCGACCGAGAGGGTGGTCGCCTCGACGACCCGGCGCCGGATCTCCGCAAAGTCGCCGCCGGTGGAGAGCTCCATCAGCGTGTCTGCACCGGCGCGCTCGGCCTGCCGGACCTTCTCGATCTCCATATCGACGTCGACCATATCCGACGACGTCCCGATGCTCGCGTTGACCTTCGTCCTGAGCCCTTCGCCGATACCGCAGATCTTCACCTTCCGGTAGGGGGAGACCGGAATGACGATGTGGCCCTCGGCCACGCCGCGCCTGACGAACTCTTCGGTTACACCTTCCGCTGCTGCGACGATCCGCATCTCTTCGGTGACGACGCCGCGCCGGGCGTCTTCTATGAGACCCATGGCCTTATATTTGAGGAAAAGAGTTGATAAAGGCTTGTTTTTAGAATCCTGTCTAAAATCGGGTTGTTCTCTTGACAAGTAAACTTGACTTACTCTTATTCAGATCTTGTTTCATAGCCGGAAAGCCAAGACTTACAAGAAATAACGAAGCACCTCTTTATCGTCTGGTGATCATTTGTACGTTAATTTCGGAGGTTTTGTCCCGATCAGCACCGTCGACTGGCGGGGGCGGGCGGCCTGCACCGTCTTTCTCCGGGGGTGCCCCGCGCGCTGCTTCTACTGCCATAACGTCCCCATCCAGGGCGGGGAGGACCTTCGCGACGCGGACGAGATCATCGCGATGATCCGGGGTTCCCGCACGGTTGCAGGCGCCGTGGTCTTCTCCGGGGGAGAACCGACCCTGCAGGGGCCGGCGCTCGTCCATCTGGCCGCCGCCGCCCGCACGATGGGGTTCTCTGTGGGCCTGCATACGAACGGCATCTTTCCCCGGGTGATCGAGGAGCTGACCGGCCGGCACCTGGTGGAGATGATCGCGCTCGATATCAAGACGACGTGGGAGCGCTACGACGACCTCCTGGAACTTACTGCCGCCGATGCGGTGAAGCAGTCGCTCGCCGCCTGCAAACGGGCGAAGGCCGACGGCAGCCTCGAGACCTGCGAGATCGTGGTCACCCTCTTCCGGGGGCGCGAGGAAGATCTCCCGCCCATCGCGGAGGCTGCCCGCGGGCTCGACCTCGTGCTCCAGCAGGGGGTGGCCGCGGGTTTCGTGCCCCTGACCCGGCAGGAACTCGAGGCGGCAGCGGCGCCGCTCGGTCGCAGGGTTCGTGTACGGACCCGGGAAGACGGCGAGGTCGCCTACGACCCGGAGCAGTAACTGTTCCGGTGACGTTAAGCATAATATCGACGGGAACGCACGTTTATTGAGATGTTTGTGGCGGCCGCCACAGCCTGCACCGCCGGGACCCTGCAACCGGTCTCGCACCGGCACGGCCCGCTGTTCTGGATACGATAGCATAACATGGAGGAACCGGATGAAGGTTATTGGAATCGTCGGGATGCCAGCAAGCGGGAAGGGAGAGGTGTCACGGATAGCCAGAGACCTCGGGATCCCGGTCGTGATCATGGGGGATGCGATACGGGAACGGGTGAAGGAAGCCGGGCTTCCGGCCACGGACGCGAACCTCGGCGCGATTGCGGGAAAGTTGCGCGCTGACCTCGGCATGGACGCCATCGCCCGGATCACCATTCCGGCCATCGAGGCAGAGTCCGCTCCGGTGGTTATGGTGGACGGTATTCGGGGGGACTACGAGGTGACGACGTTTCGGGGGCACTTCCCCGACTTCACGCTCATCGGGATCGTCTCGTCGTTTGAGACGCGTTACCGGCGGCTCGCGAGCCGGGGCCGATCCGACGACTCTCTCACCGCCGAAGAACTCCGGGTCCGCGACGAGCGGGAACTCGGGTGGGGACTCGGCAGGGCTCTCTCCCTCGCGGACTGCCGGGTCACGAACGAAGGAACGCTTGAAGAGTTTGCCGCAGAGATCCGTGCCCTGCTCTGCCGGTTGGGAGGGATAGAATGAGTCTTGCTCCGTATTTTTCATCCTCATCGAAAGTCTGGGAGTCGCGGGACTGGGTCTACGGGCTTGAGGAACTCGGGTATACCGGCTGGGAGATCGTCGCCGACGGGAAGTATCGTCTGGATAACCCCGAGAACTTCGCCGCCGTCCGGGAGAATCTCGAGAGCACCGGCCTTCGCGCGACCGTTCACGCTCCCTACAGCGACTTAAACCTCGCGTCGCTGAACTACCCCATCTGGCGCGAATCCATCCGCCAGACGTGCTGCTGCATCCAGCACGCGGCCGCCCTGACCGACCGGGTGACGGTCCACCCCGGGTTCGTCTCCCCCGTGGGGAAACTCGTCCCCGAGAAGGTCTGGGAGATGCAGAAGACCGCGCTCGTCGAGATCGGGAGGTACGCGGAGGAGCACGGCGTCCTGGCATGCGTCGAGAACATGATCAGCATCAAGGACTTCCTCTGCCGCTACCCCGAGGAGATCCTCGGTCTCACGGAGGGGATAGCGGGGATCGGGGTCACGCTCGATATCGGGCATGCCAACACCAACGGCCAGGTCGATGCGTTCCTTGCGCATGTTAAAGAGATCAGCCACCTGCACGTCCACGACAACCACGGGCAGTCGGACGAGCACCTGGCGCTCGGCGACGGCACCATCGTCTGGGAGAAGGTCGGGCGGATCGTCGCCCGCGACTACTCCGGCCCGGTCGTCATCGAGGGCAGATCGCTTGAGGAGGCAAAACGGAGCCTTGCAGCATTCAGGAAGTGGTTCGTATAGCCGGCGAAACCCTGCACGTCCACTTCCTCGGCACGGCGGGAGCGCTCCCGTCGCCGCAACGGAGCCCCTCCTGCATCCTGATCCGGCGGGGCTCCGACACCCTGCTCTTCGACTGCGGGGAGGGAACCCAGCAGCAGATGATGCGTGCCCGGACCGGTTTTACCGTGAACGCCATCTTCATCACCCACTGGCACGCCGACCACTTCCTCGGCGTCTTCGGGCTCGTCGAGACGCTCGCGTTCATGGGACGGACCGAGCCGCTCCCGATCTACGGCCCGCCCTGGATTGGCGAGTTCGTCGACCTCGTGCAGAAGATAAGCCGCCACACCCGGGGCTTCTTCGTCACCGCTCACGCCCTCGAGCACGGTTCGGTCGTGCCCTTCAACGGCTACACGGTCCGGGCGTTTGCCACGTCCCACGGTATTCCCGGGCTCGGCTACGTGATGGAGGAGGACGAGCGGCCGGGAAGGTTCAACCGCGAGCGGGCGATCGAGCTCGGCGTCCCGCCGGGCCCGCTCTTCGGACGGCTGCAGCGCGGGGAGGGGGTTCGCGTCGTCCGCGACGGCACCGAGACCGATGTCCGTCCTGCCGATGTTATGGGCGAGCCTCGCCCCGGGAGGAAGATCGTCTATACCGGAGACACCCGGCCGCTCCAGAACCAGCCCGGGATAGCGGCGATGCTCCGGGATGCGGATCTCCTGATCCACGACGCCACGTTCGACGACCAGGAGAGCGGCCGCGCCCGGGAGGTCCTGCATTCCACCGCCGGCGAGGCCGGTGAGGCGGCAGCGGGATTAGGCGCCCGTATGCTTGCCCTGGTGCACATAAGTTCCCGGTATACGAGCACAGTAAACCATATACGCGATGCAAAGCGACATTATGAGGGAGACGTGATTCTGCCGGCCGATCTGGCAGTGCTGGAGATCCCGTATCGGAGTTGATCGAGATGGACGGTGATGGTGATGGAGCAGGGCCTATCCAGCCAGAGCCGCCTGATCCTGACCGGTCTCGGCGCCCTGCTCGTCAGTGCCGCTGTCCTGAGCATTGCGGGAATCTATCTCGGTTCCGTCCGTGAAGTTCTCACGCTGATACCCGGCCTGATGGTGCTCCTGCCGTCGATCATCCATATCCGGGGGAGCATCGCAGGTGTCTTTGCCTCCCGCCTCTCGTCATCGATGCACCTCGGGGAGTTCTCCATCGACTTTGAAGAGGGGAGCGTTCTCGGCGACAACATCCGCGCCTCGTTCGTGGTGACCATTCTCATAGCGTTCGTCATCGGCATCTTCTCCTACGCGGCGAGCCGCATCTTCGGGTATCCCGTGGTGGGCGTCACCGACCTCGTGCTGATCTCGGTCGTCACCGGCGTTGTCGCGGGGGTCGTGGTGATGGGGATCACCCTGCTCATCGCCCTTGCAAGCTACCGCTACGGCCTCGACCTCGATATGATCGGCGCACCGACCGTCACCACCTCCGGGGATATTGTCACGCTTCCGATCCTCGTGCTCTCCGCGACGTTCCTCATGCTCCTCTCTCCCTGGATACGCCTGGTTCTCGGGGGCATCGCGGTCGCGGTCGCTGTCGCCACCGTCCTCTACACCTGGCGCCGGCCGGAGGGAATCGGGACGATCGTCCGCGAGAACCTCTTCCTTCTCATCCCGCTCAGCGTCCTCGGCACGCTGGCCGGCCTGACCTACTCGCTCAATCTCGATGCTCTGGTGACGATCGCGGCCCTCCTCATCCTGATCCCTCCGTTCACCGGCGGTCTCGGGTCGATCGGCGGCATTCTCGGGTCGCGCCTCTCGACGGGGATGCACACCGGCGAGCTCAACCCCTCGTTCCTCCCCGAGCGCGGCGTCGTGCATCATTTTATTATTTCCTATCTCTATACGTTGATACTGCTTCCACTGCTGGCGCTCATCGCGCATGGTGCGGCGGTGCTCATGGGATTGAACAGCCCCGGCCTCGGGATGCTGGTCATTATCAGCCTTACGGCGGGTCTGGTTGTCATGACACTGGTGAACGGCGTGGCGTACATCACTGCGAGCCTTTCATTCCGGTATGGTCTCGATCCCGACAACTTCGGAATCCCTGTCGTCACAAGCCTGATCGACCTGATCGGTGCAGCTGCGCTCGTGGCAGTGATAGACCTGCTGTTGTAGTGAAAGAACATGAGAACGACGGTTAACATACCATGATGGAACATGAATACCAGCCAATCAGCTTCAAAGACGTCCTGATCGAGATGAAGGATGTCTCGGAGCTGATGGTTGATCTCTCTTACTCCGCGATCCTCTTCGACAGTAAAGAGATAGCACTCGAGGTGATCAATCTCGAGGAGAGCATGAATAAACTGGTCTACCAGGCCAGAATTCAGAGCGTTCTTGCCGCGAGAAGGATCGAAGAGGCGGAAGCGATGAGCGGCATGCTCCAGGTGGCCGAGGCCGCAGAACGGATTGCGAACTCGGCTTCGGATATAGCAAAACTCATCTTAAAAGATATCCGGTTCCCGGCAAAACTCAAGCGCGTCTTCCCGGAGGCCGAGGAGATCGTCACCCGGGTCATCGTCAGCCAGGGAAGCGAGGTTGCCGGCCGCACGCTCGGCGACCTCAAAGTCCAGAGCACGACCGGCATGCAGGTGATTGCCATCCGGCGTGGAAAGGGCTGGATCTACGACCCCGACAAGACCACCCGGGTGGAGAGCGGGGATATCCTGATATCGCGAGGTCCGGAGGCCGGAGAGGATGTCCTCTCCCTGATGGCGGGGACGACGGAGCGCCCCCGGGTTGAGGCCTCGCGTGCGGGCGAGGTCGACGACCTTGACCGGGCGGTCCAGCTGATCATCGAGATGAAGAACCTCTCGGAACTCTCCGTCGGGCTGGCGTACACCTCCCTCCTCTTCAACAACAAGGAGGTGGCGCACGAGGTGGTCGCCCTCGACAGCACGCTCGATGACATGCGCTACGACCTGGACCTCTGGATCCTCGAGGCGGCACGAAAGATCGACGATGTGCGTTACCTCCGGGGCCTTCTGTACATGTCCTCGTTCGCGCAGGCCATCAGCGATTCGGCCCACTCCATCGTCGATGTCCTCTTACGCGACATCGAGATCCCGCCGGTCTTCAAGAAGATCGTCCGGGAGTCGGACGAGATCATCACGCGGATACCCGTGGCGGAGTCGTCGCCGCTCGTGGGGAGGAGCCTCAAGGAGGTGTCGCTCGCGACGGTGACCGGGATGGTCGTGCTCGCCATCAAACACGGCAGCCGGTGGATCTACCGTCCCGGGAAGGGTGTCCGGCTTGAGAGCGGCGATATTATCATAGCAAAGGGCAGGCGGGACGGCGAATGCCGGCTGTATGAACTTGCCGGGTACGCCGTCGAGGCGCCCGAAGAATGACTGGGAGAATTACTATGGGAGATACGGAAGATACGATTGTTTACCGCCTCGGCGCAAATTGTGATATCGACGAGGTGGAGGAAGGAAAGAACTATCTGGGGCGAGTGCAGGGTTTTGCCCCGTTCGGCGTCTTTGTCCAGTTAAACGACCGGGTCAAGGGGCTCGTGCATAAGAGCAACGTGAAGGTGCAGCATACCGAACGCGATCCGATCATCGTTCACGTCCTTCAGATCCGGAGCAACGGCAACATCGACCTCGAGGAGGTCACGCCGACCGTCTACCAGACGGAGAACGTGATCAAGAAGACGACGAGCGTGCTTCTTGCCGATATCGGGAAGAAGATCGGCAGGACGGTGCTTATCGAGGGTGAGATCGCCCAGATCAAGCAGACGTCGGGACCGACGATCTTCACGATCGTGGACGAGTCCGGCACCGCGAACGCCGCTGCGTTCATCGAGGCGGGCGTCCGCGCATATCCCGAGGTCAAACTCGGGGATATCGTCGCTCTCACGGGTGAGGTGATGCAGCGCAACAACCAGCTCCAGATCGAGGCCCGGTCCATGGCGGTCCTGGAGCCGGAGGATGCGGCACGGGTCAGGGGGCGTATCGATGCGGCGCTCGATGAGCGTGCGGAACCGGACGACCTCCCGTTCCTCGTGGAGAGCGAGGTTCTCGAAGCCCTGAGGCCGCAGATGCGGAAGGTAGCAAAGGAGATCCGGAAAGCGGTTCTGACCGCACGGCCTATCATCCTCCGGCACCACGCGGATGCGGACGGCATATGCGCCGCCGTTGCCGTCGAGCAGGCGGTGACCGCGCTGCTCCGGGAGAGCGGCGGGGACTTCGACGCGGAGTATTTCCTCTTCAAGCGGTCTCCGTCCAAGGCGCCGTTCTACGAGATCGAGGATATCACACGGGATCTCGACTTCGCCCTCAAGGACAACGTCCGCTACGGGCAGAAGATGCCGATGATCCTCCTGATGGACAACGGGTCCACCGAGGAAGACATGCCGTCGCTGAAGGTGACCCGGATCTTCGGTCTCCCGGTGATGGTCGTGGACCACCACCACCCCGACGAGATCGTGGACGATTACCTGATCGGGCATGTCAACCCCTACCACGTGGGCGGCGATTACGGGATCACGGCCGGGATGCTGGGGACGGAGGTCGCCCGCATGGTCAATCCGGCGGTCGAGGACCAGATCCGGCACCTGCCGGCGATCGCGGGGGTCGGCGACCGGAGCGAAGCACCGGAGCGTGCCGGTTACCTCGCGGTGGCCGCGCCCGAGTACTCGGAGGATGATTGCCGCGCTATCGCGCTGGCACTCGACTACGAGCAGTTCTGGCTCCGGTTCAGCGACGGGAGGGAGATCGTCAAGAACATCCTGAACCTTGGTGGCGACTCCGAACGCCATGAGAGGTTCGTCGACCTGCTGGTCGAAGAAGCAAATCACGCGATCGAGGAGCAGCTCGAGGCCATCATGCCCCACGTCCAGAGCCGGATGCTCGCAAACGGTGCTCATCTCTTCATGCTCGACGTGGAACTGTTTGCTCACAGGTTCACGTTCCCGCCGCCCGGTAAAACCTCGGGGGAGGTGCATGACCGGCTGGTCCGGGAGCACCCGGGAGAACCGGTCGTCACGATCGGGTTCGGGCCGGATTTTGCCGTCCTGCGTTCCCGGGGCGTCATGATGAACATTCCGCGGATGGTGCGCGAACTCCATGGCGAGATCTCCGGCGGAGGAGTGAGCGGCGGTGGCCATCTTGTCGTCGGGAGCATCAAGTTCGTGGAAGGTATGCGCGATGTGGTGCTCGATAACCTGATCAAAAAGATTGGTGAAGCACCAATCTGATCGTTACCTCTTTCTTTCCCGTCTGGCGGGCATTCCCGCCGACATATGGTACTGCTGCTGTCGGGCAGGGCCGATCTCCGTCTGGAGACCACAGGCGGATATTCGCGCCGGGACCGGCCATGATAGGGGGCTTTCTGGTGTCGGCGTTGCACCCTGCGGCATACTGCACCGGTCTCGAGGGAAGTTTGCCGTTGTGCAACAGTGTAGGGACCGCCTCGTTACGAGGCAGTACCGGCTAATTAATCGATGGTACGATTTTGACAACGACCGAAATATAAAAATACGGTTATGCCAAACAGGAGTTCTCATGGCAGGTAACCGATGGAAACTGAGAGGCCTTCTGGTCGTGCTGCTTGTGGCAGCAGCGGCCGCTGCGTCCCCCGTAGCGGCCCAGAGCACAGCATTTGCTGAACCTGTGACCTGGACTCTCCCTCCGACACCCGACGAGACCCCGGAGGAGACTCCTGAAGAGACCCTGACGGAGACCCCTGAGGAGGAAACCCCGATAGAGACCCTGGACGAGGAGACGACTCTGGATGAGGAGACCCCTGTAGAGACTCTGGACGACGAGACCCCTGTAGAGACTCTGGACGACGAGACCCCTGTAGAGACTCTGGACGACGAGACCCCTGTAGAGACTCTGGACGACGAGACGACCCTGGATGAGGAGACTCCAGTAGAGACCCTGGACGAGGAGACGACTCTGGACGAGGAGACCCCGATAGAGACCCTTGACGAGGCTATCAACGATTCAACCAACGAAACTGCCAACGAAACGGCGAACGAGACCATCAACGGGACAACGAGCGAGACGGCGAACGAGACCGGACCTCCCGTCGTAATCGGGACGGAGGAGGTGACGGCCGAGGCGACGACGGCTGATCTGCCGACGTTCACGCCGATACAGGCGGCTCAGGTTAATGCAAGCCCGACGCCGGCGGCCCCCCTCTCGCTCATCGGCGTAACTCTTGCCGTTGCAGTTGCCGGGCTCCTCGTCGTGCTCCGGAGGAACCGGAGGTGATGGCGGAACGCCGGGCGACCCCAAGAGGAGCGGGGAGAGCAGCAACCGGAGCATGAGACCGTTCTCTACCCCGATCGATGTCACCCACGACCCGACGCCCCCCTTCGCCGGAAGCGGCGTCGGGGGTGATCCTTCCTGAATCCTCCTGCATCTGCGCCCGTGATGGCCGTTCATGCCATCCTGGTTGCAGATTATGCTCCTCGCTCCACCGATCGGCACGACGATGCCCAATAATATACAACGATTTGTATACTCATTGTAAGATTCTACAATCACAAATGGGTAGGTATAAATATTGATCTGGACAAAAAGCACTTGCTCACGAGGGAATCAGTGGATGTCGACAAAGGACCGTATTAAAGAGAAATATAGCGATACCCAGCGGAAGATCCTGTACCACCTCAAGTCGGGGTTGAGAGCAGGCAAATCCTACTTCAAATCCAAGTATATCGCAACCGATCTGGGCCTTTCCCCGAAAGAGGTCGGCATTAACCTTGCTATCCTCTCGGAAATCTGCGACGAACTGGATATCAGGCGCTGGAGTTACTCGAACAGTACGACGTGGCGCGTCACCTCCCGTGCATCATAATTTTATCCTGTGACGCTCTATTTTACGGCATGAAGATCATTGAGTTCGAAGCACCCGTCGAATTTGTGGCCACCATCAACGACCACAAAGACTGCCTCATGTCCCAGGACAAGAGTCATGAGAATCCGGATGTGCTCTGGTTCAACATCGATGTCCCCAAAGGGCATGGTGTACGGGCCGGAGATCGGGTCAGGGTCACCGTCGAAAAGATCTGAATTCCGGGTCGGTGCGGCCGGGGAGGATCAGCTACCTGAGTGATATCAAGCTACGTTCGCCCCGCAATGCATGCCGCCAGGAGCATGATACCGGCGGCAACATCATGCCCCCGACTTCAGTCGAGGGGATTTGACAGGTATCGGGGGAGCGTCTCCATGGTGATGCGGTATGAATCGACCTCATCCACGCTGACGATGAGGTAGAAGTCCTTTCCTCCCCTCTCGACGTTTTTGACGATGCTTCCCGGGTAGTGCAGGTCGGCTCCTTCTACGATGGTTCCGCTCTCGAGCTCCACCAGTGCCATCCGAAAGTGTGCCGCCTCGGGCCGAATCGTTGCAGATACACTGCAGTTAAGTCTCCACACCGCGTACGGCACGTGGAATGCCTCGGTGATGCCACCTCGTCCCTCCTCGATATAAGCGAACGGGATGATCTCCTGAGGACCCTTCCAGGGCGGGTCGGAACCCCCGTAGAGTGTGAGGTTGCCGGGGAGGTGACAGCAGGGGTAATCCCAGATCCTGGTCACGTAGGAGAGCCTGACGGGT
This sequence comes from Methanoculleus oceani, assembly GCF_023702065.1. Taxonomy (NCBI): domain Archaea; kingdom Methanobacteriati; phylum Methanobacteriota; class Methanomicrobia; order Methanomicrobiales; family Methanomicrobiaceae; genus Methanoculleus; species Methanoculleus oceani. The sequence continues at coordinate 391,168 of NZ_QFDM01000002.1, read as the reverse complement.
TCGAGCGGTACGGACGCTGTCGGTACAGGGACGGCGGTGGCGGAAGGTGTCGGGATGATGCTTTCCGGAATCTCCGACCCGGCAACCGCTACGGGCGGGCGAAATACCAGTGCTATTGCAGAGACAATGATCAGGGCGGCAAGAATGCTGAAGACGTCGCCTTTATCCACAAGTTTAGAGGGATGTACAAGGTAAAAGACCTTCGGGTTTGAGTTTATATTCCCGCCCGTAGATGGTCCGGGATCGCCGTTCGAGGTCCGGGTTCCCCCGGTTTCTTCGGGTTTCCCCTCTATGTTGAGATTCTAAAGCGGAACCGTTAATATGAAGCCGGGACTACGTCCTGATGAGAGTATGGGAATCACTGAGGTGCGCACGTGGGTGATATTTTATCTGCTTTCGTTCGTGGTGCTCCTTGTAGCGATCTTCATCACAACCCAGAACGACAGCCAGCTCTGGATCAGTCTCATGCTCATCATCGTCGTCGTCGGCGTAAACTTCTTTATGCTCTTCTCCGAGCTGAAGCGCTACCAGGCCCGGAAGGCCTTCATGCACCGAATGTCGAAGTTCGACGACGCCGGGACGGATACTGACTCTTCCGGCCACCGCTGGTGACATTCAATCGGGACGCCCGGTGCTACGCGGCCTTCCGCAGAATCTTTTGCATGACGTTATACGGCTTAAAGAGGTGCTCCACATCTCTTGCCAGGTACTCGGTCTTGCCTATGATATAGTAGCCGTCGACGGCAAGTGCAGAATGAAAAAGGTGCGTAAGGTGGTTCTTCTGCTTCTCGGTGAAATAGATGGTGACGTTCCGGCAGGTGACGGCGTCGAGGTACCGGGCAATGGGAATGCCCGACATCAGGTCGTGCTGCCGGAACTTGACGAGCTCCTTGATGTGGGGGCGGACCTCGAACGTGCCGTCATCGTGGCTGATAAAATGCTTGCGGATTCTCTTCTCATCCACATTATCGAGCGCTTTTCTGTCGTAGATCCCGGTCATGGCTTTCTGCAGCGCCACGGCGTCGATATCGGTCGCGTATATCGTTACGTTGACGTCTTTATGGAGCGTCAACAGTTCGTACACGAGGATTGCGATCGAGTAAGATTCTTCGCCCGTGGCGCAACCGGCACACCAGATCCTGATCGATCCCCTGCGACGGGCCAGATCCGGCAGTATCTCCCGTCGTATCACGTCGAAGACTTCCGGATCCCGGAAAAATTTAGTGACGTTGATGGTGAGAGCGTTCCTGAGCAGGTCGAGTTCCTGTGGATTTTCAAGGAGGTACTTATGATAGGCCTCGAAATCCTCGGTGTTCGTCAGGCGCATCCGGGAGAGGATGCGCCGTTTGATGTAGTCCTCCTTGTAGTTTGAGCACTTGATCCGGACCAGTTTCTCGATGCTCTTCTGGAGCGACATAAATGCATCCATGGGATACTCGAACTCCTGCCCGGTGCTGGTTTACGGAGCGTTCTGGTAGTATCCGAGGTCGCTGATCACTTTCTGGATGTCGAGCCAGATGATAAGGGTCTTCGTCTTCTCGTCTTCTTCGTCCCCTATCTTGATGATCGCTTTGACGTACCCGCTGATCGACGACGTGATGCCGTCATTGATACGCTCGATCTGCTCGTTATGGATTGAAATGACGCTGTGAACGTCATCGACGATGATCCCTACGTTCGACCCGCTTGCCACATCCGGCATCAGCACGACGATCTTCCGGTTCTCGGCCTCTGCAGATGCAGGGAGCCCGAGGAGGTCTCTGAGGTCGATGATGTTCGTGATCTCGCCTCGCAGGTTGATGATGCCCGCAAGGTATTCGGGAGCACGAGGGAGGGGAGTGATCGGCATCATCTCCACGATCTCTCGTGCTATCTGGATATCCAGTGCGTAGTGCTCCTCCCCGAGCTGGAACTCTACCACGTCTACGGATGCTGCCATCGTCTCCTCCCGTCAGTTGATCTTAAACTGCTTCATTACCGACCCGAGCTGTTCGGCCATATCCGCCAGTTCGTGGGACGCGCTCCCGACCTCCTCGGTCGATGCGCTGACTTCTTCCGCGAGTGCCGCCATATCCTCGGTCCGGTCCAGGCTCTCCTTGGTCATGTGGGTGGACTCGTCCATCTTCTGCATGACGTTGTTTGTGGAGCCTGCCTGGTCTTCGGTGGCTTTTGTGATCTCGGTGATGCCGTGGGCGACCACTTCCACACCGTGGACGATCCGGTTCAAGCCCACGATGACCTTGTTGACGCTCTCGATGCCCGCCTGGATCTCCTGGTGGGACGCCTGCATCGAGCCTGTGGTCTTCTCGGTGCTTGCCTGGATTGTCCGGATCAGGTCCTCGATATCCTGGCTCGCCCGCTTGGACTCCCCGGCAAGGTTTCTGATCTCGCCTGCGACCACGGCAAACCCGCGGCCGTGCTCCCCGGCGCGGGCGGCCTCGATTGCGGCGTTCAGTGCAAGGAGGTTGGTCTGGTTGGCGATATCGGCGATCAACTTGACGATGTTGTTGATCTCACGCATCTGGTTGTTGAGGGTGCTGATCTCGTCCACGGTCTGTTTGGAGATCTCCTCGACGAGCTGCATCTTCTTCGCTGCAACCTCACCGAGCGAGGCCGCATCGTTCCCCTCCTTCGAAGCCTTCGAGGCCTGCTCCATGACCTCCTGCGATGTGCTGGCGATCTCCTCGATGGATGCCGAGAGGTCGTTGATATCCGTCCCGATCTCCTCGATCTTCTCGAGCTGGCGTCGTGCATCCTCCGACGACTGCTGCGTCGAGGCGGCGACCTGCTCCGTGGCCCGGATGATCTCGTCGGTGCTCTTGCTGACCTCCTTGGTCGTCATATCTACCTGGTGGGCCGCTTTTGCCACGTCTGCGAGGAGCGTGCGGATGGCGGTCAACGAGACGTTGTAGTCGCTCTTCACCTTCTGGAGAGGATCGGTGGCTCCTGCGTCCACGAACGCCGTCAGGTCGCCCTTCGCCATGGCGGCGAGTGCGGTTCCGAGTTCTTCGGCGCTCTGGGCGAGTCTCTCGCTCTCCTGCTTTGCAGTCTCCATCAGGTCCCGGATCTGGTCCTCTCTCTCCCGCTGCTCGGTCCAGTCGTTCCAGACGTAGAAGGCCATCTCGATCTCGCCCTTCGCATCCAGGATCGGGATGGCGTTCAGGGTGAGGTACTTCTTCACGCCGTCGGGCCACTTGACCATGACGTCGGTCCGTGCAAGTTTCTTCGTCTCGTAGCAGGCGTAGAAGTGGTCGCCATTGAGGATGGTGATATCGTAGTCGTAGAGTTTCTTTGCGATGGTCTCTTCCCGCGTTCCCCGCCACATCCGGGCGTACTCGTCGTTGATATCGATCCGGCTCTTGTCCGCACGGAGGGTCGCGATCGCAAGCGGGTTCTGCTTGATCATCGCATCCACCCGGTGCTCGGTCTTCTTGACTTCCTCCTTCTCCTCCTGAAGGTTTGTCCAGTCGTTCCAGACGTAGAAAGCCATCTCGATCTCGCCCTTCGCATCCAGGATCGGGATGGCGTTCAGGGTGAGGTACTTTTTCACGCCGTCGGGCCACTTGACCATGACGTCGGTCCGTGCGAGTTTCTTCGTCTCGTAACAGGCGTAGAAGTGCTCGCCGCCGATGACAGTGATATCGTAGTCGTAGAGTTTCTTCGCGATGGTCTCTTCCCGCGTTCCCCGCCACATCCGGGCATATTCTTCGTTGATGTCGATCCGGCTCTTGTCCGGGCGGAGGGTCGCGATCGCAAGCGGGTTCTGCTGGATCATCGTGTCCACGCGGTGCTGCATCCGCAGGATCTCGTCCTCTTCCTTGCGTTTTTCGGTGACGTCGTTATAAACGTTCAGGATCCCTGTCAGTTCGTTCTTCTCGTTTAAGAGCGGAATCCCGTACTGTTCCAGTATGTAGGTGCCGGTGGGGAACTCAACCGTCACCTCGCCGTCAACCCGCACCTTCTCGGTGAGCACCTTCTTGATCCCGTCTCCCTTCTGGTCGAGAACTTTGAAGTCCCGCAGGGTCATCGTGGTGATACGCGACCGGTCGATGCCGGTCAACTTGAGGTATGCCTCGTTGGCCGTGAGAATCTTCAGTGCGGTATCGACGACCAGGATGGGCATCGGGTTCTTCTGGACGATCGTCTCGGACTGCCGCTGCAGTTCGGCGATATTCTCCATCTGGGCCTGGATCTCTTCCTCTCCCTCCCGCTGTCTGGTGAGATCGTTATAGACGATGAGGACGCTCTCGACCGCATTTTCCCTGTCAAGAAGCGGGATGCCGTACTGCTCGAGCGTATGGGTGCCCGAGGGCAGTTCGACGACGACTTCCGCATACGCACGCTTTTTCTCCTGGATCGCCTGCCGGAGACCGGATCCCTTCTGCGACGTTATCTTGAAGTCTTTCAGGCTCCTGCCGAGCACCTGATCCATCGGGATCCCGCTCATCTCGGCATAGGCGGCGTTGGCTACGGTTATTTTGAACTCCAGGTCGACGACCAGAATGGGCATCGGGTTCTGCTCGATGACCATATCGGAGCTCCTCAGAAGCGCTTTTGCCTCCTCCAGCCGGCGCCTGAGGGTCTGCTTCTCCTCCTGCTTCTTCTCGAGCAGCGCGTTGATCGAGCCGGCCAGGGGGCGGAACTCATCCGGAATGCCGGCAAGGTCGATCTTCGCGGAGTTGTCGCCGCCGATTCCTGCATGGAGTGCGGCCTCGATCGCCTCGGGCAGTACCACCGCCCCCTGTTTCTGTGCCTGTCCTGTCGTCCCCGGTGCAATCGGCCCGGTAAATAGTGCTTTTCTTCCAGGTTTGTCGATCATTGATTACACATCCTCATCATGGTTCTCGTCCCGTGCCAGAAGCGCAGTTGCTATTGCCCGGTATTCCCTGCCGGCGTCGCTCTCGGGTGCGTAATGGGAGATTGGAAGCCCCTGTTGCTGTGTTTCGTAAATTGCAGGTGAGTATGGGACTGTGAACACCTGCTTGAACGCTTTCCTTACCTCGGATTCGAATGCTTTCAGCCGCTCCCTCTCCTTCTCCTCTTCTGCGGAGGAGACGGGTGAGAAGATCCGTTTCAGGAAGAGTGCAAGGCCGCCCGTTCCCGCCACCGGGTCGCCCGACCCCTTCCAGCGGGTGAGGATGGCGAAATCTGCGGCGACGTCTTCCCCGAGCATCTCCCTGATGTCGCCAAAGACTGTTGACAGGGCTTCCATGCCCCTGAGGGCGAAGGTGCCGGGGTCGAGGGTGACGATGGTGTGGTCCGCAGCGACGAGGCCGTTGATGACGAACTGGCCCATGCTCGGGGGCGTATCGATAAGGATGAAGTCGTAGGCGTCCGTCACCCCGGCGAGCGCCCCCTTGAGCACCCCTGCCCGGTCCTCGATACTGTAGAGATAAGGCTCAACCCCCACGAGATCGAGGGTTGCCGGGGCCAGGTCGATCCCTGATGCCGTGGGGACGATCACATCACTGATCTCAGTATCGGGAAACCCTTCAAAAACGTTCATGAAGACGTCATACATGCTCAGTTCAAGGGTTTCAGGATTGATCCCGAGCCCCGTGGTGGCGTTGGCCTGCGGGTCGCAGTCTACTACCAGAACGCTTTTGCCGTCTTTCTGGAGGTACCCTGCAACATTGAGGCACGATGTCGTCTTTCCTGTGCCACCTTTGTGGTGGGCGAACGCTACAATTGTAATATCCAGCACCCCTCGTACCTCTATTTGAAACAGGGATTATTAAATCTATTTCTATTGTGCTATGTATTTTCCAAACGCGTCTCGTATTTTGAAATATTCCTTCGTCCTTGATGATAAATTCGGCTTTTTTTTGCCATTGTGTCCCCCGGGATCGGGGAGGGCGGATACGAAGGTCTTATCAACCTTTCCCTCTCGCCCCGGGACCCGCTTTATCCCGGAGTCGCTGTACGCGTTCGGATATGGATGGCCTGTAGTCGGGTTCGGAACGAAAGAGCCCACCGATCACCCGCGAGAGATAGCCGGACCCCTTGCGGTGCGGGGCCGACGCCCCGGCCAGTAGACCGGAGAGGAGGTTCTGGAGAAGGGCTCCGGGGTCCCTGATCCGGTAGCAGCACCTCATCGCATCTGCCGCGTACCGGTCGGCGGTGAACTCCTCGTCATACATGCGGCAATAGTATATCCGGTAGGCGAGGAAGACGGTCGGGAGGAGGAGGGTGATGAAGGCTAACTTTGCGGCGGGGAGGCCTGCCGCCTGCAGGGACGGATGCCCAAAGAGCATGAGGCACAGGAGAACCGGGAGTGCCGGGAGGGCGGAGAGAAGGGAAGAGCCCTTTCTCACGTGCCCCTCTTCGTGGAGCAGCACGAACCGGAGCGTGTCGTCACTTGCCCGGGAGAGGTTTCTTTCGTAGAACGAACGCCGGTAGCGGATGCAGTTGAGCGCCGGGCATCCCCGCATGGAGCATGTGAAGATACACCTCACCAGTCTTCTCTTGCGGTCGATCAGCCCCTTCTCCTGAAGCTCATGAAATATCCGGTACAGGCGGGTGTCCCTGTCTGCCTCACGCATTCTAACCAAATTATAATAATTCAATTATATTAAATATTACCCGGGATCGAAACGCTGCTTATTCCGCATTTTACCGATTTTATTCATATTCCTCCGGGACTGCGGGCTCCTCCGGGCGGAGTACCGGCGGGGTCCGCTACAGCACGGCCTCACGGTTTGGGCGCCCCGACCGTCGTCCGATGTATCCCGGGTGCCCCGCGCTCCTGCCGATCGGCCGGTTCTCGCACCACGTTCGTCTCCCGGGAGCGAACCGGACGGGCACCTGCACCTGTACGGCACGACCCGCGAAAATTCCGCATCCCCTCCGGTGGCCTGGAATCCGAAACTTTTGCAATGCCCGTTTTTTTCACAATATATTAATAATAGCAACCAAAATTGTGAATGAATAGAGTGGAGGTGAATCTGCAGGACCGGAGAGTTCACATGGCCCATGCTCGCGCCGGCATGGCATGCGGTTCTCCGGTTCTCCGAGCGAATGTCCAGCAAATACGTGAGTCTTCTGATACTGGTCCTTGCCGCCCTCGTCGGGACTGCCGGCTGCCTCTCCACGGCATTTGGGGAGGTGACCTACAGCGGCGACGCCCTGCAGGTCCATGTGGAGCAAACCGGCGAGCCCGTTGAGAACGCCGTGCTCCAGGTAACGATCATGGAGGTGGTCGGGCTTGAACAGCACGAGGCCTTCTCCGAAGCGCGGTATATCGACCTCGACCGGGGAGAGAACGAATACACGATCCCGGTAGACCTGCAGCCCGGCTCATACAAGGTCTTCCTGACCATATTCGTCGGCGACGAACGGAGGACGTCCGTCATCCGCGACCTGGAGGTAGCAGCCTGATCCCGGCCGGACTCGCGGCGGCGCGGGGACTTGAACCGGCGGATGCCGTCTTCTCCGGGGCCGAGGTCTTCAACCCGTTCGCGTGCGCCTGGGAGCGCGTGGACTTCGCGGTGAAGGACGGCTACGTCGTCGGTCTCGGGGACTATCAGGGGAAGCGGGAGTACGACTTTTCGGGGGCCTACGTGGTGCCCGGGCTGATCGACGCCCACGTCCACATCGAGAGTTCGCTCCTCGCGCCGGCGGAGTATGCCCGGCTCGTCCTTCGACACGGCACGACGACCGTGATCGCCGACCCCCACGAGATCGCGAACGTCTGCGGAGTGCCGGGGATCGAGTACATGCTCGCCGAGGTGATGAACGTCCCCGGCGTCCTCGCCGGCGACGAGGACCTCCGGGCGAAGATGGACCTCTTCGAGGTGATCGACGGCCATGCACCGTTCCTCGCCGGGAAGGACCTGAACGCCTATATCTACGCCGGGGTCCGGAGCGACCACGAGTGCACGACGCTTTCGGAGGCCCGGGAGAAACTCCTCCGGGGGATGTACGTCATGATCCGGGAAGGCTCGACGGAGCACAACCTCAGGGACCTCCTGCCGCTTGTGAACGCCTGCACGGCGCCGCGGTGCTGCTTTGCCACCGACGACCGTCATGCCGATATGCTTGCCGGAGAGGGGCATATCGATGACTGCGTAAGAATTGCGGTCGCGTGCGGCCTCGAGGTCGAACTGGCGCTCCGTATGGCGACGCTCTCCGCCGCCGGACGGTTCGGGCTCCACGACCGGGGTGCCCTTGCGCCGGGGAGACTTGCCGACTTCTGCGTCGTCGACGATCCCGACCGCTTCCGCGTCCTGCGGACGTTCAAGCGCGGCGTCGAGGTAATCGACCCCGGCTACCGCGAGCCCGCCTGCCCCGCGGCCCCCCTGCACGCCCGCGTGCCGGAGCCCCGCGATATCCGCCTCACCGGCCGGGGAGAGGCGCGGGTGATCGGGATCGTGCCCGGCCAGATCACGACCCGGGACCTGCGCTTCCCGGTGGACGCCGCCGGTATCCCCGATCTCGGCCGCGATATCCTCAAAGCGGTCGTCACCGACCGTTACCGGGCGGGCGGCTCCGGCGTCGGGCTCGTCCACGGCTTCGGTCTCCAGGAAGGGGCGCTCGCCGGGTCGGTCTCCCACGACTCCCACAACATCGTCGCCGTCGGGGTCAGCGACGCCGATATCGTCCGGGCCATCGGCGAGGTGGTCCGGCTCGGAGGAGGGCTCGCAGTTGTCTCCGGAGACGACGTGACCGCGCTCCCCCTCGAGTGCGCCGGGCTGATGTCGGCGCTTCCCCACGACGAGGTCGTGCGGCGCCTCGCGGCTCTCGAGGAGCACGCCAGGCGGCTCGGGGCGATCGCGAACCCCTTCATGTACCTCTCGTTCCTCGCCCTGACGGTCATCCCTGAGGTCCGTGTCACGGAGCGCGGGGTCTTCGACGTCGGGGCGTTTTCGGACGTTCCGCTGTTTGGGGAGTGAGGGGGGTGATTGGGGGTGATCTCCCCCGATTTTTTCGGTTGTGATTTGGAGTTTGATTGGTTCTCATGGTCGGGCTCTCTCACCGGGGCTTGAAATCTTGTCCTACGGCTAGTTGTTCTACCAGAACGCCGCCACTCCAAGACTTCTGGTCTTTTCCTGCTCCTGCCCTTCGGCCAGTCGCCAGTCCAAGACCTTCGGTCTTCCCCAGCGATGTCCCGTGGGGACATCGCCTATCGCCACGCACTGCCCCCGCCCCAGGGGGCGGGGAACGACTGCCGGGAGCGTAGCGAACGGCAGGAGTTTGAGCACCGGAGGTGCAGAGGAGGAGGCCGGAGGCCGGGCGGGGTGGGGTTTACAGATATGCCCTATGAGGGGGAGACAGGGGAGGGGGGCGTGTCCCCCCTTCGCACCTATCGGTGCTCAAGCTCGCTTCACTCGCACTCCCCGTCAGCCCCTCCCCGCGTGGCGATACGCGACGTTCCGGCAGGAACGGAGCTGGAGCACCGAAGGTGCGATATCCACTGGAAAGCCGTGCACGGGAGTGAGCAATGTTCCGAAGGAACGACTGTCCGCAGGATGCGACGGTTCGGAGCGCGACTGGTCGGAGGCAGGAGCGTGAGCATCGTTAGGTGCAAGGTGCACTATCTACTGGACATCCCTGCATCACAACGACTCAACCCCCTCACCAGAACCCCTGCACCGCCCCCGGCGCGAGCATCGCGATCAGGAGCAGGATAACCGGCTGGTGCAGGAAGTAGATGACGAGCGAGTGCCGGCCCAGGAACTCGAGCGGCCGGGCAAACGCCGGCCCCGTCGCCGGGAGCGTGTAACCCCGCCGTCCGTCCGGGTAGAAGAGGGACCCGCAGGCCATGCCGACCAGGACGAGGCCGAACCAGGGGAGGAGCGGCACGTAATCGAGGCTCGCGAAGGATTCCGGGTGGATGCCGAGCCAGAGAAGGGGCCAGGGGCCCGGGACGGCGTTTGCGGCGTAGCCGGCGATGACGCAGGCGATGCTCGCGAGGATGAGGTTTGTTGTGCTAAAGCGCGCAAACAGCGGCGCAAGGATGATCGCGACACCGATGAAATGCAGGATGCCGAAGACGACGTAGACGGACGGCAGGAAGAGCCAGGTGACGGCGGTGATGACGAGGCCCAGAACGAAGATCGAGAGGCCGCGCCGGACGTACTTGAGCACGAGGTCCCGCCCGGCGAGTTGTCGCTCCGCTCTGGCGTAACTGATGGTGAAGGAGACCCCGACGAGGAAGATGAAGATCGATGCGGTCAGGTAGGCGAGCATCCGGAGGAATCCGCCGGAGACGTCGAGCGGCAGGACGCCGAAGAAGTTGAGGTCGAAGGCGGAGTGAAAGAGGATCATCGTCACGACGGCGACGCCCCTGGCGAGATCGATCTCCCAGTAGCGCTTCGCCGGCATGGGTTCCGCCGTCAAAAGAACCTTCGCCGGACGGGGGCGCCGCAGACCGGGCAGGTCTTCATATCGGCGATCTCGGCACTCTGCTCTTCGGTGGGCTCGTTGTAGACCCGGGAGAAGCCGCACTGCCGGCTGCACTCGAGCACGACGAACGGGCTACAGATCCGGCCCGTGTCTCCTCACCCCGTCTTCCTGCTGTAAGCGTATCATCTACTCTCTACACTCACAAGGAAGGCCTATCTGATAAGCATTTACCCGGGACCGGGAGGGTCACCATTATTCCTGTGCCCGCTCAACTCTCTCCATGAGCGACCGTGACGAACACATCATAGAGGCCGCCGGGAAGTGCCGGGTCGTGATCCGGAACGGCCGGGTGGTCGAGGTCGGGACGCCGCAGATACAGGACTGCCCGCTGGCACGGCGGTTTGCCTGCCCGGTCGAGGAGATGACGGCTGAAGCGATACGCAAGAACATCGAAGGAAGGATCCGGTCCTTCGGGATGTGCACGCCGGAGCGCGAGGTTCTTGCCGGACCGGACTTCGTCCTCTTCGGGGCGTCGGAACTCCTGAGCAGCGCCGTCCGGCGGGGAGATCTCGACGCCGCGGTGATCGCCTCCGACGGGGCCGGGACGCTGGTTGCAGAGAACCCCGCCCTCATCCAGGGGATCGGCGGCCGGATGTCCGGGCTCGTGAAGACGAGCCCGATCCCGGAAGTGATCGCACGGATCGAGGAGAACGGGGGCGTCGTCCTCGATCCAGCGACCGCCGCCATCGACCAGGCCGCCGGTGTCGCCCTGGCGAGAACCCTCGGTCACCGGCGGATCGCCGTGACCACCGCCGTTGCCGCCGAGGCCGCGACTATCCGGGAGCGGTTCCCGGACGCCGTGATCGTCGCAGTCCATACGACCGGGATCTCGCGGGAGGACGCGGCCCTGATGGCCGGTGCGGCCGACCTCCTCACCGCCTGCGCTTCGCGGCACATCCGGGAGGAGGCGGCGAAGACCGCGCTCCTCCAGGCGGGGACGTCGATCCCGGTCTTCGCGATGACCCCGGCGGGAAAAGCGATCGTTCTCGGCAAGATCGCGGAGACCGATCAACAGGTCATCATCCACGGGGCGCGGCTCCCGGTGCAGGGTTCGCAATCCCCCTCGCCGCTCTGCTGATCACCGGTCCGTAATGCCCACGTGGCCAGGGAGTTCGGAGAACTCTCGAAGGACGATATCGACCTCTACATCCGCTACGCGGTTCCGGCGCCAGTCGCCGTAGGCGGCAAAGGCGGTCACCATCCCGAGATGCCTCGCCGGGGCGATGTCGCGGACCAGGCTGTCGCCGACCATAACCGCCTTCGCCGGAGCCGTATCGAGCCGCCGGAGGGCGTAGAGGAGGGAGTCGGGCTCAGGTTTTCGTCTTCCCGATACCTCGGGGGTCACCACGACCTCGAAGTAATCGATGAGACCGGTCTTATCGAGCCGCCGGCGTGCCTGGAACGACTCCGCGTCGGTGGCGACCGCGAGCCCGATCCCGGCGTCCGCGAGGCACCGGAGCGTCTCCTCGACCCCCGGGTAAGCCTCGACCAGGTCGAGTTTCACGTCCTCGTAGGTGCGGCAGCAGACCTCGAACGTACCGGGCTGGTATGCCCCGAGCTCTTCAAGATAGTCGCGTATGTTTCTGTGGTCCTCAAACCCGTGAACGCCGCGGAGAAACTGCAAAAAGAGCGTCTCCGGGTCTCCGGTCCCGAGGTAGTCGACCACGCACCGGCACGCCTCCCGTTTCGCTCCCACCAGGTCGAAGAGGGTGTTGTCCATGTCGCAGAGGACCGCTTCTACCCTGTTATGCCGAGTGCCGCAAGTTGTCTGCATATCTCCAGTTCCCTTCCGAATGCACGGTAGGTCTCGTCGTCCTCGAAGCGCACCTTCAGTTCGTCGAGATCGTTGCCCTTCCCGCCGTACTCACCGAAGATCGTGAAACCGTTGCAGCCTACGAACCCGAAGACGGCGGCGAGGTTGAAGAGCAGCCGCCGGAATGCCGGCACCGTGCAGGTTGTCGTCTCCAGTCTGTATGGGCGGTCGAAGTAGAAGTACTCGAGCCCCTCGGCCATGCAGAGGTCCGCCATGTAGATGTCGGCGGTCAGGAGAACCGGAAGGGCATACCGCTCTTCTTCGAACTTCCGGAGCGCCCGCACAATGTTACGGTCGTTCTCCTCGGAAAGATGCGTGTGCGGGTCCGGCGACGCGATCTCCGTTGCCCGGTCGCGGATGGAACGGTACTCTTTCAGCGCGAGGTATGCAGCTTTCCGGGACCTCTTCATCCGCTTGTTCTCGAGTTCCCCGATGAACTCCCGGCAGTCGGGCGCATGCGCCGTCATCTCCTCGATCATCTTTGCCGGGTACTTTCGGTTGATGGCATACGTGATCTCGTCCCGGACGGTATCGACGATCAGGTAGGAGGAATGATTGATCTCCGGGTTGTTCGATGCAAACCCATGGTAGAAGAGGTTCGTATCCAGGCCGAAGAAGACGGCCTTCTTGAGCTGCCCATAGGATGTGCGCATCGCATCAAAGGTGGCCTGGTTCACGTAACGTGCGATTCCGCTTGCAAACATGCACTCCTGGAGATCCGCGTAGGAGGGGAGTTCGCCGGCAACCGGCTCATACCCGGCGAGCCAGTCCCTGAAGGTCTCGCGGGACGCAGGCAGTTCGAGCCGAAACCCGGTCCCTTCGGGGCGTGCGACGAGGATGTCCCCTTCGTAGAGCGGGTACGAGACGCGGATCGTATCGAGGCTGTTTAAGAGTATCTGCAACTCGTCTTCCCTTATGACCGCATCGTTCATGATCTTGCCTCCGCATCCTCCATGATATCCCGGATCCTCTGGATCTGGTGCGGGATCATCATATACGGTTTTGCGACGTCGTCGGTGCTCGTCATGGCGAGGTAATAGATGTGCCGGAGGTCAAGCCCCGCGAGCGAGACCGCGATGAGCGCCCCGGCGACCGTGACCTTCCTGCCCGACGTGATATCGATCGCCACGCGGAACCCCTGTTGGATAAGGTCCCGGGCAAGCGAGCGGATCGTCTGCCCGGCTCGTACGAAGTCCGCTTCGGGCAGGACCTCCACCTGGACTTCCGGAGCGAACCCGTATCCCCCCGAGACTATCCGGATCGCCCTGGCTGCGATCGATGCGTCGTGCGCGTAGGGTTCCTCGGTGACGATAGAGACCCGTTCGGGGCGCAACCCCTTTTCCCGCAGGACTGCATGATATGCGTTGACGAGCGCCCATGTTGAGCGTCCCAGAAGTGTTATGTAGGCATCGCCGGTGGCGGGCGTCACGGGTGGAATCACTGCTCAAGACTCACCCTGCTCCTATATAGGCTTTGTCGGGGGCGTCCCCCCTGGATCGGGGATCGCTGTTGGCGTTCCGGGCCGTATCCTTCGTTATTTCCGGATTTTTTGCCCGATATTCGCTCGTCCGGCAACTGTGTCCGGCATTTCGCCGAATTATGGCGGCATTTTGCTCCCGGGGTTCTTAGAATAAGCCTTTAGCGCGAAAGAAATCGCAAAATACCGCAAAATATTTGGTAAATCTTTTATGATCGATACCCCTACAGTGGTATGGAAGAGCGCGAAAATACCCCGGAGAGAATGACCCATGGAGATGCGAAGATTACGATTAAGGACACCGGCCGACACCTGGGGGCTGGCGGACCCGGAGCAACAGAGGAAGGCCCGCCAGGACGCTATCGACGACGGGGATCTGATCGAGATCACCCGGATGGGGAGGGACATGGGCATCACCTATCCCCTCGCGGTCTCGGCACGGGCCGCGCAGAGCATGGTGCCGTTCCCGAACATCCCGCAGGACACCGTCACGGAGAACTTATGGGACACCCTGCATGCGTTCAGGGATAAAGCCCGTACGACGACCGAGGAGGAGTTCGAGTTCCAGGTCAGCCTCTACCAGAACGGCCTCGTTCCCACCCTCACCTTCAAGGCCGCGGTCTCCCCGGGAGACGACGGCGAACCGGTCATCACCATCATGTTGCCGGACGAGGACTGGGAGACGATCGGGTGCGGCCACCACCAGAGCGCAGGCGACGCGATGCTCACCGTCGACGACGTTGCCTCGACCCTGAACTTCACCCCCGGTCGGATCCGGGAGTTCATCCGGGAAGAGCGGATCCCGGCGGTCAAGTGCGGGGGATCCTGGCGAATCAAGCGCTCAGAGCTCGACCGGATCATGAACGAAGGCTTCTGACCGGCTATTCCGGGTCGGCCGGAAGATGAGGGTTAATACGGTAGGCGGAGCAACACTTTTTTGAAGGCTTCTGCCTATCGATGGAGTTCTGCCCGTGCCGATACCGTCCGTCTGGATGTACTGGGTGATCAGTCTCACCATCGCGACGTATGCGGGTGCCGCAGTCGTCAGGCGGTATCCCGGGTACGGGTTTGCCACCCTCACCGGCCTGTACATCATTTACCCTGGCGCCTCACAGATCATCGCTGCCCGGCTCATCGAGTTCGATATCGGTATCGCCACATTCATCGCCCCTCCGTCTTCATCTACCCGTTCGTCGCGCAGGCGATCGATATGATCAACGAGGTCTACGGGAGATCGATGACCCGGGTCGCCATTGCCCTCCTCTCGCAGATCCTTTTCGCCATCCTCATCGCCATGACGAACTTCCTGACCCTCGACAGCGTCATCTTCGTGAGCATCGCCTTCTTCACCGCCGGAATTCCCCTGCTCCCCCTGATCGCCGGTCAGATGGTCAGCAAGGGCATCATCGGAGTTCTCGATACCCCCTGGTTCGTCCGGTACAAGCGTTACCTGGGTGCCACGGGTGCGGGGAAGGCCGGGGGCGGACGCTGACCTCCTGGAACAGGTGCTACTTAAATATTATCTTATTGATGTGGCACGGAAAACAAACATATTTAATTTTTAGATGTAGAGTTCTCATGATGTGCGCCGAAGCCTCACGAGCATTCCTGGATGGTCTTTTCGCCGATTCCATAGCAAGAATTGACGATTTGGCGGCAAAACAGTTGAATCGTGGGGGTGGGTGCATGCCCGGGCCCGATGGTGGTTGTGCGACCTTCGGGACATCCCGTAGCCTGATATATGCGATCTTCGGAATCACATGCCTTCTTCTCCTTCTGCTCAGTGCAGGGGTGCCGGGAATGCCGGAGATTCCGACAATTGAAGCCGTATGTCCTATCGTGTGCTTTCCCGGGCTCTTTGGACCGCACGGATCTTCGTTCCTCAGGCACTGGATAAAGAGAAGTCGTGCCGAAGAGAGCGGCAGGGAGGGCGACCAGGGAGGCCGTGTCCCGGACCAGGGAGCCCCCTCGCCCCGTGCGCCCGTTGAGCCGCTCCTGAGCAGGCATCTCCCGTCTGGCGATGAGACGATTCTTTTCGAGAAATTCGAGAAGGTTCCCGATGCCCTCCGGCGGTTCGACGATCTCCTCTCCCCGGAAGAGGCGAACGCAGCCCTCCCCCCCGGCGGGTCGGAAGACGTCGACCCCTTTTCGGACTTCTCTCTCCGGGAAAGCCCGGGTGACGGTATCTCCCGCGGTCCGGACGAACTTCCTGAACTTCCTCCGGACGATCTGTCTGCTCCGCATTCCGGTTTCCTCACCGACGACGAATTCATGCAAATGTTCGAATTCGATGATGGAGATGTCAAACCCACTCCCGGGATCGTCGAGTTCGATCTCTGCCTGCCGGAGAACGAACCGGCGGTTGTAGCCTGCATCCCCGCTCCTGCGTATGATGCTGCCGTGGACGAGGAGCGCCCGCTGGAGTCGCTCATCGACGACCTCGGCAGTGACGATGCCGGTGTCCGCGGACGTGCCGTAAATGCCGTCGCAGAACGCGGGGCCGACGCCGTCGCTCCCCTGATCCGGGCCCTCGGTCGTGCAGACGACGGGAGGCGGTGGTGTATCGCCGAAGCCCTCGCTTTGATCGGCACAGATTCAATCCCGCCGCTGATCGCGGCGCTCGGGGACGATGCGACGCAGATTGGGGCGGCTGCCACGCTCGTGCGTATCGGGGGTTCCGCCGTGCCGCCCCTCATCGCAGCGCTCGCCGGCGATGACGGCGAGGTGCAGTTCGGCGCTCTCTACGCACTCCGGGAGATCGGTGATGCGGCGATCCAATCTCTTGTCGAGGCCCTTGACGCGCCCGAAGGGAGCATCCGGAGATCTGCCGCTTCCGTTCTCCGGGAACTCGGGTGGAAAGCACCCGACGACGCCGGGGCAATCCGCTACCTCATTGCCGGCGAGGCGTGGCTTGATGTCGCGGACTACGGTGAAGCCGCGGTCGCCCCTCTGATCCGCATCCTGAAGTCCCCGGATAAGGAGGTCTGGTGGAATGCCGCCCGGACCCTCGGGGAAGTCGGCGAGCCCGCAGTCGGCCCCCTGGTCGATCTCCTGCACGAAGCAGACGACGAGGTCCGGCCGATGGCGGCCATGGCGCTCGCGGAGATCGGTCTCCCTGCGGTCGATCCGCTCATCCGGCTGCTTGGCAGAAAGAACCTCCGCGGCACGGCGGCGGCGGCCCTGGTCAAGATCGGGGAGCCGGCGGCGGAGGCATGCATCCGTGCCCTGGACAGTACGGACGGGGAGGCGCGGGAGGCGCTCCGGGAGATTCTCGGTGCGCTCGGGGAGGCGGCGGTCCCGTCCCTGATCCAGGCACTGACATCCGGCAGGTCCCGGATACGCGGCCAGGTCGCCGCGATCCTGGTCGAGACGGGCTGGGAACCCTGGAGCGACGCCGAGCGGGCATGGTACCTGATTGCCCGGGAGGAGTGGATGGAACTTGCCCTGATGGGCGCGCCGGCAGTCGTTCCCCTGATCAGGACGCTCAACGGCGACGACGACCGAATACGCGGCGAGGCTGCGGCGACACTCGGCGAGATCGGCGATCCGGCGGCTGTGAGGCCGCTCGTGGACGCCCTCGCCGATGATGCCGTTGCCCCGGTGGCGGCGGATGCGCTCGTTGCCATCGGGAAACCGGCCGTGGCCCCTGTCCTCGGACTGCTCGAAGGGGAGGCCGGGGCCGCCCGGGAGAACGCCGTCGAGGTCCTGGGCAGGCTCGAGGCGCCCGAGGCGGTCCCGGCCGTCATCGAACTCGTCAGGAGCGGCGGCGACCGCCTTCACCGGAAGGCCGTCGATGCCCTGGTCGGCATCGGTGCGCCTGCGATAGGCTCGCTCATCCCCCTCCTCGGTGAGGACGGCGACGGGCATGCGGGAGCGGCGGCGGCGCTCACCGGGATCGGCGACCCGGCACTCCCGCCGCTTGTCGAAGCACTCGGCGATGAGAACTTCCTGACCCGCATGGGGGCTGCCACGGTCCTTGAGAGGCTCGGGTGGGCTCCCACGGGAGTAGAGGAACAGGCCGTCTACCTGATCGCGTTGCAGCGGTGGTCGGAGATCGTGGATCTCGGGGCCCCCGCCGCCGACCTCCTGGTGGCGCGGCTCGGCGATCCTGATACCGGGGTGCAGGCCGGGGCCGCAGAGTCGCTGGCCTGTCTCGGGGCTCCTGCGGTTCCCCCCCTGATCCGCCTGCTCGGCAGAAAGAACCTCCGTGGGCCGGCGGAAGAGACGCTGGTGCGGATCGGGGAAGCGGCAGTGGAACCACTGATCCAGGCACTGGACAAGACCCGGCTCCGCAAAACGGCCGCCGGGGTGCTGGTCAGGATCGGGCGTCCTGCCGCCGGTCCGCTCGTCCCCGGTCTCGGGCGTCCCGACATCGGGCAGACTGCAGCCGAGATCCTTGGGGCGATGGGGGAGTCTTCCCTCGATGCGCTGGTCGAGGCGCTCGGGAACGACGATCCCCGGATCCGGCAGCGGGCCGGGGAAGTGCTTATCGGCATTGGGGATGCGGCCGTCGGCCCGCTCATCGGGGTACTGGGACACCAAAACGACGTCGTCCGCCTGGAGGCGATCGATACGCTCACCCGGGCCGGCAGACCGGCCGTCGCCGATCTCACGGAGGCGCTTTCAGACGAGCGTTACCTTGTGCGGCTGGGTGCGGCGGAGGTCCTCGGAAGAGCCGGATGGGTGCCGGGGACCGAGAGCGAGACCGTCTGCTACCTGATTGCAAAGGAGCAATGGGCCTCTGTCGCCGAGATCGGGGCCGGGGCCGTCGAGCCGCTGATCCGGACGCTCAACGATCCCGACAGCGCGATCCAGATAGGTGCGGCGCGGGCGCTCGGCATGATCGGGGCGCCTGCAGTCAGCAGGCTGATCCACGAACTCCGCACCGAGCAGGACGGCGGGCAGAGAAAGGCGATCGAGGCGCTCAAGATGATCGGGGAGCCGGCGGTCGTACCGCTCATCGACGCTCTCCAGGACCGGGACTGGCACATCCGCCTCGGAGCGGCACGGGCGCTTGTCGGCATCGGGGATCCCGCCGTCGAGCCGCTGGTCCTGGCTCTCCGCGCCGCCGCTCCGGCGATCCGGATGGGAGCGGCCGCAACGCTCGGCAAGATCGGGAACCCGGCAGCAATCGAGCCGCTTACCGCTGCGCTCCTCCAGGAGGACTGGCGCCAGGGGCGTGTCGTGGTGCGGGCGCTCGGCATGATGGGCGAGGTGGCGGTCAAACCGCTCCTGTGCGTCCTGCGGGAAGGGAACGATACGGCCCGGAAGGGTGCGGTGACGGCTCTTGTGCTGATCGGGGAGCAGGCGTGCCGCCTGCTCCTCGGTGCGCTCACCGACGGGCATTTCCGCGTCCGTGCCGGGGCCGCGGACGCCCTCGACCGCCTGGGCTGGTCGCCTGAGGCGGGGGCGGAGACGGTCCACTACCTGATCGCGAAGGAACGATGGGGCGATCTTGTCCGGGTGGGCCCGCCTGCGGTCGAGCCGCTGGTCGCGGTCTTGAACGACCGCGACGACAGCATCCGGCGGCGGGCGGCGAAGGTCCTCGGCGAGATCGGCGACCCGCGCACGGTCCCGGCACTCATGCCTCTCCTTCACGACGACTACTACAGCGTCCGGCGGGAGGCTGCGGCGGCGCTCGTCTCCATAGGGACCCCGGCGACGGGGCCGGTCGCATCCGCACTCGGCGACCCTGACGGCGATGTCCGGAAGCGTGCGGCGGATGTGCTCGCCGAGATCGGGGATGCACGGGTAATCGAGGCCCTCGAGGGCATCTCCGACGATGAGGACTGGTATGCCCGGAGGGCCGCCGAGAATGCGGTGGAGCGAATCCGGGAGCGGGCCGGGGAAGGGTCGGGAGACCTGTAGGCCGTCTCCACCGCGTTCTCTTCTATTTCTGCGAACCTTCGGCTGGAAATCTTCGGATAAATGGAGGCATGCCATCTCGGACAGGGTAAGGGCCTGTTTACACGCGGTGCCTCTTAAAAATGATAAGGGATGCTATGAGCGCATCCTGGCCCGGCCTATGCGTCCACGTCAATTCCGGAAATATACGCCACGCCCAGTTTCGCCCGCCTTATCCGGGTGCTCTCCTTGAGATGGCGCATATCGACGAACTCGCCCTCGGTCACGATCTTCTCGATCTGCCGGGAGAGATCGAGGGTTGCATCCCACGGCACCCCCCGGAAGACGACGCCGTGGTTGTGGAGCTGCACCGGCTCCCCTCCCGTATGGCCCGGGTCGACGAGGGCTGCGATGCGCTCGTCGCCGCAGGCGGAACGGTCGATCCCGAACCCGAAGCCGACCATCGTGTCGCCGCGGTACTTCGGCTCGTCGTCCTCTGCGAACCATTCCCGGACGTTCTCTTCCGCGTTGATGGGAAGGCCGTTTGCCGGGGCGGACGCGGCGATGGGGGACTTTTTCACCCCGGTGCTGCAGACCCCGTCGACGACGGCCCAGATGGCAAGAGCGACGATGCCGGAGAAGTCGCGCCTCTGCTCCCGGGCAACGTCGAAGATTGTACTGTATAATTCGGAGAGCGTGACGCTGCCGTCGTCTCCGGCATCGACGGTGACGATCTCGTGAAACGGTCCCTCAAGCGCGACGTTGTACCCGGAGTAGACGTAGAGTTCTCCGGTCTCCTTCACCGGCGTGAAGAAGTCCGGCGTCTCGTTCCCGTCCGTCGGCAGCCAGACCATCGAGCCGTGCAGCGTGATCATCTCCCCGAGGAGCGGGAGGGCGTCCGCCACGCTCCCCCCGAGCGCGCCGAGGCCGAGCGAATACCGGAGAGCCGAGAAAGGTATCGCACGGATGTCCCCCTCGGTCAGGCGGGCGTGCAATACCTTATCCAGGCTGCCGGTGACCCGGAGCGACGATTGCTTTGTGGAAACCCGCTCGACGGTATAGGCAACGCCGTTCCTGACGACCGGGGTCCGGGCAAGCTCGTTGATGACCGAAAGGCTGTCCTGCGGCCTCCTGCAGGCGGCGACGGCCTCCTCGACCCCTGGATAGAGGGAGAATATCGGTGTCACCCCGGCCATGTCGAGAACGTTCTTCGGGTACTCCTGGATCCCGGCAAGGGCCAGGATGCCGTTGCGTTCTTTTAATTGTTTTTTTACGGCGAGGAGAACCCTGATGCCTGCGCTGCTCAGGTAACTCAACCCTGCAAGGTCGAAGACGACCGACCGGTCGTCGTCCTGCAGAGACGCCTGTACGGCGTCCGTTACCTGTCCCGCGCCGTAGCCGTCAAGCCTTCCGCGTATAACGAATGTCAGAATCCCGTCTCTTCTCTCGGTCTGCAGATCCATATGTGTTCTGTACAGTATCGGGCTGTTGCAGGTTAATTTTTCCCAAATCCGCTTTGCCGTCGGCGTGTCGTGCCGTGACAGGCTTCATTGGGCGCACAAACTTCGTAACCATTATCCCTCCGGTTATGTGATCCTCCTATGATCCACCGTGAAGCCCAACAGAGCCTTAATCATCATGATCATTCTTTCCATCGCAATTTTTTCTGTCGTTTCTGCAGGCTGTACCGCGACCGGTCAGCAATCGCCGGCATCACCTCTCCCCACTGCGGTTGCCGCACCTGCCCCTGACTGCCCGGCGCTCGTATTTACGGATCGTGAATTTGCTTTCGAGCTCCAGCGGACACTTGGCGCCTCGTATTCGGGCGAGGCCGATATCGGCGAGTGCCTTGCCACTGCGTCCAGGATAAAGGAAGGAGACTTCGAAAGTTGGTACAGCGAATGGAACAAGACCGCGGACAACTTCAGGACAGCGGGCGACGGGAGTCTCGCAGCCGGGCACAGGGTTACCGCAATGGAAGCATACTACCGGGCCGCAACGTATTACCGCACGGCCGAGTTCTTCCTGCATGGTAACCCCGCCGATCCCCGCATCGTAGAGACATGGGGAAAGAGCCGGGAATCATTTCGCGATGCGCTCTCACTCGACGTCGTTCCTTACGAGATCGTCGCCATCCCGTACGAGAATACGACGCTGCCGGGTTACTTCTATATGGTCGATGACTCCGGTACGTCCCGGCCGCTGCTCATCGTCCAGACCGGCTTTGACGGCTGCCAGGAGGAACTCCATCCGTATGCAATTGAGGGGATCAAACGCGGATATAACGTCCTGACATTCGAGGGGCCGGGCCAGGGCGAAGTGATACGGGTCCAGAACATCCCGTTCCGCCACGATTGGGAGAACGTGATCGGACCGGTCGTGGACTATGCGGTGAGCCGGCCCGACGTCGACGAAGACCGGGTTGCACTCTGGGGGATCTCGCTCGGAGGCTACCTCGCCCCCCGCGGTGCCGCATACGAGCCCCGGATCACGGCGCTAATCGCGGACGGAGGTACCTACGACGTCGGACAGACTCTCCTCGCGAACCTGCAGAACGGCGGGGGAGCGTCCGCGAACATGACAAAAATTGAGCTGCAGGAGTGGCTGCAGACGGATCCGGTTGAGTTCAACGACGCCATCCGCGATGCCATGGCACGCGATACCGGCACCCGCTGGCTGAACGAGAACGGGATGTTCGTCTTCGATGCCGGCTCGCCGGCACAGTTCTGGGCGAAATGGATGGATTTCTCACTCGTCGGAGTTGCCGAAGAGATTCGGTGCCCCACGCTGGTCGGTGCCGGTGCGGCCGATCACTTCGACCCGGATGGGGTGCAGGCAAAGGCACTCTACGACCACCTCACCTGCGAGCGTGAACTTATGGTCTTCTCCGACGATTACGGTGCCGGGTCGCACTGTCAGCTCGGGGCGTTCGCGCAATCGTTTGCCGCCAGGTTCGACTGGCTCGACGATCAGATGGGAATGAGCAAATAAAGGGGTCGGGTCGGGGGATATCGCCCCTTTTTTTCGGAGTCTCCCGGCAACTACCGGCGAACCCTGTATCCGGCTGCCGTGAGGATCTCGATGAAGGCGTCGTCCCATTCCGTGCCGGAGAGCCCGTTCAACGTCGGTTGCACCTCCTCCCAGAGCCGGCCGAGCTCGTCAGTGTCCGGAATCAGCGCTGTCTGATACGTCACACGTCCCGCCAGCTTCCCCTGTGCATCAAGGACGAGCAGGCGGCAGCAGTATTCGCGGCAGAGGTCGGGGCGTGTCAGGTGGACCGTACACCATGCCTTTCCGGCCTTTGCATCGAATCTCAGAAAGGGGCATGCGTTCGGCAGTCCCTCGATGCTGCTCTCATCCTCGAAGAGGGCGATCTTGTCCGGATCGACCCGCACCTCTTCTGCATCCCCGGTGTAGTGGTTGTGCACGACAAACGTGTTGTTGCCACGCTCTTCGATAACCCTGTGGACGTCCCGCATGTGGCTGCAACAGCTGCCGCACCGGCAGCACTTACCGGCGATGGTGGCCCCCTCCCTGAGCACCGGGCGGTTGGTGGTGTGCTGACACTCCCTGAGTCACCTGCGCATCCGGCGGCGAGCACGCACAGGCAGGCGAAACTAACACGATCATGACGGTAGTTATCTTTTCCATGAACACAATCTCCCGGAGCGTTGATTCTTTTATGATACTCTCTCTTTTCGACGTTTCGGCAGTACAAATTCCTGGAATCTGCCGTCTATTCTTATACTTTTTCGCTTAAAACCTGTCGAAAGATAACTGTTCTGTTTTCTCATTGAGGAAGTATCTTTCCCAACTGTTAGATCCGTTTATTGTGGGAGAGTCAATGGACTTGAGATGGCTTTGGTAGTTATTTTCCACAGTTTTAGAGAAATGATTTGCATAGCAATATGTACATTGATGCATGCAAGTATTATATTGACCAATATCTTTACTTGGAATACAACCACAGGAATTACGCTGACCTTTGTCCTTATTTGAATGCTCATTGATATAAGTAAGAAAGGCGGGCATGTCGGAACATATTCTTCTTATCAACTCAGGATCAATGCATCTGTTATGCATGATGTCAAAATCAGATAAATCGATAATTTCACCACAAGTCGAAATCTGTAATCCCCATTCTTCATTCATCTGAGCAAGCTTTTCACTGAACATCCTCATCTCATTCTCGGTAAATTCACGAACATCTTCATAATTAGCATTATTCAAATTATTTCTTACTCTTGTATAGGGGTTGATATCAACAAAGCTTATTACAAGTTTTTCTGTGTATTGATGGAGAGCATCACCGACTGTTTTTACGTTTTCAAGTAAGGAATCAATAGTAATATCATTTGATAGAATGAGGGGATCAAATCTCCAAATTACTTTCTCTTTTCCAATAACTTTTGATAACTCGATAAATGAGGCAATTCTCTCAGATAGTGGGGGGAGATTTGATTCGAAACCTTCTCTCTCATAATTATTTACCGCATATTGGAAATAATATCTGATATCCATATTGTCAATGTCTGATAAGTGCTTCAGCATGGAAGAGGCATTTTTTGTCCAAAAAACAATGAATTTAGCATTTTCAAAGTTGATAACCTGAGGCTTCTGATTCATTGGGTTGAGCCAGACTGAGTAACCTTTGTGTAACCGTTCGATAAACCATTCTGAATAGAATGCTGGAATATCAGTCGATCTGCTTACCGATAATATCGGAGGAGATATAGATGGAACACTTCTATCAGAACCCCGTATCCTAACCTTAGTTATGCTTTTTGGCCAAGTGCTATTTGACATTTATTTATCACACCCTTTTAGCAATAAATGAATGATATTTTACTGTTCGCTTCAAGTTAAAACTAGATACTAATGGATGGTCTCTACATATGTCTGGGGCAATCGCCTTAGGTGCTCCGGTGGATGGGCTTTTAATGATCGTTCCTTTAGGACTATCTCTTATATTCTTAGCGATCCTATTGAAGCTTCCTCGAACATCAATAACTTCTGATGGATTTGATGGTAGAGGAATGTCAAATAAGGGCACATCAATTCCAATCAAAATTGATCCTTCCTTCATACTGTTAAAACAACGATGCATAAAACTAACATATCGGTCCACACTTTGGAAGGAATGCATTAGATCTGTTGCACAATTTTGCATTACATGTACATCAGAATTTTGTAAAATACTCATCGCATCATCATTATTAAAGATGCTTCCGAGGTTTGATATCACTGTATTGCCTGGAATGAAATCTCCTCTCCAATAATCCGGAACCATATTCGTGTATGCGTGCGCTCTAAAATTTTCCCAGTTATGATTGTCGATGTAATGGGATCTGACTGCCCTTATCAAAGGATACTTTTGATTAATGAATTTCAACAATCCTAATAGTTCAGGTTCCGCTCCACCACCATAAATTGATACGTCTAGATTTACTTTTCCCTCCCAACCTAATTTATCTTTCATACTCCCATCAATATAAAAGGCCTGTGGGTGTGATGCAGTCCAAAGCGCATCTTGAATAGGGTCTATATATAGAGGATAGTATGCCATCAGATATGCTGCTTGGAAGAGAGGATCATCATAATCGTAAGAATTGAAATCGCTCTTATAATAGGTCTCCTGTATTGACGAAATTTTTGATTTTAAGCTGTCAATTAATTGATTATTCCCCTCAAGGCCTAGATATTTGATAATATGGCTATATGGATCGCGTTGCTCCATACATTCAATTACCGGGGCTTATATTATAAAATGTGCGGTTATACCTTTCCATTCCAATAATCCGTCAAGCCAATACGATTAATTGTCAATCTATTGATTCAGGGTGGCTCTTCTTCCCGCAGGAGTCCCCCTTCTTTTGGCCAAAGTGCATGAAGGGACGCCTGCAACCCTTATAGATCTTTCGTTTTTGTGATGGTTTCCCGGTATGGTGGACTATTTTCGCCTTCTAAAATTAGTGAAGAACTGAGGCTTGAGAAACGTACAGCAGAAATGAAACTGATGGTATGAAAAGCATCTCATACCCTTGTGAAGCATTACGTTAAAAACCAGAATTCATCAGATTATCGTTTTTGGTCCCCTCTATGAGCCAAAGGCTCATAGCGTGCTGTGTTGCACAATTCTGTCAAAGGGTAACAGTGCCCGTATTTCCCGCTGCGCCCGGCGGATGCTCCTGTTGTTCTGCAGGTCTACAGTGACCCTCTGCAGGGAGACCACCGTCCGGTCCTCATCGAACACGAAGATGCCGTCGTCTTCTCCGTCAAGGGCTGTGAAAAGACGCTGTTCTTCGTTCTGCTGCTCGGACATCATTGTTCCCTCTGTCACACGAGTTGCATTGCTCTCCGACCGACTGCTTCCGGCGAGGACTCCCCGATCATTCCACAACCTCCTTGAGCGTGAACCGGAACGCAGCGCCCGCTTCCGGGTGACCGGTCACCCGATCCTCGACCCAGATGCGCCCACCGTAACGCTCCAGGAGCGTGCGGCAGATATAGAGGCCGAGCCCCTCCCCCCGTGCCCGGGTCCGCCCTCGTTCGAACCGACGGAAGATCGACTCCTTCAGTTCGTCGGGAACGCCGGGGCCGGTGTCGGCCACGGTGACGACGACGCTGCCGTCGAGCGTCTCGACCGAGATGGTAATAACGACGTCGGGGCCGCCGAATTTGACGGCATTCCCGATGAGGTTGTGGAAGACTTCGGCAAGGAGATCGTCCGCCCGGACCACGCGAGAGACCCCCCCGTACCTGATCTCGGCTTCGGGGAAGTTCTTTTGTTCGCTGACGATCACGCCGTGAAGGTCGATCGGCTTCAACGGCGCGTGTTCCAGATGAATTTTGCGGATCATTGCAACATTCGCCAGAATCTCCGTACTTTTATCGATGCTCCCCTTCATCTTCCGGACATACATCTTGGGCTCTCCTTTCAGGACCTGCATCAGCAGGTCGGTATACAGGGTGGCGACGCAGTTGGCGTTCCTGATGTCGTGCGTGAGGATGTCCAGGTACAGGTTCGCCTCACGGTTTGCGACCTCCAGAGCGTGGAGGAGCCGGGCCCGTTCATCCTCGGCCTGCTTGCGGTCGGTGATATCCTGCGCGAACTCGATCAGACCGACAATCTCCCCCGTCTCGTCGGTGACGGGATACCCCCGGAGGAGAAAGATCCTTCCATCGGGAGTGGTGATCTCGGCCTCCTGAGGCTGTCCGGTCTCCCGGGCAATAACGACGGGGCATATATCGCAGACACCTGTACGGTTGTGCCATATCTCGTAGCACCGGTGCCCGACCAGGTCCTCCGGTTCCCTGCCGATGAATGCGGCGGCGGCGCGGTTGACCCAGAGCACCCTGAGATCCGTGTCGTAGTAGGTAAACATCTCGACAGTCGAGTCAAGAATAAGGGCTTTTTCCCGTTCTGCCCGGCGCAGGGCCTCTTCGGTCCGCTTTCGCTCCGTGATGTCCCATGCGTTCACGACAAAGCCCCTGATGTGGGGGTCGTCAAGGAGGTTGGTCACGCTTGCCTCGATCACGTGCGTGCCGCGCGGGCCCCTGAAGCGGACCTCGAACTGCACGCTCCCTCCCGGCCTCTCTGCCAGGGTCGATACCACCTCCTTCACCCGCGGCAGATCCTCGGGCTGGATCATATCGAACGCATGCCTCCCGATCAGCGTCTCGGGTGGAAACCCGTCCAACCGCTCGATAGGCGGGCTCGCAAACCGGATCGTTAACTGCTCGTCGATGACGAGGATGAACTCGGAGCCCTTCTCGATGAGAGCCCGGAACGTCTTTTCGCTCCCTCGCAGGTCGGCCTCCGCCCGGTGCCGCTGGAGGGCGATCGAAGCAAGGCTCCGGAAGACCTCGACGACCCGGAAATTGACCTCTCCACCCTCCCACCGGGTGAGGATCACGGCCGACCCGAAGATTTCGCCTTTCCAGGTGAATGGAATGCAGTACATTGCGCCGAGGCCGGCAATAGCCTCGAATTTACGGCAGATCTCCTGCGAGATCTGCCCGAGGGCGACTTCCTGCAGCCCTCCTTTCACCTCCTCGATCTCGCCGCGGGTCATGATTGCCCGGATATGCGGGGGGATTTCGAGCGAGAGCCTGGTGAGGTCCTCCCCGAAGGTCTCGGTGATGTCCGGCAGGAACGGCTCGATGCCGAAGAACGCCCGCGGGCTCAGGGTGCCCGCCCGGATATCGGCGGCGCTCACGATGACGACGGAACCGGGCGCGAGTTCATGGAGGTAGGCCCCGATGGCGGAGAAGACGTCGGCCTCGTCCGGCATCCCGGCAAGTTCCGTCGCCGCCCGGGAGAGGAAGGCCAGATCGTCCGATCTCCGCCGCACCTCTCCTTTTGCGGCCTCCCGGCGGGTGACGTCGCGGAAGCGGACGAGCCAGTCCCCGGTCGCCAACACCTGCCGGGAGGAGAAGACGTACCACCGCTCCCCGGCGGCCGAGGATACCCTGACCGTGATCTCCCCGGACCCGGTGCGGTTCTGCAGCAGCGAGAGGATCCGCTCCCTCTGGTCTCCATCCGCTTCCGGGAGGATTCGGTCGGCGACGAGGCGGGCCGCATCCGCACCGCGGGCGTCATCGGCGGAGATCCCGGCGAGGCACTCCATGGAAGGGGTGATGGTGCGGACGTTCATGTCGGAATCGGCGAGGATGACGGCATCCTCCATGGCATCCAGTACCTGCAGTATCTCGGGTCGCACCTCCATGTCCGGCTCAGTGGTCTGCATACGGCCAGCCCCGTCCGGCAGGATCGCCATCGGCAGGGAGATCCTCGTGCAGGGTTCTCCACGGGGGTAACGTCACGGAAAGTATAATAGTCTGTCTGCCGGCCCGTCCGGGCAGCCCGCCCACCCTGTTTGTGCGCCGGGGGGCTTTCGATACGGCAGGAGCTCTGGGCTCCGTCACAACAGTACTGTTCCCCACCCGGCAGGCGGTGCTCGGGCATTCTCTGCCCACCGACAGTCCGCACGGAGGGGCACAGCCCTCAACGCAGAGCGAGGGGGCCGGCGTCGTCCGGCTCCGACCCACGGGCGCGTGCAAAGTTACCGAGGAGGTCAACCGCCGATTCACGATTCCCCTGACTTTTCAAAGTTAGGCATTTTGTCGCCGGGCAGATCGCTCCAAATGGGTCAGATTCTTGTAGACCGAAATCAGCGTTTTTATGATCCCGGGCTGAGATCGCCTGTCTCGTATGGAACAGGCACGAATCAAGAATATAAAATGCAACAGATGTAAAAAAAATCCGACTTCAAAATTCTAAAAGGTTAAGATTTTTCTCCCTTTTTCTTCTCAGGTGCCACAGATCCGGTTAAAAAGAATCCAGATGCTGGGAAATCCTTGACATCCATTTTGTGAGATTGCTCACCGGAAGAAATTGCCGGAGTAATGAAGCGGAAGAATTCACTCGTGAACTGTTCGTAACTGAACCCTTCCGCCTCGATCACCAGTTTCCATTTGTTTTCCATGGAGAGGATACCCATGAAGGAGATCATAAGATACATCGAAGTCAGGAACGGATCGAGATCGGCTCGTATTGTGCCGTCATCGATACCCTCCCGGATCGCATCCGCCAGGATCATACGGCAGGTACCATATCCCTTTCCAATCTCTGCGGTACACGGGTTCTCTCTGGAAAAACGCTCAGAACCGTAAAAATGGATCATTCGAAGATAGTCGGGGTATTCCTGTGAGAACTGATAATAGGCCTGGCCCATCAGGGCTACCTTGACGATTCCGGGAACCTGTTTCTCCATGCATTCCGTATATTTTTCCTTGAGGATCTGGACGCCACGGAGAACAATAGTAGCGTAAAGTGTCTCCTTATTTCTAAAATACAGATAGATGGTAGCCTTATTCAGTTCGACCTCTTGGGCGATATCATCCATGGAAACATCTTCGTAACTCCGGGAAAAAAAGAGACGCTCGGCTGCATCTATGATCTCGGTCTTTCGCTGTTCCTTTTCTCGTTGTCGTCTATCGGCTATTCCCATCCCGATTCTCCAGTTATTGTCTGGTCTTCTGGTTTATGATTCACGCGAGGCCTCAAGCGCTTTAAGCAGCCACGCCATGTTCTTTCCGGTATCATGGGCACGCCCGATTCCCTCCTCATCCCGATTAACAGCTCCGATCTCTCTCCCAAGGCCGATAACGGGTTTGCCCGGGATGATCATGCCGGAAAATACCATGAAGTTGATCATCGTATTCAGAGCGGCGGTGGCTCCGGCCCTGCGCATTACGGTTACTGCAACGCCGACCTTGCGCTGGAAAAGGTCTCTATTGGCCATTGCTACAAACCCTGCCCGGTCGATCAATCCCTTCATCTCGGCCGTGACGTCCAGGAAGTACACCGGTGAACCGAGAATAATCCCATCCGCTTCGACCATTTTGTCGATGCAGGTGTTGACGGTATCATCGTCAAAAACACAATGTCCGTCCTGATTCTCCCGACATTTCATGCAGGCAGTACATCCCCGTGCCACGCATCCGCCCAGATTCACTTCTTCAGTGGTGATACCTTCTTTTTCAAGTTCTTCTATGATATGTCTCATCAGAATGGAAGTGTTTCCATCTCTCCGGGGGCTGCCGTTGATCGCGATCACTTTCGTCATGATGAATCCCTCGTTACCTTTTTTGTCCATGCAATTCGGATTTTGATCTTTCCCGTCAATTCAATTCGGTAGGAGAAAACATTCATGCTCCTTTCGTTTGTTACACCCGGCGGGGTCAGACCTCCCGCCGGATCCAGGCCTCGATGAGCGCCCGCGAGATGCTCGCCTTCGAGGGAACGGGGGGCAGGGTGCCGCGGGTAAACCAGCCGGCGGCTTCAATCTCCCGGTTGTCGATCCGGATCTCTCCTCCGGCATGGTCTGCGACAAAGCCGATCATGAGCGAATCGGGAAACGGCCATGGCTCGCTCCCGAAGTACCGGAGATTTTGCACCGCAACGCCGACTTCCTCGCCGACTTCGCGGTGGACGGTCTGCTCGAGGTTCTCACCGGGTTCATTGAAGCCGGCGATGACCGAGAAGACCCCCGGCGGGGAGCGGGGGGAACGGGCGAGCAGGACCTCCTCCCCCTTTTTAATCAGCACGATGATGGCGGGGGAGATCCGGGGGTAGACGATGCGGCTGCAGGCCGTGCAGATCCGTGCCCGCTCGGTCGTGAGCGGGCGGGTTTTTGCACCGCACCTGCCGCAGAAGGTATTCGACCGGTCGAAGTCAAGGATCCGCACGGCATAGGAGGCAACGGCCATGTCGCTGTCCGAAACCTTTCCGGAAAGTTCCCGGACCGGCGACTGCTGCCAGCCGCCCGGCGGCGTGGCACCGGCAGGGACCTCGGCTGCGTAATAGATGATGTCGTCGCGGGTGCCGAGATACACCGGCGCACCGCACGCCAGACCGGCGGGGAGCGGGTTCGGCATGAGAACGGTGCCGGATGCCGGGTTGCTCTTGAAGAGCACGGAACCGTCCCGGACCAGGATCCAGCGTTTCCGTGCAGGCGACGGGTCCTCCGGTTCGGGGTAGACCGGGAGGAGGGGATGGACAGCGTAGAATGGGCGGTGCTCCATATGATATCCTCAGTATGTATCCGTGGAAGTTCTCCTTTGTGCCCGAAGTGTGGTGCTCATCACAGGAAGTATTCCGGCTCCTTTCGCTCGTTATAAAGCGTATAAAGGCGCAGTGAAGCGTCCCTGACCAGACCGGGTTTCATCGTTCTCGCATGCTCGGGACAGTGTTTGATGCAGGCGCAGCACGTGATGCAGTTTTCAGTGTCGATCGCCCTGCTGTTTTCCGGATCGATGGCACCGACAGGGCATCTCTCTGCACAAATCCCGCACTGTATGCACGCATCGCTGACCGCAATGAAATCAACATTCCAGAATATCGAATCTCTCCGGTAAGGATGGCACGGCTCTACCCGATACGGATGACAGCCGGGGATTATTACTTCAGAAATCCGGTCGGCTGATGAAACAGACTGAAGTTTTTCCCATATCTTCTGCCCGAATAATTCTGCATGTTCCAGGTCCCCCGAATCCGGGCGACCCACGGCGGTCGGTGTTTCGTCGGTGGAAAACGAATGCTCCCCGATAAATGCTGCGCCGGCGACCGGTTTACATCCGCACTTAGCCAGGATATCTTTCAGCTCGAGGAGTGCATCTTCATATGCACGATTACCATAGACGACGACACATACTGCAGGCGTATTTTGGGCTTTCATCGCGTGCAGCCATTCGGTTACCAGTGCCGGCACCCTTCCCATATATACCGGCACGCCGATAATGAGTAGTTCTTTTTCCGATGTTTTTAGTGGCTGTTTTCTCGCATCGGGTCGGGTAATATCCAGCAATTCCACGTTGGCGGGATTCAATCCGCGTGCAATGCCCAAAACAACCGCTTTTGTCGTTCCAGTAGGCGAAAAGTAAACCAGTTTCACGGATTCCGTTTTCATTTCATTTACTCCATCAATTGTGGATGAATTCCACATTCAACGCCTTTCATTCGATTTCACGCTCACGGGACTCTGGCCTGGGCCTTTCCGATCTACCCCTGTTTCTACAGGATTCTCGCTTTTGCGTCGAGAATCCATGTGATTCATCCCTCTCCCACAGGGAGGTGCAATCTCCGGGATTCTGCCCGGAGGCAGTTTCACTAAAGGATCATCATTCTCATTCATATTATAACTATCGGTTATTAAATAACTGTGAGTTAGGTTAAATGAATCCTTCTCTGCTTTCTTGCCCGGCCGGTTTTGAACGTAAATCTGAATGCAGCGCCTTCCTTCGGGTTGCCGGCACGCGCAACGTTACCGGGGAGGTGAACCGTTGGTTCAACAAAACGGTGCCGTATCTGGGGAAGGAGTACCCCTGGCACTACGTCATGCTCCTGAAGGCCCGAGAGCTGGCGCACTATCTGATTGGCAAGAAGACGATGTCGGCTTTCGTGACTCCTATGTATACGGTTGAGCGGCAGGATTCGGATGAGATTCGGCAAAAAATCCTGAATGTGCCGTATGCCGAATGGAAGAAGATGGGATTCTCGAAGGGAACGCTCCACTACATGAAGCAGAACACGAAGAACGGGAAATCGTTTACGCTGAATAAGCATGTGCGGGAGCGGCTGGCAGAATGGGGCGTGCCGTAATTGTCATGGAAATCCAGAGTCGCGAGGGGATCAGCGGGCACAGGTAGGCATCTAACATTTTCACCGTCTTTTGTTGAAGTATAGACATTTATCAATCGGCAGGGAATCAAAAAATTGAATTATTCTATCTCGCCCCTGCGGCCGGCTCCATCCTGGACTCCATGGATATATCGGGGACCCTCTCACCCTTGATGAACGCGAGCAGATCCGCATTGATCTGGTCCTTGTGGGTCGAACAGATGCCGTGCGGAGCGCCCGGATATACTTTGAGAATGGCGCCTCTGACTATCCTGGATGAAAGCATTGCGGAGACTCCGATGGGCACGATCTGATCGTCGTCGCCGTGGATAATGAGGGTCGGGACATCGAACTTCTTGAGGTCTTCAGTAAAATCAGTCTCGGAGAAGGCCTTGATGCAGTCGTATACGGCTTTATGTCCGGCCGTCACACTCTGAAGCCAGAACGTGTCCCGAAGACCCTGCGAGACCCTGGAACCCGGCCGATTGGCACCATAGAACGGGGAACTAAAGTCCTTGAAGTACTGCGAACGGTCGGCGAGGACAGCAGCACGGACCTCATCGAAGGCCTCTATCGGGATCCCGCCGGGGTTGGCAGCCGTTTTGAGCATATGAGGCGGCACCGCGTCGATCAACACAGTTTTCGCCACACGGTCAGTGCCGTGGCGACCGATGTAGCGGGCGACTTCGCCACCTCCTGTGGAATGGCCGATGTGGATCGCATCCCTGATGTCGAGCGCTTCGACCAGGGTCGCGAGGTCATCCGCGTAGGTGTCCATGTCGTTCCCGTTCCAGGGCTGGTCGGATCGTCCATGACCGCGACGGTCATGGGCAATGCAACGATATCCATGGTCGGCCAGGAAGATCATCTGGTCTTCCCAGGCATCCGAACTCAGCGGCCAGCCATGACTGAAGACCACCGGCTGTCCGCTTCCCCAATCCTTATAGTAAATCTGGGTGTTATCTTTCGTCCTGATAGTAGGCATTGTACTCACCGTCCTGGTTGCACCATTTCATCTGGTTCCAGTGCCGGGGCAGTCAGTGGCACTGGAAGATTTCCTGTCCGCCTCCGATGGGAAACCCTTCTTATCCCAAAATAAGACCGAAGATCCTCCCGGCAGGCAGACCCCCGATGATAACTGTTCATCACAAAAAGATTTCGCCGGTGATAGGCGAGTCGAATCCGGAGTTGATACTTCCTTGCGAACGATGAATAGTCTTTTTTGGCCCTGAAACCCCCCATGATGACAGGGGTGGGTTTTCGTTCTATATACCCACGATACAGGGAGCAGGGGTGACAATTCGAACCGGATCAATCCTTAACATGCCCGCACTCACACAACCCTCCGACCGGCTTAAAGGTGGAATACGGCTCTCCAGGGATTCTAATGTAAACTCTACTTATCCGCGCTCCGCACGCCAGAACAGCCCGGGAGATGAAAACGAAAGTTGCTTACCTGTTAACAAGAGTCCGATTCGTCGGAGATACTTATAACCGAAAATCGAAATGCGAGGGGAGCGATTCGAACGCTCGAACTCCTACGAGACCAGGCCCTCAACCTGGCGCCTTTGACCTGGCTTGGCAACCCTCGCTCTGTTCCCTCTATACAACGCGCTGCAACATAAAATATCTTGCTCTGCCGGAACCCGGCCTCTCGTGGACGAGATGGCCGCACGTCCCCGCGTGACCTTCCCGTTGTGCACAGACCCGTGCTCCAGCGCCCCTGAACCGTCTTCGATGCGTATTTATGCGCCCGGTTCCAACGATCCCGCATGTGGGCTGACATCTCACGGGAGTTCGCCGATTCACCGTCCCAGGGCCGCGTCGTCCGGTTCCTGCTCGAGAATGGGTTCGGCATCAACGAAGAGGGGCGCATCGTCTGCAACGGCATCGAGATCCCGGCCACGCATATC
Source organism: Methanoculleus oceani (assembly GCF_023702065.1). Lineage (NCBI taxonomy): Archaea > Methanobacteriati > Methanobacteriota > Methanomicrobia > Methanomicrobiales > Methanomicrobiaceae > Methanoculleus > Methanoculleus oceani. Next base: position 356,534 of record NZ_QFDM01000002.1, on the reverse strand, counting down.
GGCAGGGCGATCGAGACCGACCGCAGGGTCGTCGACGCCACAGCCCGCCGTATTCTCGAGAACCCGGAACTGCGGGAGGTCTTTATCCGGATGCGCGCCGCGCCCGACTTAAGCAGGGTCGCCGAGGCCCTCGGCCTCTCGGTCATCACGCTCTTCCCTAAAGACGCGCACCAGAAGGGGATCGTCGGCGCGGCGGTCAAAGTCCTCGTCGACCATGACCTCACCATCCGCCAGATCTTCGTCACCGACCCCTACCTCGCACAAGAGCCCAAACTCGTGATGATCGTGGACGAGGCCCCGGTCCCGGCATCGGTCTACGAACGCCTGCGTGCGCTCCCGCAGGTAAAACAGTTGATTATCTGAAGAGCTCCATCTCAAGCCCGAGCCGGCGGATCCGCTCTCTCTGCCTCCGCGGGAGGGCAATTGAACGCTGCAGCCGCTCTTCGAGCGTGATGGTGCGGGTCCCCTTCACCAGGTTGTCCGCGTGGGCGACGATCTTCTCCTCGAGCGTCCGGGGCATGCAGTCGCGCGGCACGAGGTTTAAGAGCGAACACTCGTCGGCCGTCAGCCCGGCGCCGATGTGCCGCTCGACGATGGCGGCGATCGCCTCGTCGAGACCGAACGACCGGCATAGTGCGCCGCCGACCTCGGCGTGGCGTAGATCGTGCGTCACCCCCCTGCCGATATCGTGGAGGAGGGCCCCGGCCTGGACCTGGTCGCGGTCGACTATCGAGTCGGACGCGTAGGTGAGCGCAAGGTCGCGCACCGCCCGGCAGTGGGCGATGACCCCCCCGGAGCATCCGGCGCGCCTGAGGAGGGCGATGCAGTCCTCTTCACGCACTCCCGAGGCTCTCCTTGATCTTATCGACCCTTCTCCTGAGGGCGCTGGCGATGAGTTCGTTGTCGAAGTGCTCGAGCATCTCCTCGCAGTTCGGGCATTCGAAGTTCCAGTTCGCCGCATCCGTGAAGGTGTAGACGACGCTGCAGTTCTTGCACATGTAAAAGTCGTTCTTCTCCTCATAGGTGAGCCGGGCGTCAAGGTGCTCGAGCACATCCCGGATCTCCTCCTCAAGCACGTCGTGGACGCGGTCCAGGCGGAGGTGCCAGAGGTAGGTGAGCCAGCCGGTCTCGGTGTTCTTCAGCCGCCGGTACTCGGCGAGGCGCCTCTCGTAGAGCGTGTAGAGAGTGTGGCGGACGGTGTTGAGGTTGACCCCGGTCATCTCGGCAAGTTCCTCGTCACTGTGCTCCCCTCCTTCGGGGAACCGCCTGAGAAGTTCGATTCCCTCCTCTCCGATCATGCGCAGAATGTAGGCGTTGATTGCCGGATCGTTTAACAGTTCAGTGACGGATACCATGCTCAAATCTCTCCCATAATGGATAATCGTATAATAGTATATGTTCCAGCATCGATGCTTACCATACTCTGCTCTCAATCCTTAATTCCCTTTCCCGTGTATGTGGGGCCGGGCAGCCTCTCACGGCAGAGATGAGGATTTCATGGGGTTCATTCCCCGATCAGCCTCCGGACAGCCCCGGTATTCCTCTCCAGGTCTGCATACGCCGCTGCCTCCGTCTTTCCGCACCCGAAGACGCTCACGATGGCGTGCCCCTCCTCGAACTCGGTTCCGGGCCAGGGGATGTCGGCGATCCGGGGCGCAAGCGCCGAGAGGTCCGCGTCAAGCCGCATATCCCGCTCCGAAAAGAGGATCCGCCGGACCGCGACCTGCCGTGCCGCAGGCCTGGCCGCCGGGATCACCCCGCGGCAGGCGTTCATGTGCATGGCAAAGACGCTCTCCCCGATCGCCATCTCGACCGTATCCAGGGTTGCCTGGAACCGGGGGTTGATCTCGATCGCCCAGGGTCTCTCCCCCGCCATGAAGTCGATCCCGACCGAGCCCACGCATCCGCTCGCCGCCGCGATCCTCTCCGCGCACGCTACCATCTCCCCGGCGAGGGGATGAGAGAACGGGGTGACCGACCCGGCAAACCCGTGCGCACTCTCGCCCTCGCCCCGCAGGATCTGCCGGTTGACCGCGATTGCCCGGGCGCGCCGGCCGTCGGCGACGCAGGAGACGCTCGACGGGACCCCGTCGACGAGGTGCTGGGCGACGTAGGGCACGTCCGGCCAGGCCTCCTCCCACCGGCGGAGTTCCTCTGCGGTCCTCGCGACCGCGTTCCTCCATCCTCCCGCTCCCCGGCGCGGCTTGACCATCACCGGGAAGTCTTCGCCCCCGGCGAGCGGCGGGACCGGCACCTCCAGCCCCTCGAAGAACCGCTGGATCTCCAGTTTGTCGAGGAACCGCTCCACTTTCGCAGGCGGCGTACCGCAGAGCGGGATCGTCGTCCCGACAGCCTCGGCGCCCGAGGCGACGACCAGCGCGTCCACCGGGTGGCGGGCGGCAAGTTCGGCTATCTTCTCCGGGAGTTCGGCGAGTTCGTCGAACGAGAGGCAGTCCTCCGCGTACCAGCCGAGGTCCTGGTCGCAGAAATGGTCGACGGCGTAGACCGTGTAGCCGGCCCGGCGGGCCGACTGCGCCACGTGCCGCGTGGCGAACCCCGCAACCAGAACCCGGCCTCTCACTGCTCCACCGTCTTCTTCCCCACTTTCGTCGGCTCGATCCGGATCTTCGCGTCCGGGTACTCACGGTTGAGTTCCTTCCCCTCGAAGAGGTGGTCGAGGAAGAGGGCGAGGCTCGATATCTCGGAGTGGGGCTGGGTCGTCACCGAGACGTTGTAGTCGGAAAGGCCGTAGATGTCGCCCGGCACCTTCTCCGCCCCCACCACGACGAGCACCCGCTCCTCTCCGCGGATCTCGTCGATGACGTCGGTCATCCGGAGTCCGTACATCGTGAGGTGGGCGACCTTGCCGCCGGCGGCTTTCCAGTCCTGGATGCACCGCCGCCACTTCACGTCGTTCTCCACGAAGAAGTCTCCTCCCCACCGTGAGGCCACGTCCTCGATGCTCGCGATCACGCCGTGGTCGTCTGCGGCGAGGTACATTCCCCGGGCCCCGAGCGCCCGCGCCGCGAGCCCGACATGGGTCGTCACCCGCTGGTCGCGTTCGGGCCGGTGGCCTATCCGGAGCACCGCTACGTCGGGCATATCGCTCACTCCTCGCTCCTCTTCGCCCTGATAACGCCGTTCTCGATGACGAACGGCATATCATTCGTGTACCGGCACTGGCACTCGATCAACGACTCCTGGATGGAGAGGAGGCGCACCGTCTCCCCGGCCTGCCGGACCAGGAGATAGCGCTTGAGACGCTCAAGCGACGCCGTGACCACACCTGGTTCAAAGCCGGTGGCTGCTGCCAGGTCTCCGACCGCAATGCCGCCGGTTTCGGGAATCAGGTGATATATTGCCCAGTCCAGATCTTCCTCACGCACACCTATTCTTTTTTCCGGACAGACCGATATAGTTATTCATGCACTGCCCGCACCGTTCCGGCTCTGCGGGCCGCTATCGGCGGTTCTCAGGCCGGTGCAGGGCGGCGGAAGGTATGGTGGGAACCGAGTATGGTCGATTATGCAGAACTGGCGGACCTTGCCGACGGACTCTTTGAGGCGAGCGGCGACGACGACGAACTTCTTGCGAAGAGGCTTGATACGCTTGACGGAGAGACCCGGGGAGCGCTGCTCTCCTCCGACCTCCTCAACGCCTACCAGGTATTCTACTACTTTTTCCGGGAGACGCCGGACGAGTTGACGATGGAACGGCTGCAGCTCCACGCGGCATCCGACCTCGCGCCGGGGGTCGTCATCGACGAGATCGATCTCTACGAGGTGATCTTTGGCATGAAAGATGGAGAGCCCGTCCTCCTGATCACCGACGGCGAGAATACACTGGCACGGTTTGAAGGGGAGCACGCATACGAGGAGACGATCCGGTACCTGGACGAGTGCCTCTAGACGGGCGATCGGCCGGCGGTGATCAGCCGTTCGTCCACCTTCGCCCGCACGACCGTGGGGAGGTCCCCCCAGCGGACGACCGCGTCGCCGACGACGGCAAGCACGCCCCGTATGCCCGTCCCCGGGAGGGCGTCGAGGACGGAGGTGTCGTCTGCCGTTAGCCGGTTGCAGATCGCCGTCGCCCAGGCGTCCGCGGCGGCGACGTCGGGGGCAAAGACCGTCACGGCATCGGCGACGCCGAAACTGATCGAGGGGCCCACCGTCGCCGATGAGGTGCAGATGCCGAGGATCTCGTTCTGCGGCGGTAACAGGAACGCGATACGCCCGCTTAAGGAAGACGTGCCCGCGTAGATGCCTATTTTGACCTCGCGGTCGCTCACAAGAGCGATATCCCCCCCGTTGTCGATGAGGGCAAACGTCGCGCCCTCCTCGACCATCGCCTCCACCCCGGCCCAGGCTATCGCACCCGCCACCGCAGCCATCGGCCCGACCCCGGCAGCTGCCGCGGCCCGGGCCATGCGATCGGGTGTCCTCTCCGGGATCTTTGGGAGATACGGCTCGAGCGTTGCCGAAAAATAGGGGTCGAGAGCGATCTGCCGCTCGACCTCCCGCCGGGCGTTCAGCATGCCGGATTTTGCCGCCGCGATGTGCCGGGAGTCGTCGGCGAGGATCGTCGCGATCGTCTGCCGGAACTCGAAGTGCTCCCGGATCATCCCTGTTGCGAGAGGGCCCCGTGCGGGCACGCCTGGATGCACTTGCCGCAGAGGACGCACCGCTCGGATCTCACGCGGAGGCGCCACTCTTCGTCGAAGGAGAAGACCTCCTGGGGGCAGACACTGATGCAGGCGCCGCAGTCGACGCATTCCGCCTCGTCGAGAGCGACGGCGTTCTCCATCACGCGTACCGCGACCCCCATCTCCTCGAGGCGCCGCCGGACCAGGTCCGCGTCCGCGTCAGGGATGTCGATCAGCACCTCGCCGGCCATCGAGTCGATGTTGGCCTTCTCGACGTTGACGAGGACGCCGGTCTCCTTCACCACCCGGGCGATCACCGGTTCCCTCCCGGGGTCGGCTTTCCCTTTCCGGGAGAACGTCAGCAGGAGTTTCATCGTCGCCGCCTCCCGCCGAAGAGTTTTCCGAGATCGATCGCCGAGAGGATGCCGACCACCCGGTTCGTCGTATCGACTACCGGGAGTGCGCTGATGTTGTTCTGCTCCAGTTTCCGGGCGGCGACATCCACCGGCTCGTCGGGGGTGGTCTTGATCACCTTCCGGGTCATGATATCCTTCACCTGCCGCAGTTTCCCGTCGGTCACCACCGCCTTCGAGACGTCGTAGGTGGTGATGATCCCGACCAGCGTGCCGTTGCCGTCAAGGACCGGGAGGTGATTCGTCTCGTCTTTCAAGAGCCGCTTTGCCGCCACCCGGATCTCCTCGTCTTCCGTGATGCTGATCACCTGCCGGTTCATGATGTCGCGGACGCGGGGGCTGACCGCCGTCTCCCGCATGGGTTTTGAGCGTTTTGTCGGGTCAAGCAGCCGGGTGGGGAGCGCAAGTTCCATCTTTCCTCTCTCTATCCAGTCTTTGAGTTCCAGCGCCACCGCCCGTGCCCGCCGATAGCTGGAGAGCGACGACGTCCTGATCGTCTCCCCCCCGACCTCGACGGACCCGCTCCTGAGGTCGGCGTAACTGACCTTCGCAAGCGACGGCCGGTCCCGCCGGGGGGTGCCGTAATCGATGATATCGGTCAGGATATCCTCGTCCCGCACCGCCGTGCTCCGGACGATACCGGTATCGAGCACCGGTATCGGGACGCCGATGCCGACGTACAGCGTCACGCCGTAGCCGTTCATCACCGCCGCCCGCAGGAACTCCTGACGCATCCGTTTCATGTCCCCGGTCACCATCAGCGTCCCGAATCCGCCGCCCGCCGAGTGCTGGGTGCCCTCGCCGACCACCATGCCCTGTGCACCGGCAAGGAAGATCGGGATGCCGCTCCCGATGACCCTGAATCCGGGGTCGTTTGCGAGCGGCGAGAGCGTCCCTGCGCCGGAGTAGGAGACGTTGCCGCACCGCGGGAGGAGGGTCCCCATGTAGGTGTGGAGCGTCCGGTCGGTGGTGTTCGCCGCCGCGTTGTAGCGCTGGTAGGCGTTTCTCGGGTTCACCATGACCGCCTGGTTCATATCCTCGAGCAGCAGTTCCGTGACGATGCTCCGGCGCGGGTAGCAGTCGGTCCCGCGGGAGGTCGCCCGCAGTTCGACGGTACTCCCCGCCACGAGTTCTTCGAGGACATGGGCGCCGCCGTAGAGGCGGTCCTTGGCGTCGGCCTCCTGGGTTGCGCCCAGGTAGGCGTCGACCGCCGCTATTCCCGCGTATGCTTCCACGTCGTTGAGCCAGACGCGCTCCATCCGGATGGGGGGGTCGGCGTGCCCGAAGTTGAAGAATGCGCCGGAGGAGCACATTGCCCCGAACGTCCCGGTCGTGACGACGTCGACCTCCTCCAGTGCCCCTTCCTCTCCTAACTCGTCGACAATGCCCGGCATCTCTTCGGCGGTAACGACTCGTGCAGTACCGTCGCGTATCCGGGCGTTGATGAGGTCCAGGGACTTTTCCATGAACGTATATTCATTTTAGAATATTTATAGGTGTTGATTATTACTTTAGGTAATATTGTGTCCGGGTATGGAGCCCTGCCGGCACGGTCGATCCGGAATAACCCCCGGGAGGCATGCATCTCCCGCTTCACGACCCGGCCGCTCCGTGCCCGGGCAAAAAAAAGGTGGGGTTCTCTACGTTCAGTCCCGCCTGTGCAGGACAACGAGGAGCCCGAGGACGCCGAGCGCCCCTATCACGGCGAAGGGCGCCGTGCCTGTGTGGGGCGCCTGGGTCGGCACGGGCGAGAGCGAGGCCGAGGCCGAGGCGGTGCTTCCGGCACCGACCTGGACGCTGGTCGACCAGTCGCCGTAGCCTGCAAGCGCCACCCTGACCGCGTGGGTTCCGGCGGCAACGCCGTCGACGGTCAGCGGGGTGATGCCCTTATAGGCGTTGTCGATGTAGACCTCGGCGCCGGAGGGAGAGGAGGTGACCGCAATGGAGCCCGTCGTGCTGGCCTGACCGGGCTGGAGCGCCGCACTGACATGGCTCGTGGTTGCCCCGCTGACGACGACCCCCGTCGTGTAGTCCTGGTAGCCGGAGAGAGCTACCCTGACGGTATGGGAGCCGACCGGGACGTTCGAGATCGTATACACTCCGGCCGAGGGAGTCTTGCCCTGGTACTTGTCGTCAAGGAAGACGTCGGCTCCTGCCGGGTAGGAGACCACGTCGATACCCCCGGTAGTCTCGGAGGGAACGGCCGACAACTGGGCGTTGACGTAACTGGTCACGCCGGGGCTCACGGTCACGCTCGACCTCCAGTCATAGTAGTTGGCAAGGTCGAGCTCGATGTTGTGCTTCGCGGTAGAGACGCTCGTGAGCGTCAGGGGAGTCTTGCCCTTGTAGGTCCCGTCCATGTAGACGTACGCACCGGAAGGGGAGGAAGTGACCTTGATCGACCCGTACTGCTCGATCGGGGTCAGGGTGAACTGGACATTCGACTGCTGCCCTGCTTTGACCGTGACGGTCGCATAGTCGGACTGGTAGCCCGAGTGGTCTGCCTCAAGGGAGTAGGTGCCGGGGGAGAGGCTCTGGATCGTGAGCGGCGCCACTCCCCGGTAGTTCCCGTTCAGGTAGATCGCCGATCCGGAGGGGCTCGACGAGACGCGGATCGAACCGGCGGTCTCGATCGGCTGCAGCGTCGCGTAGACGTCCACGGTCTGGCCCGCCGCGGGGCTCGAGGGCAGGCTGCCGGAGTATGCCTGGTAACCGCTCTTCTCTACCCGGAAGGAACTGTAGGGCGCCCCGGTGGTGTAGACCGGGACATCGAGCGATCCTCCGTACGTGGTACCCTGGTAGCTTCCGTCAAAGTAAACATTGGCACCGTCGATGTTGCAGTGGACGCGGTACCATCCCTCATCTCCTCCGATTGCGGATACGGCAGGAATGCCGGCGCAGAGAAAGAGAAGCATCATTCCGATAACAAACTTTTTCACCATGATCTATCTCCGATGGATGACAAACGAATTTCGGTTTTTTTGGGGATAACTATTTCTATTTGATCTATCGAATCTCCTCGGCTTTTCGACGATACCGGCTCTTTTTCTCCCGGAAGACAGCAAAATATCATGGGATGCCGGGGTTCGCCCGGCCCGAACCACTCTCACGCGGTGGGGTCGAACGGCCCTCCTCTGAGCGGGGGTTCCCGGCAACTTCATCCACTCTTTTTATCCCGTGAGATCCATACGGGGTACTGCATGGATATCCGGAGGATCATCGCCGCACTGGAGCAGGTCGCTCCGCCCGAACTGGCCGAGGAATACGATGCCGGGAGGATCGGTCTCGTCGTCGAGGGGAAGGACGAGATCGGGACCGTCTGCTGTGCGCTCGATGCCACAGAGCGCGTGGCGGAGGCCGCAGTTCTCGCCGGTGCGGATATGCTGGTCGTCCACCATACGCCCCTCTGGAGCCCGGTCACGGCGGTCAGGGGCCCGACGTCGCGCCTGCTCCGGACCCTCCTTGCCGCCGGCATGAACCTCTATGTCATGCACACGAACTTCGACCATGCCCCCGGAGGCGTCAACGACGTCCTGGCATCCCGGCTCGATCTATCACGGACGGAGCGGATGGCCGCCGGCCTCGTCGGCGACTGCTCCCTCGACGCGAACGAGATCGCCCGCCGCCTCCCCGGCGGAGGGATCCGGGTCTACGGGGAGGTCGGGACGATCCGGCGCCTGGCGGTCGTGGGGGGGAGCGGGTTTGATCCCGACCTGATCCGGGAGGCCGTCGACCTCGGGGCGGAGGCGTTCCTCTCGGCGGAGCTGAAGCACAGCGTGGCCCGTGCATCGCCCATACCCTGCCTCGAGGCCACCCACTACGCGCTCGAGGCCCCGGCCATGGAGGCTCTCGCATCCCGCATGGGGTGGCATTATATCCCTGATCCGCCACACGTAGTGGTAGTTCCATGAGCAGCATCTGGCAGAGGATCGAGCGGGACCGGGCGCTGACACCGGAGTTCCGCACCTGCATCGAGCGGGTCTACGGGGAGCGGGGGAGAAAAGCGCTTGAAGCCGTCGATGCAGGGCAGGTGAAGCGCTACCGGGACTTCTTCATCGTGGTCGGACGCAGCGACGAGTATATCGTTGAAGGCGACTTCTGCACCTGCAGCGACTTTCTCTTCCGGGGACGCGAATGCTGGCACATCCTTGCAGTACGCATCGCCGAGAGGACGGGATTATATGAATCCTACGACCTCTGGTACCAGGACACCTGGAAACCTTGAACAATCCGCACAAACAACTATATCGGTCACAATCATACCAATTTATGCTGCGTGATTTTCAATGCTCGAGGAAGAATATACGCTCGATTATTTCAGGTCCGAAGGGTTTGAGCGGAAGGTCTGCAGGAGTTGCGGGGCGGCCTTCTGGACCCGGGACCCCGAACAAGAGTTCTGCGGCGACGCTCCGTGTGTAACGTATAACTTCATCGGCAACCCGGTCTTCAAGCCCCATAGCGTTGATGAGATGCGGGAGGCCTTCCTCTCGTTCTTTGAGCGGCACGGTCATACACGCCTCGAACGATACCCCGTAGCCGCCCGCTGGAGAGACGATATCTACCTCACCATCGCATCCATCGCCGACTTCCAGCCGTTCGTCACGAGCGGGGTCGTCCCCCCGCCGGCGAACCCGCTGACCATCTCCCAGCCCTGCATCCGCCTAAACGACCTCGACTCCGTTGGGAGATCCGGACGCCACCTGACGCTTTTTGAGATGATGGCGCACCACGCCTTCAACACCCCGGAGGAGCAGATCTACTGGAAGGACCAGACGGTCGCCCTCTGCGACGAGTTCGTCAAGTCCATCGGGGGCGATCTCAACCGGGTCAGCTACAAGGAGCACCCCTGGTACGGCGGCGGGAACGCCGGAGCCTCCGTCGAGGTGCTCATCGGCGGTCTCGAGGTCGCGACGCTGGTCTTCATGAACCTCGGGCGGCAGAAGACCGATCAGCCGCCCGTCGACGTGAACGGGGTGCCCTACTACCCGATGCGGCTGAAGATCGTGGATACCGGCTACGGCCTCGAGCGGTTCGTCTGGGCCTCGAAGGGTTCGCCGACGATCTACGACGCGGTCTTCCCGGAGATGGTGAGCCGCCTGATGCATTCGGCCCACCTGGAGAACCTCCTCGACAACCCCGAGTTCACGAAGATCATGGGGCTCAGCGCCCGGTTCGCCGGGGTGATGGACATCTCCGGGACGAACCTCTACAACCTCAGGAGGAAGGTCGCCGAAGCGATCGACGTACCCGTCGAACGGCTCGAGCGGATCGTCGTCCCGATCGAGAAGGTCTACTCGATCGCCGACCACACCCGCTGTCTCGCCTACATGCTCGGCGACTGCATCGTCCCCTCCAATATCCGTGAGGGGTACCTCGCCCGGCTCGTCCTTCGCCGGACGCTCCGGATGATGAACGACCTCTCGATGGACGACGACCTCTCAGACCTGATCGAAGCACAGATGCAGGTCGTGGGGACCGAGAACTTCGAGCAGGACGTGGGTGTGGTCAGGGAGATCGTGGCAAACGAGGAGGTGAGGTACGCAAGCACCCTCGAGCGCGGGACCCGGATCGTCCAGAAGATCGCCCGGAACTACAAGGCAAAGAGTTCCCGTGTCCCCCTCGAGGAGGTCATCACCCTCTACGACTCGCACGGCATCCCGCCCGAGATGATAAAGGAGGTCGCCGCCGCCGAGGGCGCCGTCGTGGAGATCCCCGACAACTTCTACTCGCTGATTGCCGACTCTCATTCGGAGGCACAGAAGGAGGCGAAGGGGGAGGACCCGCTTGCCCGATACCGCGAGCGGGCGAAAGCTCTCCCTCCCACAAAGAAACTCTACTACGAGCTCCCGAACGAGATCGAGTTCGAGGCGATGGTGCTCGACTACTTCGACGGGATGGCGGTGCTGGACCAGACGCTCTTCTACCCCGAGGGAGGCGGTCAGCCGTCCGATACCGGCACCCTGGTGACGTCCGATAGCATGGTGCGGGTGGAGGAGGTCGTGAAACTCGGGGAGGTGATCCTTCACCGGGTCACGGGGGGCCCCCTGATGCGTGGCGACCGGGTGAAGGGCATGGTGGACGAGGAACGCCGGTGGTCGCTGATGCGCCACCACACGGCGACCCACGTCCTCCTGCACGCCGCACAGCAGGTGCTCGGCGTCCACGTGCACCAGGCGGGCGCCCAGAAGGGGAGCGAGGCTTCCCGCCTGGATATCCGGCATTACACGCATATCACGCCCGAAGAGCTCAGGAGGATCGAGCTTGAGGCGAACCGTCTGGTCATGGCCGATACGCCGGTCTACGTCCATATCGAGGAGCGGACGAAGGCCGAGCAGAAGTACGGGTTCGGCCTCTACCAGGGCGGCGTCCCGCCGGGCCGGGAGATCAGGACGGTGCAGGTGGGGAGCGACGTGCAGGCGTGTGCGGGAACGCACGTCCGGACAACCGGCGAGATCGGGCCTATCAGGATCCTCGGCGTCGAGCACATCCAGGACGGCGTCGAGCGGCTGGTCTTTGCGGCCGGTATCGCTGCCGTGCATGCAGTACAGCACATGGCGGAACTCCTCGAGACGTCTGCCGATGTGGTGAGCGTCCAGCCCGAGAACCTTCCGGCGACGGTAGCACGCTTCTTTGGGGAGTGGAAGGAACAGAAGAAAGAGATCGAACGCCTCCAGAAGAAGGTGGTGGACCTCGAGATGCAGAACCTCGACGGCGAGATGGTGGACGGGGTCAGGATCGTCGTCAGAGAACTGGACGCGACCCATAAGGAACTCGTCGCACTCGCCACCACCGTCGCCGACGGGGGCGGCGTGGCACTCTTTGCATCGGGGGACGGAAACGTGAAGGTGGTGGCGGCGTCGGGAGTACCGACGGTGAACGCCGCCGATATCGTGCGGGAGACCTGCGGCGTCCTCGGCGGGAAGGGCGGCGGCAAGCCGAACCTTGCGCAGGGCGCAGGCTCGGACGCCTCCCGGCTCGAAGAGGCGCTCGAACACGGGCGCAGTCGGATTCTTGAAGCACTCCATGGTTGACGATGTCGTAGTTATTCAGCCGGGCGATGAGCGGGCACAGAAGATCGCCCGGGCAATGGCGAGCCAGACGGCGAACGCGGTCATCCAGGCCTTCGGTGGCGGGCCGCTGACGTCGTCGCAGGTCGCCCGGCAGATGAAGATCCCCATCACCACCGCCTCTTACCACATCGAGAACCTCCTCGACGCCGGGCTCCTTGAGGTTATGGAGACCCGGTGGAGCGAGAAAGGACGCGAGGTGAAGGTCTACGGCCTTGCGAACCAGGTCCTCATCATCGCGTCGCCGGCAAGCGATCTGCGGTCGGTGCTGCAGAAGTACGCGACGCTTTTCGGGGTCGTCGTCCTCGCGAGCCTCGGACTCTGGGCAATCCTCCCGGCGGTGCTGCCGCCATCCTGGAACGTGGAACCCGCCTCAAGGAGCGTCGGAGAGGATAAAGAGTTCTCGACGCTCCAGGCCCCCACCCTCGATGGTGCCGGGGCGCCGCCGGTCCACGACCTGGTGATGGGCTTCTTCTTCGGCGCCTGCGCGGTGCTGCTGGCGCTGCTGGTCTACGAGGTCTTCTACTGGTGGCGCACCTCCCCGCGCTACCGGGTGGAAAAAGAGCAGGAACGGATAGAAGAGGTCCGGTGAGAGCGTTTCCGGGGTCTTTTACGGTCTCCTCCCGGCAACTCCGGCTTGTGGCTGTTTTCCGCTTCCGGCCTCAACCTTCGCCCCGCATTTGGGGCATCGCGTCTTCTTCGGGTTGATCTCTGCACCGCAACTGTAACACTTCGGCATGGTATCTCACCACACATTCCCATCCGACTCTAATGTCATAAGGCTATGCCAGGGATGTTCCGTCGGAACTCCGGTTACGGGCTGCCATCCCCCGGGTGACGATCTTCGCGATGCCGACGGGCCCGTGGTCATGGAGAGCCGGTGTCGATCCTCTCCGGGAGAATGTCTTCTCCCTCCGGGCGTGGGGGTGAAACGCTGTCGGACGCCGCGATCATCCGCATGATCTGCGCACCATTTCAACCTGTTTCCCGTGCATTTTTGTGCAGTATCCCTTAAAAATGGGTTTCCGGGATTTTTTGTGTCCGACATATATTTCAATATGGATAAAAATATAATACCCGCCCGTCAACCATGATCCATGCTCGGCATCGTCCCGGAGATCGACCCGGAGGTCTTCTCGCTGGTCATAGTCCCGTTATTCATCTTCTTTGCGCGGATCTGTGACGTCACCATCGGGACGATGCGGATCATCTTTGTGTCCCGGGGGATGAAGATGGTCGCCCCGGTCCTCGGGTTCGTCGAGGTCTTCATCTGGATCATCGCCGTCGGGCAGATCTTTCAGAACCTCACGAACCCGCTCAACTACTTCGCCTACGCGGCCGGGTTCGGCACCGGGAACTACATCGGGATGCTCGTCGAAGAACGGCTGGCGATGGGGCTTGCTCTTGTCCGGATCATCACCCAGCGGGACGCGACCAACCTCATCGACTACCTCCGTGCCGCCGGCTACGGGGTGACCGTCCTCGACGCCCAGGGGAAACAGGGCCCCGGCAAGGTTCTCTTCTCGGTGGTCAAGAGAAAGAACATCCGCGACGTGGAGGACGCCATCCACGAGTTCAACCCGAAGGCGTTCTACTCGATCGAGGATGTCCGGCGGGCGGCGGAGGGGACGTTCCCGGTCACTGTGCCGGGCCCGGCCCCGTTCCACCTGGGACGGGTCATCCGGAAGGGGAAGTGACCCCGGGGTAGGTTATCCGATAGACGGCGTTCGCCCGGTCGTCCGAGACCAGGAGCGAGCCGTCGTTCGCGACCTCGACGTCAACCGGCCGTCCCCATGCATCGCGCCCCTGGAGCCAGCCCTCCGCGAAGGCCTCGTAGGAGACGGGCGTGCCGTTCTCGAGTTCGACCATCGTCACCCGGTAGCCGATAGGTTCCAGCCGGTTCCAGGAACCGTGCTCGGCGATGAAGATCCTCTCCCGGTACTCCTCCGGGAACTGCTCGCCGGTATAGAACTGCATCCCGAGCGCGGCGACGTGCGGCCCGAGTTCCTGCTCCGGCGGCGTGAAGTTCCCGCACGACTGCCCCGCCCCGAACTCCGGGTCGGGGATCGACCGCCCGTGGCAGTAGGGGAACCCAAAGTGCATCCCCGCTTCCGGTGCCCGGTTCAGCTCGTCCGGCGGGACGTCGTCGCCGAGCCAGTCCCGGCCGTTGTCGGTGAACCAGAGGTCGCCGGTCCGGGGGTGCCAGTCGAAGCCCACGGTGTTCCTGATGCCCCGGGCATAGACCTCGAGATCGGTCCCGTCCGGGTTCATCCGGAGGATGGTGCCGAACCGCTCGTCTTCGGGGTCGCAGACGTTGCAGGGCACGCCCACCGGGACGTAGAGTTTTCCGTCGGGCCCGAACGCGATGAACTTCCACCCGTGCGACGCATCGCCCGGGAAGTCTTCGCTCACCACCGCCGCCTCAGGCGGATCGGCAAGGTTCGCCTCGATATCGTCATACCGCAGGACGCGGCCGATCTCGGCAACGTAGAGGGAACCGTTCCGGAGCGCGACGCCGTTCGGGGAATCAAGACCGCTTGCGATGGTGATCACCTCGTCCCCCCTCCCGTCGCCGTCGCGGTCGGGTATGGCGTAGACGTTCCCGGGGCCGCGGCTCCCGACAAAGAGCGTCCCGTTCGGGGACATGGTCATGGACCGCGCCCCGGTGACGTTCCCGGCATAGACGTCGATCGCAAACCCCGGCGGCAGGGTGATCGTATCGAGCGGCAGGGTGCCTGTGGTGCCCCCCGGCGGCATCACGACGGCCACGGCGATCCCGAGGAGGGCAATCACCGCAACAGCGGCAAGGATGATAACAGTCCGGCGTGTCATGGAGGGTCATCTCCGGGACTCCGGATGGCCGGGAGGATATATAGGGGTTACTCACGCGAACCGGCGGATGCCGGCAAGCGGCGGGAGGACCACCGCCTCGCCGTCGACCTCCACCACCGGCTGCAGGGCGCCCGCATCCACGCGGCGGAGGATGGGCGAGAGGAAGTCCCGCCCCCTCGCGTAGTTGATCATGACGCCCGGGGAGAGCGGGTTGAAGGCCGGCATCACGATGATGTCTTTGCCCCTCACCACGCCCTGCCCGTAGAGGAAGCAGGGGAACCGGGCCATATCGATCTCGATCGCCGGGTGGTCGTGGCCGATGATCAGCGTCCCGTGGTCCTCGACCGCCCTGTCGCCGTGGACCACCGTGTAGCCGCCGCGGTCGTAGCGGTCGACCGCCCCTCCCGTGACCGAGGGAAGCATGGCGTCGTGCGAGCCCCGAACGAGGACGACCTCGCATTCGGCCCTGAGTGCAGCAAGGATCGTCGCGAACGTCTCCTTTACGGCCCGGCTCACCCGGTCGAAGGAGTGGAAGATGTCCCCATCGAGGACGAAGACCGTCGGCCGGAACCTCTCAAGGATGGCCTCGAACCGCTCAAGCAGCGTCTCCTCCTCGTGGAGGGGGAAGTGGAGGCCCTGCCGGTAGAGGGTCTCCGCAAGCCCGATATGGACGTCGGAGACGACGCAAAGGCCGAGGTCCCGGACGTAGAGCGCTCCTTTGTAGAAGCCGAACCGGCGGAGGAGGTCGGCCTCACCGACTGCGTTCATGCCGCCGCCTCGCTTCCGATACTGCTCATCACCCGCCGCTGGAACTCGCGGAGCATCGAGAGCCTGTCCTGTGCGTAGACCGCGTCGGAGACGCCGAGGGTCGCGATCCCGAACGCAAGCGGGCTCGGGGACGCGGCGCGGGTCAGGACGACCTCGATTACGCCTGCGTCGATCCCGTCGACGATCCTCTTGATGTTCTCGACCTCGAACCGGTCCTCGATCACCTCGCGGTAGGTCTCTCGCATCACGGCGAACCCGTCAAGCCGTTTGGCAAACGCAATCAGCATGTCGGCGCTCACCTGCTGGCGGCGGGCGCTCCTCCTCTTTCCCATGTAATTCCGGAGGATCATGAACGACCGGGCTGCGTTGATCCGGAAGACCCGCTTTAAGAGCTGGGTATCCCCGACGGCCTCCTTGAGGACGTCGCAGCACTCTTCGGCCCGGATGCCCCGGAGGATGCGCACGGGGTCGGCTTTTTTCTCGAGCGGGATCGAGACCAGAAACCCGGTATCGCTGATCCCGACCGAGACGTTCGTCGTCACGTCCCGCGCGATCGTGAAGGCGACGATCCGGGAGAACCCGTCGTTGAACCGCAGCCCGTAGTTGGTCATGAAGTAGTAGAGGCGGCGGTGGTTCTCCCGGTCGACCTGCTCCTCGACGACGATCCGGTCCGGCGTGGGAACGGCCAGTTCACCCATGTAGCGCACCTGCTGCTCGAAGATCGCACAGATGCTCCGGGCGCTGTTCTCGTCGATCGGGTACCGGGTAAGGAGCGTGTCGACGAGGTCCTCGGTCCCCATCGTCTGCATTGCACGAAGCATCATCTCCTTGAACCGGAGGACGTGCAGGCCGAGGTCGAACGAGAGGGGGAGCTTCTCCGAGAACCAGCTCGGTATCGTCGGGCGGTCGGTCGTCGGATCGACGTAAAGTTTCCCGCCCCGGCGGTAGGCGAACTTGTAGCGCCGTCCCCCGAGGACGAAGACGTCGCCCTTGTTCATCCGCTCCAGGTACTTCTCGTCCAGGTTGCCGGCAAAGGCCCCGTCCCGGGTGAGGACGTCGCAGGAGAACTCGTCCGGGATGGTCCCGGAGTTTAAGAAGTAGATCATCCGGGCGTTCCTGCCCCGCTTCCCGATCGTCCCGGCCTCCGTGTCGTGCCAGATCTTCGCGTAGATCCGTCGCTCCTCGAGCCCCGCGTACTCCCCGGCGAGGTAACGGACGACGCTCATGAGGTCGTCCTCCTCGAGGTTCTGGTAGCAGTGGGACCGGCGGACGACCTCGAGCATCGTATCGATCTCTGTCCTCCCCTCGAGCGCCATCCCGAAGACGTGCTGCGAAAGGACGTCGAGGCAGTTCTCCGGTATGTGGATCCGGTCCACGAACCCGCTCTGCCCCTCCCGGAGCATCACCGCGCACTCGACGAGTTCGTCGCGGTCGAGGACGACGATCCTTCCCTTGACCACCTCGCCGAGGCGGTGCCCGGCACGCCCGATCCGCTGGAGGAGCGCGGCCACGGACTTCGGGGACCCGACCTGGAGGACGAGGTCGACGTGGGGCATATCGACCCCGAGTTCGAGCGACGTCGAGGTCGTCACCACTTTCACCCTCCCGGCTTTGAGCTTCTCCTCGATCAGAAGTCTCCCCTCCGTCCCCATCGAGCCGTGGTGGCACCCCGTGTTCTCCTCCGTGTAGCACTCGGGGTAGCGGACCCTGAGGTTGTGGAGGATCCGCTCGGCGCCGTTCCTGGTGTTCGTGAAGACGAGCGTGTTGTTGTGCTCCTGGACGAGGCGGTGGATCGTCGAATAAAGGTGCTGCGCGAGGTCTTCGGGGGTGGTGTCGATCAGGTCGGGGACCGGGCAGAGGAGCTCTAAGTCGAACTCCCGCGCGAACCGGGTATCGACGATCTCCACCTCGCGCCCGGTGCCGACCAGAAACCGGCCGACCTCTTCGAGGGGCTCGATCGTCGCCGAGCACCCGATCCGCGTAAAGCCGCCGCCGGCTTCCTTAACCAGCTTCTCGAGGCGTTCGAGGCTCACCGAGAGGTGGACGCCGCGCTTCGAACCCGCAAGGGAGTGGATCTCGTCGACGACGACCCACCGGACCGTCCGGAGACTCTCGCGGAACTTCGGGGAGTTTAAGAGGATCCCGAGGGTCTCGGGGGTGATGTTGAGGATGTGGGGGGGTTTCCGTGCCATCTTTGCTTTATCCGCCCGCGAGACGTCCCCGTGCCGGATCGCGTGCCGGATCGGGGTATGCCCGATCCCCCGCCCGCGGGCGATCTCCCCGACCCCCTCGAGGGGCTGGCTGAGGTTCTTGTGGATGTCGTTTGCGAGCGACTTGAGCGGCGATATGTAGAGGCAGTAGACGCTGTCCTCGAGCCCTCCGGTCCGTGCCCGGGAAAAAAGGGCGTCGATGATTGCAAGGAACGCCGAGAGGGTCTTCCCCGACCCGGTCGGCGAGCAGATGAGGACGTTCTTCCCCTCGTGGATGAGCGGGACCGCCATCCGCTGCGGCGGCGTGAACCGGCCCTCCAGTCGTCGTATGCACCACTCCCGTACGTTCTCGTCGAGGAGATCGAGGATCTCCTCGTCCGAATGCCCTGCCGCCCGTTTCTCCATCTCTTCACCTGCTGTTGTCCCTTGTGTCCTGCCGTGCGCCCTCCCGCATAGCGATGCGGAGAACTGCAGGCCCGCGTTATCCCTGATCTGCCCTTCGTGCAGGAGAATTTACCCACATCGGCGAGCAGGGGTGGCTAAAGGAAGAAATACTGCTGCAGAAAAGAATTTCAACAACAATCGATCCCCTTTTGCGACCGGAACGCCGCGCCGAATTTTGTATATATTCTGCGGTCATCCGGAATAGCCTTTTGCGTCTCCTGGAGCGATCGAGCGAGGTGGTTGAATGCTATTTTCCGGAAATTTGGCGCCTGTTTTGAATTTTGGGCCTGAATATAACGATATGAGATCCCGGCCGCGAGCCGTGACTCCTCCCCCTCGGAGGGTCGACTTCCCGATACTTTACGGCAATTCCCGCTCCCCTCTCATGCCGGATTCCGGCGGGTCCGGGGGTCCGGGGAATTACTCCGTGTCCCGGCGCATCTGAGATATTCTAATGTATGATCTGGTAAAACGTAACAGAGGAACTACGATGACAAATCACCCGGTTAAGAACATGATGCGGTTGATGGCGACCAAGATCCGGACCATCGCGGACGTGATGTCCGACGACGAGATCGATGCGCTCTTAGGCGAGATCCTGAACGCAAACCGCATCTACACCATGGGCGCGGGACGCTCCGGGCTGGTAGCGAAATCGTTTGCCATGCGCCTGATGCACCTCGGGCTCGCCGCGTTCGTCGTCGGGGAGACCGTGACCCCGGCCATGAAGCCGGGAGACGTCATTATCGTCTTCTCCGGGTCCGGCGCGACCAAGACGGTTGCGGATATCGCCGAGACAGCAAAGGAGATCGGCGGGAGGATCTGCCTTATCTCCTCAAAGAGAGATTCAAGGATCGGCCGCATCGCCGACTGTATCGTCATCATCGAGAGCCAGCGGGACAGGGTGGCCGACGAGTCGGCGGAGTTCGAGATAAGGCAGATGATGGGCGAGCACAAGTCGTTTGCACCGCTCGGCACCATCTTCGAGACGACCGCCATGGTCTTTGCGGACGCGATCATATCCCGGCTGATGGAGATCACCCAGTGCAGGCCCGAAGACCTCCAGTGCCGGCATGCGAACATCGAGTGAGGTTACCATGAACGAACACAGGTATGCCGGCCGGGTCCGGTCGGTAGAGATGTCGGGCATCCGGAAGCTCTTCGAAGCAGGAGGGCCGGATGCGATCAACCTCGGCATCGGGCAGCCGGACTTCGATACGCCCGACCACATCAAGATGGCCGCGATCGCCGCCATCAGGGAGGGTAAGACCGGCTACACCCCGAACGCCGGGATACCGGAACTCCGGGAGGCGATCTGCGAAAAGTTCGAGCGGGAGAACGCTCTTGCCTACCGGCCGGAGCAGATCCTGGTCACGGCAGGGGGGAGCGAGGCGCTTCATCTCGTCATGGAGGCGCTCGTGGACCCGGGCGACCGCGTCCTCTTCACCGACCCGGGGTTCGTCTCCTACGCCGCCCTTGCAGCCTTTGCCGGCGGACGCCCGGAGGGCGTCGGGCTGGATGCGACCCTGCATATCGACGTCGAGCGGGCGAAGGAGCAGATGGACGGGGCACGGCTCTTCGTCCTGAACTCCCCCGCGAACCCGACGGGCGCCGTCGAGAGCGAGGAGTCGATCCGCGCCCTCGTGGAGTACGCGGGCGACCGGGGCGTCACCGTCGTCTCCGACGAGGTCTACGAGCACTTTGTCTACGAGAAGAAGCACGTCAGTGCGGCCCGTTTCGGCGAGGACGTCATCACCGTCAACGCCGCGAGCAAGACCTACGCCATGACCGGGTGGCGGGTCGGCTACCTCGCGGCACCTGAGGACTACATCCCCGAGTGCATCAAGGTGCACCAGTACGCCCAGGCGTGCGCGACGTCGATATCGCAGTATGCCGCGCTCGCCGCGTACACCGGCGACCAGAGCGCTGTCGCCCGGATGCGGGAGGAGTACCGCGCACGGCGGGACCTCCTCTACGACGGGCTCACCGGTCTCGGGTTCGACTTCCCCCGGCCGGAGGGTGCGTTCTACGCCTTCGTCCCGATGGGACGGGCCCTCATCGAGAAGGCCGTCGAGAACGGTCTCATTATCGTGCCCGGCGGGGCGTTCGGCTCGCGGGCACCCGAATATGCACGCTTGAGTTACGCGACGTCCCGGGAGAATCTCTCCCGGGCGGTCGGAAGGCTTGAGACGCTGATGAGGTGAGAGAAGAATGGTGAAAGAGTTACTCAGGAAGCTCTCGGACGCCCACGGCGTCTCAAGCAGCGAAGGGAGCATCAGGGAGATCGTCAGGGCGGAACTCGCGGGATCGGTCGACGAGTTCCGCGAGGATGCGATGGGAAACCTGATCGCCGTGAAGCGCGGCGGCGACTTCTCCATCATGCTCGCCGCCCACATGGACGAGATCGGCCTGATGGTCCAGTTCATCGACGAGAAGGGGTTCATCCGGGTCGTCCCCATCGGGGGCTGGTACGGGCCGGTGCTCTACTGCCAGCGGGTGGTCCTGCACGGGAAGAACGGCCCGGTTCCGGGCGTCCTCGGCGCAAAGCCCCCCCACGTCATGAAGGAGGACGAGCGGAAAAAAGAGATCAAGATCGAGAATATGTTCGTCGACGTGGGTGCGGCGAGCGAGGAGGAGGTGAAGAACCTCGGGATCGAGATCGGCACCCCGATCACCATCGACCGCGAGTTCACGGAGCTTGCCGGCAACCGCGTCACGGGGAAGGCGCTCGATAACCGGGTCGGCGTCGCGATGCTCATCCGGGCCCTGCAGCAGGCGGAGTCGCCCCACACGATCTACGGCGTCTTCACGGTCCAGGAGGAGCTGGGGCTGAAGGGGGCCCGCGTCAGCGCCTACTCCTTAAATCCCGACTGCGCGATCGCGACCGACGTCACCATCCCCGGCGACCACCCCGGGATCGATAAGAAGGACGCGAGCGTCGAGATGGGCAAGGGCCCGGTCCTCGTCCTCGTCAGCGCGAGCGGGCGCGGGCTCATGGCCGACCCGCGGATGACCGCGTGGCTCCGGGAGACCGCGGAGAAGAACGGTATCCCCTGCCAGCTCGAGGTCGGCACCGGCGGCAACACCGACGCGACGATCATCCACCTGGAGCGGGGCGGTATTCCGAGCATCCCGCTCTCGATCCCGGCCCGTTACATCCACTCCCCGGTCGAGGTGATCGACACCGCCGATCTCGAGGCGGGGGTCCGGCTCCTCGTCGAGGCGCTGAAGGGCAAACCCGCGCTCTAATTTTTTTGACATTTCCCTGCACAGGAAGGATTAAAGTATCCTCCATGCAGAGCGGTGCGGTATGACCGACGGCCTGTCCGGATTTTTGCAGGAGATCTTTCTTGGAAACCCTACCTACCTGGTACGGGTCCTGATCATCGGCATCCTCGCGTATGTTGCCCTCGTGATCATCCTCCGCCTCTCGGGGAAGCGGACGCTCTCGGCGATGAACGCCTTCGACTTCATCGTGACCGTGGCTCTCGGCTCGACCCTTGCATCGGTGATCACCTCAAGAGACGTCTCGCTCGCGGAGGGGGTCCTCGCCCTCGGTCTCCTGGTCGGGCTGCAGTACGTCGTCTCCTGGTTCTCCGTCCGGTCGGAGCGGGTGCAGAAGGCGGTGAAGTCGGAGCCCCGTCTCCTCTTTCACGCGGGAGAGTTCCTGCATGACGCAATGCGGCGGGAGCGAATCGCCGAGAGCGAGATCCGGCAGGCGCTGCGATCGGAGGGGGCGGGTTCCCTCGAGAGCGTGCGCTCAATCGTCCTCGAAACGAATGGGAACCTCTCGGTGCTTACGAAGAGCAAGAGCGACGGCATGGGATCGCTCGTCGATGTGGCAGGGGTCCGGCGGTGACGGATGGTGGAAAACAGGGTGCCCGAGAGATAAGGCCTTACGCCCGGGCACATTTCGGTTCATGATGCAGTGTTTTTTGTGTTCGCAGGCCGCAACCGTTCTGGCCTGTGAACCCGCTGCATCATGTGATAGTGTGCCTTCTGGTTGACCCCACTCTCAGGCAAGATCCCCCATGGCGCTAAAAGTATATAGTTTTATCTCAAAGCACGAATAATAATTGTCCTATGTTCTATGGCCCAGACGGGCGTTCTCCTCCCTCAGGATGATCTCACTCTTCCACAAAGATGACCGCCACCGGGCACGAGTCGGCGGCCTCCAGGACGCAGTCGGCAAGTTCGTCGGGCACCTCGCCCTCCGCGGGGTTGCCGTTGACCCGGTACTGCTCCTTGATCGAGCTTAAGTCGTCGTTTGGGTCCTGTTCGAAAACGTCCGGGCAGAGCGTCCAGCAGGATTCGCAGCTGGTGCATCCCGGCCTGTCGATGGTTACTTTCATCACACTCCATACCTCCGTTTTGTCTCGGGAGGGGCCCTCCTCCATGTTAAATGTGACGGATGCGGGCACCTCTGCGGTCCCGGCGGGGCTGCCGGTTGCCGGGCACAACGCCGCCGATTTGTCAGGAGGCTGTACAACCCGGTCCTCTCGTCATCTCTGGATAATTCCTAACTAGTACTCGTTGTCATTTACGTCTCTGAATTCCCTTTCCCGCCCTTCGCATCCCTCACGGTCTGCCTTCTGTGTGGGACCCTATTCCGATCTGCACCATGGGTTGCTTCACGCGAAGCTACGAAATTTCAGTTCTGGTGAATCGGGCATGAATATGGAAGCATAGGCCCGGGATGAGGAATCACCCCGGGCATGCCCTGCAAGTGGACCGTGGGGATATCGCCTCGCGGGGGTGGGGCCGACGGGGAGGGGGTCTCCCCCTCCCCTGTCTCTACCGCAGAATGGGATACCCGTAACCCCCACCCCACCCGGCCTCCGGCCTCCTCCCCCGCCCCGGGGGCGGGGGCAGTCATGGCGATACCCGGGGGAAAGCCGTGCTCCAGAGTATCCCCGGCGTGCGACCATAGCGCCCGCTCCCACACGCCAAAATTCCGAAAATAAAGTGACAGGATGCACTGCCGCCCAGATGAGGCATCCTTTGCTTCCGCCCCGTATTCGATCGGGATCAGGTTCCAAAGATGACCGGGAGAAGTTTCCTGTCAGATCGCTACAACCGGATATCGGACGAAACGCTTATGCCCTATCCCCAGCCCATCCGCTGACGGGATCAATGGAACCGAAACACCGGCTGACGCAGTTCGACCTGACCAATATCATCGTGGGGGCCATTGTCGGGGCCGATATCTACATCGCATCCGCACTCACGGCGGGGCTGGTCGGCCCGTTCTCAATCGTTGTCTGGATGGTCGCCGGCGTTTTTGCCGGAATTATCGCTATGGTCTTTGCATACTGCAGCTTCTATGTCCCACACGTCGGCGGGCCCTTTGCCTACGTCTCTGCCGCGCTGGATCAATTTTATGGTTTCCTGACCGGTTGGAGCCTCTGGATAGCAGAACTGATGGCTTTGCCTGTCTTCGCTATCGCTTTTGTCCTCTACCTCCAGTCCTTCGTCACACTCAACCTGGAAGGACAGATAGTCGTTCGGGCTCTCTTCATCGGGACCCTTACCCTGGTGAATATCATCGGTGTGAAGGCAGCCGGGCGCTTCAACGATGTCCTGACCGTCGTCAAACTGTTCCCGCTCATTCTGCTCATTCTGGCGGGATTACTCGCGTTCTTCACAAAGCCGGAAGCAGTAGCGGCAAATTATAGCCCCCTTCTCCCTCTTGGATTCCAGAATGTTGCATATGCGGTCGTACTCGTCTTCTGGGCATACGTTGGTTTTGAGATGGGCACGTTTCCCGCATCCGAAGTCGAGAAACCCCGCAGTACAATTCCCAGAGCGATCATCAACGGGATGGCCATCGTCGGGCTCTTTTATATACTGACAAACTTTGTTCTCTACGGCCTCATCAACTGGACGGTTCTTACCGAAAGCAAGACTCCGCTCGTTCTCGCAGGCACCATCCTCTTCGGCACCGCCGGCGCTGCCGTGATGACCATCGGCGCCCTCTTCTCGGTATCGGGCTCGGACGAGTCAGGCATGCTCGGCACCTCCCGTCTTGCCTACGCAATGGCCCTCGACGGGCTCCTCCCGAGGATCTTCGCCCGCCTTCATCCACGGTTCGGAACGCCATACGCCATCCTGATCCTGCAGGGTGCGATCGCCTTCCTCCTCTCCGGTTACGGCAGCCTCTCCGAACTGATCTCGTTCTCCGTCTTTAACATTGCCTTCGCCTACCTGCTCACCTGCATTGCGCTGATCGTCCTGGTGCGGCACCAGCAACAACACCTCGTCGGGCAGCGGATCCTTCCGTTGATCGGGATCGCCATCTGCACGTTTCTGCTCTATTCGACCACGCTTTCCGACAAGATCGCCGGAACGCTCGTGATTCTTGCGGGGATCCCGCTTTACATCTACTTCTCCCCGAAGGAGGATATCCACCATCTCAAACGTCTTTTCCTCGCAGAAGAGACAGTGCTGCTCCGCCAGGTAGAGATCCGAAATCGCTATCTCGGAAACTTCATAAGGCTCCTGCACCTCGCCTACCAGCGGATCCTGGTCAGGATCCGCTCACTGTGACGGGGCTCCCGGCGTATCAACCGCACCGGGAGAGCCGCGGCGACCTGAGAAGTGTAAGCCCCAAGCAATGCGAGGTCGGCGGCGCAAAATTTGGTTTTCCCATCTACAGATAGGCCTCGGATGCGTAGCGCCGCATCATGCGGTGAGTATTGAAGTAGTAGGCGATCTTCGCGATCGAACTCCTCATGATCGTCGCCCACTCGTCCGTCTTATGATAGTATGTCGGAATGATCAGGTACTGCAGTTTGCTGTAGAGGTCTTGAAGTTCGCGTCTCCGGCGTTCGTCATCGCTAATCTGTTCATCAGGACCGGGACCGATCGCCCACCCCGTCGTGCCCTCAATCCAGCCCTCAATCCACCAGCCGTCGAGCACGGAGAAATTTATTGCCCCGTTGAGAGCCGCTTTCATCCCGCTCGTTCCCGAGGCTTCGTACGGCGGCAGGGGCGTATTCAACCAGACATCGGACCCGGCGGTCATGATGGCCGCCATGTCCATCGAATAGTTCTCCAGGTACACGACCTTCACATCACCGTCCAGCTGGCGGATGTACTCATGAATCTGGCGGATCTCCTGTTTGCCGACCTGATCTGCCGGATGAGCCTTGCCGGCGAAAACCAGCTGGAAGGCTCCCCGCCTGTTGATCTCACGGATCTTGTCCAGATCCGAAAAGATCAGGGTTGCTCGTTTGTATGCCGCCGCTCGCCGGGCAAACCCTATCGTGAGCACCCCATCATCCATCTCAACATTCGTCACCCGGCTGATATACTCGATAAGGATCTGCTTTGCCCGCTGGTGAGCATGCCGGATATCTTCATGCGGGATCTCGTCCACCCTGACGAGCAGCTCGGGCTCGTGCGCCCAGCCGGGGATGTATTGGTCAAAAAGAGACCGAAAGGGCCTCGAAGTCCACGTATGCGGATGCACGCCGTTTGTAACTGCCCGGATATGGAAACCGGGGAAGAGCTGCTGTGAGTAGTTCTTGTGCGCCGGGCTCACGCCATTCACAAATTTGCTCAGGTCGAACGCAAGGGTTGTCAGAGAAAGTCCGTCTGTCTCGACGTAGCGGTCCATCAAGACCGGTGGAATCTCGCTTCTGAGCAGGGGGACCGACATCTCGCGGGGGAACGTCTCGAACGCGACCTGAACCGGGGTGTGGGTGGTGAAAATGCACCGTGTCCTCACCTTTTCCTCATCCATGTCACGGTGCTTCAGGAGCTCAAGGGTAAGGAGGCTGGAATGGCTTTCATTGATATGGTACTTGCTGATCCGAAATCCAACTGCTTCGAGCATCCGCACTCCGCCGATCCCGAGGACGATCGACTGCTTCAGCTTGTACTCCTGATCCCCGCCGTAAAGGTAGTCGGTGATACCCCTATCTTCGGGAGCGTTCTCTTCGAGATCCGTATCGAGAAAGAGTACCGGTACCAGCCCGCCAACCGGACTCCAGTAGTCATGCAGCCACGCCCGGACGGCAACGTCCCGCTCTTCGATGCGCACCGTCACCCGTTCGGGCAGTTCCCGCAGGTGCTCCGCAGGGTTCCATTCGTCAGGGAGATCGATCTGCTCGCCTGCGGGGGTCAACTGCTGCCGCACGTATCCTCTGCGGTTGACAAGGGTTACCGCGACCATCGGGAGCAGCAGGTCGGCACTCGATTTGATGACGTCTCCCGCAAGAACACCGAGACCGCCGCTGTATGTCGGGATGCCGCTTTCGATTCCAATCTCCATCGAAAAATAGGCGATCCTGGCCCCTTCAAGGAACGTATCCCTACACAGCTTACTTGAAAAATAGTAGATCCCTCCCCGAACTTCAGCTGTATACGGTGCACTCTCCGGCTCCAGCGGCATCCCGCAGACAGGGTCCCTGATAACCATGGTCCCGGATTCCCGGGGGTCGTACTTAACGATTGTCCTTCACACCCGCACTCCGGGGTGAGGGGGGCAGGACTTGTGCAGGAGTGCCTGAGTGTATGGTACGGCAATCTGATCGCAGGTCATTCACCCATGCACTATCAGCCCTCCGGGGTCTGGTACTGACAGCCATGCGATTCATCCGACTGTTTACCCGGAAATGGAGGTGATAGACCTGTAGCTGCGTTCCCCTGGCGAATCACTATAGTTATATATGGCAGTTCGAAGAGAGTGCCCGTGACGTCATGGCCGGGCAGGAGATTACGACGGAAGGAGCCAGGGACAGATCCATTGATGATTTATTTGAGACTCTCTCATCCCGGCGGGAAGGGCTGACCCGATCCGAGGCTCAAAACCGCGTTCAGAGGTACGGTCACAACGAGATTCCGGAGAAGAAAGAGAACCCGATCATCAAGTTCCTGAGATACTTCTGGGGCCCTATCCCGTGGATGATCGAAGCCGCACTGATCATCTCGGCCGTCATTCGGCGCTGGGAGGACTTCGCGATAATCCTATCGCTGCTCCTCATCAACGCGATCGTCGGTTTCTGGCAGGAACGCCAGGCGGGAAACGCCATCGAGATGCTCAGGGAGCGGCTTGCACTCGAGGCACGGGTGCTGCGCGACGGCAGGTGGCAGAAACTGCCTGCACGCGACCTGGTTCCTGGTGATATCGTCCGTGTACGGCTGGGCGATGTCGTCCCCGCGGACCTCAAGCTCATCGAGGGGGATTACCTCTCGGCGGACGAGTCCGCACTGACCGGGGAGTCGCTGCCGGTCGATAAACATCTTTCAGACGTCGGCTATTCCGGCTCCGTCGTGAAACAGGGTGAAATGACCGGACTGGTGGTGTCCACAGGCTTGAACACCTTCTTCGGAAAAACCGCCCGGCTCGCCGAAGAGGCGGTGACGGTCAGCCATTTCCAGAAAGCCGTTATTAAAATCGGGGACTACCTGATCATCCTCGCGATCGCACTGGTCTCCATCACCTTCATCGTCTCAATTGTCCGCCAGGAAAACCTGCTTGAGGCGCTCCAGTTCGCCCTCGTCCTGATCGTGGCGGCGATTCCTGCGGCGATGCCGGCCGTCCTGTCCATCACCATGGCGGTCGGGGCGGTGGCGCTCGCGAAGAAAGAGGCAATCGTCAGCAAACTCGTTGCCATCGAGGAGATGGCCGGGGTCGACATCCTCTGTTCCGATAAAACCGGTACGATAACGGAGAACAGACTCACTCTCTCCGATATCGTGCCGTTCGAAGGCGCCTCGAAGGAGGATGTACTGCTGGACGCCGTACTCGCCTCCAGGGAGGAGGATCAGGACCCCATCGATACGGCGATCCTCACGTCGGAGCAGGCCAAAAGCCAGCAGGGACAAGTCGCCAACTACAGGGTGCTGAACTTCAAACCCTTCGATCCGGTCATCAAACGCACGCAGGCCACCGTAGAGGATGCGGACGGCGGCCACTTTGCCGTGGCAAAGGGTGCGCCGCAGGTGATCCTGCAGCTCACGGGCGGGAGCAGGGAACTCGAAGAGCGCATCGACGAGCTCTCGAACGACTTCGCAACGAAGGGTTTTCGCATGCTTGGCGTCGCAAAGAGCAGCGACAACGACACCTGGGTCTATACCGGGGTGCTCGGTCTCCACGATCCTCCCCGTGCCGATTCGGCGGCGACCATCAAGACGGCGCAGGAGATGGGGCTTGAGGTCAAGATGGTCACCGGCGACCATGTGGCAATCGCGAGGGAGATTGCACGGGAGGTGAACCTGAAGCCCGATATCGTCACCGCCGACGCCTTCTTGAAAGAACACGACGCCGAGGCGGGAGAGACCGTGGAAAAGGCGGACGGTTTTGCCGAAGTGTTTCCCGAACACAAGTACCGTATCGTCTCACTCCTGGAGGGCCGGGGGCATATCGTCGGCATGACCGGCGACGGTGTGAACGATGCGCCCGCTCTCAAAAAGGCGGACGTCGGCATCGCAGTTGCCGGCGCCACGGATGCGGCGAAATCGGCGGCATCGATCGTCTTCACAAAGCCCGGACTCTCGGTCATCATCGACGCGATAAAAGAGAGCCGGAAGATCTTCCAGCGGATGAATCACTATGTTATCTACCGTATTACCGAGACCATTCGCGTGCTCTTCTTCGTCACCCTCTCCATTCTGCTCTTCAACTTCTTCCCGATCACCGCTCTCATGATCGTGCTGCTGGCGCTCCTGAACGATATTCCGATCATGACCATCGCCTACGACAACGTCATCTACTCAAAATCCCCTGAAAAGTGGAAGATGCGGGAGATCCTCACCCTCTCCACGATCTTCGGGTTTGTGGGGCTCGTCTTTTCATTCGCCCTTCTCTATATTGCAGTGGGACCGCTGAACCTGAGCCTTCCGGTCATTCAGTCTCTCATCTTCCTGAAGCTGGCGGTCGCGGGGCACCTCACCATCTTCGTCACCCGCACGAGAGGCCCCTTCTGGTCAATCAGGCCGGGATCGGCCCTGCTCTGGTCGGCAATCGTCACAAAGATCATTGCAACCCTTATCGTGGTATACGGCATCTTCGTCACGCCGATCGGCTGGTACCTGGCAGGGTTCGTCTGGATTTATGCGCTCATCGGATTCCTGGTCATGGATTTCATCAAGGTCAGGACGTACAGCATCATCGACCATAGCGGGATACGGTTCTCCCGGTAGGCGTGCATCTCTACCGGGGTGCCGCTGCGACCTTCCTCTCCTCTCTTTCTGCCGTCATCCGCTCCTCCATCTCCACCACCCGGAGCGTGATCTTCAGCAGGGCGTCCGGGTTGACCGATATGGAGTTGATCCCCTGCTCGACCAGGAAGTCGGCGAACTCCGGGAAGTCGCTCGGCGCCTGCCCGCACAGCCCGCTGTGCCGGCCATTTCTCCGGCATCCTTCGACAGCCATGGCGACCATCTTTTCGACGCCCGGATCGCGCTCGTCAAACGCCTGCGCGAGGATCGCGGAATCACGGTCGACGCCGAGCGTCAGCTGGGTCAGGTCGTTGGACCCAATCGAAAACCCGTCGAAGAATTCACTGAATTCGTCGATCGATACGACATTGCTTGGAATTTCGCACATCTGGTAGACCTGGAGTCCGTTTTCGCCCCGCACAAGACCGTTCTTCTTCAGTTCCTCAAGGACTCTCCTCGCCTCCTCTACCCGGCGGCAGAAGGGGATCATGATGATCAGGTTCGTGAGCCCCATCTCGTCCCGGATACGTTTCATCGCCCGGCACTCGAGCGCAAAGCCCTCCCGGTACCGCTCGTCGTAATACCTGACCGCACCGCGGAAGCCGAGCATGGGGTTGGCTTCTTCCGGCTCGAAGTACTTCCCGCCGAGCAGATTCGCGTATTCGTTGGTCTTGAAGTCGCTCATGCGAACGACGACGGGGTTCGGGTAGAACGCCGCTGCGATGGTGCCGGCACCCTCTGCAAGTTTTTCGACGAAATATTCGCTTTTATCCTCATACCCGAAGGTAAGATCCGCAATCGCCTGCCGGACATCGTCATCCTGAACCTTTTCCGGATGAACAAGCGCCATCGGATGGACTTTGATATAACTTGCGATGATGAATTCCATCCTGGCAAGTCCGATGCCGTCGTTCGGAATCGTCGCAAGCCCGAACGCCTCGTCCGGGTTCCCGAGGTTCATCATCATCTCGGTCCTCGGCCGCCGGAGGTCCTTCAGGCTGGTCTTTTCCACGTGGAACTGCAGGGTCCCGCTGTAGACGAAACCTTCCTCGCCCTCGGCGCAGCTGACCGTCACGTCGGTGCCGGTCGGGACCTTCTCGGTTGCGTCGCCCGTGCCGACGACGGCGGGAATGCCGAGCTCGCGGCTGACGATAGCGGCATGGGAGGTCCTCCCTCCGCGATTGGTCACGAGAGCGGCGGCCGTCTTCATCACAGGCTCCCAGTCCGGCGTGGTCGTGTCCGATATCAGGATCTCGCCCGGATTGAAGGTGGATAGTTTGGAAACATCGGTGATGACGCGAGCCTTTCCTGTGGCGATCGCATCACCGATGCTCTTCCCCGTAACCAGGACAGCTCCTCGCTCGTCCATATGGAACGTCTCCAGGACATCCCCGGTCTTCTGCGACTGCACCGTCTCGGGACGGGCCTGTACGATGAACAGTTCCCCGGTTTCGCCGTCTTTCGCCCATTCGATATCCATCGGCATCGGTTTGCCAGATTTCTCTGAGTAGTGGTCCTCGATGGTGAGCGCGTATCCGGCGAGCGTCAGCACGTCGTCGTCCGTGATACAGAACCTTCTGCGGTCTGTTTCGGGAACCTCGACGTTCCGGGTCACCTCTTTTTCCCCGCCGCGGCCGTAGATCAGTTTTATCCTTTTATCGCCGAGATTCTTCCGCACAAGTGCCCGAGAGCCTTTCCGGAAGGTCGGTTTGAAGACGTAGAACTCGTCGGGGTTGACGGCGCCCTGGACAATATTCTCACCGAGCCCGTATGACCCGGTTATGAGCACCACATCTCGGAATCCTGTGTCGGTGTCGAGCGTGAAGATGACCCCGCTCGAAGAGAGGTCCGAGCGAACCATCTTCATAACCCCGACCGAGAGGGCGACCCTGAAGTGGTCGAAATGGTTGTCTATCCTGTATGCGATCGCCCTATCGGTGAAGAGGGAGGCAAGACATTTGTTCACTGCTTCCCGCAACGCCTGATACCCGCGGATATTCAGGTACGTCTCCTGCTGGCCGGCGAACGATGCCGTGGGGAGGTCCTCCGCCGTGGCCGAGCTCCTGACCGCAACATCGATCTCCGCACCGTACTCATCGCAGAGCATATCGTACGCGGTCTTTACCTCGGCCCAGAGGTCGTCCGGAACGCCTGCCCCGAGGATGAGGTCGCGTGCACGTTTTCCCCGCCTCGCAAGATCGGCGACGTCATTTCTGTCCAGCCCTTCCATGGCGGATTTCATGTCGTCGAGGATTCCCCCGGACTTCAGCACATGCCAGTATCCGTCGGCGGTGATAGCAAACCCATCGGGAACCTTCACGCCTTTCGCAGTCAGTTCACTGTACATCTCGCCGATTGAGGCGTTTTTCCCGCCGACCAGAGGAACATCTTTGTTTCTGATATCCTCGAACCAGCGGATATACTTCGCATCCTGTTTCATGCTATACTCCCCTACCGTGCCGCCGGTGCGGCCTGCGCATCATCCCTCCTCCCGCGACGCCATGTACGAAGCGAGGTCGACCATGCGCCGGGCATACCCGAACTCGTTGTCGTACCAGACCATGACCCGGGCCATCCGCCCGTCGACAACGCCGGTGGACAGTCCGTCAACGATGCCGGAATGCGGGTCGCCGATGATATCCACCGAGACGAGGTACTCCTCCGTGTACGACAGGATGCCTTTCATCTGTCCCTCGGCAGCCCGCCTCAGAGCCACATTCACCTCGTCCCGGGTTACCTCCCGCTTCAGCTCTGCGACGATATCGATGATCGATCCATCCGGGATGGGCGCCCGCACCGCGACCGCGTCCATTTTCCCGGCAAGTTCCGGCAGGACACGGGTGGTTGCGACGGCGGCGCCGGTCGTCGTCGGAATCAGCGAGACCGCCGCGGCACGCCCGCGGCGCACCTTCTTTGCGGCCTTATCGACCAGCGCCTGGGTGGCGGTATAGGCGTGAATCGCCGTCGCCATCAGGTGGTCGACACCGAAGGCGTCGTTGAGCACCTTCGCCGCCGGCGCCAGAGCGTTGGTCGTGCAGGACGCGTTTGAGACAACGGTGTGGTTCTCCGGATCGTAGGCTGCTTCGTTGACGCCCAGCACGACCGTCAGGTCGGTGTTATGCGATGGTGCGCTGATGACGACCCGGGACGCCCCTGCCTCCAGATGTTTTGCAGCGTCGTTCCTGTCGGTGAACCTTCCTGTGCATTCGAGCACCAGATCAACGCCGAGATCGTTCCACGGAAGGGCGGCAGGGTTCCGCTCGCCGAGCACGGCAACCTCCCGCGACCCGAACCGGAGGTGATCCGGCCCTGCCTCGACCGGGAAGGGCGCTCTTCCGTGCACCGAATCGTACTTCGTCAGGTAGGCGAGTACCTCAGGCGTTTTCGGATCGTTGACCGCAACGATCTCGATGTTGCCCGGCGGGTCGGTCAGGTAATTGAAGAGAGCCATCCGCCCGATACGCCCAAATCCATTGATTGCAACCTTTTTCATGCCGCATCCCCCTTGCCGGAGAAGGGTTCCTGATCCCGGGCGTATATAGTATCTTGCTCTCACCCCCCCAAAGTCGATCAGGAGGCTGCGCGCCGCATCCCGGGATCGATCGCTGTTATGCGTGCAAACACCTCCTCCCGCTTTGCTGCGACGGCACCGGCGTCTTCCGCCTCCAGGTTGAGCCGGAGGACGGGTTCGGTGTGGGAAGGACGGATATTGAACCACCACGACGGGTAATCGACCGTCAGGCCGTCGAGGTGATCGATCCCAGCGTCGCCGTAGCGTTCCTCAAGGCCGGCAAGGACGGCGTCTTTGTCCGTCACCCGGATGTTGATCTCGCCCGTCGACGCGTACTTCTTCAGCGGTGCGACCAGGCGGGAGAGCGGTTCCTGTTCTGCGGAGAGGAGGTCGAGCATCCGGATCATCGTCATCACGGCGTTGTCGGTGTAGCCGGTATCGCGGTAATAGTAGTGCCCGGAGAGTTCTCCGGCGAACAGGGCCTCCTCCCGGCGCATCTGCGCCTTGATAAACGCATGGCCCACCCTGCATCGCACAGCCTTCCCTCCGTGTTTCCCGATCGTCTCCGGGACGATGCGGCTTGATCGGAGATCGTAGAGGATCGTGCCCCCGGGCTGGCGCTGTAAAAACGCCTCGGCGATAAGCGCCGTCACCAGGTCTTCCGGAACACGATTCCCCTCTTCGTCGATGAACCCGCACCGGTCGGCGTCCCCGTCGAACGCGACGCCGATATCGGCCTGTTCCCGCACCACCTCGGCCTGCAATTCAAGGGTCGTCGAGGGGATCAGGGGGTTTGCGATATGGTCGGGGAACCTGCCGTCGGGTTCGATGTCCCTGAAGGTAAACGTCCATTCCGGAACCCTCGCCGCGATGCGGGGGACTTCCGGCCCGGCCATGCCGTTGCCGGCATCGACGACGACCTTGAGCGGCCGTCCCGGCCGGACGAACGAGTGGAGCATCTCGATATAGCGTTCCATTGCGGAGTCCCTGCGGTACGGCCCGGTTATAGGCCGCGGCGGGACCGGCGGCGATTCCCGGACCAGGCGTTCCAGTGCGGGCAGCGCCGTATCCCCGCCGAGCGGAATCGCGTTCTCGCGGCAGAGTTTGAACCCGTTCATCCGACCGGGCAGATGCGATGCCGTCACCATGGCCCCTCCGTCGAACCCGCCGTCGATGATGGCATGGTAGAGGAGCGGCGTGCTCACCATTCCGATATCGGTCACCGACGCTCCGGCAGAGAGCGCCCCCTCGATGAAGGCTTCGGTCAGTGACGGCGAGGAGAGCCGCATGTCACGCCCGACGACGATCGCCTCTGCGTGCAGGAGCCTGACGAAACAGGCACCGATCCGGCGGCCCATGTCCTCATCAAGCTCGTCCGGGTATGCACCCCGGATATCGTATGCTTTGAAGATCGTTCCCATACGCACCATCCTACGGGGGAGTCCCCGGCGCGGCCTGCTCTGCCGCCGGGGATATACAAGCCCATATCATCCCTCACGATCCTCTAATCCCTGTTGTGCCTCGTCGGCTCGTGATCCCCCTTCGCTCTTTAATATCTATCGTACGGGCACGGGAACACAGGGTCTCCTGTCCCGGTATAACTCGCCCGGCAAGGAAGAGTAAGGAGGAGAGAGGCAATCGAACAACCAGCAGAGCCGGATGGAGCGGTTCTGGCGGGATGCGAGTGGAGCCCCCTCCGCACTACAGCGCCGACCTGCCGGGCGTGATTTCATCACTATGTTTATGTAGATGCGGATGAAGCATCCCGCCACCTGACGAAAAGTTGTTGAACGCGCGATTTGTGTCCTGAGAGGTATGGAATGCACGATACGTGCTCCGTGCCTCGCCCGGGATGTTCGTCTCTTCCGGGCTATCTGCTCCGGAACAAACCGGCTCGAACATCAAACAGGGGATGGAGAATGAAACCACAGGATGGAGAGCCAGAGAGATCCGGTCTCACCCTATTCGTCTACATTGCCGTTGCAGTGGCGGCCATCGGAGGGGTCCTCTTCGGGTACGATACAGGGGTTATTTCCGGAGCGATCCTCTTCATCACCGGTGAGTTCGGTCTTTCCCCTACCCTGGAAGAGGTGGCGACCAGTTCGGTGCTCGTCGGCGCGATCCTGGGGGCTATCGCCGGCGGCCTCCTTGCCGACAGGATCGGGCGGCGCCTCTCGATCATCGCTGCATCGGCCGTCTTCCTTGCGGGTACGGGGTTTGTCGTCGTTGCAGCGGGTCTGCCCGTTTTCCTCGTCGGCCGCGTGCTGATCGGTATTGCCATCGGTGTCGCATCATTCGTCGTTCCTCTCTATATCTCGGAGATCGCACCTTCAGCGCTCCGCGGCGGCATGGTCTCGCTCAATCAACTCTTCATCACTCTCGGAATCCTCGTCTCCTACGGGGTCGATTACCTCCTCTCCGCAAGCGGCAACTGGCGTGCCATGTTCGCATTCGGTGCCGTGCCGGCCGTCATCCTCATCGTCGGGATGTTCCTGCTCCCGGGCAGTCCCCGGTGGCTTATGTCCCGGCAGCAGCCTGACCGGGCAGCCGCCGTTCTCCGGAGGGTCCGCGGAACCCGGGACGTATCGGGCGAGCTCACCGAGATCCAGAAATCGATCAACGTGCAGAAAGCCGGGAGCTGGTCGGACCTGCTGGCGCCGTCGATCTGGATGCCCCTGATCGTCGGCCTCGGCCTGGCTATCCTGCAGCAGCTGACCGGCATCAATACCGTCATCTACTACGCCCCGACGATCTTCCAGTTTGCAGGACTGCACTCTGCCGGGGCCTCGATCGCAGCGACTGCGGGGGTCGGCGTCGTGAACGTCCTCGCCACCGTCGCCGCCGTTATCCTCGTGGACCGGGCAGGGCGCCGCCCCCTTCTCTTAGTGGGAATCGGCGGCATGGTTGTGAGCCTCGCCGTGCTCGGGGCGGGGTTTGCTTTAGGTGGAACGGTTCAGGGCGGCAATCTCCTGGGACTGATAACCGCGGTCAGCCTGATGGCATACGTCGCCTCATTTGCCATCGGCCTTGGACCGGTCTTCTGGCTGCTGATAGCTGAGATTTACCCGCTCAACGTGCGGGGGCGTGCCATGAGCGTCGCAACCGTCGCCAACTGGACTGCGAACTTTCTCATCACCCTGACATTCCTGACACTGGCCGGGGTATTAGGGCGAGCAGGCGTCTTCTGGCTCTACGCACTCGTGGGCATTGTTGCATGGTTCTTCGTCCTCAGGCTGGTGCCGGAGACAAAAGGACTCACACTTGAAGAGATCGAAGAACATTTCAGAGCAGGTCGGCATCCTCGCGAGCTGAAGGGCGTACCAAAACAATACTAGGATTGCTATGTCGGATACCATCCAGGGAAACCGGTCAAAAATTCCCCTGCAGTCCCCTCGCCGTGAAGGCGCGTCCTATGATGAGTACCGGCCAATCGAAGACTACGGGGTGATCGGGAACGGTCACACCGCGGCGCTCGTCAGCAGCAGCGGTTCAATCGACTGGCTCTGCTTTCATCGGTTCGATTCGCCGTCGCTCTTTGCCCGTATTCTCGATCCGGACCGCGGCGGCTACTGGAGCATACAGCCGGAGGAACCATCCGATAGTTCTCGCCGGTATCGTGAGGGGACGAACATCCTTGAGACGACGTTCCGGTGCACCGACGGAACCGTGATCCTCCGGGACTTCATGGATATCGCATGTGTTGCCCGGCTCCGCCGGCTCCCGGCCCCCGGCAGGATAGTGCGCGTCGCGGAATGCACCGACGGGAAGGTCGGGATCGCCAGCAGTTGCCTGCCCCGGCCGAATTACGCCCGCACGCAGCTGGAATTTGCACTCCAGGAGAATCAGGCGGTGTTCGGGGGATATACGCTCACCGGACCGGCAGCATGGCAGGTGGACGATGCGAACGAAGCGTTGGCCTGCCGGGACGTGCTTCACGCGGGCGAGACGGCAGCGTTTACGCTCGCAACGGAGGACGATGCCGCCCTGCCGCAGCTCAGCCCGGCAGATGCTCTGAAGGTGACGACCGACTACTGGAAAAAATGGAGCGGCGCCTGCACGTATCAGGGGCCGTATCGTGACATCGTGATCCGCAGCGCTCTCGCCCTCAAGTTGATGACCTACGAGCCTTCCGGGGCCATCGTTGCGGCGCCGACGACGTCGCTTCCCGAGACCTTCGGCGGCGAGCGGAACTGGGATTACCGCTTCACCTGGATCCGCGATGCGTCGTTCACCCTGTACGCGCTCCTCCTTGCCGGCTACCTCGACGACGAGCAGCCGTTCTTCGACTGGCTCGTGCGCACGGCCAAACTGAAGGGAACGGGCATCTCGATCCTCTACCCGATCGTTCCGGAGAGCAGCACCACCGAAGAGATACTCGACAATTTCCGGGGGTACCGGGACTCCCGACCGGTGAGGATCGGGAACCGGGCGGCGGTCCAGGAACAACTCGATGTCTACGGCGAAGTCATGGGCGCCATCCAGTTCGCCTGGCGGATCGGGAAGTACGACCCGACGCCGATCTGGGGGACAATGCGGCAGATGCTCGACTGGGTGACCCGTCACTGGCACGACCGGGACAGCGGGCTCTGGGAGGTCCGGGGCGGGGTGCGGCATTTCGTCTACAGTAAGGCCATGATGTGGTTCGCCCTCGACTGCGGAATCGGAATCGCGGAAGAGATGCGGCTCCCGGGCGATCTTGCAGGGTGGCGCCGCGAACGCGACGCGATCCATGAGGAGGTGCTCGATAAGGGATGGAGCGATGCATTGGGCGCATTCAAACAGTCTTACGAAGACGAGCAACTCGATGCCGCAAACCTGCGCCTCTCGACCATCAATTTCATCGAGGGGGACGATCCGCGGATGCTCTCGACGATAGACGCCACGCTGAAACACCTTGTCGTCGACGGCCTCTGTTACCGCTACGTCGACGCCCCGGAAGGCGTGGCCGGGAAGGAAGGGACCTTTGTCGTCTGCACGACCTGGCTCGTCAACGCATTGATACGTGCCGGGCGCAAGAATGAGGCGCACCGGATGTTCCGAAACCTCCTCGCACGCGCCAGTCCGCTCGGCCTCTACGCCGAAGAACTCCAGCCGACGACCGGAACCCATATGGGCAACTTCCCGCAGTCGTTCTCGCACATCGGGATCATCAACGCCGCCGTTTCACTCGCTCACGCAGGATACGTCGGCACGGTCAGTCCGCACCACGCTGCCGCCGCAGATGCTGCAGGACATGGCGGCGGGGGTAAGCGCAACCGCTGAACGGGGACGGGCGGCATCCCCCTGCTCATCATTCTGAAAATTCCGGATACATGCATTCACCGGTGATCTGCACCGAAAAATGTCGCGGAAGATACGGGTGGTCTCTCCATCGCCCCAAAAGGGCACGGCAGGGATAACCCGCCCCACCGATGCCGACATTCCCGTATGCCGTTAAGCATTTCTTTATCGCACGGAGAGAGGAGAACGCAGGCACGCGTTCCGCCTGCGGGAACCGGAAGCCTCCCCGGGCGGATCACCGGGACAACTCCGGGGGAGTGCGTGCCTTCATCTCGCCCTCCAGGGCCTCGATGAACGCAACGAGGAACGCGTGCCTCTTTTCGGCGATGTTCCGGGCGCTCTCCGTGTACATGAGGTCCTTGAGGTTCAGCAGTTTCTCATGAAAATGGCCTGTTGCGTCCGCGATGCCCCGTCCCTGCTCTCCGGATTGCATAAACGTCCTCGCGATCCCGACTGCGCCCATCGCGTCCAGGTTGTCCGCGTCCGAGAGGATCCGGGCTTCCAGGGTTTCGGGGGCGATGCCCGAACTATACCGGTGCGCGCGGACGGCGTGGACGATGCCCACGATGCGGTCCTCGGGGTAACGGATCGACCGGAGGTAGGCCTCCGCCATCGCCGCTCCTGCTTCTTCATGGCGGACGCCCGTCTCCTCCTCGAGCGGTCGTGCGATGTCGTGGAAGAGGGCGGCAGGGATGAGGATCCGCATATCCGCACCCTCGCGGGCGCCGATCATCTCGCAGAGGCGCACGACCCTCTCGGTATGGTCGAACCCGTGCGCCCCCGATCCCCGGAGCGCCGTCCTGACGTAATTGAGCATCGCGGTAGCCTCTTCATCCATGGTAGATCTCTATCTTCCGGGCTCGAAAAGATTCGCTTTCGGTCGTCCCGTTCCCATGCTCATGCCGCCACCCCCGCGGCCGGCCGGGTTCGATCGTTGTCCGTCACCGGTGTCCCACAAACACTTTTTTGGGTCATATTATGCACTTTACGGGCCACAAATTGTGTTGTGGATCGCAGACGACCCACAACCGCCTCCGTGACGTGTTTGTGTATATCCCGGTACTCGCAAGATCTTTTGTGTATATTGGATCGCGGTTTTGATACGCACAAATGGGCTTGCAGGTACCAGAGCACTCACAACCGGTCTCCCTCGGTGATGACGACCAGGCGCGGGAAGATGTAAATGCTTGCTTTTCTTCCTCGTCCTTTCTGCACCAGCTGGATGATGTCGCTCTCCTCCAGATCCCTGAGGATCTTTGCCCCGCTCTCTTTCGGAATCGCCGACAGGTCGTAAAATTCGGACGAACTGAAGATCGGCGTCCTGAAGACGGCATCGATCGCGGCGACGGCGTACTGCGACCGGGTCACCTCCGGCACCGTCCGTTTCATCTCGTCGTAGAGATCGAGGATCGCCTTTGCTTTTTTGCCGTTCTCCTCCGCCTGTTCCTCGATGGCACGGAGGAAGAACGCGATCCAGCCGTTCCAGTCTCTTTCCCGGGAGACCGCGAGCAGCCGCTCGTAGTAGACCGGCCGGTGCCGTTCGAGGTAGGCGCTGATGTAGAACATCGGACTTCGAATCAGCCCCTTCTCGTACATGATCAGCGGGACGAGCATCCTCCCGATACGGCCGTTGCCGTCGCAGAACGGGTGAATGAGTTCGAACTGCGCTTTTAAGACGGAGAGCTGGACGAGGACGTCTTTTTCTTCACGGTGCAGGTAGGCCTCCCAGTCCTCAAGCGCCCCGGGAACCATCTCCGGTGCCGGCGGGACGAAGATCGCGTGCTCGACATAAGCATCCCGCCCGATGAAGTTCTGGATATTCCGGATGCACCCCGGCTCCCGGTCCATGCCCCGGCTGTCGGTCAGGAGGATCCGGTGCAGGTCGCAGATCAGGGCCGTATCCAGCCGCCGGGTCCTGAGGGCGTCCACCGCAGCATGCAGGGCCTCCCGGTAATTGATGATCTCCTGGATATCGGCAAGAGCGGCATCGTTGATCCGCTCTTTCGGGTTCGCCTCGAACCGCAGGACGTCCTCGAGCGATGCCTGCGTCCCCTCGATCCGGGACGACAGCACCGCTTCCTGCGTCAGGAGCGGGGAGAGCAGGAGTTCGGGGTTCGGGATCGCCTGGAGAATGCCGTCGTACCGGGCGAGGGCGCGGTTCGCCGACGCTATTTGTGGAATATGGGCCTCCCAGTCGATCCCGTCGGGAGGCAGCGGCTCCGGCACGTAAGGCGCAGCCGTCATGCCGTCTCTGCCCCCTCACGGACCGCCGTGAATCCCCCGAGAGTAAGACCACTGGCGATGTGCCGGAGATCCTTCATATAATTATCCGGTGGTGCGAGAGAGTATTAACATTGATTGTTTGCGATTGCAGCGTTCGTTATCTGTCGTATCCCCTGCATGCCGCCCGGTCGATCAAAACGGCAGTCGCCGGTGTGTACGGGAACGGTTGTCTCGACCGTGCATCTCATTGTCGCGGCGTTCAGGCCGCATGGAAAGCATCTGCTCGATCGGGCAGGGTCTCTGAACCTTACGACATCATCTGCGTGGCCGAAACGTCCGGGACGGGCACCGTCCGGCGTCCCGGTCGGCGGGAACGGAGCCGTTGATGCTGCATTCCCCGTCGGTCTCGGTCTTCTTCGTATAGAGGGCGCAGTCGCTGCAGGTCGGCATAAAAAACCCTTTCCCGCCCGGGAGATATAGGTTTTGCCGGCCGGACTACGAGGGTGAGTCCGTCTTCTTCCACCGGGTCGGCACCACATATGGCCTCCCCGGTCGTCGTGCTGGCGTACGGGCCTGGCCGTGGATGGGGAGCGCCGTTCCGGCCGGCGTTCTCTGCGGCCCGATAATCCCGGGGCTCATCCGCCCTGCACTTCTCGCACCGCTCGTATCTCAGGTATATCCGTCCCGCCGAGCAGCTCGACGATCGCGTGCACGTACGGCTCCTGGCGGGTGCAGCTTGGGGATGCGCGGGGATCGCTCCGCTGCCCCCGCCGCCCCATCTTCGCGTGGCCGGTGGCGATGTAGTGCAGGAAGTCCTCCTTTGAGAGACCCCACCGGCAGTTGACCTGCAGCCTGACGAAATCGGGGTTCTTCGGGTTCGGGAAGAGCACGGCCCGCGTTCCCGGGAGCGGGACCGGGTCTCCCCCGTTTGTCTCTGCAAGATCGAGAACCCGCCGCCACAGCCGGTCGCAGGCGACCTCCGGGCAGACCCGGCAGTAGCGGTTCGACGGCGGCGTGCCGTCGCCGGTGTAGTGGCGGCAGAAGTTCAGATCCATGAGCGTTCAATACGTCTCTACTCCCGCACTTAAACCGTGCGGGTATCCGGGAGGGTATGGACGATCCCGGGCTCCTCCCCGACCCAAATAACAACCCTCATCCCTCCTCCTCCCCAAACCTCTCACCAGGAGAGATTGCCGGATGTCCCCCGCCGTTCTGTACCGCCAATTGCCCGGAGAGGGTCTCGACGCGTTCATCGCAGGGTTCCGGAAAGCCGCCGCCCGCGACCCGTTCGGGACCGTCTTCATCGTCCCGACGTCCCACCTCGCCCGGGAGGTCGCCCGCCGCCTCGGGGAGGAGGGTGTCCCGTTCGTCGCCGATGCGGTCACGACCCTCCCCGGGTTCGCCCGAAAGGTCTTCGACGATCGTGCGACATCGGAGGCACCGATCTCGAGCGCAGAGTCCCGGCTCGTCCTCGCCCGGCTGCTTGCCGCCGGCAGGTACCCGCTGCTTGCCGGCGCCGGGGCCGTCGACGAACTCGCGACGCTCTTTGACGTCCTCATCATGCGGAAGGTCGACTACCCGGCCGCACTCGGCGACCTCGCGAGCACCAAAAGCGCCGAGATCGCCCGCCTCTTCGACGCCTACCTCCGGTTCCTCGACGATCACGACCTCGTCGACGAGAGCACGCTCTTTGCCCGGGCGGTCCGGCTGCTCGCCGACGCGGGCGGCGGGTTCCGGACGGTCTTCGTCTACGGTCTCTTCGAGCCGGTGCCGCTCGAGCGCGACCTGCTTCTTTCCCTGCGGGAGTCCGCAGAGGAGTTTCACTATTCGATACCCTATGCCGCAAACCCGGCGGTCTTTTCAGACGACGGCGAGTGGCTGCACCCGGATGAGGTCGTTCTTCCGGAAGACCACCCATCAAAGATCGCCGGCCTCTTCTCCCGGCGGGAGCCCGGGGATTGCGGAGGATTCATCCGCATCGCAGAACGGCGGGACCGACTCGACGAGGTCAGGGCGATCGCGCAGGAGGTCCGGGACCTGATCGTCGCCGGGGCCCGGCCGGGAGAGATCGCGGTCGCGTTCCCCGACCTCGCATCGGCGGTGCCGTATGTCGAAGAGGTCTTCCCCGACTTCGGGATCCCGTACTCCGCGTCTGCCGGGCGGCCGCTCTCTGCATCGCCGCTTGTCCAGGCACTTCTTCTGGTTCCCGCCGTCCCGGCCCGCGGCTACCGCCGGGAGGATGTCGTCGCCCTCACGTCCTCCCCCTACCTGCCGAACGCCCGGGGGTGCGAGGTCGACATCCTCTCCCGGGAGGCCCGGATCACCGGCGGAGCGGCCGCCTGGTACGAGCGGCTCGCGGCGCTGACTTCTGCTCTCGAAGAAGAACGGACCAGACCGGACACACCGGAGTCCGCGAGAGACCGGCTCGCAGCGAAGATCGCGGCAATCGGGGCGGTTCGGGACGGAATCCGGGAACTTTTCGCCGACCTCGCGGCGCTCGAGGGGAAAAAGACGCTCCCCGGGCACCTCGCCGCCTACCGCTCGCTCCTTGACCGCTGGCAGGCTCCGGCGATGCCGGCGGAGGGCGATCCCGACCTGCTGGAGGACGAAGCGCGGGATCTGGGGGGATTCATGGAGACCCTCGCGGCGCTCGAACGCCTCGCCCGGCTACTCCCGGAGGAGAAGGTGCCGCTTTCGGAGTTCTCCTCCCTGCTCGGGCTCTTCGCTGCCGGAACCCGGACCGGCCGTCGACGGAACTCGGGCGCCGTCCGGGTGGTCGGCGTCCGGGAGATTGCGCACCTCGCCGTCCCCTACCTCTTCATCGGCGACCTCGTCGAGGGCGCGATGCCGCGGCTCACCACCCGGCTGCCGTTCACCACCGATGCCGAGACCCGGCGCCTTGCGACGCGGTCGAAGGAGGACATCCTCCGGGAGGAGCGCTACCACTTTATGGCAGCCCTCCTTGCCGCCCGCTCCCGGGTCTACCTGAGTTACCCCGCGGCCGACGGCGCGACACCGCTGATCCGCTCCGGGTTCGTGGACGCCGTCCGGGAAGCCTTCTCCCCGGAGACGTGGGGGAGCGGCGACTTCCCGGACTCTGCGCTCGCAGCAGCCCGGCGGGCCGGCGTCCTCCTCGCCCGGGGGGAGACCCCTGCCGGGATGCCGCCGGGGCTTACGATCCGCGAGGCCGTCCGCAGGCTCAACGTCGAGAATTACCACCGGAAGGGCGGCTACGACTCCCCCTACGACGGCCTGCTCGC
This sequence comes from Methanoculleus oceani, assembly GCF_023702065.1. NCBI lineage: Archaea > Methanobacteriati > Methanobacteriota > Methanomicrobia > Methanomicrobiales > Methanomicrobiaceae > Methanoculleus > Methanoculleus oceani. The sequence continues at coordinate 312,718 of NZ_QFDM01000002.1, read as the reverse complement.
CGGCGATCCGGCGATCGTCGCGGCGCTCGCCGAACGGTTCGGCGATATGGCCGTCTTCTCCCCGACGGCGCTCGAGACCTACGCGGACTGCCCGTTCCGGTTCTACCTGGAGCGGGCCCTCGGCCTTGCCCCGCTCCCTCCGGCCGATCCCGACCTGACGGCGCAGGAGCGGGGGAGCCTCGTCCACCGGATCGCCTGCCGGTTCTACTCCGGCTGGAAGCGCGACGGTAACGGGGCGGTCACCGAAGCGTGTTACCCGGACGCCCTCCGGCTGATCCTCAGCACCGGCCGGGAGGAGGCGGACCGGTTCGCCTTCACAAGCCCGGCATGGGTCGCGGATAAGGAGCACCTCCTCGGGTCGCCCGCCGCCGGAAGAGGCCTCCTTGAGCGGTTCCTCCGGCACGAGGCGGAGATTGCGGGCTCCGGCCTCCTCCCGCAGGCCTTCGAGGTCTCGTTCGGCCTCCCGCTGGTACCGGGGGAGGTCGACGCGGCCTCGACGACCGATGCGGTCGCGATCCCGCTCGGCGGGGAGACCATCCGCCTGCGGGGCAGGGTCGACCGGGTCGATGTGCTGCCCGACGGGCGGTTCACGATCACCGACTACAAGACCGGGACCTCCCACCCCGGGCTCAAGGATATTGCAGCGGGTAAAGCGCTCCAGCTGCCGCTCTACCTCCGGGCGGTCGAGACGCTGACCGGGATGGAAGGAGTCGCCGGCACCTACTACACCTTGAGGCGCGGGGAGGTCCGGAACAGACCGGTCTTCTGGGACGCAGGGCTGAAGGACTGCTTTGCCTGCTTCCCGGGGTCGCGGCAGGGCGGCGTCGAGGACGTCCGGGAGCTGGTCGAGACCGCTCTCTTCTGGACGAAGCACTACCTCGCCGGGATACGCGGCGGCTGCTTCCCGCCCCGGTCGGACGCCGGCCCCTGCCCGGGCTACTGCGGGTTTAAGACGGTCTGCCGGTTCGACGCCCTGCGGCTGCTTAATGCGGAGGTGAACGCCGATGGAACTGACTGAACGCCAGAGGCAGGCCGCGCTCGACCACACGAGGAGCAAGTGCGTCACCGCCGGGGCGGGGACGGGAAAGACGCACGTCCTGGTGCAGAAGTACATCAGCCTGCTCGAAACCGGCGTCGGCGTCGGGAACATCCTCGCGCTGACCTTCACCGAGAAGGCGGCCGGCGAGATGAAGGTCCGGGTCCGCCAGGCTCTCGCGGAGAAGGAGGGCGAGCGGTGGGACGCGGTCCGCGACGAGTTTTTGTGGGCGAAGGTATCGACCTTCCACTCCTTCTGCGCCTCCGTTCTTCGGGAGTTCCCGCTCGAAGCCGGTGTCGGGCCCGCCTTCGCCGTCCTCGACGAGCGGGAGGCGATCCTGCTCCGCGAGGAGGCGGCCGATGCCCTCATCCACGGCGATCCGCCCGCGGAGTGCCGGGAGGCGGTGATCTGCGCTCTCCGTGCGGTCGGGGACTACGAGTTGAAGAACTACCTTGAGGCGCTGTATTCGCGCCGCGAGGCCTCGGAGGCGTTTTTTGCCGCCCTCGCAGAGAGCGAGGAGGGGGTGCTCGACGCCTGGCGGACGGCCGTGGAACGGCGCCGGGCGGAGGCGCTCGCGGCCTTCCTCGAGCGTGCCGGGGATTCGATCGAGACGCTGCGGGACCTTGCCGCCCGCTACCCCGGTGAGCGCGACCCGGGCGAGAGTTACCTCCGGGCCGTCGAGCCCTGCCTTGCCGGCAGGATCGCGGTCGCCGCGCTCGTGGAAGTCCACAAAGACCGGCGGTTCCGGGCGAACATGGGGCAAAAGAAGAACTGGGCGGGGGACGACCTCGAACGCCTCCGGGCGGCCTACCGGGTTCTTAACGACTGCATCAAAGCCCATGCATGGGCTCTCTCGCTCGATGTCGACCCGGCGGATCCCTTCACCCGGGCGACACTCGACTTCCTCCGGGACCTCGGCACGGTCTTTGGCGCCTTTACCGGAGCGCTGGAGGCGGAGAAGAGGCGGAAGAACGCCCTCGACTTCGACGACCTGATCGACCGCACCCACCGGCTCTTCTCCGCCCACGAGGATATCGTGGCGGCGCACTTCCGGGACCGGTTCCGGTTCGTCCTGGTCGACGAGTTCCAGGACACCGATCCCGTCCAGATCGCCATCCTCTGCGCCATCCTCGGCGATCTGACCCGGGAGTCGGCGAAACTCTTCGTCGTCGGCGACCCCAAACAGTCCATCTACCTCTTCCGGGAGGCCGACGTCACGCAGTTTGGGCGGATCCGCGACCTGATCGAGCGGGACCTCGGCGGGGAGGCGGTCCCGCTCGACGTCAACTTCCGGAGCACGCCCGGGGTCGTCGGGTTCACGAACGCCGTCTTCGGCGCCCTGATGGCGGAGGGCTCCCGGCCCTGGGAGTTCCTGTACGAGCCGCTGCGTGCGAACCGGGATGGCGACACCGGTTCGGTCGAACTCCTCCTCTGTCCGAAGGCCAGGGACCGGGCGGCCGGCCGCCGTGCCGAAGCGGAGCTGGTCGCCCGGAAGATCCGGGCCATCGTCGAGCGGGGGGAGAAACCGGTCTACCAGGACGGGGAGGTCCGGCCGGCGGGCTACGGCGACGTGGCCGTCCTGCTCGAGCGGCGGACGAACCTCGCCTACTACGAGTGGGCGCTCGGGCGCTACGGCGTCCCCTACCGCGTCCACGCCGGCCTCGGGTTCTACGAGCGGCAGGAGGTCTACGACCTCTACAACATCCTCCGGTTCCTCGCGAACGACCTGGACGACGTGGCGCTCTACGGCCTGCTGCGGTCGCCTTACTTCGGGTTCTCCGACGCCCGGCTCTTTTCCATCGCCCGGGCGGGGACCTCCCTCTGGGAGCGGCTGCAGGCGACGGAGGACCCGGCGTCGGCGACCCTCCGGGGGTGGCTCTTGCTCTCCCGCAGGCTCCCGCCCGCCCGTCTCATCCGTCGGATCGTCGACGAATCGGGGATATTCGTCGTCTACGGCGGGATGGCCGGGGGCGAGCAGGCGGCCGCGAACGTCGAGAAGCTGATCGCCGTCGCGAGGGAGGCCGACTGCTCCACGCTCGCCGACCTCGTCGGGGAACTCGGGCGTTGCATCGACGACGCACAGCGGGAGGGGGATGCGCACCTCGATTTCGCGGCGGCAGACGCGGTCTCGATCATGACGGTGCATGCCGCGAAGGGGCTCGAGTTCCCGGTCGTCGTCGTCCCCGACCTCGGGGAGACGCCGCGGGCTGGCGGGGGCACGATCATGGTGGAGGACGGGCTGCTGCTCGGTGTCTCGATCCCGAACCCGGCAAACGACCACGAGCGCGAGGGGACGCCGGTCCTGACGATCCTCAGGGACGAGCACCGGCAGAAGGAGGAGGCCGAGCGCAAACGGCTCTTCTACGTCGCGGCAACCCGGGCGAAGGATCACCTCGTCCTCTGCGGGGAGACGCCGGCCGAGGTCCCTGAGACCCTTCATGACGGTAAGACCCGGATGGCCTGGCTCGCGCACTGCCTCGGGCTCTCTCCGGAGGTCTATGCCCGTGGCGAGGCCGTGCTCGAGACGCTCCGCATCCCGCTCACCCTCGACTCCGCGGCGATCCCCGTCGACGTGCAGGAGGCCGCTCCGGTCTATCTCCCGCTTCCGGACGACGTTCCCGCGGTGCCAGTCCCGGCGAGCATCCTCCCGGCCGGGGAGAAGGAGCGTGTCTATTCGGCGAGCGAACTCGAGCGGTATCTCCGGGCCCCGGCCGGGTCCCGGCCGCCGGGGTTCGCCGCCGGCGAGGATCCCCTGACCCGCGGCCTCGTCGTCCACGAGGTCTTCCGCGGCCGTGACCCCGCCGCGGTGCTGCGGCGGTACGGGGTTGATCCCGGCCGGGCAGGAGAGTACCGGGAACTCTACGAACGGTTCCTCGCGTCGCCCCTGATGCAGGGCGTCGTCCGGGACCACCGTGAGGTGCCGTTTCTGGCGCGGGTGAACGGGTTCGCGTTCCGGGGAGCCATCGACCGGCTGGTGCAGCGGCCGGACGGCGCCTGGGTGCTCATCGACTACAAGACCGGGACGCCGGGGGGCGCCGGGGACTACGCGCTCCAGATGACGGTCTACCGGCACGCCGCCGCCCGGATCCTCGGGGCTCCGGTCGTCCCGTACCTCTACTTCGTCGACGGCGACCGCTGGGTGGAGGTCGCGGTGGACGAGGAGCGGGTCTTTGCCGATATAGAACGAGCGGTCCGGGGGATTGAAGAAGGGGATTTTTGATGGCGGGGGTGCCGGGGGAGTGCCCCGGGCGGGCGGAGCGGGAGTGATGCGGGGGCGGCGCTCCGTCCTCTCTAATCCGAAAGGGATAATGCTTCCCGGATGGTAATATCGTCATAGGGAGTCCGATGCATCCTATCATCCGCGAGAAAATCCCCGAGATCGCCCACATCGCTGCACGCCGCCGCGTGAAAAGGCTCGCGGTCTTCGGCTCGGCGACGGGCGACCGGTTCGACCCTGCGGCGAGCGACATCGATTTTGTCGTCGAGTTCGAACCGATGACCCCTGTGGAGCATGCGGAGGCGTACTTCGGTCTCGCCGGGGACCTGGCCGAACTCTTCGGCCGCGAGATCGATCTCGTTGAACTATCGGCGATCAGAAACCCGATCTTCCGTGAGTCCGTGGAAGAGACCTGCAGGGATGTCTATGCCGTCGCGTGAGGGCAGGAAACACCTCTACGATATTGCAGAGAAGTTGTGGCATGAACGGGTGCCGGAGAGTATAAGTGGGCGGATGTATTATTCAAGAATAACGATGCATCCTCTCGCCCAGATCCGGCAGAACCTGCGCACCCTCCGGGAACGCTACGGCGTGGCCCGTATCGGCATCTTCGGATCGGTTGTACGCAACGAAGCCACCCCGGCAAGCGACATCGACATCCTGGTGGAGTTCCGGGAGGGAGAGGAGACGTTCGATCACTTTATGGACCTCAAGTTCTACCTCGAAGACCTCCTGGGGCGAAGGACGGATCTCGTCATCGCCGACACCTTAAAGCCCCGGATTCGGAATGCCGTCCTTGATGAGGTCGTTTATGCCTAGAGATCTCCTGCTGTATCTTGAGGACATCCGCGACGCCATCGCCTCAATCCGCTCTTATGTAGGTACCGAACGTTTGAGGAACTCGTGGCCGATCGCATGCGCCTTGACGCCGTTGTGCTCAGGTTTGTTACCATCGGGGAAGCGACAAAACAGATTCCCACGAGCGTCACCGCCCGTCACCCGGAGATCGAATGGCGAAAGATTGCCGGGCTCCGTGATATCAGTGTTCACTCCTATTATGCGGTGAAACCAACGATTCTCTGGGATATCATCCAGACCAAACTTGGGCCCCTGGAGGACGCGATAGAGACGATGATCCGGGAAGAAGAGGAGTAAAGGCTGGGCGATGGTCCTCACCCGCGAGGGTATACCTGCCTGAAACGAGCCGCATCACGCGCACGGCGGCACCTCTGCGTATGCCCTCCGTTTCTCCCGCCCTCACCTTTCAGTCGTACAGCCCTATCGCCAGGTAGTCGTCGTCCGAGAGTTCGTCCCAGAGTTCGAGGACGACCGAGCCGTCGTCCAGGACGTCGCCGGGGATGACCCAGTCGGAATCGACTTCCCTGACCTCTTCAACCCCCTCCGGGGTCCTCACGAGCACCTTCATTGCGCTGTCTCCGTTCTGCAGCCAACACGATCGGAATTCCCCGTACAGGCATGCTGCCGTAAGGCCATATGCAACAGCCGGAGATCTCTGGCCGGATAAAAGCCTTCCCGTTCTGCGGAGTATGCCGGCCCCGCGACGGTGCAGGTCTTCCCTGACGGGGCCTGCATCGGGCCCGGCAGCAGCACCGCCGGGTATACTTCTTCCCTTTCGTCGCCCTGCCGGTATCGACATCCTTATCGCCGGTAGGGCGGAACCGCTGCAGCCATCGTGATTGTCCTCTCCGCAGCCGTATGAATTGCCATGGACGGGCGGAGGGTAAACCGCCGTGCTCTCCCGGGTCGCGCATCGCCATTGCCCGGAAGGCAATAGGGGAGACAGATCTTTCCGGGTTAAGAGGTTTCCACAATCATAAATAAATAATAAAGACAGGATAATTTCGTGCAAGTGGAGTCCCCCCGATGACACCGTTCTCTGGCGCTTCTGTCGAACCCGCGCTGGCCCCGCATATCCTCGACCTGCTTGACGAGGGCGTGCTTCTGGTCGGTCCGGAGAACCGTATCGTCTGGATCAACAGAGCGCTGCAGCACTGTCTCGGCGTCGACCGGGACGCTCTTTTCGGCGGCGACGCCGGGGAGTTCCTGAACCGGTTTCTTCTGCCCCGGGTCGTCGAAGAGGAGTGCAGGCGGGCGATATCGGCATCGTTACGGGACCGTGCCGATCTCCCGGCCCTTGCCTGCACCCTCCGGACCGCCGACGGCGAAGAGCGGCGGATCCGGTGTTCCGGCAGGGTCGGAGAGGACGGCATGCACCTCGTCCGCCTGCAGGACTTTCGGCCGGACGGCGAGCAGGAGATGCTGGAAACCATCCTTTCCTATCTGCCGGAGACGGTGAACATCCTGGACCGTGACCTCCGGTATGTCCACGTGGACAGGGGGTTCGCCCGTAAACTCGGCCGGGAGCCGCACGAGATGGTGGGGAAGACCTGGGAGGAGCTCGGGTTTACGACGGAGGGGGCGGGCCCGTACTTCGAGAAGGTCAGGGAGGTCTTTGCCACCGGCAAGCAGGTGCGGGGAGAGGTCCGCCATGCCGTAATAAAGGATGTCGAGTACAGCGAGTATATCTCGGTCCCGATCCCCGGTCCCTCGGGAAGAGTCGAGCGGGTCCTGACGGTCTCCCGCGACATCACCGGCCGGAAGCGGGCGGAGCGGACGATGGCGCACGAGCGCGAACTGCTGCAGGCGATCATCGATGCGATCCCGGTGATGATCACGATCTACGACCCGAACCTGAAGACGTTCCGGTTCAACCGCGCGCTGCGCGAGACGTTGGGATGGACGGAGGAAGACGCACGCGGCGGCGGCCTCATGGCGTTATGCTATCCCGACGCCGGGTACCGGGAGATGGTCGGCCGGTTCATGCGGTCGCTCGAGCCCGGGTGGCGGGACTTTGTGCTGAGGGCAAAGGACGGCTCGTTCGTCGAGAGTTCCTGGGCAAACATCCGCCTCTCCGACGATACCCGGGTAGGCATCGGCATCGATATCCGCGAGCGGAAAGCGGCGGAGAGGGCGCTCCGGGAGAGCGAGGAGTGGTTCCGCGGCATCTACGAGAGGGCCGGGATCGGTATCGCTCTCGTGGGGCTGGACGGATGCATCATCGATAGCAACCCGGCATTCCAGGAGATGCTCGGGTATGAGCGGGACGATCTTCGTGGCATGCATTTTGCTGATACTACCCATCCCGACGATCTGGCGGAAGATACGGCGCTCGCGGCGTCTCTCGTCGCCGGAGAGATCGAGAGTTACCGGCTGGAGAAACGCTATGTAGGGAGGGACGGCCGGATCCTCTGGGGCATGCTGACAGGCTCCCTGGTCCGGAACGCGGAGGGCGGTCCGGAGTTCCTCATCGGCATGATCGAGAACATCACGGACCGCAAGCGGGCAGAGGACGCCCTCCGGGAGAGCGAGGAGCGGTACCGTTCCCTCGTCGAACTCATGCCGGATGCCGTGGTCGTACACCAGGACGGCATCATCGTTTACGTGAATCCTGCCTGCGTCCGGATTGCGGGCGCCGGGAGTCCTGAAGAGATCGTGGGCAAACCGCTGGATCTCTTCGTCTCCCCCGAATATCGTGAGGCTATTGCCGGGCAGATCCGCCGGATGCAGCAGGAAGGCACGGCCACTCCGCTGGCCGAACAGGAACTCAGGACCCTCGACGGCCGAACGATCCGGGTCGACATCACGGCGACCCCCATACTCTACCGGGGCCGGCCTTCCATCATGGCCGTTTTCCGGGACATCACCGAGCGCAAACAGGCCGAAGAGACCCTGCAGTTCGAGCGCGACCAGCTCCTCTCGATCTTCGACGGCCTCGAGCAGATCGTGTACGTCACGGATCCCGCGACGAACGAGATCCTGTATGCAAACCCCTACTTTACACGAGCGCTCGGGAAGGACGTTATCGGCGGGCTATGCTACCGCGAGTTCCAGGGTCGCGAGACGCCGTGCCCGTTCTGCACCAACGATGTGATCCTTGCCCGGAAGCCGGAACCGTACCGGTGGGAGTTCTATAACCCGGTTCTCGATATCCACTTAGACATCGTCGACCGGATCATCCGGTGGCCCGACGGGCGGGACGTGCGGCTCGAGGTCGCGATCGATATCACCGAGCGGAAACGGGCCGAGCTGGCCCTGCAGGAGAGTGAAGAGCAGTTCCGTGCGCTCCTGGACGCGACGCCCGACGCCACGGTGCTCATCGACCGGGAGGGTATCATCCTTGCCCTGAACGAGGCGATGGCCTCACGGTCCGGGGGGAGTATAGAAGACCTTCGCGGAACATGCGTGTACGACCTCTTCCCGCCCGATCTTGCCGCATCCCGAAAGAAGTGGGCCGATGAGGCCTTCTCCTCGGCGAAGCCCATCCGGATGACCGACGAGTATGAGGGGAGGATCTTCGATCATATCCTCTTCCCGATCCAGGGCGCAAACGGGCAGGTCAGGCGGCTCGCGGTCATCTCCGCCGATGTCACCGAACGGAAGCAGGTCGAGAGGATCCGGCGGGAGGCATACGACCGGATCGAGCAGAACATCGAGCAGTTCGCGATCCTCGCGGATCACGTCCGCCAGCCGCTGCAGGTGATCCTCGGCATGACCGAACTGCTCGAAGAAGGGACGGCTACGGAGAGGATCCGGGAGCAGGTCGAGCGGATCAACGCGATCGTCAAACAGCTCGACCGGGGCTGGATCGAGTCGCGGAAGATCCGGGAGTTCCTGCGGCGGCACGAGGCGGCGTAGATGCGGCCGGGGGCTTCAAAGCGGTAGGGCCGTTCCCGGTGAGTTTTCCATTGCCCGCCGCCTATCCCTCGTCCCCGGCAGGGCAGGCGAGTTCGCAGGCACGGCAGTGGTCGATCCGTTCTCTCCCGGAGGTTTTGTCGGCGTTCATCCGCGCCAGGCACCGCTCCCGGCTGTACCTGCCGGTAGAAAAGGCATCCATCGGGCAGGCACGGGTGCAGTATCCCTCGCAGCCGGCACAGGGGATGTCTCGTTCCGGGAGATCCTGTCCGGGGCAGTCCAGGTCGGCCCATACCGCCCGGAACCGGATCTTCGGTCCGAAGCCCGGGACGAGGACGAGGTTGCTTCTCCCCATCCGCCCGATGCCTGCCAGAGAGGCCGCGTCCTTGAGGTAGATCCCGCCGTCCTCGAGCCGGTAGGGGATGACCCGGGCCCGGACTCCGTGCGTTTCCTGCAGCCAGCGGGCGAGTTCCTTGCCGATATGCCCGAGGATCCGGTCCCCGGGCGTTCCCCGGTCCGCTTCCCAGAGGTCGAGTTCGGGGTGCTCAGCATCGTGGGAGAGCCCGAGGACGATGTAGGTCCCCCGGTCGGTCCGCGATCCCCGGTGTCCGTCCGCGACCGCCGACGGGCAGCCGATGAGCCTCGCTGCAGGGACGGCGCCCGCCGCGTCCACCCCGAGTTCACGTGCCTTTCGGATGGCCGCCGTGATGATCTCCCGGTCGTCGGGCATGATCAGGATATGGGTCCGTGGGGTAAAGAGCGATCCGATAGGGTGCCGATCACTCCAGGTACTGCAGGATCGGCTCCAGGTCCCGGTACCCGACTAGGTGCCCTGCCGCCCGATGCTGGGACCGGTCGCCCCCATAGACCACGAACGAGCGATCCGGGGCGTTGCCGGAGAGCCCGTTCCAGTACGTGATCTCGTCAAAGAAGTCGGCACTTGCCGTTCTGCCCGACTTGATCTCGACCGGGACGGGATCCCACCCCTGATACTCGATGATGCAGTCGATTTCATGCCCGAGTTTGTCCCGCCAGAAGTAGATGTTGGGCTCTTTGCCCCGGTTAAACCGGAACTTCAGGAACTCTGTTATGATGAGCGATTCAAAGAGCCCTCCTTTCAGGGGGTGGTAAACGAGGTCGTCGGCACCCTGTATCCCGGCCAGGTGCGCGGCAAGGCCGGGGTCCGTGAAGTAGAGTTTGGGCATCTTGATAAGCCGCTTGTTGAAGTTCTTGTGATGGGGCCTGACCTGGACGACCAGCATCGACGTCTCCAGGAGGGAGAGCCACTCTTTTGCCGTGTTGTAGGTGATACCGCAGTCATGGGCGAGGGACGAGTAGTTCACCACCTGGCCGGACCGGTAGGCGCACATCTTCATGAACGTCTGGAACACCGAGAGGTTCTGCACCTGCTTGAGAAGGCGGAGATCGCGCTCGATGTAGGTCTGGACATACGACGAATAGAAGTCTCGCGGGTGAATGCTGCTGCTGTAGGGGCGGGGAAAGAGGCCGGCGTAAAGGAGATCCTCGTAGCGTTCAATCCCTATCCCGGCACGGACGAGTTCCCCCATCGAGAGGGGGAGGAGTTTGACGATCCCGACCCGGCCGGCAAGCGACTGGGATATCCGTTCCATCATCAGGAAGTTCTGGGATCCGGTGAGGATGAACTGTCCTGGCCTCTGATTCGTATCAAGGACCCCCTGGAGGTACGAGAAGAGCTCCGGGACCCTCTGCACCTCGTCGAGGACCGCCCCGGTCTTCTCGTACTGTGCGAGAAAGCTGCGGGGGTCCTCCTCTGCGAAGGCGCGGGTGTCGGGATCCTCGAGCAAGATGTAGGGCAGCTGCGGGAATACCGACCGGACGAGCGTCGTCTTTCCTGACTGGCGGGGGCCGATGACGGCTACTGCCGGAAAGCCGAGAGCGAGCGATCGGATCTGCGCCTCCGCATCCCGCCGGATCATCCCCTGCATCACGGTGGACATATTATAAATGGGATTTATAATTTGTCCACTTAAATATACCTGTGGACCGGCGTCAATGGTCCGGGATGAGGTAGAGGGTGCCGTCGTCAAGCACACCCGGCGGCTGATGCCTTCACGAGAGGGGGATGTGAGCCGGGCGATACGGCTGGGTGATTCTCGGGTCGCCGAGTCTTGATCTTTATGGACCGGACCCGTTCGACATTTTGGGGGAGCAGCAATTCCTGCGGCGGTTCGGGCAGGGTATGGGGTTGTATACGGATTGCACGAAGTTTTCAGTACTAATCCAGATTAGTACTAATCACGATTAGGGTTCCTTGACCGCGATGCCGGGCGTGCTCTCTGCCGATCCGGGACCGGGTGCTCATCCCCTCTTCTCCTCCGCCTCCCGCCGGATCACTCCCTGTACTGGACTGGACAAATTGTAAATACGATTCGCAATTTGTCCATATACATGCGGCCCTGCGGGGCCGATGTGAACTACCGGCGTGAGCATGCAGGACCTAACATTAATACCGGTGGAGCGCCAAATTCACAACGCTGGAAAGCGATCGATACGGGAGGAGTGGAAGATGGGGCCAGGAGATCGGAGAACAACCGGGAGGAAGGAAAACGTCGCGGAGCCCGGGTCTTCGTACAGCCTCTCCATCCCGTGGGATTCGACCGCCCCGTGTTCCGTCGGCCCATCCGGTATCGCACCGCAACACCCTGAAGAGTCGCCCCGCCCCTCAAAGCAGGAAGACTTCAGGATGCTCATCGAGCGGCACAGGAAGACTCTTGACTTTCTTGCGGAATAATTCATCGACCTCTTTTTACGACCACGTGCAGCCAGTCAAGAACGTCTTTTCGGGTCTTGTCGCCCCCGGCAACGTCCCGTACAAAGGCATTGTTCTCCGCATCGGAGCTTGCGATGACATACCGTTCCGGGGTCCTGAGCAGGATGAGAGCTGCGAGCAGAAACGCGATCCGCTTATTTCCCTGAACGAACGGATGCCCTGTTACAATACCGTGGAGCATAAACGCGGCCCTCTCGAACGGATCGGGAATACGGTTGCCGACGGCGATGACGAAGTCGAGGTTTCCCGGGTTGAGCAGCCGCCCCTCGAGACCCCGGTCTTCCTCGACGCCGCTTGCCCGGATGATCTCGACCTGGTAGCCGATGACTTCCTCGACGGTGAACTCCTCCATACGCTCTCGCAGCTCCCCGCCCGCTCTCCGGGTGCCGGATCGGGCAGAATGCTGAAGTGTTGGGGGCGATTGGGAAAAAGGTTGTTCATGTGGCGCTCGTGGATACGTGCCGGGGAATCTGGAGATGAGGGCCCTTCTCGATGGTTCCGGGGGCGACCCCGGGAAGAACTTATATGGGCGAGAGCGTGTAGGCTGCACGACACCTGGAGGAGTTGAGAGTATGGAAGAGAACGAATCAGCGTGCCCGTTTCAGAGGGCATTCGGCCCGGGGATGTGCGAGATGCACCGGCGGCTCCATGAGATGGTGGCGGCGCCCGTGCAGCGGATGATGCCCGTGATCCGGGGTGCAGGGATTCCGGTCGACGTCCGGGAGATCGAGGATGAGGTCGTGCTCGTCGCCGACCTCCCGGGGCTGGAGAGCAGCGATGTCGCGATACGGCTCACCGGTCCGGAAACGCTGCGGATCACCGTCCGAAAGAGGGAGGTGGAAGAGCGGGAAGGCTACGCCGTCAGGGAGAGGCTGTCCGGGGAGATGACCCGGATTGTGAACCTTCCCGCAGACGTCACGGAAGAAGGTGCGACGGCCGCCCTCGAAAACGGCGTGCTGGCGGTGCGGCTGAAGAAGGTTCCCGAGCAGGGGGTCGAGATCCCGGTCCGTGAAGAGTAGGGCGGCGGACTCCGGAGACAGGAGAACACCCGGCGGAGAGCGGGTGATGGCCGGGAGCTCGGGGGTGGTGACATCGGACGATCTGTGAGGAGTTACTGACCGCGAGTGGCATAGGCAATGTCCCTATCAAGGTCCTCGTCGGCATAATGCCGGGGAATCTTCCGTGCCCCGAGCAGTTCCTCCCACTCCCACCGGGTCATCCCTGCAAGAGCCGCCGCCTTCCCGGAGGAGAGAATGCCCCGCTGGTAGAGCGCCACGGCGAGTTCCCGCTGCAGTTCGGCGGCAACGGCGTCGGGAGGGAGCCGAAGCGCCTGGACGATATCCTGGGGGACAGTGATGGTAACATCGGTCATAGCCGCTTCACCTGATAGATAATGGATGGGAGGGAGATCCGATAAATTTGGTGGTGAGTGGAGGCCGGAGAAGATCTTCCTTAATATCCCCGCCTCTCCGGGATCGCCCCCCTTACCCCGCCCCGCGGGTCCTCCACGTCCCCGGCGTATCGCGGGATGACGTGGACGTGGAGGTGCATCACCGTCTGGCCGGCGGCTTCCCCTACATTCACGCCGACGTTGTAGCCGTCGGGGCGGAACCGGCCGTCGAGGAGGTCTTTTGCCTCCCGGATGAGGGCGAGGAGGGCGGCATGCTCCTCGTCCGTCGCGTCGAAGAAGCCGACGACGTGGCGGGAGGGGATGACGAGGAGGTGGCCGGGGCTTGCTGGATATTTATCGTAGCGGGCGTAGCAAAGATCGTTTGCAAGCACGATCTCCTCTTTTGGAGGGTTGCAGAACGGGCAGGTCAGGGGGCCCATGCTGCGTACCCCCGGACGTGGATGAGGTAGGCGCATTTTTCGGCGAGGTGCTCAAACGCCCGGTCCTGCCAGCCGCTCCCCGGTGCCTCCAGGCCGAGGAGCGAGACTGCGATCTCCCGCTCGAACGGGCGGGGGGCGTGGTCGTGGAGGAGGTCCCAGTAGCCGATGATGCAGTCCCGGCGGGACTTGAGGAGCGAAGGGTCGGGGATGCGGTCGCGTTTCTGGGCGTTGACGGAATCGAGGGTGGGGAGGAGGTTCCAGAGGTCGTTGTTCTTCCAGACCGAGAACGGGAGGACGTGGTCGATGTGCATCGCCTCCGGCGAGCGGATGGCCTTCCCCGACCAGACGCAGGCGAGCGCCCCCTCCTCCGCAAAGATTGACTGGTAGATGTTCCTCGCATCCGCGACCGCCCGCTCGGTCGTTGGGGTCTTCGTGAGCAGCGAGAGCATGCACTCCTCGGTGACGGTCCCGGTCTTGTCCGCGGCCGCGGTGAACTCGGCCCACTTCTTCAAGAGGCACTCCTCCCCGGAGATGAAGCCCCCGAAGTGCTCGAATACCGTGCAGAGGTCGCGGGAGAGGGAGAACCGGCCGGAGTTCTCGATCAGGGAGGTCCGGTCGACCGGGCTCTCCCGGGAGACGCGGTACTGCCGGTCGTAGTCGAAGACGGAGTAGTGCTCCTTTGACTGCGAGTAGCCGAGGTGCTTCATCGGCATCTCCGTGATGGTCTTCCGGATCGCTTTCACGAGCGTCCGGAATGCGGGCCGGATCTCGGCCGGCATGGTCCCGCGGGCATAGTCGTTGTAGAAGACCGAGATCCCGCCCCGGTCCCGGTAGTAGTCGATGACCGGCACGAAGTGCTTCCGGAACGAGACGGCCTTGCCGGTCTCCTGGTCCGGCGTCTCCCCATTCTTCTGCGGGATGAACGCCGGGGCTGCAAAGATGGGATAGTAGTAGAGCAGCCACTTCTCGACGAGCAGCCCGAGGGGGAACGAGACCGCATCACCGTCCTCCTCCCGCAGGTGCGAGGACTGCTGGCAGATCTCGATGACGCCCCGGAGGAGGGCGTACTTGTAGGTCGCGTCGGCGCTGTCGCGTTCGATGATGGTGTTGATCCGGCGGTACTGGGCGAGGTCCATTGTTGTTGCAGGAGAGATCGGGGGTCGGGGAGATATGGGTGTTGGTTTTATTCGAAGGAAATTTGCATGGGCGCTGTTATGTTCCCTTTTTTTGCTCTCGCCGTCATCGTCGCCCAGGCCCAAATGTTTTAAATCGGCTTTAAGAACTGCCTGACAGTTGATATTGGTTTAAATCTAATGAGAGTCTAAGAAAGCAAATAGATGCATGAATACATCCAGGAGCTTCAATATATAGTCGCTATCACAAATATTCCTTCGATACTAGAGAACGGAATTTTGTGCTATGAAATGGCTTCAACTGTAGCACATACTTCTGTTGCATTGGGAGAGGTGCAGGAGCGGAGGGCGAAAAAAAGAATCCCTGGGGGTCTGCCTCTTCACAGATATGTGAACCTCTACTTAAATGCCAGGAATCCAATGCTATTTCGTTTGATGAAAAATGTCTCGGAGGATCTTTGTATTTTAAGGATTGATAGGGGTGTGATCGAGCATCTTGGTGTTGTGCTGACGGACAGAAATGCTTCGAGCGATTATGTAACATTCTACACACTTTCGGAATCCGTGGGAAAGCTTGATGTGGAAAGAATCTATGCAAGATATTGGAAGCATGATGATCAGATTGAAGAATGGGAACATAAAAGCATTATATGTGCGGAAGTCCTGGTTCCGCATATTGTAACTGCAAAACATATTGTGGGAGCGTATGTGACAAGTGAACACTCAAAGGAGAGTTTACTAAGAGCGGGCTTTGATCGAGAGATCCTGGTCTACCCGGACATGTTCTTTAATATGCAGATTCGAAGGAGGGAGAGATAACATGGTGGATATCCTGGTTGGAGACATTTTCCAGAGCAAGGCACAGACACTGGTAAATACCGTGAACTGTGTGGGTGTTATGGGGAAAGGGATTGCTCTACTCTTCAAACAAAGATATCCCGATATGTATCGTGATTACGTCAGAAGGTGCAAGAACAACCAGGTCAAACCCGGGATCCCGTACCATTACAGCGATGTGTTTGGCAATTCGATAATTAACTTTCCAACGAAAGACCACTGGCGCTCATCATCCCGCATCGAGGATATTGTTACGGGATTAGACTATTTCGTCGCTAATTACAAAGACTGGGGTATACAATCTGTTGCATTTCCGCCGCTAGGGTGCGGGAACGGCGGTCAGAACTGGCGTATTATCGGCCGTATCATGTACCAAAAATTATCGGAGGTTGAGATCCCGGTTGAGATATATGCTCCATTTGGAACACCGCCTATTGAGTTAAGTAAGGAATTCCTCTCTCAAAAGGTTCTCCTCGAAGACTATAATCATATAAATCCCAGGCGAAATGAACTAACGCCGGAAAAGCTTGCAATCCTCGAGGTGCTGAGCCGGCTTGAAAACCAGACACATACAGCAACGGTGGGGAGGGTTATTTTTCAGAAGATTTGCTTTATTATTACTGAAACAGGGCTGGATACAAAGTTCAAATTTCAGAAAGGTTACTTCGGGCCGTTTTCACCAGAGGATGTCAAAAAGACAATCCATCATTTTGCAAATAGCAATCTGATCGTTGAGAATCAGAACGGTCGCATGATAGTCGTTTCAACAGGCCCCGAATATCCAAAAATACGGCAAAAATATACGAAGCAATTGGCTGAGCTTGAGCCGGAGATAGAGAAGACTGTCGATCTGTTCAGTAGAATAAGAAATACAGAACAAGCTGAAGAAGTAACTACAGTCTATTATGCATACAAAGAACTAATGGAGAAAAGATCCGGAAGGCCGATATCTGAGCAAGAATTGTTTGACTATATCTTCTCGTGGAAAAAGGGATGGAATAACCCTCAAAAGTGCAGGAAGATCGCTTCTGCAATCCGCAATCTCGCGATGTTGAAGTGGATCACGGTTAAATTTAGTAGTGAGTTGCCGGTTGGTGAGGTACTATAATAACCTCATTTATCTGAAGTTCTGTTAGTATACCGTCTTTTTGCTGTTCCTCTGGGTTATGGGTGTCCCTGCTGACCCGATGTAGATCGTTGGGCAGTCGCCGATCTTTGAGAGCCGGCCAAGTCGGCTGCGAAGAAACCGCCCCGCCACACTGCCCAGGCCGATTGACCCGGCCAGACCGATGGCCTTATCGTGGACTTCTTCGACTGGAGTTCCACGCCGGTGAATCCGGATGACATAGACTCTTTTTCGCTTCGGCGGTTCTGCATCCTGAAACCGCGTGAACTCAAACGCACCGAAGAGGCCGTTGCAGCAGTCACCTGCTGGCGGAGAGTTCTCCCTCATCGTCTACCCTCACCGATAGTAGGTCTTGTAGCAGTCATTGCAGCCCTCGCCGGCGCAATCCACAGCGTGACCGTGCCCTCACCGATAGTAGGTCTTGTAGCAGTCATTGCAGACCGGGCGTGTTTTTGTCGTTGCATATTTGGCCCCGCACTTGTGGCATACCTTCTCCTTGTAGTCCGGGTTGTTGAAGCGGGCCCAGGAAGCAAAGCACTTTGGGCAGTACGGCTTCTCCGGGTTATAATCGATTGTCTTCCCGCACCGAATGCAGTACGCGGTCTCTCCCAGCACTGAATCCACGACCTTCTCAAACAATCCTTTCTTCGGAGGGGCTTTCAGCTTCGGTGATATGGTTCTGGTGGGTTTTCTCGGCTCATAGGTCCGTTGACTCGCGGTGACTGCTGCAGCCGTTTGGTCGTTGCTCTCCGGGCTGCTTGCCTGCAGGATCCTTTCAACTTCTTCGAGGGTCTGAGTGTAGAGGTCGGGATCGGTCTCCCGGAAGAATCGGACACCCATCTCCCAGTTGTTGCTCTGAGAGTGCTCGTAGAGGTTCATCGAGGTGATTACGCCGAACTTTTCGTTGATGTAGCATTTGGCGTGGAGGTCGTTGCACTTGTAGAGTTGAGCGCTCTGCAACTGTTTGAGAAATACCAGATCTTCCTGCTTAGGGTTTGTGTCGCTCCGGTAGACGATGTCGATGGGGACCTTTTTGTCGTCAATGCTCTGGAGGTATTTCTTGTTGTGCGGGGTCAGGCTGATGTAGGGAGAGGCGATGAAGATTTGCTCCTCAGCGTTTTTGATGATCTCGATGAATGCTGCACTTACCCCCGGTGCGTCGAGGAAATCTGCCATTAAGTTGCTCCTGATGGTATACTATTCAGTGAGGAGTCGAAAAAGATTCTTAAATGTCTCTGTTGCTCCGGATAACTGATCTGGAGCCGTTATGCTAGATGTCTGGCCTAACGGGGAGTTGAGTACCGGCAGAAAGTATTTGACGACCGAGAAGAGATTGTCAATCTGGAAGAGAAGAGCACAACGGGTCCATGGTGATATTTGGGCAATACCCTGAGGGCGGTGAAACGAGGAGATTATGGTCGTAGTTCATGGGATATCCGGGAGTACGCAGTACCTGCTGGATGGACTGAAACCTGTCGATGGAAGAAGTCTGGGGACATTTGAAGATATCCACCACTTTTACAGCAATTATACCGGGATCCTGACCGAGACCGAAGCAGCGGTAAATGCCCAACTGGACGAGAGGATAGCCGGCCTGAGCGACACTGAAGTCCAGCTCGATACCCGGATTCAGGAGGGCATTGCCCGGCGTACGGCAGAAGTTGATACAGAGATCGCCGAACTCAGGACGAAGAGCGACAATGCGGCGAACATCCTGGCACGATGGGGCTATACAGTCAAGTGCTGGATAGCGGTCTCTCTACGGTCCAGGCATATAACCCGCCCCTTCAATGCCCTGAAGTCGGAACTGTGCGGCGTTCAAAACGAGAGAGCGATGCTGATCCTGAAGAGGGCGGAACTTGTCAACAAAGAGTGCGGCAACATTATTGCGAACCATGCGTTTATTGCCGATAATCTCTCGTTTTATATCGGTGCCATCGGGGAGGAGGCGGTCATCACCGCCCTCTCCCGGCTGCCTGATGAGTACCATCTGTTCAACGATGTGAACCTGCGTTTTCATCCTCCCATCCACTGGAGAGAGATGAATGACTACATCAAGTCGAGCCAGATCGATCACATCGTCGTAGGGCCGACGGGTCTCTTCGTCGTGGAGACGAAGAACTGGAAGTTCTCAGACATTGAGAAGAAATCTGACAAACTGGTCTACCAGGTGAGACGATCAAGCCTGGCGCTCTGGTACTACCTGCGGAAGAACTATGCACGAAATGACGTGCCGAAGACCCGTAACGTTATCGTTTCGGTGCAGGGTTGCCGTCCCGGCCAGAGGCTGGATCCCCACATCGATATCACCACCCCTAACAGGCTCTGCGAATACATAACGACAAGAGCGAACACCCTGCCGACGGGTGCGGTTGATCGGTTGGTCGCCGTGATCGGTCGGGCGGTATGAGGCCTCCTGGCTGGAATTCGGGATCGTATTTGTAGGTTGTGTCGGGGGGTTCCGGCAGCTGCTCAAAAGGGACTGGCTGGCGGATGTCGCTGGAAGCGGCGATGTTGATGATCTTCATCCTCGAAAATTGGGGTAATTATTCTCGCAGATACCTTCCCCCGACCGGGACGAACCGCTCGGGTTTCTTGACCGTGTCGTACTCCCGGATATCCGCGAGTTCGAGCGCCATCCAGGACCGCTTCCGGGGCGCCTCCTTCCTGACCCGAACCCCCTGCCACCGTTCCTGGCTTTCGACGTAGGCTTTGGCCTCCTCCCGGGTGAGGAAGACCGCATCGCCGAAGGTTTCGAAGAACGCGAGCGGATCTTCGTTGATAACGATCCGCTTGATCGTCGCCTCCCCGACGTAGCCGGTATCCTCATGGGACTGGTAGAAGACGAGTTTCATGCCGCTCCGGAGTTCTTTGAAGACGGTGGCGGGCTTGATGAAGACGGTTTTACCGTCCTGAAAGAACCGGGGCATGAGGTGTTTCGGGACGGGGAAGGTGACGCCGACAATCTCACTCATGATTCAGTGTAGGAGGTCGCACTATATAACGCATATTCTTTTGAAAACCAATAGCCGCCGAATCGCTCAGTAAAGGTATAGTAGGCCTCAGAAATGAAAATCAGCACGAATAAATAGTGTAATTGGCTATCCCTCATACGACGTATTATGTCCCTTTCCCCTGACAAACTCACCGAAAAAATCCTCAACGAACCCAGGCCTCTTTCTGATCGACAACGGCGTGCCGTCCTCTGCGATCGCACTCACATCCGTATCATTGCAGGCGCAGGGGCTGGAAAGACAGAGACTCTGACCCGGCGGATTGTCTACCTCCTCCTCATACAACAGGTGGAGCCGTCTGCAATTGTCGCTTTCACGTTCACGGAAAAAGCAGCACAGAGTATGAAGAGCCGTGTGTACGAGCGTGTGAAGCACCTTGGCGGAGATGAGATCTGTGCCCGCCTCGGGGAGATGTTCATTGGCACCATTCACGGCTACTGCTATCGTCTTCTGGAGGAGCACTTCGGGTACGGGGACTGGGGCGTGCTTGATGACAAGCAAGAGATGGCGTACCTTATGCGGGTTGGGTGGGCCCTGGGGCTCGGGCGATCCGGATATTATGCCACCAACTGTGAGGATTTTGTTAACTCTCTGAATGTCTACTACGGCGAGATGATTCCGGAGGGGAATTTGAGGAAAAAGAAAGATAGAGAGCTCCTTGAAAAACTGCGCCGTTACGAGGCATCACTGGATCAGCATAAGCGGCTTACCTTCAACCGCATGGTGCAGCTTGCAGTGGAGAACCTGCAGCACCGTCCTGAAGTGGCAGAACACGTAAAATACCTCATTGTCGACGAATACCAAGACATTAACCGCGCACAGGACGAACTCATCCGGCTGATTGGACTGGGAGGGAGCATCTTCGTTGTCGGCGATCCACGGCAAACAATTTACCAGTGGCGTGGTTCCGACGAACTGTATTTCGAGGAATTTACTACGCGGTACCCGGAGGCGGTCACCATCCACATAACCGAGAACCGCCGTTCGACCGTAGCAGTGATCGAGACGGCTAACGGGTTCTCGGACACGTTTGAGGACCAGCACTACGACCACATGGATCCGGTTCGCCGTGAGCAGGGCGGGGCGTATCTGGCAGAGATGCAGAGCGATATAACCGAGGTAGACTGGATTGCGGATCAGATTCAGGCGCTTGTTAGAGAAGAGAAATGCAACTACAGTGATATCGCGCTCCTCTTTCGGAGTGTAAGCACCTCGGCTCCCCCCTTTATCGATGAGTTCAGGCGCCGTGATATACCCTTTGTCGTTGGCGGAAAAGTGGGCTTGTTCCGCCGGCCAGAGATCCTGGGCATAGGACAGTTGTTTGCATGGCTGTGGGAAGATGGGTTCTGGCAGCAGGGCAAGTGGTCAAGGTTGCCTGCTCTCCGAGGTGAGGATCTGCTTGAAGAGGCGGTGGAGAACTGGAATCAGGGTGTTCCAGATCTGGCGCTGGGGGCTTCCGATGTAGTAAACCTTCGCCGCTGGAAGGATTCAGTGCTGAACAGTACCTACGATAACTTCTCTCAGGTCTTCGGAGAACTGCTCATTCTGCTCAGGCATCATGAGCTCGATCCTGATGATATACGCCATGCGGTTGTCATGGCGAATCTGGGCCGGTTCAATACACTCCTGACCGACTACGAAACGGCAATTATGCTTGGGGGGCGGCGCAGGAACTGGGAGGCCGACCTGAAAGGGCTGTGCTGGTACCTGAACACCTACGCGTCCTCGAAGTACGAAGAGCAGACCGGCGACGACATCGGCGGCGTGGACGCTGTGCAGCTAGTTACAATTCACCAGAGCAAAGGTCTGGAGTGGCCGCTGGTATTTGTGCCTTGCATGGTCCGGCAACGGTTCCCGTCAAGCATGGTGGGCAGAGGGAGAACCTGGCTCATATCCCCGGAGCTCTTCGATGTGGCGAAATACGAGGGAGATCTGGAGAGCGAACGCAAACTCATGTACGTGGGGCTGACCCGGGCGAAGGACGCGGCTGTGGTGAGTTACTTCACGTCCATGAACGGGCGAAGAAAGGGACAGAGCGCTTTTGTAAATGACATCAAGGATCTGCCTCACGTCGAACCTCTCTCACAGAGAGACACATTGCCGGATCATGACTATGCGATCGGCGGCGCTGTGGACGAACTGCGTACATTTACTGCCGGTGAGATTGTGGACTACGGGAAGTGCGGCTACTTCTACAGGCTTCGGCATCTCTGGGGATACCAGCCGGGTCTCACCGACTATCTGGGGTACGGGCAGACCTTGCACTTCTGCCTCCGGGAAGCTGCGGACCTGATGAAGAACGAGGGTCTGTCTCCGATGATTGCGGTGGCAACGGCAGTGGACCGGAACTTCTACATGCCGTTCATGACCGAGGGACGAATGGAGAAGATTAAGCACGCAGCAAAGAACCATCTAATGAGATTTGCGGAGAAGTACCGCGACGATATGCTCCGGATCCGGGAAGTGGAGACGAGGGTCGAATTCCCGGTGCAGAACGCCATTGTGGCCGGGAAGGTGGATGTCATCCTCCATGATGGGGATGCTGTGGAGGTGCGCGACTACAAGACCTCCGACACGGCGACGACTCCCGAGGACTCGGCGCTCCAGGTGCAGCTTTACACCCGTGGCCTCTGCGTGGTCGGCGAAACCGTCTCCCGGGGTTCGGTGGCATTCCTCGAGGAGGCTGCTGTGGACACTGTGGATGTGACCGAGCAGGCCGTTGCAGGGACGATGGCACGTGTAGAGGAGGATATCGGACGGATTCTCTCGGGCGACTTCACGGCATGTCCGGGAGCGGTCTGTGAGCGGTGCGATTATCAGGGCATTTGCAGGTGGCGAGCATGATTGATATGGATCCGAAGACAGCAAAACACCAGGAAGAACGGTTGAAACGACATAAACAGCAGTTGAAGCAAAAACTCGCCGAACTATTCCAGATAGACTCGCCGGACCTTGATTTCGGTGTCTACCGGATCATGAACCAGAAGCGGGACGAGATCACGCGGTTCATGGACAAAGACCTGATCGAGGCTGTCGATGCTGAGTTCGGGAAGTACGACAAGGAGAGCCGCACCCAGATCGCAAGCGAACTCAAGGAACTTGAGCAGACCATCCGCAACACGTACGGGGATGATGCCCTTGATGTAAATGGCCTGAAGGAGGAGTATCGAAAGGCGGCAAAAGGCAAAGAACTGCATGAAAAGTGGCAGCACCTCCGCCGCGATGCCGAAGAAGCCTCGATGAGCGATCTGCAGAAGGCAGAGATCTTTGCTCACCTGGAGGAGTTCTTCTCCCGCTACTACAAGGACGGTGACTTCCTCTCGCTCAGGCGGTATGCGGCGAACGAGAAGTACGCGGTGCCCTACAACGGCGAGGAGGTGCTGCTCCACTGGGCGAACAAGGACCAGTACTACATCAAGACCGATCGGTTCCTGAAAGGCCATGGATTCGACGTCGGATCGTATCGGGTGCTCTTCGAGGTGGTGCAGGTCGAAGGGCAGTCGAACGGGAACGGCAAGGGCCGGTACTTCGTGCTCGCGGGCGATGATGCGGTGACGTACGACGAAGAAAAACGGCTGCTCACCGCCAGGTTCGCCCAGGTGCCCCTCTCAGACGACGACCTCCTCAGTCGCTTCCCGCCCGGGGCCGGACGGCAGAAGCCGAACCAAGACGATATCGTGGCCGGGCTGGTGGCGGAGGTCCTGCAGGGTCATGGCATCCCGAAGGGGCTCATCGACGCCCTGCAAACGAACGAACGGGATACCGACAGGAACCCGCGGCTCTACAAGCACGTGATGAGTTTTACGAAGGAGAACACGAGCGACTTCTTCATCCACAAAGATCTCGGCGGGTTCCTCCGGCAGGAACTGGACTTCTACATCAAGAACGAGGTCTTCCGGCTGGACGACCTCGGGACGGAGAACGAGGTGGCGGTGGAGCGCTACGTGAAGCGGGCGAAGGTGCTGAAGTCCATCGCCCACCGGATCATCGACTTCCTAGCGCAACTTGAGGACTTCCAGAAGACGCTCTGGGAGAAGAAGAAGTTCGTCATCCGGACCGGCTACTGCATGACCCTCGACCACGTGCCGGAGGAGTTCTACCCCGAGATCCTGGCGAACGAGAGGCAGCTGGCCGAGTGGCTGAGCCTCTATGGTATCGGGGAGGCGAAGGGTGGACAGAAGACGCTTGCAGGCGACCGGGTCGATGAGGCATTCCTGCAGAGCCACCCCTACCTCGTCATCGACACGGCGTTCTTCGACAAAGACTTCACGGACCGGCTGCTCGAACATCTGCAACACCCGGATGGCACGCCGGTCGAGGACCTCGATGAGGCCATCGGCGGGCTGATGATCAAGAGCGAGAACTGGCAGGCGCTGAATCTCCTGCAGGAGCGGTACCGGGAGCAGGTGAAGTGCATCTACATCGATCCGCCGTATAATACGGGGAATGATGAGTTCATCTATCGGGATAACTACCAGCACAGCAGCTGGTTGAGTATGATGGGGGATAGGTTACAACTGT
Organism: Methanoculleus oceani; assembly: GCF_023702065.1. Lineage (NCBI taxonomy): Archaea > Methanobacteriati > Methanobacteriota > Methanomicrobia > Methanomicrobiales > Methanomicrobiaceae > Methanoculleus > Methanoculleus oceani. Next base: position 288,479 of record NZ_QFDM01000002.1, on the reverse strand, counting down.
CAAAACCTTTGATGCATAATAGTTCTACAATTTGGATAAGCAATGACGATAATGAAAATTTTGAGATCATAAACTTATTATACGGCGTTTTTGGGGAGAAGAATTTTTTTTCTGAAATTATCGTTAGGGCAAATAGCCGTGGTCAGACATATAAGCCCATTGCAAAAACCCATGAATACGTTTCCGTATTCACAAAAAAGGATGATGAGGCTGAATTTTTCGAATTGGAAAAATCCGGAGTATCTGACGATCTTAATATGTCCGATGAGATAGGCAATTTTAATATCCGAGAACTCAGAAACCGTAACCCGAAGTTCGGGAAGCATAATCGTCCTAATCTATTCTATCCCGTATATGTGAATCCAAATATCTACGATCATGATGGCTTTCACCCTGTCTATTTAAGCAAAGAGAAGGACTATTGCGTGGAAGTTTTACCGCTTAATTCTGAAGGCATGGAAAGTTGTTGGAGATGGGGTAAAGAAAAATTATCCCGAAATACCTCTGAAAATCCACTTCGCTCTAACATTGTTGCAAAACAAAAGCGAACTGGAGAATTTGGTATTTATGAAAAATATCGGAAAACAACGTACAAACCAAAATCAATTTGGACTGAAAATGAGTTTTTGACAGAAACTGGAACCATTGAGATTGGAAATATTGGGTTAGGCACATTGTTCAGTTTCCCCAAGCCTTCGTCTCTAATAATGCAGTGTGTTGCCCTATCTTCGAAAGAAGGTGAAGTAGTCCTCGACTACTTTGCAGGTTCGGGTACTACAGCTCATGCGGTGCTAAACCTGCAAAAAGAAGATGATAGTAATCGCCCTTACATTCTCGTCGAAATTGGAGATTATTTTGATTCGGTGATCATACCTCGAATAGAAAAAGTCATGTTCTCCTCCAACTGGAAGGACGGCAAACCCCAGGACACCGACGGCCAGAGCCACATCTTCAAGTACATGGAACTGGAGCAGTACGAGGACACGCTCAACAACATCGAGTTCCTGGACCGGGACGGCCACGTGCAGGCCACCATCTTCGGCATGAGCGACTACATGCTCCGCTACTTCCTCGACGTCGAGACCCGGGAGAGCCCGTGCCGGCTGAACGTGGACCGGCTGGCAACGCCGTTCGCCTACACCCTCCGGGTCCGCCGCGATGTGGGGTTCGACCATGTCCCGGTTGACGAGGACGGATTCCGTGAGGTAACCGTGGACCTTGTCGAGACCTTCAACTACCTCCTCGGGCTGCACGTCCGGCGCCGGGTGGTCAGACACCAGGGCGGCCTCATCTATCGGATCGTCCACGGTGTCCTCCCCGACGGCAAGGCCGTCACCATCGTCTGGCGCAACTCCCCGAAGAACCCCGTTGGTCATGAGCAAGTGCTAGAAGCGGATGCGGCGTTCATCACCGACGAGATCCTCAGAGAGTTCCCCGATACCGGTGTTCTCTACGTCAACGGCCACTGCTTCGCACCTCGGGCAACGCCCCTCGAGCCCGAGTTCAAGAAACGCATGGGGGCATGAGGGCGTGGCGGCACAGCGGGGACGAAAAAGAGGGCAAACGCCAGGACAATCCTCGAAGGAGGGGAAACTCCGGCCGTGGCTGGTCAAATGCGCCTTTGCGTACCGCCTCTTCGGGATGAAGTCCTTCCAGGACTTCCAGGGGACTCTCGCCGGCGTCGAGGAGGGCGAGGGCGAGGACGGGCACACCCACTACTACCACGTCCTGAAGAGCGACACCCGGTTCCGGAAAGACGCCAGCGTCACGCTCGATGAGTTGCGGAACTACGACGACAACGTCGTGCGCCACATGCACCGCATCAACGCCCATCGCGACGTTCCCATCAACCTCAAGTACTACCAGTGGCTCGCCGCCCTTTTCACCGAGGCCTACCTGGATCGCTACTTCCAGAGCCCCGGGAAACTCGCCTCCCTGGTCGAGGAATCGGTGAAGGAATATATCAAAGAAACATCTTCGTCTGTCCTGGACCCCTATGAGTATTACGAGCGGTACATGCCCGGCATGGACGACCTCCGCAAGTGCGCCTACTGGATGGCTACCGGCTCGGGCAAGACCTTCCTCATCCACCTCGCCTACCTCCAGTTCCAGCACTACAACAGGGGTCCTCACCGCCTGGACATCGACCGCATTCTCCTCATCACCCCTAATCGTGACCTCACCGCCCAGCACCTCCGGGAGATGAAGAAGAGCGGCATCCCGTGCACCGAGTTCGACGCCACCGGGCTCGGCGGCTACTTCCAGCGGCAGTCCGAGGAGGCCGTGAACGTTATCGAGATCACGCGGTTCACTGAGGACAAGCAGGACGGCGGCCTCAAGCGGGTGGACATCGAGAGTTTCGGCAGGAAGAACCTCGTCTTCGTAGACGAGGCTCACAAGGGCAGCGGCGGCGAGAAATGGAAGATGTTCCGGCGCGAAGTCGCCCGGGAAGGATTTACCTTTGAGTACAGCGCCACCTTCGGGCAGGCGGCGGCTTCCGGAGGCGATAACGACAACCTAACCGAATTTGCCAAGACCATCCTCTTCGACTACTCCTACCCGCACTTCTACAACGATGGCTACGGCAAGGAGTACCGCATCCTTAACGTCAACAAATCCACGTATGAAACGGACCGGGTGCTCCTCGCAAACCTCCTCACCTACTACGAGCAGAAACTGGTCTTTGAGGACATCAAGGACGTCGCCACCGCCGAGTACAACATCGCCGACCCGCTCTGGATATTCGTGGGGAGCAAGGTCAACGTCTCCGGCACCAAGTCCGACGTGCTCACGGTCGTCCGGTTCCTGCAGAAGGTTCTCAACGAGCGAGACTGGTTGGTCCGGACCATAGATGAATTTCTCCAGGGGAAGTCCGGCCTGCTCCACGAAAAGACCAAACACGACCTCTTCAGTCCGGCCTACCCCGAGCAGCGCCTCCGTTACCTCAGGGAGCGGGGGCTGAACGCGGAGGAGATCTACGGCGACATGCTCGGCCGCATCTTCCGGTGCGCCGAAGCCGCCGGTCTCACCCTCGTGCTCCTGAAGAACACCGACGGGGAGATCGGCCTCAAAAGCGGCGACAACGACTTCTTTGGGGAGATCTACGTCGGAGACGCAACGAAGTTCATAAAGATCGTCGAAGAGCACGAGCCGCAGATCGATATCGAGAGGATCGATCATCCATCGCTCTTCCGCGCCATCGACGCTCCGGACTCCACCGTGAACGTGCTCATCGGTGCGAAGAAGTTCATCGAAGGCTGGGACTGCTACCGGGTCTCCTGCATGGGGCTCATCAATATCGGGAAGAGCGAGGGGACCGAGATCATCCAGCTCTTCGGGCGCGGGGTCCGGCTCAAGGGCAGGAACAACTCTCTCAAACGCAGCACCAACGATGCCGGCGACCAACCCTTGAACCTCCCGCTTCTGGAGACGCTCAACATCTTCGGGGTCGACGCCAAGTACATCGGCTACCTGCGCGAGTTCCTCACCATCGAAGGTGTTGACGATTACAAGACCGTTGAACGCCAGATCGCAATCAAAGTCTGCGAAAATCACCTCCGCGAAGGCCTACTCATCCCCCACTGGGAGAAGACCGGATTTGAGAGGAAACGGCGGTTCGTCCTGGCCAGAGATCATATCGTCCCGGTAAAGGTCGATCTCCTTGCCAAAGTGGAGAGTGAGGACAGCGTGTATTACGAGGGTTTGGAAGCCGACTCCCGCCCCGACCCCGTCTCAATCGACCCGCGCTACCTGGTTCTCGTTGACTGGGACGTGGTGTATTTCACCCTCCTTGAGCACAAGGGCAGCAAGGGCTGGAAGAACATGGTCTTTGACAAAACCCTGCTACGGGAGATCATAGAAGACCCCGGGTGCTACACCCTGTACTGTGCCGACCACGTTGTCAGACCGCAGTCATTTGAGGATGTGCAGAAACTGCAGGACGTGATTGTGCTTGTCCTGAAAAAATCGCTCCAGGTCGCGTACAGCCGGCAGAAGAACGCATGGATGATGGAGACCATCCGAATCGAGCACCTCTCGGAGTCACACGGTAACTTCGAGTTCAAGAAGTACGTCGTGAAAGTCCACGAAAACAAGACGGACGTAATCGAGGCAATCGATGCACTCGTCCAGCAGGTCGACCGGATCTATGCGGACGGGAACACAAAATTTGTCACCAATGTCTTCTTCCGGAATCACCTGTATCAGCCTCTGCTCGCAAAAACCAGTAAGGCTTCGAGTAAAATCGCCGCGATCTCCCCGGAGGGGCTCAACGACGGCGAAGAAAAACTGGTGCAGGGGATTAAGAACTACATTGATGAGCACGCAGATCTCTTTGATGGGAAAAAGGTCTACCTGCTTCGCAACATCCCGAAAACCGGTGTAGGGTTTTACAAAAATTCGTGGTTCTACCCGGATTTCATTATGTGGGTGGTCGACGACAGCAAGCAGCATATCGTCTTCATTGAGCCGCATGGGATGGTGTTCAGCTCCGGGCCTGAAGATGAAAAGGTGCAACTAGCAGAGGACATCAAGGAGATCGAGCGGAAGATCAATGCAACATACCGGAATAAAGGCATTGAATGTGGAGTATCGCTCGACTCCTTCATCATCTCCGTGAGCCAGCCGGGCGCGGTGGCAGAGCCGTATCTTTACAAGACAAAGGAGCAGCGAAAAAAGTATCACGTTCTTTCCCTTTACCAATCAGACTTTATTGGTGAGTTGTTTGAATTCGTTCTCTCATGAGAACCATCAAACCAAACATTTACGTCTCTTTCTCGCAATCACTCTGCATGACTCGTTGGCTTGCCATATCCAACCGGACAAACTGGGAGATCACCCGGAAGAAGAATATCTGGGGAGTCCCTCAACGCAACAAAAGCATCATCGAACGGGTGAAACCTGGAGATACGGTTCTCATTTATGTGTCGCAGCAGAAAGAGAATGATACACTGCTTCCATCGGCTGTAACCGGAGCGTTCGAGGTGGTATCTGAGCCTTTTGAGGAGCGAACGAAGGTGTTTGTCGCACCGGAGCAGATGGGTGACGAGGTCTTCCCGTACCGGATAAAATTGAAGCCCGTGAAGGTTTTCGACCCTCCAGTAGAGTTCAAACCGCTCATCCCGAAGCTGAAATTTATTACCAATAAAACGATGTGGACCGGGCATATACGGCAGGCCATGCGGGTGATTCCGGAGGAGGACTATCAGACAATCCTGAATGCTGCAAAATCCTGATCCGCAAGGCAACGGTGCAAACGGACATCCAGCCTAGAAACATTCATCTGTCGGGGCCGTTACGAATCTTTTTTATGCCGACTCTGCATAATCACCATTAGCCTAGCACATTTGCTATATGCTATATAAAGAGGAGCCTTATTTATGATGTCCCAGACTGCCAGTATAGAGAAAAATCTCTCATTATTGCGCTATCCTGGGGGGAAACGGAGGTATGTATGCTATTTCTCTCATCTCCTCCCTCTTGAACCTCAATCCGTCCGGACGTATGTCGAACCCTTTCTAGGGGGTGGTTCAGTTTTTTTCCATGTAAATCCCGAAAAGTCGATCCTTTCTGACATTAACAGAGAACTCATCGATCTGTATCTGGGCATCAGGAAAAACCCGGATATTGTCTGGGAACTCTACAGCAGGTATCCGGCAAACAGGGCGGGATATTACAAAATAAGGAGCCTGAACCGTGATGATCTTCATCTTCTGGAGCGAGCCGCACGAACTCTCTACCTGAATCGAACCTGCTTCAAAGGCATGTGGCGCCACAACAACAACGGCGAATTCAACGTGGGCTACGGAGGTCAGGAACGACGCTGGGTAATAGGACCGGATGATCTCCACACGGCGGCACAGTGGCTCCAGCACGCAGTTCTACTTTGCTGCGATTTTGAGGAAACCATTGCCTCATGTCGTGAAGGTGATTTTCTCTACCTTGACCCCCCATACCGCCCGGGTGAACGTGAACAACTGCATGCCCATTACATGTTCGGCGAGTTCAACTTCGAGGACCACAAGAGGCTTGCATCGTGCCTTCGTGAGGCTACAGAGCGTGGAGTACAGTGGGTCATGACAAACTCGTCTCATCCGGACATTCTTGCGCTATACGACGACTACTCTATGTACCGGCTCGACAGAGGGACCGGTTCGAGCCCCGGACAGATAACAACGGATCCTGGGGAAATGGTGATCTACCACGTAAACGAGGTGTCCTCATGATGAATATGCAGGCATTCTGCAGCAATGCGGCGATGCAGGAGCATCCGTTGCGGAAACTTTCAGACTTTCTGGTGGAAGAAAAACGAAAGGTCACGAGCGGGGATTATGAGAATTCTCGATTTGTGGGATACGTACTCGAAATCGGCTACACTACGGCAACCATCATCACGTCGGATGCATTCAAAGTTCTTGTTGGAGGCATCCCCCGGAACTCGCTCCTCATCATGGTCCCTGCCGAGTACGAAAAATATCCTCCTCATTTCTCTCTGCTACGGGTCCTGGAAACAGCGGATGAACCATTGAAACAGGAGAAGCAGCAGACCTACTTCGAGTTGCACAAAAAGTCCATGCCGGAACTTGATGTATTCACGCAAAGTGAGCTTCAGTGGGGTGCATTGAAGACGGCAGTCCTTGGGATGTATTACCCTCACCCTGACCGACCGAATGCGGTTGAACTTTCCGGAGACCTCAATAACATCGTGAGCGCTCACAAGTACCTTGTATATGCCCCCAGTGATGAACTCCTTGATCTCATCATAAACGCCACGGTTCCACTGGAAAACAGGTGCGATATTGGGACATTACGATTGACCGAATGTCGGTTGCCATTGCCGGGGCAGACAATTCACACAGTCCCCGTGGCGATATCCACAAATGACTTTAAGGGCACTAGAACTGCCATGTTTGGGAAAACACGCACGGGTAAAAGTAATATTGTAAAGATCATTGCCGAGAGCGTCATCCAAACGACCCGAAGGATACCCACAGAGGAAGATTCTCGGACGCATACTGTAGGGCAGGTCATCTTCGACATCAACGGTGAGTACGCCAACAATAATCCTCAAGATGATAGTGCATCTCTGGCAACTGCACATGCTGAAGACTGTCAGGTTTATGCCATCACATCCAAGGCCAATACACCGTCACACCCGCTTCGACTGGATTTCTATGCGCATCCTGATATCTCTCATAACATTCTCGCCACATTCATCCGCGAGCAGGAGCGGCATCCCCCTGATTACGCCAATAGTTTCCTTTCGGTAGAGATTCCTTCCTTCCAAGAGATCAACAGGATGGAGGGGCGGGGAGATCAAAACCGGGCTCGCAGGAAAATCTTGATGTACTGGGCTATTCTTCATAGGGCAGGCTATGTCCCAAGCATGGATACAATCCGGCAGTTAGGGGGTGTAAATCCAAGGTTTGCACAACAAACACGAACTGATGTGTATCAGTCAGCCAATGAAGCCATGCCCCAGTCTATAAATACACTTGAAGAACTCGCACATGAACTGGAACTCTTCGCGCAACGAGATCGCGGTGACCGAAGACTTCAGTCAACCTCTGGGGGTAACCTTTTTGACCCTGACGACGAGGCGCTGCTTGGATTCTTAGCCCCGCGATCGAGATCTGCAAGCGGCCCAAGGAAACTCCAAAGGTATCGGATTTACCATGATCCGAACGCTGCAAACTTTGTGACCGAGATAATCCAACTTGTTGATCAGGGACAGACTGTCATTCTCGATTTAAGCAACGCGCATCCTGAGGTTATGAGTTACTTCTCACGATGGCTCTCAGAGGAGATCTTTGCTTATCAGGTTGATTTGTTCTCGTCAAACATGCTCAATGATCACTATATCCAACTGTACTTCGAGGAGGCCCATAACCTGTTCCCTGCTGACGAGCAGAGAATCGTCGATATCTACAGCAGGATAGCAAAAGAGGGTGCAAAATATCACCTTGGTATGGTATATTCCACCCAATCGCCGTCAACTATCAGTCGGGATCTCCTTGCACAAACAGAGAATTTCTTTGTCACTCATATCTCCTCGCGGCCGGAGGTCACCAAACTCGCAAACCTGAATGTAGCATACGAAGATCTCATCGAAGATATACTCCAGACAAAAACGCAAGGATATGTGCGGATGCTCACTCGGTCACACCGCTTTGTGATCCCTGTCCAGGCAAACAAATTTGCTCCTCAGTCTTCTTTTCACAGGGGTGCATAAATGCCGTACCAGCAGGGATCGCGGCTTCCAGGGGAACGTGCCAGCCGACTGGGCCACCTGGATATACTCGATTACCCGCTGGTTAACGAGTTACTTGAGAGTTTCAAACGCCAGTATGTGCCTGATGAATGCCGAACTGTTGAATGGCAAGAGATGCCGAACTCTGGAGAACCACTCAAGTACATCTTTGCAGTGGACGGATCTCTGCAGAGGATTGACCATGATACAGTTCCTTACTCCTCCATAGCATTCATCAAAACAGCCATGATAAAACTTGATACTCATGCACTCGCAAGGGTGGATAAGGAAAATCCACATCCATTTGTTTTACGTGACATCCTGCGAGAGTCGGTAATATTCCATGCAACATTGCTCCCGCTACGAAACACATGGAGTGAAGGGAGTACTATCTACGATACGGTCCGCCAAACGATCTATAAGTCCATCTGCGATGCCTCCCCTGGAATGAATGGTCAAATCCTTGAGACTCTCAAGTGGCTTGCATACAGGAAATGGGGGGAAACTAAGAGGGGTCTGCCCGAATTTGAATGCCCGCATGGACATGAAGGAAGTAAACATCTGACCACTCTCCCTTACAACGCTGAAAGTGGTAGGTGTCCCGTGTGCGGAAAGGAGGTGTACATCACCGACTTCCTTGGCTTCCATCTCGATATGGGAGAAGAAGCAGCTTCACCGACAATTGCCTCCACCTATATGATCCTGCATGAAACACTTCTCCTATTCACTGCGGTCAGATTGTTTTGGGAGAACCACCGCGAATTGTTGTCGGAGTGCCTCTTCTTGAAGGATGGCCCTCTTTCAATTCGTGCCCAGTATTCAAAACTAGTTGAACCAATCAGGTTATTCCTTGACTATGCCCAGGAGAGCGGTCATCCCATACACATTATAGGACAGGAAAAGTCAGGGACATTCTACGATCACCTGCAGTTTATAGGTAAAGATGCACCAACAATGAGTTTTCTTACCCTGCAGGATCTCTACATCAAGAGACACATCCAGTGCCGCCCAGAAAATGGTGCCCCATATGGAAAGGATACGAATTATGGTGCGAAAGTCTTTGTTAAACTGAACAATTATCACATGATGGTTCTGAACATTCCATTTGGATCGTATACTCAAAATCCCCGATCAGAAGATCTCATTGGGTGGGAGAGGATTTTTGCCACACTCCCGACGATTCTGAGCAATCGATATGAGGGAGCGCTCCTACCCATAGAACTCGCCAACGGGATTGCCTCATTATCCACATATCCATCTGCAAAGATTCTGAAGTTGTTCTCCGAAGATGGATTACATCTGTAACCCTGCTTCAAGGAATTTGTTGTAGAGTACCGAAGTCTGAATTGCCGGTAATACCATTCTTGGAGAAAGTGAAGGGCCGAGGTTGTTAGTAGCAACTGAAATTCGATTGCACTCGAATAGGTTTGCAAAACCTTATATGGTGTTCGGTGCACTCTCGTTCAGTGATCGGACGTGTACTCTTCTCCGGATGCTAAAAAAATTATCGAAGAAATTCACAACGAGAATACGGGTCACGGATTAGAAGGCCTTAATGACCCCAGAACTAAGAAGGCCTGGAATAAGAAAAACTTGGATCTAAATAGTGCACTGCAAAAACTATCTGATGACCTCTATAAAAAGAAGACTCATTTTGTCATGGAACTCATTCAGAATGCTGAAGATAACACCTACGATCCAACTGTTCAGCCTTTTATTAGATTTTCCATAAAGCCGGACACATTGATAGTCTACAATAATGAGATTGGTTTCGCCCCTGAAGATGTCGAAAGCATTTGCAGTGTTGGACAGACTACAAAGTCCAAAAAAAAGAATGTAGGATACATTGGCGAAAAGGGCATTGGCTTCAAATCTGTTTTTAAAATTAGTGATTTTCCGAAAGTTATCTCAAACGGATTCCAATTTGAGTTCAGGCGGTCATATGGCAGCAACCTTGGCTACATTGTGCCATACTGGTTACCTGCAATCCCGGAGTATGCAGATAGGCAAGTAACTAATATCATCCTCCCGCTCCGTGATGATGCTCGCGAACGGTTAAACCTGTTTGATGAGATTGATCCGACACTCATTCTCTTCCTGCGCAAATTGCAACGTATAGAAATTATCGACAACGTCAGTGGCAACTCCAAGGCGGTGACTAAATCCGGAAGTGAGGGTCTTGTTACAATTGATTACCAGGACCAGAGTCAGTACTGGCGGGTAATCCGTGCCACATTCAGAGTTCCACAAGAGATAGTCGAACAGGAGCCTAGGAGAGAGGATGTCAAGAACACCGAAATTGTCCTAGCATTCCCGGTAAGTGAAACCGGACTTCCCATCAGTATCCGAAATGAGCCAAAGCCTGATATTTTCGCATTTCTTCCCGTCAAAAAGTGTGGTTTTAGTTTTATCATTCAGGCAGATTTTCTTCTCACCTCAGACCGGGAGGACATTTTACAGGATTCACAGTGGAATCAATGGTTACGCTCTAACATACTAGATGTACTGGTTAAAGCCATTGAGGAGTTTAAGCGTGATGAAAAACTGAAAACGACTTTCTTCAAATATCTTTCGCTCCCCGAAGAGATCAATGATGAGTTTTTCAACCCATTCACACGCCAAACGTTTGAGGCATTAGCTGATGTCGAATGCATTCTTACTGAATCAGGCTTGTGGAAAAAACCCTGCGATGTCTATTATGCAGAGGATGACCTTAAGAATCTTGTTTCCAACGATGAACTTTGTTCTAACTTTGCAAAAGAGTATGTTGCTGATACATTCTATCTAAAGAAAGAATTACGCGCCCAGCTGGGAATCGTGGATTTCACATCTAAACACCTCGTTGAATGCCTTGAAAACCCTGATTGGGTAAAGAAGCATCCCAATGAATGGCTTATTGAGTTGTACCGGTATTGTGCACAGCAACTGAAAAAGGCAAAACCGGACAGCTTAACTTTGGATAATATTATTCAATTGCCTATCATTAAACTCGAAAATGGTGATTACTGCTCAGCAGACAGCGGTCAAGTCTTTTTTGAACTCGAAAGAAGCGGGAAGAAATATGGATTTGAATCAGATCTTGAAGGCACACTCAGGGTACTCGATGCTAGCATCAGAAATGCTGTTAAGGCCGGGGAAGATGTCAAAGATCTCACCGAATTTCTTAAAAAGTTAAATGTGATTAACCCTGATCCCAGTAATATTATCAATCAGCACATTTTGCCCCAATATCTTACAGGAGCCTGGGGAACGAAACCTTCTGAAATCCTTCAGGGGCATATCCGTTTCATCAAAGATCATTTTGAGAAATTACAGAAAGTTGAGGGGCTTATTGGAACTATCGGAAAAACGATTTACCTTAAAGTTAACGGCAAACAAGGCCAAAGTGGCTACAGACATCCTGATCAAATCTATCTGTCTGATGACTACGAAAGCAGGTATCACCTCTCTTCTACTATGGCTGCTGCCGGAGAGACCTTCTTCCTAGAGAATTCCCTCCATCCCTGTTATATCAGGAGCGATTTGAAAAGTATCGACGCTGAAATTCAACAAATTCTGGCGGAGTCAAGGCCAAAGAAGGGAAAACGTACAAAAAAGCGTTCGCAGGTCCAGAAACAAGTTGAGCCCTATCAAAAAAGAAAAATGGAGGTTGTATCCTCTTGGAAGGAATTTGTAATGGCCCTTGGTGTTCGTGAGGGCATCTTTGTTTTACTCGATCCTGAGACAGAACGTTATGAGGGTGGAGAGAGAGCCAATAATGTGGTGACAAAGAAAAGAATTTATCGGTATGATTTTAAAAACACGCTCTGGGGTTCCAGCGGATGGAAGAACACGGAATCAGCATATTTTATCGAGGACGATTACATTAGCGCAGATTTAGATCGTATTTTTGGCTGTTTTTGTAAGTCCGCTCCAGCACAGCAGAAAGACATCAGTTTTATGCTATTTAAGCTGTTTTTGGATAACTGGGACGACTATCGAGGGTGCCTTGAATGCAGATATTACTACCGTTATCTGGGTGAGCATGGATGGAAGTACGATAAAACACAAACAACCTTCCTTCTTAAGCTGAAGACGTTCCCATGGGTTACTACCACGGACGGAACTTTTGCCCCCTTAAAAGGCCTTTTTTTGAATAGCAGTGATATTAGGAGGATCCTTGAAAATTCCATAAAGTACATTGGTTCTGATATAGATCCGAAGCAACATACTAAATTCATCAACGATGTAGAGATACGGACAAGCGTAGACATCAACGAAATAATCGAAGTGATTGATAGTAAGGTGCGATCTGGATCCGAGAACGTTGAAGAGTTTAAATATCTCTATTCACTTCTCCAAGAGTTGATCCCTAAACGAACGTATTCGGGAAGTTACTTAAACCCTCCACCGAAGCAGAGTCCGTTTCCAGCCCTGCACGCATTTCGGGAAGGACGTTTGATCTTTATCCCTGAAACTGATCAGAAGTATTTCACTGCGGATGACGTGTTCTGGGACTGTCAATTTGACAACCTCAAAGAACACTTGCCCTCATTGAGAACCTGGTATTCGGAGTGCCGTGGCCTGTTTATTGACGGTCTGGTTGTAAAGGAAAGGCCTGCCCCCCAGGATCTCGTAACAACCCTTGAGCAAATTTCAGCAAACGCGGAGCGATCGGAGGTTGATGAGAGAAAGATTATCACAATCTATAAAGAATTTAATAGACTTTTAAAACAATACCCGGGAAATTCGAATGTTTCATGGTGGAAGGATTTCACGGGTAAGTTCTTGTTGTGGGTTAACAAAAAGCAGTTCTGGCGTAACGATGGTGACGTTTTTGCTAATGATGATCCTGCGCTCTATGATCTGTTTGTCGAATGGGAAGACATTGCATTCCTGGCAGTAGATATTACAGACCTCCGGGATCTAGAACATTTTGTCAAGTACGCAAAGATCTCAAAACTGTCGGAGTCAGTGAAATGCGTCCTTACAGACGGCCGTCATCAGACTCTCAAAAATGCACCTGAATTGACTCGGCGTATACAGGATTTAACCCCCTATATTCTGCGATATCTTTACAATAAACATCCAGAGGATTACGATCGTTTAAAGAGCAGTCATAAACTGATTAATCTAAAAGACATTCAGTGTGTATTGCTTGATCGCATCGATGTAGAGTACATTCTTAGAAATCGGGCCGTAAAAACTACCAGAGATGTTTTACTTGATGGAAATACCCTCTACGTCGGCAAAATCGATCAATCCCAAGTCCCTATCGAGTTCGCGAAATTCTTTGGTCCTATTAAAGATCTTGATATTTTTATATGTCATCTGTTTACACATCCAAATTCAGAGAGCGTTGAAAAGTTCCTTGACTCCGTAAAGATCCCACAGTTGCCATATAGTGAGGTCGAATGGTTTACTTCATTAAATGCGATAGATCAGGTGCAGGATACCCCAACGTTGCTCAAACCGAAAGAAAAACCCTTGGAGAGCGAACTTGAGACTTCATCCATTTCCAGAACTACGTCGAAAAACTGCTTATTACCTGAAGAAATCTCCTCAAACTCAGATGCTGTAGAACCGTTGCCTATTCCACCAAGTTCCAGTATCCTACCAACACCTCCCCCAAGAGATAATGATAGTGGTTTAGGTGGGATCCCCTCCCGATCGCAATCGGGGCAACCTAGAACGCTATCGCACCCCGAAGAGCCATCGAAACATCGAAATGTCGAAGACCGCTCCTTTGAGCCGGAAAATGAGGATATAGATATATTAACTAGCAAAAACCCGGAATTAGTCCGATTAGTCCATGTCGCCTTCTCTCCCCGCCAAAGAAAGGGTAACCCCAATGATTTGAAGACGAATAAATTGCCTGAAAGGCCAGAGTCTGAAGAAAAGATCCCCGAATCAGAGCGGTATAAAGAGGATAAGCGACTCGAGATTGGTCACTGGGGTGAGGAAGTTGTATACCAGGATCTAAAACAGGAGATGCAAAAACGCTATCCTGGTGCATCTATGAGCGACACCGAAGATGGTTTTGTCCTCTCTCAAAATGGCGATATCGCGACTGAAGTTATTTGGCACAACAAGACCCGTAAAGGTAATGATAGAGGATATGGTCACGATATCAAGGTCGTTGAAAGTGGTAAGGAGATCTATATCGAAGTGAAATCATCAATTAAACCACGAGAAGCGTTTATGATATCTAAGAATGAGTGGGATCTAGCTAAAGAATCCGGTGACAGATATTTCATCTTCCATGTCTATTATAGCCCCTCTGAGGGTATCATGATCTGCGAAAAGATTCAGAACCCCGTGAAAAGGTGGCAACTGGATGAACTTGAGGCGAGAATCATACAAGTTCAGTTATAGTTGACGGGTATCTTGCCTAGATTCTTAGCCCAATGCAAGTACCACTCTAGGTTTTACAGTAGCGCAAAGATCAGTGGGCAGCCCCCGACCAGATCAAGAGATATAACGCCTACTCCCGGTCGAACCGCATCCCTGTCTTCGTGGTGGTCGGTGTCGGCGGCAGTCCGAAAAAGCCGGCAACGATGTTCTGCATTCCTCTCAAAGATGCAAAATATCCGGAGATCTTCCCGAGCGTCTTTGAGAAATACGAGCGGGATCCAGGCAAGACCTTCTTCTGGCGGGACGGGATGCTGAAGTAACCCACCCCCCCGAGCACCCCAAGAATCACCGCCACCCCCCCGCCGCTCAAGACCGACTGGCGTACCCACTCTACGGGCTCACAGAGGAGGAGATCGCAATCGTGGAGGGGGCGACCTGACGTTCCGGGTCGGTTGAATCCGCCAGGGGTTTTTATCACGTGATGAAAGGGGGATTCCTCCCCCGGGCAGAGCGGGACGCCGCTGCAACCTCAGCCGGAAGCCGTCCCGGCCATATCCCGGAGGTGCTGCATAATCCGGTCTTTGTTCCCCGGCAGGTTTGAGAACTGCTTATCGCAGACATCGCTGAACTTCGCGAGGGCCTTGCGGTTGACCTCCTCCTGATCCTCGAATACGCCGACCGAGACGAAGGGCCGCCCCCACTTCTCGAACTGCAGGATGTTTATCGTCGCGTCACGGACCCGGTCGTCGTTCGCGAGCGCAAAGATGTAGATCGGCCTCTGCATGCCGTTGATCCTGCAGTCAACGGTGTATTTCCCTTCTGGATCGTGCTCGGGATCGTGCCAGTCAAACTCCCTGCGCCCCTCAGGGACAGCCTCCTCGATGAGCGCACGGAGATCCTCCAGGAACGTGGAGTAAACGCGCGATCTCGACAGATACGTAAGATCCGAAATCCGGATCAGCGCCTGGATGAAACTCCAGAGGGCATCCCCAAACCGGTCGCCCGTGATGCGGATAGCGAGCTCGCCCCGGTTGTTCTCCAGCCCGAACCGGGACAGCACACTCGCGATCACCTTCTGGCGGGTTCCCCGCTCTAACTCCCTTGCGTCGATCGAGTAGGTCAGGTGCATGAGGGTATGCCCCTCATCCGTCAGCGTCCAGGCGCCGTCCTCATCCTTCAGGACGATCGCGAGGTTATCCCCATCGTCAAAGACAAACGGTGTGAAGACCCGGTACCGGTTGATACCCTCCGGGCGGAGATAAATCTGGCTGCAGACCTTCCTCCGAAACTCCTCTTCGATTGCCTCGATTGCCATTGGTTATATCCCCCAGTCGGTAAGATCCTTCGTGGTTACCGCTGAACCCTTAAACCCGCAGTCGTTGAACATGCTCTTCAGCGCGCCGTGGTGATCCGAGTACCGGTCTGTCGGAACC
Source organism: Methanoculleus oceani (assembly GCF_023702065.1). NCBI lineage: Archaea > Methanobacteriati > Methanobacteriota > Methanomicrobia > Methanomicrobiales > Methanomicrobiaceae > Methanoculleus > Methanoculleus oceani. The sequence continues at coordinate 272,465 of NZ_QFDM01000002.1, read as the reverse complement.
GCATACCCATCCTCGTTCCAGCCCGCGGTCTGGTAGCGCTCTGTTGCAGTATGGATGTGGAAATCATAAAACTTCTCCTGCTCAAGCCTGTTCGTGTGTTCGTGACTTTTCCCGTTATATCGGCGTAGCCGGAACACCTGGTTTGTGTTTGGAATGATATAGCCGAGGATCACGGAGAAGTCCAGCGAATTGAATAGACTTTGCCGAAATATTAACCTGAACCGGGATTGATTCGCCCCCTCTATACCGATCTCGTACTCCTTATGGCCGCCCTTCTCTTTAGGGCGAAATCTCCTGGAGAAATCTCCCGGCAGCGGCTTGGCCTCTCTGAGTAACGCATCGATCTCATCATCAGTGAGCCGCAAATTCATTCAAGTAGCCTCCACCGGAGTACTATTTCATTTCAATGATTCTACGGTCGCCGGGGAGAAAGATAACTATTTCTATAACCACGGGTGTGGGAACCGTCCTCCGCGTATGGAGAGCGACTCGACTCGCTCGGGCTGAATGAGCGGCAGATTGCTGCCGTATATTACCTGAAGAAAGAGGGTTCTATCTCAAACCCGGTGTACCAACAACTCAATAATGCGAAGAAGGCGACCGCAACGCGAGATCTTAAGGCAATGGTTCAAACCGGCATTCTCCGCAAAGAAGGAATAGCAGGGCCGGGCGTGCGTTACTCACTGACATACGTGAAGAAGGATGTGTAGCAAGGGATCAACGTAGGCCCAGAATGGGATCATAATGGGATCAAAATGCCCGTTCCAACCATTTTTAACCGGATTTAAATTCTCGAATCTCCACAATCTCCAATATTTGCCATTTTGTAATGGGATCATCCCCCGCCCAGCACCCGCACGATCACCGCCACCACCCCACCTACCACCCCGTCGGCCCTGGCGCTCACGGTCGAAAACTCGATCTTCTCTACCCCCCTCAATCTTCCATCACCTATATCTCGGTATACCGCCATACACCCTGGTATGCCCCAGAGCACCACCATCAAGATCGATACGCAGATCAAGCGCCGCCTCGATACACTCAAACGGCATCCCCGCGAGACCTACAGCGATGTAATCCGGCGCCTGACCGAGACGGCCATCGATACGGAGCCGCTCTCCGAAGAGACGCTTGGGCGAATCGAAGAGGCCGTGGCGGATCTCCGGGCGGGGCGATTCGTGACCGAAGAAGAGATGGATAGAACCCTGGGCCTGTAATGTACGCCCTCATCTACTCTCCCGGTGCGCAAAAAGACGTTGCCGGACTTCCCCGGGACATGGCGGTGAGAGTCCATACGTCCCTCAAAAACATCAAGGCGGATCCCTACAGCCATGTCAGGAAACTCGAAGGATCGTTTGCCGTCCCCCTCTACTCGCACAAAGTCGGCCGGTACCGCTGCATCCTGACAATCGAGGACAACAAGCTGGTGATATTCGCAGCGGGTTTCGCCGCATTCTGGACGAGGCAGAGAAGCAGAACCTGCCTGAGCCTGTGCTCGAAGAGATCGGGATGAAAGTTAGGTTTACTGTTTTTCTTGCGGAGAATATCTCACCAATTAAGCACGAAGTCGTAGAAGAGACCGAGGAACATGTAACCGAACAAGTAACCGAACAAGTAACCGAACAAGTAACCGAACATGTAACCGAACAAGTAACCGAACAAGTAAAGCGCCTTCTAATCTGCTTGAAGGAGAAGCCATCGGGAGCGAGGGATGCCATGCAATGCCTGGGACTCAGTCACCGGCCCACATTCCTGTATGATTATCTGAAGCCGGCGATTCAGGCGGGCTTTGTTCAAATGACACAGCCGGATTCACCCAAAAGCCCGACACAGAAATACCGCCTGACTGAAAAGGGAAGGAGACGTCTGGAAAGAGGAAGGTGATACCCCGGACGGGAGTGGTGACGGTGCCCACCGATACTACGTCCAGCAGACTTACTCCCCCTGCCCCTCTCACCCCCCGCCGAGCACCTTCACCAACACCGCCACCACCCCGCCGACGACCCCGCCCGCCCCGGCGCTGATCGTCGAAACCCTCCGCTCCTCCCCGGCCTTCTCCGCCCGCCAGCCCTCCAGCGCCCGGAGCCGGGCCTCGAAGTCTTCGTCCTGCGCCTCCATTCGCGCGAGCGTCCGGCAGATCCATTTTACGTCCCGGTTCGTCTCGTAGACGAGCTCCCGGGTGGTCTTTTCGTCGGTCATCCTGGTAACCCTCCGGGGGATGATAGGGTGCGGGACGCAAAAAGGCATACCGTAAGGGTTATATTTGAGAATCGGGGCCGTATCAGCGTCCCCCGATAAAGTCAGGCTGATGTCCCCGGAGGGTCCACCCTATATTCGTCTGTCATATTCCCGGGAGCATGCAGGCAACAGGTGTGAAACCCCATGGCAGACTTCGTGCAGAAGACCGTGAACAAGACGGCGGTCCGGGACCTCGCGGCCCCGATCGCCGATGTAACGTCGTTTGACAACCTCGTCGGGACCGTCATCGCCGACAACCCCTTCGGGTGCGTCGGGTATATCGGCTCCGATGGAGAGCCCGTCGCTCCGGTCGTCCGCAACCGCGAGCACTACACCGCGAAGGTGGACTTCCTCGACGGCGAGGGCAAGAGGGTCGGGACCGTCTCGCTCCAGTCCCCGACGATCGCCGCGTTCGAGGCGAACGCCAGTGAAGTCCTCGCGAACGCGGCTCTCGCGGCCGCGATGGGCGGCGAGGCCGTCCGGAACGGCCCCGGCGAGACCTACTACGCCCAGCTCAGGTGCCACGACCCCTCGGGCGACGACTACTACGTCACCTTCACCAGGAAGACCGTCCGGATCTCGTCCTACCAGGACGACGCCATCCGCGACGCGGTCGAGACCTGGGCCGACGCCGTCGCAACGCTGAACTGAGGGGGGCCTCTTCCCCCTCTGCCTTTTCGTTCACTTTCAGCCCCCGCGGATTCCCGTATAAATATCCCCTTCTCCCATCGGGTACCCATGCGGCCCGGGAACCTTCTCCGCTACGACCAGACGCTCTTTAGGGACCCCGAGGTCTTTGAGTTCACGTTCGTCCCCGAGCTCCTCCACCACCGCGACGCCCAGGTCCGGGAACTCGCCTGCCTCCTCCGGCCGGCCCTCCGGGGCGCCGGCCCGGGGAGCGCGGTCCTCCGCGGTCCGCCCGGGACCGGGAAGACCACCACGGTCCGCCGGCTCTTCGCCGACATCGAGGACGCCACGAAGAAACTCGTCCCGGTCTACGTCAACTGCCAGTACGACCGCACGCCGCTCGCGGTCTACCGGTGCATCTTCGAGCGGCTCTCCGGCTACGCGCCGCCGTCGACCGGGCGGCACCTCGACGACCTCAAACGGGGGATCGCCGTCCGGCTCCGAAACGAGGACGCAGGCCTTGTCGTCTGCCTGGACGACGCGAACTACCTCGCCGCGGCGGGGAGGCTCAACACCCTCCTCTACCAGATCCTCCGGCTCTACGAGAAGTGGGACGTCCGGAAGGCCGGGGTTCTGGCGGTCTCGAGCGACCTCACCCTGAACCTCGCGGCGGAGGTCGACGAACGGGTCCGCTCGGTCTTCCACCCGACGGAGGTCAACTTCCTGCCCTACACGAAGGCCGAGGTCCGGGAGATCCTCGCCGAGCGCATCCGGCAGGGCCTCTATCCCGGGGTGATGCCGCCGCCCCTCCTCGACCGCATCGCCGGCATCGCCGCAGAAGAGCGGGATATCCGGGTCGGGATCGATCTCGTCCGGCTGGCGGTCCTCCGGGCGGAGGAGGACGGACGCCGGCGGGTCGATCCCGTCGACGTGACGGGCGCGGTCCGGGCGATCGTCGCACCGGTGCTCAGGACCCGGGCCGCGGGGCTCTCGGAGGGCGAACGGGCGCTCGCCTGCCGGATCGCGGAGCGATCACGGGAAGGGGCCGACATGACGTCGGGGGCGGTCTTCGAGGCGGCGAAGGAGTACCTCCCGGTCGGGAAGACGACCTACCATGAGCACCTCAAAAGGCTCGCGGAGGCCGGGATCGTCGACCTCGTGCCCGGAACCGGTCGGGGGAGGGAGCGGGAGGTCGTCCTCCGGTACGATCCCGACGAGGTAGCCGCCGTCTGCGCCCGCCCGGACCGATCCGGATGAATCGTCATCCCGGCTCCGCCCCCCGATGGAAGATTCCGGGCATCTCCTCCGGTCTCCCTCCTCCCCGGTAAAGCAACGCTTATATGGAGTCTGTTGTTTTGTTCGGAGCCATTGGCTCACTCCTTTAACCCTCGTTCTCCGAAGATGATGCATGCGCCGGGCACATCCCGGTGCGTGGAGGTACGACAATGCAGCAGAAACCAGACGATAGAGAGACCGACGGCGGCAGCCCGGACCCGAAGTGCCGCCAGGCCGCCGCTCCGTCACCGGAGGAGATAAGCGTGCCCCCGGTACCGCTCTTCCTCGTCCCGCAGGCGGTCGCCGCCGAGATCCGGCGGCACGGCCGGGCCGTCCGCGTGATCAACGTCAGAAGGACGCGAAACCACCAGTACGCCGTCACCGTCGAGCGGGGCCGGCCATGACCCGGGAGTCGAAAACCGAACGTCTTCGAGGCGGACGTCCGAGGAGATCTGCCGGTAATGCCGCTCCCGCCTCTACCGGATACGATTCCGTGAAGACTACAGCCCCAGGTCGGAGAGCCCGGGATGATCGTCGGGGCGTCGGCCCGGCGGCCAGCGATACTTTCGCTCTCCCTCGGCGATCGGCAGGTCGTTGATGCTGGCGTGGCGAACGCGCATCAGCCCCTGCCGGTCGAACTCCCAGTTCTCGTTCCCGTAGGAGCGGAACCAGTTCCCCGAGTCGTCGTGCCACTCGTACGCGAACCGCACGGCGATGCGCGCCTCGTGAAACGCCCAGACCTCCTTGATCAGGCGGTAGTCGAGTTCCTTCGCCCACTTCCGCCGCAGGAACTCGACGATCTCCTCGCGGCCGTTTATGAACTCCGCTCTGTTGCGCCAGACGCTGTCGACGCTGTATGCGAGCGACACCTTCACGGGATCGTGGGTGTTCCATGCATCCTCGGCCATACGAACTTTCTGCACCGCTGTTTCGTACGTGAACGGCGGCAACGGAGGGCGACTCTGCTCGGTCATACGGGTCTCCCTCCCCGCGGTGCTGATAAAAGTATGGTCGGACGGAACCATCCCGCCTGCGGGCGGACACGGCATACCCATGAAGGCCGGTCAGACCGGATCGGCATGAATGCCGGACCCGCGGCGGCCTATCGGAAAGTTACTCGAGAATAAAATCCTGATCGAAAAACAAAACGCCCCGGCCGGGATTTGAACCCGGGTCAAAAGCTCCGCAGGCTTCTAGGATATCCACTACCCTACCGGGACACGAGAATGAGTGCCTTTCCCCTAATAACTACGTTGTTCTGGTTAAAAAGGATTGCTCACGGGATGATCGAGGCGCTGTCGAGAGGACTGCCGGGTCCCGGGGTAAGCCCCGGTCTCCGGTGTATCCGGGGGCCTACACGCCCCCTGCACGCACCAGTATATGCACCTTCACATCGTTTCCGCTGAACTGGATCAGGTAGTCTCCGAGCCGGCCCACGAAGACCCGTTTATCGGTGTCCGTGCTGAAGCGTTTCCCGAAACCGTCCTCGGCCACGATCGCGCCGGACTCCCGGTCCCTCACGGTCACCGTAAACCACGAGTCCTCGCTCGGGTAGGACTGCTTGACGACTATATCCTTTTTGCTGCCGTAATCGCTTGTCGTATACTTCTCCCGCGTGATCATCTTCGGCTCCACGTCGAACTCGATGATGAGCGGGGGCGCGGTCAGGTCAAAGGAGTAGGCATCCGTCGGATGAGTGAGACTGAACTCCGTCGTCCGGTTGTAGAGCGTCACGTAGGGGTCCTGCGTCGGCGCGGTCTCCACCGGCTTGCTGAGCGTGGGGCCGGCCATACTGCTCGTTGCAGTGGGGTACGGGGTCGCCGGCTTCAGGTACCCCGGGTCGTCATCCTCTCCGCCCGATCCGCCCTGTTTGTCCGGCGAAAGGCCGCCGGACCAGCCTGATTCGCCGCCGGGCGGCAACTCCGCGCATCCGGCGGATACAAGGATCAGGACCATCACTGCAGCTACAAAGAACGATTTATACACCCTGCTCACCGTAGAGGGATTATGCAGAGAGATATTTATGTTTTTACTCTCGAATTTCCGGAGAAATATTTTAGCAATAGATATTAACCGATAGAAATATCATTGGCAGCCAGCGTGGTTTTACGGCATGATCCCGGAAAGTGCACGGCCGGATCAAAAAAGAGTGCCTTCACGAGCGACTCCCCGGGAGATGTCGTACATTCGCGAAACCCTGTGCAGGAACATATTTATCGGACGTTCGTACCTCTATCGCTCGGCCGATGACAGCAGCGAAGAGAGAGAAGAAGCGATCCATAGGCCCCGACACGCCCATTCCGGGTGGCGGCAGCACCCCTCGTGAGAGCGCAACGACCCGGCGCGAGAACGACCGAACGCCCCCGGACCGGACCGGGTGTCTCCTGGTCGTCATGGGTATCGGAGCCTTACTACGGCTCTACAACCTTGGATATAACTCCCTGTGGCTCGACGAGGCCGCGACACTCACGTTCGCCCGGCAAACGCTTGCCGGCATCTGGGAGAGCACCGCCACCGGAGAGTTCAACCCGCCGCTCTTCTACTGGCTGGAGCACGGGATGCTCTTCTTCGGGGAGAGCGAGTTCGTGCTCCGGCTGCTCCCCGCGCTCTTCGGCGTCCTGACGATCCCGGTCGTATATCTCATCGGAAAAGAGTTCCGGGACCGAGACGTCGGGCTCATCGCCGCCGCCCTCCTCGCGTTCTCGCCCTTCCATATCTTCTACTCCCAGGAGGCCCGGGCATACGCCCCGATGCTCTTCTTCTTCTCCCTCGCGCTGCTCTTCTACGTGCGGGCGAGCCGGTCGGATGAGGTCCGCTCCTGGGTTCTCTTCGGGCTCTTCTCCGCAGCCGCATTCTGGATGCACTTCTACGCCATCGTGCCGGTCGCCGTCCTCATTCTCCACGCCCTCGCCACCCGCGCCGGCACCATCCGGAGCGCGAGGAACCCGGCCCTCTCGGCCGTCGCGTTCGTCGCCGCAAGCCTTCCTCTCCTCATCGTGACGTTCGGCCTCTTCCGGGCGAGGACGTCGTCCGCCCCGACGTTCGGCATGCAGGGGATCGAGATCGTCTACCAGACCCTCTTCCAGGCATCGGGGTCGAGCGACCTCGTCCTGGTGCCCTTCATCCTCCTCTTCCTGCTTGGCGTCGCCTACACCCGGCGCGAGGACCGGGAGGGGGCGCTCCTCCTCCTTCTCATGCTGATCCTCCCGCTGGCGGCAAGCCTCGCCCTCTCCTCGCGGATGCCGATGATCCCGCGCTACCTCATCTACCTCCTCCCGGTCTACTTCGTCGGGATCGCATCGGCGTATCCCGGGCTCTACGCGCTCGTCCGGGACAGAAGGGCGGTCTACCTCGCCGTCGCGGCGGCGGCCCTCATCAGCACCCCCTTCCTTGCGACCTACTACACGACACCCCAGAAGAACGACTGGCGGGGGTTCTCCGCAGAACTCTACGGGATGACCGGGGATGAGGATCTCGTCGTCGTGCTGCCGCCCTACGTGGCGCAGCCGCTCGACTACTACTACAGCAACGCGACCGACCGGACCCTCGAGATCGGGGCAACGACCGGGGACGATCTCGCGGCGATCCGCGGCCGATACCCCGGCCGGCGTGCGTTCTACGTGATGACCCCCGATCTCTTCGCCGCGAACCCCCCGGGGGATGCAATGGACTGGGTCGAAGAGAACACGCAGTGTTATGGGCAGTATACGGAGATCTACCTCTTCGTATCGGCCTAGACGGAGAGCACAATGGCTGACGCCTACGATCTCTCGGTGATCGTCCCGACCTTCAACGAGGAGGAGAATATCGCCGCGATCATCGAGGCGATCGGCGAAGCCTTCTCAAAGAGCGGCATCCGCGGCGAGATTCTGGTGGTGGACGACGGCTCGAGCGACCGCACGATCCCCATCGTCGGGGAGATCGCCGGCAAAACCGACGACGTGCGGCTGATCGTGCGCAGCGAGGACCACGGCCTCTCCCAATCGGTCGTCGAGGGGTTCGGGGCGGCAAGCGCGGATATCCTGCTCGTCATCGACGCAGACTTCTCGCATCCGCCGGAGCTCATCCCCCGCTTTTATGAAGCGATACGGGACGGTGCGGACATCGCCGTCGGGAGCAGGTACATGGAGGGCGGGGATATCGAGGACTGGCCGCTTGCGCGGAGGCTCATATCGCTTTCGGCCACCGCGTTCGGGCGCATCCTCTTCCCGGCGGTCACCGACCCCGTGAGCGGATTCTTTGCCGTGCGCCGCGAGGTCGTCTCCGGCGCTCCCCTTGCGCCGCGGGGCTACAAGATCCTGATGGAAGTCCTCGGCAGGGGCCGGTGGCGTTCGGTCGTCGAGATACCGTTCGTATTCAGGGACCGCGAGGAGGGGGCGAGCAAGCTCCGGGCCGGCACCGTGATCGACTACCTCCGGCAGTGCGCCGGCATCGTCCGCTTCTCGATAACGCGCCGGTCCGGGCGGGTCTCGCGGGAGTGGGAGAAGGTCGTCCGGTTCGGGCTCGTCGGGCTCTCCGGGATACTCGTCAATATGGGGCTCCTCTACGCCCTGACCGAGATTGCCGGTCTCTACTACCTCGTCTCCGCCGCGATCGCGATCGAACTCTCGATCGTGAACAACTTCGTCTGGAACGACGTCTGGACGTTTAAATCTGCAAAAAATCTCGGGGGGAATCTCCAGCGCTTTTGGTCGTTCCAGGCGGTCTCGATGGCCGGGCTCGTCATCAATATGAGCCTCCTCTACCTCCTTGCCGACGTTGCCGGGGTCTACTACCTCGTCGCGAACCTTGCAGGAATATTCATCGCGTTTGCCTGGAACTATGCCGCGAACAGGCACTACACGTGGAGGGGGGCATAACCCGGAGGCCTCCTTCAGGAAAAACGGTTTGGAGGTCTCACCTGGAGTACGCCCGGATGACGCCCCGGTAGACGTCCACCGCCTTCTCGAGTTGCTCCACGCTGACCCGCTCGTCCACCGCGTGCAGCGTCGGGATCTCCCCCGGCCCGTACTCCACGACGTCGAAGCCCTTATCCCGGAGGTACTTCGCGTCGCTTGCCGCCCACTGGAGGAACGGCACCGCCGTCCCGTAGACCCGTGCCACCTCGGTGCAGACCGTCCGGACGATCCGGGCGTCCGGGGGCGTCAGGGTCGGTTCGGCGACGTCCGTCTCGCGTATCGCGGCATCCGGGGCGTGTTCGGCGATGCCTCTCCGGAGGTCGTCGAGGGAGCACCCCCACGGCACCCGGACGTCGAGTTCCATCCGGCACTGCTCTGCCACGATGTTCGCCTTCTCGCCGCCCTCGATACGCCCGGGGTTGAACATAACCCGGGTGAGGATGCTGTCCCCTCCCTCGATCCCGAATATCTCGCGGAAGATGCGGGCCGACTGGGCGACGAGCGGCTGCAGGTCTTCGCCGGGGGGGAACGGGCGGGCGTGGACCTCCCGCAGGTAGTCGATGAGATCGAACGCCGCCATGACGGCGCTCTTCCCGACGAGAGGATAGAGGGAACTGTGGCCCGGCCTGCCGCGGAAGGAGAGGTCGACCCGGTAGAGGCCTTTCTGGCCGACCGCCGGGCTCATCGCCGGCGTCGGTTCGGCGATCAGGCAGTCGCGGGGTTCGAACAAGTCCTGCGCAAGCAGCGCCCGGATGCCGTGCTCCCCGCCGGTCTCCTCGTCGCAGACGAAGGCGAACTGGGCCTTCGGCTCCACCCCGCTCTCGATGACGTCGCGGTAGGCGGCGAGGAGGGCGGCGCATCCCCCTTTCATATCGGTGGCGCCCCTTCCCCAGACGTAGCCGTCGGCAACCTCTCCGCTGCAGGGGTCGTGCGTCCAGTCGTCGGGGATGGCGGGGACCACGTCGACGTGGCCGCAGAGGAGGAGCCGGGAGCCGGGTTCGGTCGTGATGAGGTTGTCCCTCCCCCCGGGGTGCGAGACGATGCGGTTCTTCACCCCGAGCGAGTCGAGGAACTCCCCGATGAACGCAACGAGGTCGGCCGTGCTCCCCGGCGGGTTCTCGCTCCTGATCCGGATGAGCGATGACGTGAGTCGGGCGACATCCATACGTGGTCTCCTTATGCAGACCTGCTTCTCACGAACTCGTCGAAGAGCCGGGCGAGCGCCGAGGTATTGTAGAGTTGTTTGACGAATTTCGCATCAAAGAACTCGTCGATGAACGTCGAGAGGTACTCGGCCGGGATCGCCTTCTTGTCGTCGGGGTTGAGCACGATGCGGAAACTCCGGTACTGGGCGGGGTCGTCGCTGTCGTAGACGCCGGACCAGAGCATCGGGAGTTCCTCGAACTTCTCCGGGTGCTCGGTCTTGAGCCAGTTGACGAACCCGGGGAAGTGTACCCGGTCGCCGACCTTCTCCTCGTCCAGGCGCCACCGCATATACTCCATGCTCATGATATTCCGGGGCGACATGTAGTTGTAGGCCAGGATGCCGAGGGTGAAGTCGATGTGGGCGAGGGCATCGGTGAAGTAGAAATGCAACACCGGATGAAACTCGGTAGGGCTCTCCAGGATCAGCGATTTGCCATACAGTTTCTGCATGACGCGGGCATACTCGTTCACTTCCAGCATACTCTCTCCTATTGGGGAGAGTGGTTCAAATAATATTCCTTCGATGCAGCGATGTTCGGCCCAACGGGCCGAACGGAGCTTGAGAAAACGCGAAGCGTTTTCGAGTCGCGATGGACGGGACGTCCAGAGCGTGAGCACCGCAGGTGCGAGCTGCGACGGGCCGAAGGGTGGGACGTTCCAACGGAATGCGACGGGACGAATGGCCGGAGCTCGAGCACCCAAGGTGCGAACGGAGCAAGAGCACTGCCAGGTGCAAAATGGCGGGCGCTGGCGGCGGTGAGGACGGTAAGGAAGGGGATTGGGTGTTCCGGGCCTGAGGGAGGGTTGGGCTCCGCCTGCTTGGCAGGGCACGCGTCGCTGCTCGAAAACGCTTCGCGTTTTCTCAAGCTCCGTTCAGCCCAAAGGGCTGAACATCGCTTCAAACAAAGAACGGCTCACGCCTGCTGACGGCTTCGCGGAACGCGTCCTCGAGTTCCTTGCCGTGCTTGCCCGCGGTATCGACCAGGTTGTCGCTCCGAAGGAGGCAGGGCTTGAGTTTGCCGTCCGAGGTCACGCGCAGGCGGTTGCAGAATGCGCAGAACTCCGTGTTGTGGAGGGGGCGGACCACCTCGACCTCGGCGCCGTCGAGGCAGTACTTTTTGCGGTGATGCATCCTGCGGGTGACGACCCGGGTCGCCCGCTCGTCCAGTTCCTGCTCGACGCTGTCCACGTCCCCGTGGAACTTGCACTCGTTGAACTCCATCAGCTCGATGACCTGGAGGATGAGGTCCTGTTTGCTCCTGACGAACGCCATGAAGTCGTCCAGCTCGTCCTCGTTGATGCCGTCGAGGAGCACCATGTTGAGTTTGACCGGGGTCAGTCCGACCTCGATCGCCGCGTCGATCCCGGCGAGAACGTCCGCGAGGCAGTCCTTCCCCGTGATCTGGCGATAGCGCTCGGGACGGAGGGTGTCGAGGCTGACGTTCACCCGGGCAAGCCCGGCCTCTTTGAGTTCCGCAGCCTTTGCCGCAAGCAGCGTCCCGTTCGTCGTCAGGGAGGACTCGACGCCCGGCGGCACCGAGCGGACGATATCGACGAGGTCACGGCGGAGCAGGGGCTCTCCGCCGGTGAACTTGATGCTTTTAACGCCGAACTGCACGCCCACCCGCATCAGTTCGGCGATATCCTCGGCACTCATCTGCTCCTTCGGGCTCACCTCGCCCTCTGCGTGGCAGTAGATGCACCGCAGGTTGCACCGGGAGGTCAGGCTGATCCGGAGATTGGTCACGGTCCGGTTATAGGGGTCCTTCAGCACCATCGCATCTTCCCTTGAAACTCTTTGCTATAATGTAGGTCTCGGCACTTCCTCTCCGCGACGCCTTCGTCCTGTACCCCCGGACGGAATAGAAGTGCTTCCTGGCTTCGGCCATCAGCTCCCCGAAGAGCTCGCCCTGGAACGACTTTATCACCATGTTGCCGCCGGGCTTCAAGATCGTGCAGGCAAACGCCAGGGCGTCCTCGCCGAGACCGATCGCACGAGCCTGGTCGTAACTCTTCTGGCCGGAGAGTTTCGGCGAGGCATCGGAGACCACGACGTTGACGATCCCGCCTGCCTCCTCGCGGATGCGCTCCTGGACGAGGGGATCGGTGAAATCCCCGACGATGGTGGTGACGCCCTCCATCGGCGCAATCGGGTTGAGATCCACGCCGATGACCTTCCCTCCGGTCAGGTCGCGGAGCACCTGCAGCCAGCTCCCCGGCGCAGCCCCGAGGTCGACGACGTTGTCGCTCGGCCTGATGATCTCGTTCCTCTGCTGGATATCCAGCAGTTTATAGGCGGCCCGTGCCCGGTATCCCGCCTTCATCGCCTTTCTGTAGACGCTGTCTTTTGTCCATTGAGAACCCATCGCGAGATTACCCTCCACTTGAAGGCCGACAGACGGCTATCTGCACCGCCGGCACGATCAAGGAGATTATGTATAGTGTTTGATGCGGTTAACCATGAATGATACGGTTCCGGGTTGCGGGCGATCACGTCTGCCGCGACCGCTCCCCCGACCCAGCGTCACGGGCCTTCTGCCGGTTTTGATCGTAAAGCACTATAATGAAAAAGGTGATTATATACTTTCAACGAGAGTTTAATAAAGGGGTCACAATGTTAAAGGCAACGATTGATGCAGATATATTTCGGGAATCCATCGACGCGATCGCCGCACTGGTGACGGAATGCCGCCTACACACGGCCGAGGACCAGATCCGGACACGTTCCGTCGACACCGCAAACGTAGCCATGGTCTCCCTGGAACTCCAGAGCACGGCGTTCACCTCTTTCTCGGCGACGACCGGAGAACTGGGCCTGGATATCGCAAAGATGAAGAACATCATCGGGATGATGGGGAAAGGCGACGCGCTGACCTTGAGCCTGCTCGACGAAGAACGGAAACTAGAACTGAGTTTCGGCGGGTACCGCTACTCGATCACGCTCCTTGACGTCAACACCATCCGGAAAGATCCGAACCCCCCGGGGATCGAACTCCCCGGCAAAGCGGTCATCTCGGGCGACGCGCTGAACAATGCCATCAAAGCGGCTGCCGTCATCTCTGATAAGATCGCGCTCGGGATCGACCCCGATACCATGACCTTCTACATGGAGGCGGAGGGAGACACCGACCACATTAAACTCGCGCTCGGCGAAGACGAACTCGTCGCCCTGAACCCGGTGCGGGCCCGCTCCCTCTTCTCGATCGATTACTTGAAGGACATGGGCCGGGTCATGGCACGCGCGAATGAGGTGGAGGTCTACCTCGGCATCGATCACCCGGTACGGTTTGCCTTTGACATTGCGGGCGGCAAAGGCCGCGTGGAGTACCTCCTTGCCCCTCGGATCGAGGCCGATTGATGGATATTGTACTCGACCGCAAAGAACTCATCAAATACCCCTTTTTGAAAGAATCGCAGCAGCTGGCCCGCCGGCACGTTGAGTCGCTCGAAGATTTTCTCGCAAGCAGCCCGGGCGCCGCGGCGCTCGAGCGGGCAAAGGAGCGGGTCATCGCTGCGCTGACGTTCAAGAAGGAGTTTGGGGAAGAGACTACGCAGAACCTCAAACCCGAGTTTGAGATCGCGAGCTATGCGCTTGCCCGGATGCTGGTCTCCTGCATCAACGACCGATCGCTCATCGACCGCCTTGCGCGCTACGAAGCGGAACGCGCATCGTTCTTCCTTGCGACCGAAGACCCGGAGATCCGCCGGTTCGTTGCCTGGAGCATCGGGATCAGCACCGGGACCGCGACCCTGCCGGTCACCGATTACGTGGAGCTGGTGCCCCACCTGCGCGATAAACGCTGGCGGCTCGTCAACAGGGACGTCCGGCAGGGAGGCGTGAACCTTGGGCCGGGCGAGATCGACGAACTCATCCGGGAGCGGATCCGGGTCATCCTCGTCGATCAACTCCCGCTCCGGATTCCGACCGGGATCTGCGAACGCTTCGAACCCGTTACAAAAGAGATCTCGGCGCTGCAGCAGCAGCAGGTTCTCGAGCAGTTCGGCGAGGTCAGGGAGGAGGCGTTTCCGCCCTGCATCAGCGCGCTCATCCAGGCGATCACCGCGGGAACGAACCTGACGCATATGGGCCGGTTCGCCATCACGTCCTTCCTCCATACCATCGGGATGAACATCGCGCAGATAGCGGACGTATTCGCCCGGGCTCCCGACTTCGACCCGGACATGACGATGTACCAGGTGGAGCACATCTCCGGCCGGGGCGGCACCGAGTATACCCCGCCGTCGTGCGCCACCATGCGCACCTTCGGGCTCTGTGCCAACCGGGATAAGGACTGCGAACGGGTCAACCATCCCCTGAGTTACTACCGGCTCAGGAAAAACATAAAGAAAAAGCGGGGTTAAGCGACCTTTTTATCGATCATGTAGCCTGCGATACTGAGCGCGGCGATAAAGGCGACCAGCGCGACGACGTATGCAACCCCCTCCATCCCCGCCATCAGACCGGGCAGCATCACCAGCAGCATGACAAACAGTGCAAGGCACCCGAATGCGACCAGCACCTCAAGAACCCGTAGATTCATGTACAGAAGTGGGATAGGTGCAGGTATATCTCTATCCATAGAGCGGGAGACCCACATGCTTATCAGGGGCGGTTGACAACCCCTCCCGCATGGAGAGAGACGAGGCACTGGCCCTGCTCCGGCGCTACGTGACGTCGCCGTCCCATATCATACACAGCCACGCCACGGCGGCCATCATGAAGAAGGTCGCGGAACACCTCGACGAGGATGCAGGAACGTGGGAGGTCATCGGCCTTCTGCACGACATCGACTACGACCTCGTCGGAGGGGATATGGAGCGGCACGGCGTCGAGGGCTGCCGGATCCTCATCGAGAACGGTGTCTCAGAGGAGATTGCGGATATCGTCAGGCGCCACAACCACCTGCTCACGTCCGGCTACGAGCGCCCGGTCGAGGTTGCGCTCCAGGCGGCAGACAGCGTATCAGGCCTGATCATCGCCTGCGCCCTGGTGAAGGGCGGGGCGATCGGCGAGGTCACGCCGCGGACGGTGAAGAAGAAGTTCAAGGAAAAGTCGTTTGCCGCCGGCTGCGAACGCGAGAGGATCCGGATGATCGAGCCCCTCATGGATCTCGAGACGTTCTACCGTCTCGCGATCGAGGGACTCACGGAAGTCCGCGGCGATATTGGCCTTGCCTGAGCAAACACATATATGGCACCCGGGGCGAGGGATACAACATGACATCGGAAGACCGCGGGAAGGTGATCGGCCGCCTGGAAGAGGCCGTAACGCTGCTCGTCGAGCGGATGGACGAGAGGCTCATCCCGGAGGTCGGGATGAACGTCGTCTACGCCCTGCCCGACGCGCGAAGCAGGGACGACGTTGCGGGAGTCCTCGGCCGGATCGTCGGGCTCGGCAAGAAGGTCCACCCCGTCGGGGAGATCGCATTTGGGGCAAGCGACCACGTAGCCCGGATCGTCCTCACCGCCATGCACTTCGACCCGCAGATCCGGAGCGCGGCGAACATCCGCTTTTCGGAAGCGATCCTTCCGGAGCTCGAGAACCTCCTCTTCGAGGTCTGCTCGTTCGACCGGGCAAGAGAACCGCCGGGGGTGCAGACGATGGACTGGGGCGTCGCCTCCTGCTGCAGGGAGGGCGTGCCCGACATCATCTACGACCGGGGGGCCGTGGGGAAAGAGCCGATGATCCGGGTTCTCGCGGAGGATCCGGTCATGGTCGCACAAAATATTCTTAAACTGTCGAATCGCATTACGTATGCACAATTGTAAGGGAAGGTCCACATGGGAATAAAGCCATCATATATCAAGAACCTCGGCGAAGAACTCCTCGTCAAGCATCGCGACAGATTCAGCGGAGACTTTGATGAAAACAAGCATGCCGTCAGCGAAGTTGCCGTGATCGACAGTAAGGGTGTCCGGAACAGGGTTGCCGGGTACATCTCAAGAAAGATAAATACAAGGAAGCGGTAAACCTCACTATATGTTTGAGGGAATCCTTCCGGCAATCATTACCCCTTTTCACCGGGACTCCGGGGCGAGTCTCGATATTGAAGGATTACGGTCCAACATAGAATCACTGCTCCAACGCGGGATCCACGGTATCGTGCCCTGCGGGTCGACCGGTGAGTCCGCGACACTCACGTTCGAGGAGCACGATCAGGTGATCGGCAGGACCGTCGAGGTCGTCAACGGGCGGGTGCCGGTGCTCGCAGGGACGGGATCGAACAACACCGAAGAGGCTGTTCGCCTGACCCGGTCGGCACAGGATGCGGGTGCGGACGGGGCGCTTATCATCAGCCCGTACTACAACAAGCCGAACCGCTCCGGGCTCGTCAAGCATTTCACGAAGCTTGCCGATCTCGATCTCCCGATCGTCCTCTACAACGTCCCCGGCCGGACGGGGCAGAACCTCCAGCCCGACCTGGTGATCGAACTGGCCCGGCACCCGAACATCGTCGCCGTCAAGGAGGCAAGCGGTGACATCACCCAGATCTCCCGTATCATCGAGGGGACGCGGGACGAGGACTTCGTCGTGCTCTCCGGGGACGATGCGATGACCCTTCCCGTCCTCGCCCTGGGAGGCGCGGGCGTGATATCGGTGGCGGCAAACGTCGATCCCGGCCGGATGGTGCGGATGTACGAAGCCTTCCGTGCCGGCGACCTTGCCCGCGCACGGGACCTGCACTTCGAGCTTGCTCCGCTCATGCGGGCGATGTTTATCGACACGAACCCCATCCCCGTGAAGAAGGCGGTGGGGCTCATCGGGATGGCCGCGGGACCGGTCCGGCTGCCGCTCGACGAACTGGACGAAGCGAAGACGGAACAGCTGAGGAAGGTGCTGGTGAACCATGGTTAAGGTAGTCGTATCCGGGGCCCTGGGGCGTATGGGCACCATGATCGGCCGGATCGTCGACGAGGCTCCCGATCTGGAACTGGTCGGGGGCGTCGACGTGCGGGAGGGAACGCTCTTCGGGACCGAGGTCGTCCCTGCGGCGAGGATCGATGCGTTCCTGAAAGAAAAGAAGCCCGACGTCCTGATCGACTTCACCGTTGCAGCCGCCGCGGTCGAGAACATCAGGGCGGCAGCCAGAAACAACGTGGCGCTCGTCGTCGGGACGACCGGGTTCTCCCCCGAGCAGAGGGAAACGATCCGGGGCGCCGTCGAGGGGCATGTCCCCGCGGTGATATCGAGCAACTTCTCGGTCGGTGTCAACATCTTCTGGAAACTCGTGCGGGAAGCGGCCCGCGAGCTCGGCGACTACGATATCGAGGTCACGGAAGCCCACCACCGCTACAAGAAGGACGCCCCGAGCGGCACGGCAAAGACCATCCTCGAGATCCTCGACCAGGAACTCGGGGGCCGCGAGAAGGTTTACGGCCGCGTCGGTGAGACGGAACGGAAAGGCGAGATAGGCGTTCACGCCATCCGCGGCGGCGATATCGTCGGCGATCACTCCGTCCTCTTCGCGGGGAACTTCGAGTGCATCGAGATCTCCCACCGCGCCTACGACCGGGCGGTCTTCGCGCAGGGCGCCGTCCGGGCCGCACGGTGGGTCTCCGGCAGGGAACCGCGCATCTATACCATGCAGGAAGTCCTCGGGCTATGAAAGACGCTTCCGATCCATCCGGAGGAAGCGAAATTTAATTTTGATACACTCATAAACTATGTACGTTCGGAGGAACAAAAGTGCCAGCAGTTGTTGATATTGAGAAGTGTACCGCCTGTGAGACCTGCGTGGATGTCTGCCCGGCTTCAGCCATCAGCATGGAAGACGGCAAAGCAAAAGTCGACGTCGATCTCTGCGTTGATTGCGAGACCTGCGTCGACGAGTGCCCGTCCGAGGCAATATCGATGGAATAAAGAAACATACTCTTTTAATACCACCTACACTACAGATATTTTTGTCTATGATAAATGTAGGAGTGCTTGGTGCCACAGGAGCGGTGGGACAGCGCTTCGTTCAGCTATTAGCGGATCATCCCTGGTTTAATCTCCAGACACTCACCGCTTCAGAACGGAGTGCAGGAAAACCGTATGGTAAGGTGGTCAACTGGCGTCTTGATGCGCCGTACCCGGACAACGTCAGCGATATCGTCGTCACTCCCACAACCGTCGAGAGCCTGAAGGACTGCGACCTCGTCTTCTCGGCGCTGCCCGCCGAAGTGGCGACGTCCCTTGAGACGGAGATCGCCGGTGCGGGCATCGCCGTCTGCAGCAACGCCCGGTCGCACCGCATGGACCCCGACGTCCCGCTGGTGATCCCGGAGGTCAATCCGGATCACCTGGGCCTGATCGACGTCCAGCGGGACCGCGGAAGCGGGGGGTTCATCGTGACCAACCCGAACTGCTCGACGATCGTCCTTACGCTGGCCCTTGCACCCCTGCGGTCGTTCGAGTTCCACGACGTGCGTGCGGCGACCATGCAGGCAATCTCGGGAGGCGGATTTGCCGGCGTCTCCGCCATGGACATCTATGACAACGTCATCCCTTACATCGGCTCTGAGGAGGAGAAGATCGAGACCGAGACGTTGAAGATCATGGGGACGTTCAACGGCTCCGAGGTGATCCCGGCCCCGTTCAGCGTGAGCGCAAGCTGCAACAGGGTCCCCGTCATCGACGGACACACCATTGCGGTCTGGATCGACGTGAAAGAATCGGTTGCCGAAGTGAAAAAAGCTTACGCAACATTTAAGTCCCCCTTCAGCAATCTACCTTTACAGCCGGCAAAGGCAGTTGAGCTCCTCGAGCAGTCCGACCGTCCGCAGCCACGGCTCGACCGTAACCGGGGGCGGGGTATGACGGTCTCCGTCGGGAGAATCCGGGAAGGATTACGGTTCGTTGCGCTCGGCCACAACACCATCCGTGGGGCTGCAGGCGCATCCGTCCTCAACGCAGAACTGATATACTCGAGGAAGTACCTTTAGACGAGGTGGGCTAATGATAAAGGACAACACAGTATTCGTCGGAAACAAACCGGTCATGAATTACGTACTCGCGGTGGTCACCCAGTTCAACAACGGAGCAGAGGAAGTTGCGATTAAAGCCCGGGGGAAGGCCATTTCGCGTGCAGTCGATACGGCGGAGATCGCGCTCAACCGGTTCCTGGCGAACGTGAACAAGAAAGAGATCTTCACGTCGACCGAGATGATCGACACGGATACGGGGAAGACCAACGTGTCAAGCATCGAGATCGTCCTTACTCATGCGAAGTGAGATCCCGAAGCACTTTTTTTGACATTCCGCTGAGGAGCGCAGCGGGCGGGGAGCATGACGCAACCGTCCTGTTCGGGGAGCCTTCGTTGTACCGGTGCTCATGCAGGTTGCATTGCAGATCGCCGGAACATCGAAAAACCGGGTCTTACGGGAGCATCCGGCCGATAGTCCGCTGTACAGTCGTTCTACCCGCCGATCGACCATAAAGGCTTTATGATGCACACTATAAACACTCTATAATGAAGTGGGTGACGGTCGGCCTGGTGCTGATGCTGGTATCTGCTCTCGTTCTTCCCGCACTGGCGGCGGGTGAGGAGCGGTACGGTTACATCACGGTCAAAGACGTCACCGTCCGGCTGGAGAAATCCGATGCCGTCGTCACCATGAACTATACGATAGACGACGGCATTGGATTTCTCGTTCTCCTCCTGGGGAAATCCGACCTGAAACAGAAGGCACTCGATATCCTGAACTTCAACGACACCAGCGTTCAGCACCTCGACCTCGATCGCATCGAGGTGCACGTGAACAACGCATCGGACGATTACGGGCAGGGCTCGTACTGGTTCCCCGCGCACAGGTTCGGCGTGGTCGTGCCCTCGCTCACCGTCATCAGCCCGCAGGACGTCAAACATTACGAGAATGTCAGTGAATTCCCTGACGGACTCGGCTATTTTGCATAACGGCCGGATAGTTCGCCGCTACCTGCAGGTGTCCTGAGGAGCGTTGCCGCCAGCTCGTGCCTGCGTCAGCAGCCCGAGCTCCGCCAGGGCACGGCGGGTGTGGCGGGCGAAGGTATCGTCTTCCGGTGATCCTGCAACCTCACGGCAGAGGCGGTCCAGGTCGGCCGCCGTGTCGACGTCGTACCAGGGTTCGAGCAGGAAGACCGAGAGGTCCAGGCGTTCGGCGGCTTCGACCGTCCGCTGTGTCACGTACGGCGAACTCCAGGGGATATCGGAGAAGAGGCGGGGGGTGCATCTCCGTATCCCGATCAGGTAGTACCCGCCGTCGTCGCACGGCCCGATGACGAGATCGCTCTCATCGAGTCTCCGGAACGCTTCCCTTATACACCGGCCGGGAAGGGTCGGGCTGTCGCTGTCGCAGAGCACGACCGCCGTTGCCCCCCGGGAGAAGAGTGCTCCTGAAACGGCGGCCAGGCGTTCGCCCAGGTCTCCGCTGGCCTGGGGGAGGGTGGAGAAACCCGGGGGAACGATCCCGGAAAAAAAGCCGTCCGCAGCAGGAGGGGTGTAGGCCACGAACGGACGGATGCCGTTGATGCGGGCGAGCCGGTCGACCGTGTCCCGCAGAAACCCGGTGTACAGCCGTGCCGCCGCAAGAGGCGTGAGCGGCGGGACGAGCCGCGTCTTCACCTGCCCGGGAACCGGCATCCGGGCCATAACGGCAGCCGCCCGCATCACTGTTTCCTGCCTATGAACCGGCCCCTTCCGACCTTCCCCTCGTCGGCGGCTCTCGCCCAGAGGCCGATGCCGCGCTCCATATCCAGAAAGATTTCTGTCCCGAAGAGTTCGACGATCCGATCCTTCAGGTCTCCGGTGAGGGCATCCCGGTAGCGGTGCATCTGCGACGCGAAATCCTCGCTGAGGTCCTCGCACTCCCTCACGGCAAACCCGTGCCGCCGGAGCAGGTTCTCGTACCCGTCAAGGGTCTCCATGTACGGGAAGAGCATGAAGGCATTGAGGTCGTGCAACTCTTCATCGCTCATGGGTCCGGTCTGTATCCAGTCGGTGAAGGCGATCGTGCCGCCGGGTACCGCCACGCGGCGGCACTCGCGTATCAGCCGGTCCTTGTCGGTCACATAGCACCAGGAGTCCTGCCCCCAGACGATATCGAAGGTCCCCGACTTAAAGGGCATATTGAGGGCATTTCCGAGCCGGAAGGCGACGCGATCGCCGAGACTTTCGTCCGCGGTGCGTGCAACCGCCTCGCTCACCATCCGCCCCGTTGCATCGAGGCCGACCACCGTCGCGCCGCAGGTGCGTGCCAGGTGCCGGGCAGGCCCCCCGAGGCCACAGAGTACGTCCAGCACCCGCGTGCCCGGGTTCACGCCCGCTATCTCCGCGAGAGTATCGGTCTCCTCTTTGCCGCCGACATGGATCTGCTCGCCCATCAGCATCTCCCAGATGATGCCGACGGCCCCCTCGTAGGCGGCCGTGACGTCGCCGATGTTGATATCGAGCATCTTCACCTCCCGGACGCTGCCCGCCAGCATTTCGGGTCGGACCCACAGAGGTCTCCGGTCTCGTAGTACGCCATCGCCCGGCATCCCCAGCAGACGGCGCTCTGCTCGCACCGGGCGCAGGAGGAAGCGTTCGGACCCGGCTGCCGCATCCCGGAAAAGAGCAGCTCGCGCCTGTGATCGTTTATGATCGTATGCAGCGGCCGATCCCGGATGTTTCCAAATCCCTTCCGGATGACCGAACAGGGCGTAACGTTGCCGTCCACCGTCACGCAGACCACGGTGCCGCAGTAGAATTTGTTGACGTCCATCGTCCAAAACGACTGCGACGAACCCGGATAACAGATCGCGTCCCGTTCCCGGCAGGCATCCCGGATCTCCCCGGGCGTCGGCACCCATTCCGGGTGGCGGCATGCCCTGCCGACCATGCAGATCTGCGTCAGGCAGATCGTCATCCCGACATCCTTGCAGAAATACCGCATCGTCCTCGCGAGGTCGCCCCCGGCAAGCGGCCGCGTGAACGTGATGCAGTTGACGAGCTCGCCCGCGGGTTTGCCGCAGGCGAGGAGGTTCTCGATGCCGTGACGGATAGCCCGGATCTTTTCCCCTGCATCCCCGTCGTGAAGCCGGGCATAGACGACCGGGTCGAGGGTGTCCAGGTGCACGGAGATGAAACCCCCTTCTGTCACGGCGACGGCCTGCTCCGCGACTTTCCGGTCGGCGAACGGGATGCCGCTCGACCAGATGTTGTTGACAAAACCGAGGTCCCGGGCGTGGAGTGCGAGATCGTACCAGTCCTCGCGGACCAGCGGGTCGCCACCCAGCCAGTCGACGGCTTTGATGTCCATCGCCGCCGCCGAGGCGAGGACGGCAGCGATATCGCCGGGAGCGAGCTCTCTGACCGTGGCGGCATCGGCCGGAGCGTAACAGTAGCGGCATCCCTGCGGGCAGGCGAGGGTCGACTCGATCTGCAGGGAATAGACCCGCTCTTCCTCGAAGTACCGCACCGCCTCTCCCGTAGCGGGATGAAGGCAGCCCCGGGTGATGGCCGTATCGAGCGTATCGAGATCCCATTCTCCCGCGTCCCTGGCAGCAGCCTCGCCGAACACACCCCTACCATGAGCATCATCATATAAGTGGGTGACGGAGATACGATGGAGGGGGGCTTTTCACCATGCTCTCGATCATCACGCCGGTGCTCAATGAAGAGGAGAACATCCCCGGGTTTCTCGCCCATATCGACGATCTCGCGGACCCGCTCGAGGTGATCGTCGTCGACGGCGGGAGCACGGACGGTACGTGCAGAGCACTCGAAGCGGCAGCGGGATCGTTCTCCCGTAGAATCGTCGTAATCTCCTCCCCGGCAGGAAGGGGCGTCCAGATGAACGCCGGAGCCCGGCACGCCACGGGAACCGTTCTGCTCTTCCTCCACGTCGACTGCAGGATACCCCCGGATGCCCCGGACGCGATCCGCCGGGCACTGGAGCGGGAGGGGGTGATCGGCGGTGGATTTCGTCACGCGTTCACGAGCCGCGATTCCCTGCTTTCCCTGACGAGCTGGTTTGGGAACCTCCTGGCGGCGAGGACGCAGACCTTCTTTGGGGACTTCGGCATATTCATAGATAAAGAGGCCTTCTTTGAGATCGGCGGATACGAGCCGCTCCCCTACCTGGAGGATGTGGAGTTCTCCCGGGCGGCACGCCGGCACGGGAGGCTCGTCCAGGTCGACCGCCCCATCGTCGTATCGCCGCGGCGGTATCTCAGGAAAGGAAAGTATCGCCTGAGCGCCGTCTATATCCTGGTGATGCTCCTCAATATGGTCGGCATCAGGCCGAAGCGCTTCATCCGCTACGTCGTCGAGAACTAAGGGCTGCCTGTGCTCACGCCTCTCTCTTCAGCGGGACCGGCTCACGCTCGTCCACCCACCGGCCGAGGAACGACTGGAGGTAGACGCCGAAGAAGGCGCAGATGAGGCCCCCGATTGTGGCGAAGATGATGTACTTCACGCCGTCTGCACTCGTTATGGGGAACCCGGCGACGTCGCTGATCGAGAGGATGTAGATGCTTGCACCGTACGCGATGGCTCCTATCGCCAGCACGAAGAACGGCAGGGCGACCACCCGCTGGATCGTCTCCCGCTCGTTTAAGAAGACATCGATGATCTTTCCTACCGATGCAACCAGGCCGGCGGCAGTGAACCAGGCGATGGCACCGTAGATGAACGCGAGTATCTGGAAGAAGATGCCGAACGAGGAATAGTATTCGAGGAGGCTTATGAGCCCGAGGATGACCCCGACGATACCCAGCAGTATTGCGGCGATGTAGGAGACGAACGTGAACCTGCCGCCGTGCAGCGACGCCCGTAGCGAGTTGATCAGGTACCCGAAGACCTCGTCGATCCCGACGCCCTTGAAGAGCAGATAGGTGCCGACGACACCGACGACGACGATGGTTGCGCCCTCCGGGTATCCCAGCAGGTATCCCACCGCATAGAGGAGCATGGCGAGACCGAGCGGTACGAGCACGATCTTCGAGACCTTCGGATCGTCGAGAAGGCGTCTTAAGATGTAGTACGTTCCCTCGAGGTTCGGCATCTGGTTGACCACGACCCTCCGCACGCTGCTGACCGGCACCCGGGACTGGATGATCGGCAGGACGTACTCGTCCTCCGCGCCGTCCGTCACCACGATGCAGGATGTAGAGCCCGTCGCGGAGAGGATCGCATCGAGACCGGACGCCACCCGTCGATCCCCCTCGAGCAGGTTCATGTGGTTGCCGCAGATGACGGCGACGGCAACCTCTTCCCCCCGCCCGGCAAGCTCGTCGTAGAGTTTGATCGTCTCGAAGATCGCGTTGACGTCGGAGTCCTCGGGGTCGATCAGAGCGAGAGAAGTCGCCGCATGGAGGCATGCCTCTCTGCCCACGATGGGACCATCGATCCGGGCTTTGAACCCGAGATCATCGTCGCGATCGACACAGAGGACGAGCGTCCGCTCTTTTGCCATTCAATAGACATCTCCTCGAATCTATTAAATAATTTGCAGCGGGGAGTAAAAAAGTATTAAATGAGTTTTGCACGCTGAAGCAGGAGCAGGTCGTCGGTCGTGATCTTTTCACCGTCGCGGAACTGCTGGAAGACGCGTTCCGCCTCTTTCCGGACGGCTTTCTGCTCTTTGGTGACTTTGGTCTTCTTGGTCTTCTTCCTAAGACCCGAGATCACCTTGTCATAATCCCGGAGCTCCTTCTGGCAGGCGATGAACTGCTTGTGCTCCTCGTCCGCCGACTCCTGGGCTTCAACGAACTGCTGGTGGGCCAGATCGGCTTCTTCGCGGGACTTGTCGGCCTTCCGGTAGGACTCCACCATCAGGTCGTGGTGCTGCTGTGCCGCCTCGGCCTTCTCGGTGACTTCCTTGTGGATGTCCGAGGCCAGCCTGCGAAACTCACGGGCATCGGTGAGTTTCGTCCGCATCTCCTTGTTCTGCTCGAGTTCCGCTTCCTGGTCCTTTGCCGTCGCCTTGAGCTGCTTGATCTTCTCGATCAGTTCGCGCTCTTTATCGGTGCTGTAGACTTCGGTCTGCTGCTTGAACTCCAGGTGCTCGATCTGCTTCTGCAACTCCTTGATGCCGCGGTTCTGGAGGTTGCCGTGCTCTTTCTTGAAGGACTCGATCTCTTCGAAAAGCGTGTTTGCCTTGTCGTTGAAATCGTTCCTCTGGTCTTTTAACGCCTGGACTTCCTCGTTGATCTTATCCCGCTGCTCCTTGTGCTGCTGCGCCTCCTCGACGAATTCGCGGGTCTGCGTGTTTAAGGTGTTGCGTTCGCGGGCATTTTTGCTGGCAAGCGCGTTCAACTCGTTACGTCGGTCTTTGTGCTGTTCAGACTCCGCAAGGACTTTTTTTCTCTTCTCAATCAGATCGTTCAGCATTCTCTACCAATCCTCGACATTCGGTACCTGTCTCATATCCCCACCGGCGGGGTCGCTCCCGTGCAGGAATGCCGGAGGCTTATGTAGCGGCTACACCACAAGAAAAGACGTTTCCGGACTCGGCAATCGAGACCGTCGTTCATCTGTCTGCTCATGTGTTCAACCCCGGTACTTGGCAATCGCAGACCCGCAGGTTCTGCGCCCTGCACAATACACCCCGTGCTGGAGGGATTATACAAGAACGTCTATATTTCAAACGTCATCCGGGCTATTAAGTATTTCGTAGGGGGGGCGAAGGACACGCCGCCACCAACCGATTCCGGCCAAAAAGGTATGGAAAGAGGGTATGGGGTTTTAGAGGAAGTCGATGAGATGCCCGCTCGGGGCGTCCCCGGCCAGGCGCCTGCCGGCAGGTGCGCCGGACCGCTGCGTTACCGGTTCGTAGGTCCGGTGGCTTCCGAGGATCTGTGCACTTTTCACGCCTGTCATGACTGCCATGACGCGAACTCTTCCTTCGTAATCGCTGTTCACCCGCGCTCCCCAGATGACGTCCGCGTGGGGATCGAGTTCGTAGGTCAGGGAGCTTGCGATCTCCTCGGCATCCTGGAGGGTCAGGTCGTTGCCGCCCGTGATGTGGATGAGGCTCCCGGTTGCTCCGCGGTAGTCGATGTCCAGCAGGGGGTGGTTCAAGCACTCGTGAACGACGCTCTCGGCTTTGTTCTGCTGCTTGCTCTCGCCGACGAGCATCACGGCGACCCCTCCCTTGCTCATGATGGCACGGACGTCTGCGTAGTCGATGTTGATGAGCGAAGGCTCCGTGATCGTCTCGCTGATACCCTTGACGGTCTCCGCGATGAGCTGGTCCATGACCGAGAACGCCTGGCCGAGCGGGAGGTTCGGCACGTACTTGATGAGACGGTTGTTGTCGAGCACGATCACCGAGTCGGCGGAGGCCGAGAGCTGTTCAAGCCCCTCTTCCGCACGGAGGAGCCGGGCCTTCTCGACCTGGAAGGGGTAGCTGACCATGCCGACGACGATCGCTCCCTGCTCCTTTGCGATCTGCGCGACAACCGGGGCGGTTCCCGTACCGGTACCTCCACCCATACCGGCAGTGATGAAGACAAGGTCCGCGTCCGCGAGCAGGCTCTCGAGGGTCGGCCGCGCCATCTCGGCTGCACGCCTGCCGACGTCCGGGAACCCGCCGGCCCCGAGGCCCTTGGTGAGCGACTTGCCGACAAGCACCCTCTTGTCTGCCTGGATCATATCCAGGTGCTGCTTGTCCGTGTTGATCGCGATCGTCTCCGCACCGCTGACCTGCATGTGGTACAGGCGGTTGACGGTGTTGTTCCCTGCACCGCCGCATCCTACGATGACAATACGTGGCTGGCCGAGGATGTCGTCTTCCTCCACCGAGTCCGTCTTCAGGTACTTCTCACGTTCCGCGTGTTTTAACGCCTCGTTGATGATCGTCTGCATCATATACCTCCTAAACTTTGAATGAAATCTGGTCGGCCTCGCGGAGAACACGGTTTCCATGCCTCTCGAGAAGCGCCCTGACAGAGTACCGCACAGCCTCCGATACCGTGGGGAACTCGCCGGCTTCCACCAGCCTCTCGAGCATCTCAACCTGCTGCCGGGGCAATCTGATAGTTATCCGATCCATCATTTCAATCACTCATATCTGACATCTGGCAGCCTCTTGTCCGCCATTTGTCAGACAATCGTAACCTTTTCGTCTGACTGCATCAGATAAGGCATAATAATAATTGTATTATATATATACTTTTCGAAATAGATTCATGTCTGACATAACGGTTTTATGGATAGCAGCCGACAACGTATCCTCAAAGAGTTGCCACGAATATGAGAGATAATCTCCCGAAAAGGGCGGAACATGGCGGCCGGGTGCGCTGGCATCGCACCCGGGAGAAGGGCGAGCTGCTTGATTTCAGTGCTAACGTGAATCCGTATCCTCCGGCGATCCCCTGGGTTCCGGACCTCTCGGCGCTGAAGGATTACCCGGACGACCGTTATGAGGCGCTCAAAGAGGAAATCGGCAGGACATTCGGGCGAGATGCGGCGGAGGTCGCCGTAGGCAACGGATCCGTCGAGTTGATCCGCGCGTTCTGCCATACCATGCTTGGTGCCGGCGATACCGCCCGTATCGATTCGCCCACGTTTGCCGAGTACGAGATGGCGGTCCGGCTTGCCGGCGCCCAGTGCACCGCCGATGACGGCAGTGCTGCCGTCCGGTTCCTCTGCAACCCGAACAACCCGACCGGGAAGCTCTGCTCCCGCCCGGAAGTCCTCCGTCTGCTCGATACAGTCGCCGGGCAGGGAGCGTGCCTGTTCCTTGACGAAGCGTTCATCGAACTCTCCGACCCGCGCCAGAGCCTCGCCGACATCTCCCACGAGAACCTCTTCGTGCTGCGCTCCCTGACAAAGAGCTTCGCCGTGCCGGGCATCCGGTTCGGGTACGGGTTCGGCACGCCCGAACTCATCGAGAAGGTGGAGACGATGCGCCTTCCCTGGACCGTGAACGCGTTCGCCGAGTCGTTCGCGATCGAGGCCTTCCGGCACTATGACCTGCTCGACGAGTCCCGGGAGCGGATTGCCCGGGAACGGACCTGGCTCGCCGGCCGCCTGGACGCTCTCGATCTGGCCTATGCGCCTCCGTCTGCGAACTACATTCTTATTGAAGTCCCGATGGAGGCGGAGGTTCTGGTCGGGCGCCTCCTCTCCGGCGGCATCCTCGTCCGGGACTGCCGGTCGTTCGGGCTTCCCCGCCACATCCGCGTGGCCGTACGGACCCGGGAGGAGAACGCGCAACTCATCGAGGCGCTCGAAGCATGCTTGCCCTGATCATGGCCGGGGGGCAGGGGTCCCGGCTCCGGATGGGCGAAAAACCGCTCGTCACCATCTGCGAACGACCGATGCTCTCCTACGTCATCGACGCCTTCTCGTCTGCAGGGCACGAGGTGGTCGTGGTCGCCTCGCAGAAAACACCGTTCACCAAAAACTGGTGCCGGGCACAGGGGGTCACCCTGTACGAAGCTGAAGGGCTCGGCTACGTCGAGGATATCCGGGCGGCGGCGGCAGACCTCGGTGAGGAAGGAACATCCTTCTTCACCTGCGTATCCGACCTCCCCTGCCTTGCGCCCGATATCGTCGCCGCCGTCGAGGACGCCTGGCGCCGGGCGGGAGCGCCGGCATGCTCTACGTGGGTGCCCCGCGACCTCTGCGAAGAGCACGGCTGCCGCACGCAGTATACAGAAGTAATCGACGGCACGCCGGCCTGCCCTGCCGGGATCAACATCCTGACGGCGGGCGATCTCGACGGGCCCCAGGAAGAGCTGCGGCTCCTCCTGCACGAAAAAAGACTTGTCTTCAACATCAACACGCGCGAGGAACTGGCGCTGGTGCAGGGGTACCTCTGCCGGAGAGAGGTCCCATAGCCTTTCCGGTCTTCTCGAACTCCGCTCCGGTGGAATGTCGCTTCCCGCACTTCGTTTCTTGAGAGAAACTGTATTATCGGACTATCACCAATCCTTATATATGGAATCCTGCCGGGAAATCGAACTAGAGGGTCATATCATCGACTCGGGCGTCATGACCCTGGTGTTCGATAGGATCATGGACATGGGGGGAGAATTCGAGATCCTCACGTTCAATGTCGGGAAGCAGAAGACGGACACGAGTTATGCGCGGCTGCGCGTGGCGGCACCCGGCGAACGGCAACTCGACGCCATCCTCTCCGAGCTGCACCGGCTCGGCGCACGCACCCCCGAGATCAGCGACGTCACCCTCGTACCGGCAGAGGGCGACCGGATCCTCCCGAAGGGGTTCTATTCGACCACCAACCACCCGACCTTCGTAAAATACCGGGACGAATGGCTGCCCGTCGAGCGTATCGAGATGGATTGTCATATCGTGGTCGATGAGAAGGAGAGTCGGGCGCTCTGCACCCCGATATCGAAGATCAAGGCCGGGGATGCCGTCGTCGTCAGCGAGACCGGGGTCCGGGTGGTCTACCCCGAACGGCCGAGGAAGGTCAGCACGTTCGAGTTCATGCACGGGACTGTCTCGTCGGAGCGGCCGAGCGAGGCGATCATCGCAAAGATCGCCCGCGAGATCCTGAAGATGAAGGCGCAGGGGGAGAAGATCGCGCTCGTCGGCGGCCCCGCCATCGTCCATACGGGAGCGGCCGACGCCCTTGCGAAGATGATCCGCGAAGGCTACATCGACGTGCTCTTTGCGGGGAACGCGCTCGCCACCCACGATATCGAGTCAAACCTCTTTGGGACGTCGCTCGGGATGGACGTCAAAACGGGCACGCTCGTCACCGGCGGGCACAAGCACCACATCCGTGCCATCAGCGAGATCATGCGGGCAGGGTCCATCAAGAACGCGGTCGACCGGGGGGTCGTCACCGGGGGGATCATGTACGAGTGCGTGAAGAAGGGCATCCCGTTCGTGCTCGCCGGCTCCATCCGGGACGACGGTCCCCTTCCAGACGTGATCACGGACGTCGTGGAGGCGCAGGACGCCATGCGCCGCCATATCCCCGGTCTCGGGATGGTGGTGATGGTGGGAACGCTCCTCCACTCGATCGCCGTCGGGAACTGCCTCCCCTCGTACGTCAAGACCGTCTGCGTCGATATCAACCCCGCATCGGTGACGAAGCTGATGGACCGGGGGACGACGCAGGCGATCGGCGTCGTGAGCGACGCGGGGACGTTCCTCCCGCTGCTCGAGAAGCAGCTCGAGGGTAAGGGGGAGTGCTAGCGGGTGAGCGGCATACAGAACGGCTCTTCCCGGTCCAGCACGAACTCCCACTCTTCTTTGCACCCGCACTCCGTCTCCGCAAGGGCACGCAGGAGCCCGACGTCGCCGGTCAGCGAGTAGTCGCCGATCCCCTTCACGATCGGGCCGTCGCAGGTCCCGCAGTTGTGCGGTCCCCGCATCTGCCCGCCGCCGACGGGGTCGCAGAGGATGTGCACCGGTGAAGCGATCAGCACGTCAAGGACGCTCCAGAGATACGGCGGGCGGTATGCCTGCTGTTTCCAGAGTCGTTCGACCTCGGTCCTGCTCTGGACGGTGCAGAGGTTCATGGAGATGCTGTCCGCCACGGAGGCGATGTCCCTGATGGAGCGTATCATATCGTCGCGTGCCTCGCGTTCGGTCAGGAACGGCGGTTTCATCAGCAGGTAGGCCTTCATGCCCGCGCCGGCGGTGTGGGCGACCTCTGTAGCACGGAGGAAATCGGCATAGGAGAACCCCTTGTCGATGCTCCTCTCCCGGATGAAGTCGTTCGTGGTCTCAAGGCCCACCGCGACAGAGAGCGGTCTTGCCCAGGCGCCGGTATCGATGCCCTCCCGGAACTCCCGGATTGCGTCGGGATCGACGTACTCGGGCCGTGTCTCGGCGATCACGACCTTGCCCCGGAACGCCTCCGCGACGGCGCGCCGGACGGCGGGAGGGACCTCGTCGGGGTCGAAGAAACTCCCCGACGTGAAGATCTTGAGCACCTGGTAGTCCTCGTCGCGGAAGTTCTCTTTCACCCAGCGGACCTGGCGGATCAGCCGTTTTGCGAGTTCGTCCCCCGGGAGGTCCGGGTAGCGCTCGTGCCGGTAGCCGCACATACGGCACCGGTTCCAGGAACACCCGCCGCTCCGAAAGATTACCGTCAGCGTATCGAGGATCTGCCCTTCATAGAGGTCTTTCCCCCGCCAGGACGCCAGCGGTTTCTCGGTTAATTTGGATAGCATTATACCTCATATTCGTTGATGTACTGGTATGAAAAGGATCGCATGGCTGACGCTCATCGCCGCGATGATGCTCGTCAGTGCAGCATCGGCCGCGTATGTCGCAATCAGTGCTCCACAGACGGTATACGTCGGCGACCAGCTCAAAGTCACGGGCACCACGATCGTGGGGGGGCTTCCCAAACCTTCGCTCGACGCCGGGTTCAGCACGGAGGTTATCCTGTACCGTGCCCAGTACACAAAGCATGAAGTAGGCCGACAGACGATCGTCGTCCAGGAGGACGGGTCGTTCTCCGCGACGTTCGAGACCGCCGGTCTTGAACCGGGGCAGTACTCGATCGAGATCATCGATCCCACGCTCTCCACCTTCGGGAGCAGCTCGACGAAACAGCGAACCGTCACCCTGGTCGACCGGTCCGGGAGTCTCACGATATCCTCCCCGCTCAACCAGGACTTCGACGGCACCCTCGATCTCCGGGGAGTTATCAGCGGGATCGGGGACGCGGGCGTGCGGGTCCTGGTCGAGCAGGACGGCTTTATCGTTTACGGGCCGGAGTATGTCGGTACCGATAAGAACGGGGCGTTCTCCGTGGAAGTGCCCATCTCCGGCGGGGGCACGTACGAGGTCACCTTCTCCGATACCAAGGGCTACATCGGCGACGCCGTGTTCGTGGTGATGGGCACGCCGGCTCCCACGACGACTCAGGCGATGATATCCGCAAGTGCCTCCGCCGAGCGATCCGCCCCGGCGTACTTCGAGGTCGACACCAAAAGCGGCATCGTGACGATCGCAACCTCGGCCGGGATTGACTGGGTGATCGAGTACGTCGATGAGGATGGAGGACTCCATAAAGTGAATAATAAGGGCATGCTCGAACCCGAGATCGCAGAACTCGTCGCGCGGGGAGGGCCCGTCTACGTCAAGGTCTACCCCATGAGTTACAACGACAGAGGAACGGTGCAGGTCTCGGCCTCGAACGCAGACTCGGTCAGGGTGAGCCAGACCGCGCCCGGTCTCTTCGGGGACGCGACCCCCACCCCCGCTCAGGCTGCCCCGGTCCCGGCGGCCCTGGCACTCCTCGCCATTCTCGTCGTCGTCCTCACGCGCCGGGGATGAACAACCTTTTTTTGTCCGGTGACCAATAGGTTAAGGCGAGCCGGGATAGTCTAGTCCGGGAAGGCGGTGGCCTTGAAAGCCACTGGTGCCTGGCACCTCGGGAGTTCAAATCTCCCTCCCGGCGCTCACAATTCATGCCTGATTCGCGGCGAAGAGCATGGCGGCCCGTACCGTGGCGATATCGCCGGGCGGTGTAAAAGGGGTTAGATGATCTTTGTACCCCAGAGCGTACTCTCGTAGCGTTGGGCCTTCTCGCTTCCCCGGATGCAGTAGAACTGGTATTTCAGGCCCATCTTTTCATGTACCGGGCAGGTGGGACAGAGGCAGGTCTTCTCTTCGGAGATGCACATGAAACTCTTCCCGGTATTGCAGAAGAGGCGTTCGTCTGCATTCTTCGCACAGGAGGTGTACGTCGGGCAGCCGGGGCAGGTGCATGCCGCACGGTTGCTCTCCGTCATCTTCATCTGCTCTTCGGGCGGCATCTCCCGCATCTTCTGCATCAGCATCTCGAACTTGTCCATAGGCTTTCCTCGCGTCCATAGTGAGGCAAAGATTACTTAACATTACCTGCTCTGTTCCAGAACAGGAGCAGGGCCTACCCGGTGCACCATTAAACCCCGGTGAACGATCAACTCCCTCGCAGAACCCCGCTCCCTCAAAACGTCCATTAAATATCGAGCCGGAATACACCGTGTCCAGAACACGTCACGGAGGAGAAGAAGATGGAGGAAGCACCCGAACTTCGGGACGGATCTGCTCAACCCCGATTTCGTCGCGTATGCGGAGGCCTGCGGGGCGGCGGGCATCCGGGTGGATACGCCGGAAGCACTCGGCCCGGCGGTCGGGGAGGTTATCCTGATGAACGTGCCGGTCGTCGTCCTCGCCAGCGCCGACTACCTGCTGGTCCGCAGGGGGAAAACGTAACCTGATGTGGCCGGCCAGCCTTTTTTGGAGCACTTCAGGAGGTGGTGTAACGATGGAAACCTCTTTCCCATCAGAATGATACGATACTCCCCGATTTCACCGGTTATTTCCCCATGCATTCCTCAAATTTCGTCTAATTTCCTTTTTACCCCTTTGAATGGATTAAAGAGAAATAGATTACTTAATAATGATTTGAAACGATAGTGATTTCAAGGCATTTTTTGGGGTCATTCAGGGTCTTCTGCCGACCAGTAACCAGGTACCGGGATATGCATGGATAACGGGGCAGGGTTCGGTCAGAAAGGGGCGTTGTCCGGATCAATGCGTACCGGGGAGGCTGGCAGTACAGATGTAAAAGCTTCAGGAGAGAACCTGGTTGTTCCCTCACTGTCCCTTCCCAGAGGAGGTGGTGCAATCCATGGGATGGGTGAAAAGTTTTCCACGAATCCCGTCACAGGAACCGGATCAATGAACGTTCCGATTTTTGCTACTCCGGGACGTTCGGGATTCGGCCCGCAACTTTCTCTTTCCTATGACTCGGGAGCAGGGAATGGTGTATTCGGATTCGGCTGGAGGCTCGCCCTTCCAGCCATAACACGGAAGACCGACAGGGGTATTCCCCGGTATTTTGACAGGGAAGAGTCGGATGTGTTTATCCTATCGGGAGGGGAAGACCTTGTGCCTGCGGGGGCTCTTCCGGGTCAGGGTAAGTATGCCGTCATGAAATATCGCCCCCGCACCGAAGGGCTATTCGCCCGTATCGAACGCT
Organism: Methanoculleus oceani; assembly: GCF_023702065.1. Taxonomy (NCBI): domain Archaea; kingdom Methanobacteriati; phylum Methanobacteriota; class Methanomicrobia; order Methanomicrobiales; family Methanomicrobiaceae; genus Methanoculleus; species Methanoculleus oceani. The sequence goes on along the minus strand of NZ_QFDM01000002.1, from coordinate 238,313 downwards.
GGACCGACACAGAGACCGGGGACACGTTCTGGAGGACAATCTCGAAAGACAATATCACAACGATCTATGGAAGAACCTCCAACTCCCGGATTGCCGATCCCGATGACGGTTCCAGGATTTTCAGCTGGCTTATCTGCGAAAGTTACGATGATAAAGGAGATGCAATCACATATTCGTATAAAGAAGAGGACTCGGACAGGGTAGATGCTTCCCGGATTCATGAAAAAAACCGAACTGACGGACTTCGATCCACGAACAGATACCTGCAGTACATCCGGTATGGAAACAGAAGTCCTCATACTCGCGGTGAAGATCTCATCGCCCGCACCGACTGGATGTTCGAGCTGGTCTTTGATTACTGCAAACGCGATCTCCCTCTCGATACTCCCTTTCCGGTAACCATAGATGACGGTCAATGGGATGTGCGGGAAGACCCGTTCTCATCGTATCGCCCCGGTTTTGAGGTACGCACGTACCGGCTCTGCAGGCGGATCCTCATGTTTCATCACTTTCCCGACGAACTCGGGGTTCAGGACTGCCTCGTCCGTTCGATGGAATTTACGTACGATGAAGGCCCGGTTGCCTCGTTTATCACAGAGATCCACCAGTCCGGCTACGTTTTGAAAGAAGATCCGGTCACGAAGACGAGAACATACCTAAAAAAATCTCTCCCTCCTCTTGAGTTCGAGTACAGCAGAGCCGAGCTGCATGATGCCATCGGGATAATCGATCCGGAGAGCCTGAGGAACCTTCCGATCGGCCTGGATGGTTTGCAATACCAATGGGCGGACCTGGATGGCGAGGGAATCTCCGGCATTCTCTGCGGCCGGGGCGATGCGTGGTATTACAAATCGAACCTCGGTGGAGGCAGGTTTGGCGAGATGCAGGCGGTGGCCTCTATGCCTGCGACCGCAGACCTTGAGGGCGGACGGCAGCAGCTTATGGATCTTGCCGGTGACGGTCAGCTGGATCTCGTGGAGTTCAGCGGTTCGGTGAGCGGTTTTTACGAGCGGACGTTGGACGGGGACTGGCGTCCGTTCAGGTCCTTCGTCTCACTCCCGAATATCCCGTGGTATGACCCCAACCTGATGTACGCAGATCTCAATGGCGACGGGCATGCGGACATCCTGGTTGCAGATGGTGAGACCTTCACCTGGTATCCATCGCTTGCCGAATCCGGGTTCGGGCGATCGGAAAAGGTATACCTGCCCGGTGATGAAGACAGAGGTCCGCGGCTGATCTTTGCCGATGGAACGCAGTCGATCCATCTTGCCGATCTGAGCGGTGACGGGCTGAGCGACCTGGTCAGGATTCGAAACGGGGAGATCTGCTATTGGCCTAATCTCGGGTACGGGAAGTTCGGTGCAAAGGTGACGATGGATAACTCTCCGGTCTTCGATGCGCCCGACCTCTTCGACCAGAAGCGGATCCGCCTTGTCGACACAGACGGATCGGGGACAACCGATATTCTCTACATGCGGTACGACCGTGTCGATGTATACCTGAACCAGTCCGGCAACCGATGGAGCGAACCGCAACCGATCACGCAGCTTCCGCCAATCGATGACCTCTCGTCCGTGATGGCGGTCGACCTGTTCGGGAGCGGGACGGGGTGCCTTGTCTGGTCGTCGCCCCTGCCGGGCACGCCCTCCCGGCAGATGTCGTATATCCGGCTTATGGGGGAACAGAAACCGCATCTGCTCATCTCGATGAGGAACAACATGGGTGCCGAAACGGTCGTCACGTATGCATCCTCGACCGAATTTTATCTTGCAGATAAGGCTGCAGGGACACCGTGGGTTACCCGGCTCCCGTTCCCGGTCCATGTGGTTTCACGGGTGGAGATGCATGACCGGATAAGCCGCAACAGGTTCGTCACGCGATATACGTACCACCACGGATTCTTCGACGGGATCGAGCGGGAATTCCGGGGTTTCGGGATGGTGGAGCAGCGTGACACGGAGGAGTATGCAGCCTTGAGCAGAAGCGACATGTTCCCGGACGCCTCGAATGTCGATGCATCCTCCCATGTCCCGCCGGTCCTGACAAAAACGTGGTATCATACCGGAGCGTACCTGCAGGAAGATGCGATCGGGATCAATATGGCTCACGAATACTACGGGGCGCCTGATCCGGAAGACCAGGCAGCATTCGACTCCTATCTAAAGACACTCCTTCCGGACACCGTTTTGCCGGAGAACCTGACCGCCGACGAGGAGCGCGAGGCCTGCCGGGCACTGAGAGGCTCTGTGCTTCGGCGGGAGATATACGCAGAGGACGGTACTTCAAAGGAACATCTTCCATACAGTGTGTCCGAGAGGAATTACGCGGTCCGGTGTCTTCAGCGACGCGGCGACAACAGGCATGCGGTCTTCTTTGTTTATCCCCGCGAAACACTGGACTGCCGATACGAGCGGAATATTTCTGATCCGCGTATCAGCCACGCGATGACGTTCGAGGTCGATGACTATGGCAATGTGCTGAAGTCGGCCGCGATCGGGTACGGGCGCCTCAACGCGGATTCCGATCTTACAACTGACGATCAGAATAAGCAAAGCGTACATCTTGTTGCCTATACGGAGAACCGCTTCACAAATTCTATTGACGATCCCGTCCGGTATCCCGATGACTACCGAACTCCGCTTCCAGGCGAGATGCGAACATTCGAGTTGACCGGATTCCCGAAACCAGATATGCAAACGTGGTATCGGTTCGAGGATTTCATCGATGCCCCCGCCGGAGACCGGATGCGGTTACGCTCCGATACCTGCACGGAGTATGAGAAACAGGCCGTTTATCGCGAAGCACCGAACCCATCCGGAAAATGGGAGCGGCGACTGATCGAACATATCCGCACGATATATCGCAGAAATAATCTGGACGGGCTGCTGCCGCTTGGATCGGTCGAATCGCTCGCGCTTCCCGGAGAGGCCTGCAAACTGGCATTCAATCCCGGATTGCTCTCTGAGATCTATAAACGTGCCTCGGATCCGGCAGAGGACCTGCTGCCGGACCCTGCCGGGATGCTGGGGAGAGACGGAGGCTATATCAGAAGCCAGGACTATAAAATTCTCAACCTGTTTCCGGTTGAGGATCCTGACGACTGCTGGTGGATCCCATCCGGTAAAATCCATTATTGTCCGAATACAACGGATGATCCGGCAGAGGAGCTGGCTTTTGCCAAAAGTCATTTTTTCCTGCCGTTCCGGTTCCAGGATCAGTTCGGAAACAGCATGCTGGTTTCATACGACGATCACTCACTCCAGCTCAGGGAAACATGCGACTCTCTGAACAACAGAATAACCGCCAACCTCGATTACCGGGTCATGCAGCCGTCTCTTATCACCGACCCGAACGGCAACCGATCGGCAGTCGCATTCGATGCGCTCGGCATGGTCGTCGGGACTGCGGTGATGGGAAAAGCAGGGGAGCAAGCGGGTGACTCGCTTGATGATTTCGATCCGGACCCTGATTATGTGGCGGTACTGGAAAAGTACCTTGCGAACCCGAGAGGCGACTCACACTCACAGCCTCCTATCGATCAGCATGCTCTTCTGCAGGGTGCAACCGCCCGTCTGGTCTATGACTTCGCTTACTATCGATGCCTTCAGGACCCGTCTATTCCGGAACCCCGGCCGAATGTCGTCTACACGATGGCTCGCGAGACTCACTGCCGGGAAGAACACAAAACCGGGATAAAGACCCGGATCCAGCACAGTGTCTCTTATTCAGACGGTTTCGGGCGGGAGATCCAGAGGAAGGTTCAGGCCGAACCGGGCCCCGTACCGGAACGAGGTGTGGACGGCAGTATTCTGGTCGTTGACGGCAAGGTGAGGATGACCGGCCATGCTGTCTCTCCCCGCTGGGTCGGGAGCGGCTGGACGATCTTCAACAACAAGGGACAACCGGTCCGGCAGTACGAGCCGTTCTTCTCCGATACGCATGAATTCGAGTTCGAGGTGAAAGTCGGAGTAAGCCCGATCGTCTTCTACGACCCGGTCGGGCGGGTCGTTGCCACCCTGCACCCCGACCATACTTACGAGAAAGTTGTCTTTGATCCCTGGCGGCAGAGGGCATACGATGTCAATGATACGGTCGCCCTGGACCTGCGGGACGATCCTGATGTATCCGGATATGTGTCGGCATACTTCGAACAGATCGCACCGGATCGCGAAGATTGGATGCCATGGCTCCGGCAGCGCATCGATCCTTCCTCCCTTCCCACGGATTCCCCGGGCCTCGAACCCGAGAAGAAAGCTGCCGTACGCGCGTTGGCCCATGCCGATACCCCGACAACAGCCTACTTCGATACGCTCGGCCGGACATTCCTGACGGTTGCTCGTGCCGACGTGACTGGCGGCGCGATGATGACCCGTGTCGTTCTCGATATCGAAGGCAATCAGCGGGAGGTCAGGGATGCATACGACCGTTCGGTGATGAAGTGCGACTACGACATGCTCGGCAACCCGGTCAAGCAGCAGAGCATGGACGCCGGCACCCGGTGGATGCTGAACGATGTGGCCGGAAACCCGATCTATGGCTGGGACAGCCTCGGCCGCACTGTCCGTCACCAGTACGATGAACTCAGAAGGCAGACGCACCTCTGGGTGAGAGAGCAGCTGAGTGGGACGGAAAGAGAGTATCTCGCCGAACTTGCGATCTACGGCGAGATGCACCCGGACTCGAACCCTTCAGGAGCATCTGCGGGGCAACGGCACCTGAATCTCAGGGGAAGGATCTTGCTTATGCTCGACGGGGCCGGCATAGTCGTCAACTGTGCGAAGAACCCGCACCACGATTCGGATCCGTCGGTCGGCGGTTTTGAGTCGTACGACTTCAAGGGGAACCTGCTTCGCAGCACCCGGCAATTAGCATCGGACTGCACGCAGACTCCCGACTGGAAAGACTTCGAGGACAGGCTGAAATCAGCGATCGAACAACTTAATTCAGATTCCCCGGCGGAACTCCTTGAACGATCCGGACTTCTGCTGCCCGGACCCAGTTCTCCCCTGGAATCAGAAGAATTCTCCGGCAGTACCAGATACGATGCCCTCAATCGGCCGATACAGAGTATTGCCCCGCACAGCAGCAATGCCGGGACACAGCTGAACGTGGTCCAGCAGGTATACAATGACGCAAATCTGCTCGAGTGTGTTGATCTCTGGCTGGGGGAGGCCGCCGAGCCGGCCGGGCTGCTTGGGTCCGACACAGCCACCCGGCATATGGTGATAAACATCGATTATGATGCGAAGGGCCGGCGGAAGTTCGTCGAGTACGGCAACGGGGTGAAGACGTGCTACGGCTACGATCCGCTGACGTTCCGGCTCACCGATCTCCATACCACCAGGGAGTCCGGCAGTGTCCAGAACGTCCATTACGCCTACGATCCTGCAGGGAACATCGTCCACATCCGCGACGACGCCCAGCAGACGGTTTTCTTCAGCGGTTCCATCGTGCAGCCGGAATCCGATTATGTATACGATGCCGTCTATCGGCTAATCTCCGCAAGCGGGCGCGAGCACATCGGTTCGGCAGCTACGCCGTGGCCGACGTCGGATGATCGATATCGGATGAATCTCCCGCAACCCGGCAACAACTCGCAGATGCGGAACTATACCGAAGAATACTCATACGATCTGGCAGGGAACATTACCCGGATCCGTCATTCTGCAATGAACGGCAGAGGGACGAACCAGAACATATGGATCCGGAACTTCGACTATGCCGAACCAAGCCTCATCGATAACAGCCAGACGAACAACCGTCTCACCGCATCCTCGGTGGGGAGGAATCCCGCTACTGCCCCATCTGAATCGTTCCGGTACGATGCCCACGGCAACATGCTGAATATGCCTCACCTTCCCTGCGTGAAGTGGGATTTCAAGGATCAGCTCCGGTCGGCCGGCAGGAGCGACGATCCCGAAGATTGCACGGGATGCAGATCCGGGTGCATCGTCTACTTCACCTACGATGCAGGCGGCCAGCGGGTGCGCAAGGTCATGGAACAGGACGGGAAGAGATTCCATGAACGCATTTATATCGGCGGCTTCGAGATCTTCCGCAAATACAACGGCAATGCCGGCCCGAAGCTCGAACGCGAGTCGCTCCATGTGATGGACGACAGGCAGCGTATTGCAATTGTCGATACTAAAACGATCGATACGTCTACTCCCGGGCCTGGTTCCGAGACCCTGATCAGGTACCAGTTCGGCAACCACCTCGGTTCCGCAGTCCTCGAACTCGATGAAAATGCCGATATCATCTCGTACGAGGAGTACTATCCCTACGGCAGCACCTCGTACCAGTCGGTGCGCAACAGACGGCCGGGCAGCCCGGAAGTGAGCCCCAGGCGATACCGGTATACCGGCAAGGAGCGGGACGAGGAGACGGGGCTGTACTACCACGGAGCGAGGTATTACGCGCCGTGGCTGGGGAGGTGGGTGAGCTGCGATCCGGCGGGGATGGTGGATGGAATGAACCTCTATCAGTACGTGGGCGGCAATCCCCTTTCCTTAGTTGATAGTAACGGTATGGAAGGAAGGCAGCTGTGGCTTGCAGAGCAGGCGTGTTTTGAGATAGCGCCTGTAGCTACCCGGACCAGTCGAGGAATAACAAAATTACAGCATGAGGCGCTCAAGGCAATAGATTACTGCTGGGGCCCGGGTACAGGTATGGACTGGGGCCATCCTCCCGGGCAGACGCATGGTATCACAATGGCAGGACAAAGTCCTCCGTTGCGACCGCAACCAAGTTCTGAGAATCGCTCTTCGTATCAGGATAAGCTGACAAAGCAACAGGCAGCTGCACAGGGAAAACCAACGAGGGACGCCAAGGGTTATGATCCAGATGTCAAGCCGGGTACTCACTTTAAGCAACCTCCGCCTGAACCATTCGAGAAAAGAATGGCAGCTTATGCTAAAACCATCAAACCGGCCCCGAAGCCTGGTGTACCTCCCGCGGCAACTACGCCTCCTGCCTCTTCTACCCCACCACATACATCACCACCACCCGAACAACTATCGCTTCCGTTCGGCAAGGCGACATTGGCTGAGCCGTCGGCTCCAACGGCCACATCGCCATTATCAACGACTGGTTTACTCAAAGGAGCAGTGCCTGTTGTTAGCAGTGCTGCATCGGGTCTTGGAATGGTAGCCGGAGGTGCCGGTGATGTCTATGCGGCAACCTGTGCAGCAGAGCGGCAGGATGCGGCTGGAACAGCCTTCCACGCTGCGACAGCAAGTACGCAGTTGACCGGTGCAGCACTTTACGCCTCTGGATGGGCAGCGGGTTCAGCTTCAACAATGGCAATGGGCACTACTATTGCTGCAACAGGAGGCATGGCTTCGCTCGCCTTCGGGTCGGTAATGCTTGCAGTTGATGAAACCCAACGCGCGATGAGAGGCGAGAAGACCGCGGCTGCTGAAGCTGTAGATTTCTACGTTGATCTTGTCGAGAAAGGTGAAGAGCAAGGGGGAGTGAAGGGTTTCTTCATGAAGGCCGGTGGATATGTCGGAGGTTCGTTCGCAGCGCTAATCGCTGCGGGGCAGGGATATCAAGGCAGGTAATGAATTATGACCGAGTATAGCCTCTTGTACATGCCCTATCCGTCCATCAAATATGAGCCGGATCTGCCCTTGACGATTGCAGCAAGTTGTTGTTGCAAATGCTCCACATCGATTCGACAAAAGGCGGGTGAACGGGATCTCTTTTAAATTTTTGATTATACCGGAGTTTCGATGACGCCTGACGAGGGCAGAGGAGCAGGCCGGAACGGGATGACGGAAACAGAGTCGAGTGAACGAAGGTTCGAAGATGGCAGAGAAAAAACGTGTTGCTGACGATCTGAACAAGAATACGGCAGATAGTAAGAAAAAGAAGGAGACAATGCTGTCCCCGGCACAGACAAGCGGGAATCAACTGTCGTTCGGGACGAGGGGGGAGGAGGTCGCCGTTCTCCATCGATTGATTGCTGCACTCGGATTCGAGATCGACGAAAATGAGGTCGAAGAATCGCGGTTCGGGGCAGACACGCGGGAAGCAGTCCGGCGGTTCCAGATCCTGACGGGACAGGATCCGACCGGCGAAGTCGATCTGCCTATGGCGGCATTACTGGGTGGCGCCCTCGAGCGGCTTCAGGTAACCCCAATCACAGCCGATGCGCAGGAAAAAGTCCCACCAGATGCGTATTATATCGAAGGCACGGTGACAGATCCGGACGGAATGCCGCTTTGGGGGGCAACGGTTGTTGCAGAACACCGGAATCTGAGGGATGCATCCGAGATCGGGCGGGCCGTTACCGATAAAGATGGCTATTACCAGATTCGATCTGCAGCTCGAAGTGATAAGACGCAGACCCTTGTCGTGGACGAAAAAACCGGCTTGCCGAATCTTCAGGTACGGGTTCTTGCCAGGGGTGGAAAACCCCTTTACACATCGGATATTATCTATCATGCCGCAAAAGGAACCACGATTCCGATTGCGCTCGGTGGAGCGTCCCATCGTTCGCCGTCCGATTTCACCGGCATTCACATCGCTCTAAAGCCCCATCTCGGCACTCTCAAGCCGGAAGAATTTGTCGAGAACCAGAATTTCCGTGACATCTCATTCCTCGCCGGCAAGACCAACCTGGATAAAACGCGGATTGCGTTCTATTCGGTAGCGTCACGCCTCGCATGTTCCACCGGGCTTCCATCTGAGCTCTTTTACGGGCTCTTCTCTCAGAATATTCCGCCGAATGCTTCCGTCGTCGCTCTGGCCACCTCAAGCGGCGGTGTCGATTTCGACTTCAATGCACAGAAGCTCCTGGATGCTATCCTGTCCACCTCCGATACGGTTCTGGCTGAAGCAATTAACGCAGCTATCGCTAAAAATGTCATTCCTGCTGGTTTCCAATCGAAGGCAAAGAAGGCTCTGGAAGATCTCGCGCCCTTGAGAACCAATGCTGCGCTTTCCGCTTCTTTCAGCATGGGCAAGACACCGATCAGAGATGTACTCGATGCAGCGGGGATCCCGAAAGACAAACAGCAGAAATTCATCACGCTGTACACGGCGAAAACGGATCCGGCAAGCACCTTCTGGAAAAATCTCGGCAACAATCCCGACTTCACGCGAGACGACGTGGAAACGCTCAGTTTCTCCGTCGATGCAGGGAAATTCGTCAAAGGCCACATGCCTCTCGTGCAGAAGCTCATGGAGATGCGACAGAAAGGAACCATCAACGAATCCAGGGATCTTGCACGGCTCAGCGCGAAGGATTGGAAAGAATTGCTGAACGACACGTTTAAGGGTGAGCAAATAGGAATCCCGGCCAACTTCACTGCAGAAACCCCGGAGGAAGCCGTCGATACATTTGCGTACCTTCTCGAACGAAACGCCGAACGCGCCTTTCCTACGACAGCATTCTCGGCACGGCTTGCCGAAGATGAGGACAGCCCGATACGAGAAAAGAGTACTCTCACAGCATTTCTTGATACCAATCCGGATTTCAATCTGTTCACGACCAATGTCGACCGATACCTGAAGGAGAATCCACAAGCCGCAGGAAATGCCGACCTCGGGGCTTTGAGGGATGCCCTCCATCAAAGTAAGCGTCTCATAAAGCTGGCGTCGCGTTATGCAGCCGTAAAACCCTTATTGGCAGATGGGATCCGCTCGTCACAGCAGATCTATGCCATGGGGGAATCTCATTTCGTCAACAAATATGCGGGTGATCCGAATATCGGCGAAACCGAGGCTTCTACGATATATTTCAAAGCATCACACACATATGGCCAGGCCCTCATGCTCGCCACGGACCTGAGCTCGATTGCTCAACACCTAAACCCGGCAGCAATAGGGAATATCGATACCGCACAGTTGCAGGAAGAGGTTAAGGATTTTCCCAATCTTGAGACATTATTTGGTTCGTTCGACTTCTGCGCCGGTGATCCGGGCAGAACAGTACTGAGTCCGGCGGCTTATCTTGTAGACATGCTGTACTTCCTTTCAAAGAGAAGAGCAAATGCGGGAGATGTGAACTCTGTGTACGTCAAGGACGTCCTTCTGAAAAGGCGCCCCGATATCGCCCGGATCAAGCTGAATACACAGAACACTTCCACGGTCCTGCCCTATATCGATCTGGTCAATGAATTGCTTGAAGAAGCCATCGCTCCACCTTCTGGTTACCCGAATTACCCCGCTAATACGGATGCACCTACCGCTCTCCAGCGGCAGACAACCCTGAACACCGAAGAGCTGAACGCCAATCCCCAGTATGTCAATAGATATGCGTATGAGATACTTGCAGACGCAGGAACCTATTTTCCCTGGTGTCTTCCCTTTAATCTGCCATTGCATGAAGCGCGTACGTATCTGAGCCAGCTTGGTATAGACCGGGTGCAGCTGATGCACTTATTCCAGAAGCCGCCCGCTATCCCGTCCCGGCAGGTGATCGAGATCGCTGTCGAAGGTCTGGGGCTTTCCAGGGCAGAAGCAGATATTATCACCGGTATTGGGCCGGGAAATGATAGTCTGTGGACATACTGGGGATTAAACCCATCATTCAACCGAATCCAAAACCCTGCCGACCATAAAATCTGGGTTACAGGTTCATGGATTGACATCCTTGCAAACGTGAGGATTTTGCTCTCCCGGTCCGGACTGACATACCAGACGCTCGCACAACTGTTAGACACGGTTTTTGTAAATCCTGCCAAGGCCATCCAGCTCTGGAACGAAGTCCCGGACTCCTGCAGTCTCGACACCATGAACATAGCAGGTTTTACCGACGATCCCGATGCACTCGACCGGCTGCACCGTTTTGTGAGGCTCATGCGGCGACTTGATTGGGATGCCTACACCCTGGATTCTGCCCTCTCCCTTCTCCACGCCGGCACTATGAACGGTGCCGATGCAACGACATTCCTCCGCCAGGTGTATGCGGTCAGGACTGCAATGAAGCGTTTCAGGATACCTGCAAACGTGGCGGTCGCGTTGTTCGGGAATATCGAAACGAGGGATGTCTCCAATTTCCCGAATGCGGGGGACCGGCGGTACTCCCTCTACCACGACCTGTTCCAGAATGCAGCCGTACTCAATCCGGTCGACCCGATCTTCGCACTCGATGATGCAGGCACGGAGGTCCGGGCAGCTTCTGACAATCCCCCTCCCGGGCTCATCGATCACAAAGCGACTCTACAGGGTGCCTTTGAGATCTCCGATGCCGATCTCACTCTCGCAATAAGTTCCTTCACTGACGGCATACTGACGCTGCAGAACCTCTCGGCGCTCTATCGTCATGTCGTGCTTTCGAGGGGTCTTGGGATCTCGATGAGAGAACTGGTATCCTTAAAGGCGCTGTTCGAGACAGAACGGATATCCGATCAGTCGTACGATCCGTTTGATCCATCGCGTCCGGAACTCCTTGCAGAGTTCTGCGATGCCGTCGACAGGATACGCAGCACCCCGTTCACCATCTCCGCACTCGATTATCTCTTGCGACATAGATTTGACAGCGCCACGGGTACTGCACCGGACAATGTGGTCGTCGGAACACTCATGAAATCGATCCTGGACGGCCTGAAGAAGATTGCAGAAGAAAATACATTCAGTTCCGATCCTACGGGTGCAGAGACCCGGAGACGGCTCTCATCGGTGCTCGATCCCGTAACTCTCGATTCGATCATGGGGATTTTGAGCGGGGAATCCTCATTGAGCAATACAGAGCAGATAAAATGCATCACCAGGTTATCCGGGCTGCTGAGCCCGTGCATGGTTGAGTCGACTGCGAAACGCAAACTCGTAGGAAAAAAATCTCTGCCCCCAAAACAGGCGCGTTATGAATTTGTCTTAAATTGCGTGCTTGCTTATCTCAGACAGACTCAGGGGGCGGGGTTCGTCGTACAGCAGCTCGGAAATGCGCTTGCACTCCCGGTCTCAACCGTGAAAATCCTCGCAGCAGAAGGGTTTGCATCGCAGATTGATCCCGAAAAGACGTTGCTGGAAGATTTCCTGACGCTTCTTTATATCGAACGGGATCCGTCCATGAACAATAATCCGGTAACCCTCAGTCCCGAAGAATCGGGGACGGATCTAATCAGTAAAAAGCCGGTATCCTTCAGCACGTTCTTCACCCACTATACAGCGCTTGATAAGGCGGCACGGATCATCAACGGTTTCGATTTCAAAAGCGATGAGACGGAATGGATACTGAGCAGAGGAGCGGAGCAGGGTTGGCTTGACCCGACAACGTTACCGCTGACCCCGCAGGAAACCGCGGGCGGACTGTTCGTACGATGGAGTCGCCTCGCTGACGCGGCCGTGATCAAGAAGTCCCTGCCTTCGGTCGGAACGCCGTTTACCTCGTTGATGGACCTTGCAGGCAACGATACGGAGAAAGCAGCGTACATGTCGGTCCTTGCAGACCGTACCCAATGGCCATTGGACAGCCTCAAAGTGCTCTGCGACGATCCCCTCAAATCCTCGTATGACACCTCCGACACCGGCTTACTCTCGCTGAAATATCCCGACGATTACCAATCGGAACGAGCTCTTGCAAGGCTGATACCCGCCTTTACCATGCTCCGCCGGTCGGGGATCTCCGCCGATGTCGGCGGCTGGATCGGGCCGACAATCACCCTGGATCAGGCGAATTCGATCAAAAAGAGCGTCAAAGCGAAATATTCCACCCGACAATGGCTGCAGATCGCAAAACAGCTGCGCGATCCCTTGCGCGAGCAGCAGCGTGACGCCCTCGTAGCGTATCTCCTCGTCCATCCTCCGGAAGGGGCAATGCCATGGAGAGATGCCGGCGATGTCTACTCGCATTTCTTGATCGACGTTGAGATGAGCGCCTGCCAGGGGACATCGCGCATTGTCCAGGCCAATGCGGCCATCCAGCTCTTTGTTCTTCGATGCATTCTCAACCTTGAGCCAGGGGTCAGCGTCAATGCAAACGCCGATAACGACTGGCTGCAGTGGCAGTGGATGAACCGGTACCGGCTCTGGGAGGCAAACCGGAAGGTCTTCCTCTTCCCGGAGAACTGGATCGAACCAGAGCTGCGGCGAGATAAGTCGCCGTTCATGGAAGACCTGGAAAACGATCTTCTTCAGAACGAAGTAACCGCCGACACTGCTCAAAACGCATTGCTCGGCTACCTCGAGAAGCTCGACGGTGTGGCACGGCTCCAGGTAGTCGGAATGTACGACGACTCGGAAGTGACCCCGCTTCCCGCGGTTGTCGACGTGATCGTACATCCGTCGGCAGCGACGATCCTGATAGGAGAAACCCGACAATTTACGGCAACTGTCTTCAATGCAGCCGATAAAGGCGTCACCTGGACCGCAAGCGGTGGAACGGTTGATGCGAACGGCTTGTTTGTGCCGTCGGGCAATACAGGCGGCACTTATAGAGTAACGGCGACGAGCAAAGAGGACAAAACCAAGTCCTCAACAGCAATAGTGAACGTTCTTCCTGTATCCGTACTGATCGACCCCGCCCGGGCTACGTGCATCGTGGGCGACCGGCTGCAATTTTCTGCAGCAGTCAGCGGCGCCGTGGATAAGCGTGTGACCTGGACCGCGAGCGGAGGAACGATTAACCAGAACGGGCTGTTTACTGCGGAGCGAGCGGGCAACTTTTTGGTGACGGCGACCAGCGCGGCAGATCAAGGCAAATACGCACAGGCGACGGGAACCGTCTTTGGCTGCAGGACTCCGTATTCCTTTTCGGCCAAGGTTGAACCAGTGAGTTCCATCTGGTTGATTACTATGTACTGGGGAGATGAAAATCCGGACACGATGCTGTATGAGGTTGAGCGCAGGGTATTTTACTACAATGGGGCCGAATCCGGCTGGGGATTATTAAGGGCAATTCCTCCGCATCTGCCCGTCAGTGGGGGCACCAATATCCAGGATTTCTGGCCGCGAAATATACCCGCCAAAATCCAGTACAGGGTCCGCGCATACAATCACAGCGGCTTCAGCGACTACGGGGGATATTTGTGGGTTTACCTTTAGGTTTGGATGTATGGAGTCTACACGGTGAGGTGAAACATGGGAAATGATGGAACGATACCGGGCCTGGATGGAACCGGTTCAGTATTGCACGTTGTTGCACGAAAGCAGGGCAATCCCCCGGCATATTATTATCGCCGGTGGATCGGCCGTTCCCGCTGGACGGCCTGGACGAAGATCGATCTCGATATCGTCAGCGACCACATCCTGCCGATCGTCTGGAACCGCAGGTTCTACATATTCTGGGCAATCATAAATCGAAAACCGGACAAGAAACAGGCAAAACCTCCTTTAGCAGCTACGGGTGCCGTACCGGAGCCTGCGAGATCACATCTTGAGGTTCAGCTGGCCTGGAGCGAGTTCAAAGGCAAGAGATGGCTCGCAAAACAGATCGCCCCGCAGACGATCGTTATCAGAGACGATATCGAGCCGCATCAGGTAACGCTGAAATCGACAATCAGCGATCCCCTGCTTCACATCGCTCTTTTTGTCGACGGTTCTCATTACGCAGAATTCGTGCTCGGGGGAGTCGGGAATGCGGTGGAAGCCTTTGTTCTGGACAAAGCGAATCTCGATCCGACCGAGGTCGGATCTGAAACCCGTAACATAGGTTTGCTTACCGGCATACGATTGCCCAATCTTCTCTTACCCGGTTCAAGCAATTACGAAGGGATGGCTATATTTCCGAAGCAATCCGATGTAAAAGACGACTTACCTGCCCGCCAGCGCGTTTACAATTGTGATGTTCTTGGAAAATACGGGAACGCGCCGCTCTTACAAAAAGCTGATTTCCATCACCTGCTGGTCCCGCACCAGACCCGCAATTTCGATTCCACTCTGCCATTCTTCTATGAAGACGGCCTCCGATCGTACTTCGTCATTCCGAATTCCAGTGCAAGTACCTATACGTTCGTACCGTTCTATCACGCATTCGTCCCGCTCTTCATCCGGGAACTAAACCGGGGCGGTATCGACTCTCTGTACTCTCGCGAACTCCAGGTCAACCCCACACAGTTCTTCAAAGACAAACCGGCGTTTGACAGTGCGGCGTTTTCAGAGTACTACTCACCACAGAGCAATGTTACAACCACGTATACGGCCGAAGGAGTCGATTTCGGACAGCAAGCAGGTTATTCGATTTATAACTGGGAACTCTTCTTCCATGCTCCGTTTCATATCGGTGAATCCTTGAGCCGCAACCAGCGTTTTGAGGATGCAAAACACTGGTATGAGTACATCTTCAATCCAACGAGCAGTACGAAGGAGGAGGTGCCGAAGCGGTACTGGATCACGAAAGAATTCTACAACATGATGGATTATCAGGCAGGCGTCATTCAAAATCTGATGAAGAAAGACAATTACCGACTACAATTCGACCAACAGATAAAAGAATGGCGAGAGAATCCGTTCGACCCCCATGTCATCGCCGGGCTGCGTCGGGTGGCATATCAGCGGACAATCGTCATGAAGTATATCGACAACCTGATCGCCTGGGGAGACCAGCTCTTCAACCAGGACACGATGGAGTCGATCAATGAAGCGATTCAGATGTACGTCCTCGCGGCGGAGCTCCTCGGGCCACAACCTGAAAAGGTGAAGCCACTGGTTGCAGCATCCGACATGACGTACGAGGACCTCGAGAGAGCAGGGCTTGATGCATTTGCCAACGCAAAAGTCCTCGCAGCTGAAAATCTTCTCGGTCCGGTGCAATACGGTGATTCGATCGAGTATGACACTCCCGAAGTCTACATGCCGGACTCGGCGCAGAGCAGCACCGGCGATCCGGGCACCCCGAAATTCCCGCTGTTTCCTACCCTTTATTTTACCGTGCCGCCCAACGAACAGCTGCTGCGACACTGGGACACCGTCGCCGATCGCCTCTTCAAGATACGCCATTGCATGAACATCGGCGGAGTCAAACGCGAGCTGGCACTGTTTGCTCCGCCGATCGATCCCGGCCTGCTGGTCAGGGCAGCGGCTGCAGGACTCGACCTCGGGAGTATCATCAGCGATAACATGGCTGCACTCCCGCCGTACCGATTCCGGGTGATTGTGCACGAAGCGATTGAACTCTGCGAAATAGTACGCAGTTTTGGAAATGAACTTCTCAGCGTGCTGGAGAAAAAGGATGCCGAGGCGCTGGCTTTGCTCCGATCCGGATATGAACGCAAAGTGCAGGATCAGATCGGCGGCGTGCTGACGATGAAGGTCGAGGAAACCGGCCAGCAGCTTGATGTACTGGAAAAACAACGCCTCAGTATCGAGGATCGTAAATCGTTCTACAACCAGCGCAAGAACGATCTTGCCAATACCTGGGAGGCAGCAGCGCTCGTGCTGCAGGGAGCCAGCCTATCCTGCGATGCTGTGGCAATGAGTCTCGAAGTCGGCGCTATCGTCGGGGCGTTTATTCCCAACTTCCAGTTCGGGGGATCGGGAGCCGGTGGTTCGCCGCACGCCACAATGGTGTTCGGAGGCAGTAATATCGCATCAGCATCATCGGCCTCTTCGAGCGCAACTCGAATCGCCTCGGCAATTTTACAGAATATGGCAGGCACGAGCCAGACGCTGGGCTCGTATCATCGGCGCAAGGAAGACTGGGGGCTGCAGTACAGCCTCGCAACCGATGAACTGGGGGTAAATGATTCGCAATCGTTGGTTGCAGCCATCGCTCACGATATCGCACAGAAAGAACTTGACAATCACGCGACCAGCGTGGAGCTGGCCACTAAAGTCGATGAATTCCTGCATGCAAAATACTCGAATAAGGACCTCTACGAATGGATGATTTCACAGACCAGCGCCACGTACTTCCAGACGTACCAGATGGCATACAGCCTTGCCAAACAGGCGGAGAAATGCTACCGGCAAGAACTCGGTCTGAGCGATTCCTCCTTCATCCAGTTCGGGTACTGGGACAGCCTGAAGAAGGGTTTGCTATCCGGCGATAAGCTGCTCTACGATCTGCAGCGCATGAAATCTGCGTATCATGCACATAACGCACGTGAGCTTGAGCTGACCAAACATATCTCCCTGCTATCGTTCGATCCGTACGCCCTCGTCGAGCTGCGCACCAGGGGAGAATGTGTTGTCAGTCTACCGGAACTCCTCTTCGACCTGGATAATCCGGGTCACTTTATGCGGAGAATCAAGAGCGTCGGGATCACCGTCCCTTGCGTGACTGGACCATATACCGGCGTTTCCATGACACTGACACTGCTCGATAACCACGTCAGGACAGGGCAGGAGATCTCACCCCAGTATGTCCGAAGTCCTGGAGAAGATCTGAGATTTTTCGATGATCAAGGAGGGATCAGTGCTATCGTCACCAGCAATGCGCAGAACGACAGGGGTATGTTCGAGTTGAGACTTGACGATGAGCGCTATCTGCCGTTCGAGTACGGTGGTGCGGTCAGCTCCTGGAAGATCCGGCTGAATCCTGTATATCCTCAGTTTGATTACAGTACAATCAGCGATGTTGTCATACACATGCAATACACGGCCAGAGATGGCGGGGATATTCTCAGAAACGCGGCTTCGCAGTCAGTCAAAGATAACCTCGAGGAGATTGCACTTGCAGAGAGCCGTACAGGCTTATATCTCATGATCAGCGCCCGACATGAATTTGGTTCCAGCTGGCAGAAGTTCCTCAATCCATTGTCGGGGGATCAGATGCTCGCATTCGATATCGTCCCCGATCGGTTCCCGTATTTCACCCACGGCTTGAACATCAAGATTACGGGAATCGATTATATAGCCAAACTTTCCGATGCCGGGGATTATATCCTTGAGATTACGCCTCCCGGGGGAAGTGCCCGGCAAATAACCATGACTGTGGATCAACATCCAGGATCATGTCATGTTGCACACATCGACGTTTCCCCGAATATCGACCTCGGGAGTACCCTGTCGCTCAAACAGAACCCGTTCTGGGTACACAGGCTTCAAAAAGCCGGTGCTGCAGATTTCCGTTCGCTTTCGGTGTCTGATATCGACGATCTCATATGTGTCGTCCAGTACAGGGTTGAGGAATGAAAGGCAATCACTATGATCGACCAGAGTGATCTGAAGGCTATCACCCATCGCATTGTCGCGGCATATGATCCCGAACGAATCTACCTTTTTGGATCTTATGCGAAGAGGGAAATGACAAAAAGGAGCGATCTCGACCTTATTATTGTAAAACGATCAAATCTGCCGCGCAAAATCAGAGGACGCGATATGGATGCGGTTCTTGCAGATTTTGCCATCGATTTCGATCTCCTGTTTGTGACGCCGGAAGAACTGGAAGTAGAGCGCAGCAAATCGCGTACTTTGTTGAAGACCGTTATGTCCACCGCTCGATTGATTTATCAGCGCCGCCCTCAACCGGTTTATTTCCTTGACGAAGCTGTATTCGAAAGATGAAGAATGCCGTCGGAATTATGGTGAGCCTCCCTCTGCCGCTATTTTTGGGGGCGCGTCGGCACATACTTAAGCGACGGCCGCATTCCCGCCTGCACGAGCCCGGCAGAGCGGATTGTGTTCGAGATCGTTCCAGCCGCCGTCTCATTCCTCCCCGATCCAGCCCTCCCGCACCCACCGCTCGTACTCCTCCGGCCGCCAGTCCCGGTTCGCCCGCACTATACCGGCAAAGTATTCCCGGTTTTCTGCCATCTCAACCTCCTGATCCGGATATCGCGGCCGGTCCCTGACGGCAAGGACGAGCCGCCGCCCGAGATCGCGTGCCGCCGGTTCCGCCCGGTCGATTGCCCCCGGGTCGTCACCGAGTGCGACGCTCATCCCCCCGACCGTTGTCGCCCCGAGGTAGTTGAGCACGTGGTTCAGGTAGCCGATGACCGCATCGCCTCCCGAGACCTGCGTGGTCGCGACACTGCAGCCGTATCTCCCGGCGAAGTTCTGGTAGTGCATGGCGTCTGCAAGCCGGTCGATGAAGACCTTCATCTGTCCGCTGACGTTGTCGACGTAGACCGGCGAGGCAAGCATCAGCCCGTCGGCATCCAGCGTCCGGTCGTACGCGGCGGAGAAATCGTCGGCAAAGACGCACGTCCCGTCCAGGCTGCAACTCTCGCAGGCGGTGCAGGGGACGATCTGCAGATCGGCGAGGTCGATGAGGTCGACCTCGGCACCGGCTTCTTTAGCCCCGGCAAGCACGAAACCTGCAAGCCTCCTCGTCCTGCTCCGCATCCCCCGCGGGCTTCCCACAACGGCAGCAATCTTCATTCTTCCATCACTTCCGGAAGAAGCGTTGGCGGGGGTGCGGGAAAAATGTGCGGAACCGGGAGGCGGACCCACGTGAGGCAGTGCGCGAAGATGGGGTTTCGGCGGTCGTGACCATGCACGACATCAATCCCGCACTGCGCTACCCGGACCTGTTCGTCTTCCCGGAAAGAGGGGATGGTCGTTGCCGCCGGAGCGAGGGGATCACCCGCTCCGGCGCTCCGGCCCGATTCCCTGCTCGGCGCAGTGCTTATCGATAGCGTCGAGGAACTTCCTGCCGTAGCGCTGCAGTTTCCCCTCGCTGACCCCGTAGATCCGGAGGAGCGCAACGCCGGTGCCCGGGTAGAACTTCGCCATCTCCTTGAGGCTCCGGTCGTGGAAGACGACGAACGGCGGCACGCGATCGAGGTCGGCAACGACTTTCCGGAGCCGGCGGAGCCGGAGGAAGAGGACCTCGTCGTAGTCGTCGGCCTCCGGCGCGACGACGCCCTCCGGACGCGGCTCCGTGAGCGGCACCACGAGATCGCCCGCGAGCACCGCCCGGCTCCGCTCGTTCAGTACCAGAACCGGGTAACGGCCGCCGGTCGACGTGACGAACCCCTTCCCGACCAGCTCCTGGATGAAGAGCAGCCACTGGTCGCGGGTGTATCTGCCGGAGTCGTAGGCGGGGAGGGTTTCGTGCCCGTTCTCGCGGATTCTCGCGCTCTTCGACCCGGTCAGGATGTCCGCGATGTAGGACGCCCCGAACCGCTCCCCGACCTGCCGGATGCAGGCGATGACCGCCGACGCCACCTCCGTCCCATCGAAGACCTTCACCGGCGCCTCGCACCGGTCGCACCCGCCGCACGGCTCTTCCGGGTAGGTCTCGCCGAAGTAGTCGAGCAGAAACTTCCTCCGGCACCCGGCGGTCTCGCAGTAGTCGAGCATCGCGCCGGCTTTCCGGTAGGCGACGTCCTTCTGCGTTGCATCGCCGCCCTCCTTCTCGATGAGGTAGCGGATCGTGCCGTAGTCGCCCCGGGAATAGAAGAGGATGCAGTCGCTCGCCTCCCCGTCCCTGCCCGCCCGGCCGGTCTCCTGGTAGTAGGACTCGATATCCTTCGGGAGGTCGGTGTGGATGACGAACCGCACGTCGGGTTTGTCGATGCCCATGCCGAAAGCGACGGTGGCGCAGATGATCGCGGCGTCGCCGTGGGAGAAGGCCTCCTGGTGCTCTGCGCGGACGGCGTCGGGAAGGCCGGCATGGTACGGGAGCGCCAGGAAACCCTTGTTGTGGAGTTTCTCGGCGAGGTCTTCCGTCGCCTTCTGGGAGAAGCAGTAGACGATGCCGGCGTCGTCCCGGTGCTCGCTCAGGTAGGCGACGAGCCGCGGGAAGTAGCGGGCCTTCGGCACCACCCGGTAGGTGAGGTTTTTGCGGTTGAAACTCCCGACGAACCGGGCCGGTTCCTTCAGGGCGAGCTGCACCGCGATGTCGTCCTGGACGGCCGGAATGGCGGTCGCCGTCAGGGCGATGACGGGAGCCGCGGGGAACCGCTCTTTGAGCGCCCGGAGCCGGCGGTATTCCGGCCGGAAGTTGTGCCCCCACATGGAGATGCAGTGCGCCTCATCGATGGCGATGAGCCTGACGTCCGCCTGTGACAGAAGCGAGAGGAAAGACGGCTGCACGGCCCGTTCCGGCGAGATGTAGAGGATCCGGATGCGGCCTTCGAGGATCACCCGCTCGATGATCCTCCGCTCCCCAAGGCCGAGCGAACTGTTGATCGTCGCCGCGGGGATGCCGTTTGCCCGGAGGGCATCGACCTGGTCCTTCATCAGGGCGATGAGGGGTGAGACGACGACCGTAAGCCCCCCGAAGACGAGGGCCGGGAGCTGGTAGCAGAGGGACTTGCCGCCCCCGGTCGCCATGACGGCGAGGACGTCCCGCCCGGCGATGACGGCGTCGACGATCTCTTCCTGGTAGGGGAGGAACGACGTATAGCCGAAGTATTTCTCAAGAACGGTGTGTTTTGTATCCATTGCGCCACGGAACCCGATGTGCTGGTAACGTTGGCCCGGGGCCGGGATAGTGTTTGTTGTTCTGGGCCGGTATCTGCCGGATCCTCCCGGGTGTATCATGGCCGGGCTCCCCGGGAGCGGCAGATGTGCGAACTTCCGCGCTCGCAGTTCCTGCCGTACCTGCACCGATGCGCATATCCGAGGGAAGTGCACGTACTAAACCTGATGAAGAACGTCGACATGACGGTTGAGAAGAACATCCTCACCATACGCGTGGATCTCGAAAAAGAGTTCGGCGCATCGAAGAGCGGGAAGTCGATCACGATCGCCTCCACCGAGGGCAACGTCGCGGTGCCGGGGCACGAGGATATCAAGATCGGCTTAAACATCTACCGGAAGAAGTGAGCGGGCGGTCACTCCGGGGCGCCGGCGCACCGGAGCGAGCCGTGGATCACCCGGACGGGACAGCGGTCGCAGAGCGGCGACTTTTTGCAGACGGTCTTGCCCAGGCGAACGATCTGGGCGTGGTAGTCGTTGAAGAGTTCCACGTCCGGGGCGAGGTTGTCGGCGAAGAGGCGCTGTGTCCGGTCGTACGACGCCCCTTCGGGGAGGAGGCCGTAGCGCGAGAATATCCGCCGGGTGTAGGCGTCGACGACGAAGACCGGCTTTCTGCAGGCGTACAGGAGGATGGTATCCACCGTCTCCTTCCCGAGACCCCGGAGAGCGAGCAGGCGTTCGCGCAGGGCGTCGGTCTCCATGGCCGCCATCACCGCCGGGTCCGCCCGGAACTCCCCGACGTAGACCCCGGCGAATGTCCGGATACGTTCCGCTTTCTGGTTGTAGAACCGGGACGGGACGATCAGGCGGGCGATATCGCCGGCATCGGCCGCGGCGAGCAGGTGCGGATCGAGCATCCCGGCGTCTTCCAGGCTCGCGACGGCCCGGGCCGCGTTCGTCCAGGAGATGTTCTGGGTGAGGATGGCGCCGACCATCGTCTCGAAGGGCGTCTTTGCGGGCCACCAGTGCTGGTGGCCGAACGCCGTAGAGAGGGCGCCGTAGATGAGAGAGAGGTCGCCGGCGAGAGGCGCCATCATCGACGCCACCAGGGCTTTGCGGCGATCGGCATGTGCCAGTCGGTGGAAAACGCCCGATCGGTCACCCTGATACCGGGTGCGGCCTGCCGGCGCTTGAACTCGGCCTGCCCGACCATCCGGAGGACCGCCCGGACGGTCTCTTCGGGATACCCGGCGGCGATTATCTCGTCGACCGACTCGAAGCAGTCGATGTGACGGTGGAGGATAGCGTCGAGGAGGTCGTAAGGGGGGAGGATCTCCTGGTCGGTCTGGCCGGGCCGGAGCTCCGCGGAGGGAGGCTTTTTTAGCACCCTCTCGGGGATGACGGGATCCTTCGCGTTCAGCCACCGGGCAATCCGGTAGACCATCCCCTTCGGGACGTCGGCGATCACCGAGAGCCCTCCTGCCGTGTCCCCGTAGAGGGTGCAATAGCCGACCGCGGCCTCCGACTTGTTCCCGGTCGAGAGGAGCATCGAGCCGAACTTGTTCGCGAGGGCCATCAGGACCGTCGCGCGGATCCTGGCCTGCAGGTTCTCCTCGGTGATGTCGCGGGGCCTGCCGGCGAAGACTCCCGCGAGGGCGCCGTCGAATGTCTCCATCATCGGAGCGATCGGGATGCACTCCACCTGGATACCGAGATTCTCCGCAAGTTTTCTGGCATCCTCGATGCTCTCGGCGGAGGTGTAGGGGGACGGGAGGAGCACCCCGAGGACGTTCTCCGGCCCGAGCGCCCGGGCGGCGACGGCGGTCACGAGCGACGAGTCGATCCCGCCGGAGAGACCGAGGTGGACAGATGAAAAGCCGCACTTGTGGACGTAGTCGCGGGTGCCGAGCACCAGCGCCCGCCAGATCTCGGACTCGGGTGCCGGATCGTCGGGAGCGATCGCCCGGGGGACGGGGCGGGCGAGATCGACGGTCACGACATCCTCGGCAAAGGCCGCACCGCGGGCGATAAGGGTTCCGTCGGCGGAAAAGGCTGAACTCCGGCCGTCGAAGACCAGGTCGTCGTTTCCGCCGACGAGGTTTGCCGAGACGATTGCGACCCCGTGCTCCCTCGCGATCCGGGAGAGCGTCTCCTCGCGCAGGCCCTGTACGCCTGCGGCAAACGGCGATGCGGAGAGGTTCACGATCACCTCCGGCACCGGTTCCCCGCACCAGACCTCCTCGCCGATGGAGACCCCGACCGTCCTCCCGCCGAGGCGGAGGACCCGGGGGTCCGGGGCCGCCGGCTCAAAGTAGCGGTCTTCGTCGAGTGGACCGGGCGAGAGGCGGGTTTTCCGAAACGTCTCCCCTACCGCACCGTCCCGGAGGAGGGCGGCGGCGTTGAAGAGCGGCCGGCCGGTTCCGGCGGGGTTCGGCGCGGCGAAACCGACGAGCACCGGCGGGGCATCCGAAAGTTCGGCGGCCAGGTCTTCCAGGACGGTGAGATTCCGGGTGATAAACCCCGTATCAAGCAGAAGGTCCCGGGAAGGGCAGCCGGGCAGAGAGAGTTCCGGAGCGACGATCAGGTCCGGCCGGTGACGGGACGCTTCGCCGACGCCCGCCGCTATCCGGTCGGCGTTACCGGCGAGGTCGCCGACGACCGTGTTCACCTGGAGGAGTGAGATCTTCATGATTGCTCCCGGTTATTCCGATCAGTAATGGCAGAACGGATGGCATATGCCTTTGCACGACCCCGCGTTCTCCGGGACGGGAGCCCACAGGAGTTCACCGCGAAACCGGGCACGCCGCGCCCCGCCGATCAGATCCCTTTTAAAGGCCTAAAACCAAAGCGCCTTGTGGAGATCATGCAGAGAGCATGTCGTGGAGCGGTATCCCCTGTCCGGAGCTCCGGAGAGCCGGTTGCGTTCCGTACCGATGTTCGGGGGCGAGCAGCCTGATCTCCGGGCAGCGCCGGTCTGCTGGAGGAGATACCCGGCTCCTCGTGCTTGCGGCATCAACCCTCATCGCCTTCGCCGCAAACGCCGCCGGGCTTTTTGCCGGCATCACCATCGTCCTCCCGCACCTGCTCTACCTGCCGATCGTGCTTGGCTCCTACTGGTTCCCCCGTCGCGGCATCGTCTTCTCGCTCGCTCTCGCCCTCGGGTACCTGGTGATGACCCTGCCCTTCGCCGGGGGAGATGCCGGACCGGTCGTCTCGGCAGTCTCGCGGGGGGTGGTCTTCGTCGCCATCGGCGTCGTCGTATCGCTCCTCTCTCTCCGGCTGCGGGAGCAGGAAGAGCGGTACCGGGGTATCTTCGATTACTCGGAGGCAGGAACGTTCATTGTCGCACCGGGGGAGGCCGGGCCGCAGATCGAGGAGGCCAACTACGTGGGTGCCACCCTCCTCGGCTCCACGACGAAGAACCTGACCGGAGAACCCGTCACCGGATTCCTCGACGACCCCGGTGCCTGGGAAGAGTTCGAGGCGGAGATCAACCGGAATAATACCGTCTACGAGTATGAGACGACCCTTCGCCGCACCGACGGGGCAGCCGTCCAGGTGCTCGCATCGGGCGGCCGGCTTCCCGACGGGCGGATCATCGTCACGCTCGTCGATATCACCGCCCGGAAGAACGCCGAGGATGCGCTCCGCCGGACGAACGCCAAACTGAACATGCTGGGACGGCTCACCCGGGACGACCTGATGGCGGCGGTATCGGGACTTCTCGGGCGGATCGCCGAGGGAACGCGGCAGTTTGACGACCCCGCCGTCCGCCGGCACCTGGAGACCCTCTCAGAGGATGCACGGCTCGTGCAGCGCCGTGCGGAGATCACCCGGGACTACCAGGACCTCGGCCTCCGGCCGCCGGACTGGCAGCCGCTGCAGAAGGTGATACTGGAGGTGACCTCGTCCCTGGCGCTCCCCGGGATAGCGGTCCGTCCCTGGGTGGAGCGGCTCGAGGTCTTCGCCGACCCGATGCTCGACCGGGTCTTTTCGAACCTGATCGAGAACGCTGCTCGCCACGGGAAGACCGTATCGTCGGTCGTCGTCACCTACCGGATCCGGGACGACGGGCTCTCGATCTGCGTCGAGGACGACGGTGTCGGCGTTCCCGAAGGAGAGAAGGAGAAGATCTTCGAGTACGGGATCGGCATCGACGGCGGACTCGGGCTCTTCCTCGTCCGGGAGATCCTTGCCATCACGGAGATGACGATCCGGGAGACCGGGAAACCCGGTAAAGGGGCGAGGTTCGTGATACACGTGCCCCCGGGCGGGTACCGGATAATTTGAGGTAGAACCATGTTTCCAGAGGTGCTCATACCTACAGACTTTTCTGAACCCTCCGTCGCCATGGCGGAGCGGGTCGGTGAGGTTCCGGGCGTCCGCGAGGTCGTCCTCTTCCACGCCCGGACATCGGCCGGGTCCCCGCCCGCCGATGAGGCGCTCCGCCGGATGCAGGAGCTGGTGCAGCGGCAGGGATACCCCGTCGAGGTGGTGGTGGCGGAGGACGACGGGACGCCTGTCGCGGAGAGGATACTCAGGGTCGCCGCCGAGAGGAACGTCGACCTGATTGCAATGGGGCTCAGGGACCAGGGTCTGCTCCGGAACCTCTTCTCCGGGAACGTTGCGGCCGTCGTGCTCCGGGATGCCCGGATACACGTCCTGATCGTCCCGCAGTCAGGAGGGAGCCGGCCGCTCTTTGCGCGGCTGCTGGTGCCGACCGATCTCGCGGCTCTTGCGCCCGAAGTCCGTTCGGTCCTGGAGAGTCCTGCCGGGGACGGGACGGCGGTGCTCCTGCACGTCGTCGAACCCGGACATGCAGAGGCCGGGCAGGAGGCAGGCGACCGGCTGGCTGCTCTCCGAAACGTCCTATCACCCGCAGGACGCGAGATCGCGGTGCTGATGCGGGACGGAAGCCCGGCACGGACCATTTGTGCCGTAGCAGACGAGATCAACGCCTCCGCGGTCGTCATCCCGCGCATCGGGAAGCGTGACGCCCCGGGAAACGCCCCGCTCGGGAGCGTCACGAGCGCTGTCCTCGAGTGCGTAAAACCGGCGGTGCTGGTGCTGGCGGTCCGGATTCACCTCGCGGTCGAGACCCGGGAACTGCGAAGCGAGGAGTTCGCGCTCGCCGAGGAGATCTGGATCGACTACCATGGGTTGAAGGCGGACCCGAAGACAGACCGGATATTCGGTGTCTTCGCGGACGGCACCCTCGTCTCCGTGGCCCGGTGCCGCCGGCACCCGGACGGCTACGAGGTGGACGGCGTCTTCACTCCGGTCCGGTTCCGGGGCAGAGGGTATGCCCGGAGGGCGATGGACGCACTCGTCGAGGCGTGCCAGCACGACACCCTGTACATGCACGCGGTCCGGGAACTCGTCGATTTCTACGGGGCATACGGGTTCATATCGATACCGGAGAGCGACCTCCCGCCGACCATCCGGGCGAGGTTCGCGTTTGCTCTCGGCGAGATGGAAGGGGCGAACGTCCAGCCGATGCGCCGTGCTGCAGGTTCGTTCCGGCAATAACCCGGGCGCGGCAGAGTCCCTCGTGCCCTGCCGCCCGCCGGACTTCAGCAACGCGAAGATCTGCCCGGTTCAGTCGTCGTAGAGTTCAAGAGCTTCCATATCGTCGTCGATGTCGTCCGGGTACGGGACATCGATGACGACCGATCCGTCTTCGAGGATGTCGCCGATCTCGATGTATACCCCTGCAGGAAACTCTCGCTCCTCTGTTCTACCGTCAGAACGTTTGATGTATGCCCACATGCTGTACCTCCACGAGTCCATTGTTTCAGCGCCCCCGACGCACCCGGCCCGGGCAGGGTCCCGGACCCGGCGCACCCCCGGGAGCATGCTCCTATTCCAGTATCAGGTAATGGTTAAATAAAGATTTTCCTGTTTAAAAAGCCTGAGAATACCTGAATATTTGGAATTTCCCGGATGTTATGCATGGAAGCGCGTATCGGATGACCGGGAGGGATGTGCCGTCCGGAGCTCCCGGCGCCGCCCCCATCGTTTCGATCGCCGGGACGATGCACAGCCATATATATCGTGACGGCGGTCAGGAGTGCATACATGCGCATCGGGATCCTCTCCGACACACACGACAACATCCGGATGGTGGATGCGGCCGTAGAGCAACTGAACAGGGAACGGGTAGACCTGGTACTCCATGCCGGGGATTACGTCTCGCCGTTCGTCATCCCCCGGCTTGCGAACCTGCAATCACCCATGATCGGCGTTCTCGGGAACAACGACGGCGATCACCGTCTCCTTTCGGCACGGTTTGCCGAGCATGACCGGCTCAGCCTGCGGGGAGGCTTTGCCGCCGTCACTGCGAGCGGCATGACGATCGGGCTGCTCCACGGCGACGACCGCGAACTCCTGCAGGCACTCATCGGACGGAAGGCCTTCGATGTCGTGGTTCACGGCCACACCCACCAGGCGGAGGTCCGGAAACTCGGGTCGACGCTGGTCGTCAACCCCGGGGAGACCTGCGGTTACCTGACCGGCAGGCCGACCGTCGCCGTGCTGGATACGGTGACCCGGGACGTGGAACTGCTCCCCCTCTGATCCGACTGGAGATGGAAAAAAGCACGGTGCGGGTTATACCGCAGCCGCATCATCGAGCTCTTCCCCGAGTTCCTTTCCGAGTTCCCAGGCAGGCATCCCGGCATCCCCGAGATCCGCCCTGAGAGTCGCCCCGGAGATCTCGAGCGTGGCAGGGACATCGAAGTAAAGATAGCCTTTCAACGATTCGTACCGCTCGAGCGTCTTTCTGTCGAACGACTCCCCGAGCGAGGTGAAGGGCGGGACATCCAGAGGCTCAAACGTCGATCCCTGGTATTCGAGGACGAACGCATCCCGTCCCGGAGTCTCGATGGCGTAGAGTTCCGAGTCGCCCCTGTGCCCGAGGTTTGTCGACTTGACGACGACGAGGAGGAACATACGCCCTTCGCCGGCCTCGACTCTCGCCGTCGACGCATTGACGGGGACGTCATAGTATACCGTTGCGGTCCGGGTGGACTCCGCGAGCAGCGAGACCATGTTCTCGCCTGAAGGGTCGTCGTAGGTGTAGCGATAGAGGAGAGGAAGCACTTCGTTCGGCGGTGCGACCACGACCGGCCCGGTCCCGGCAGAAACGCCGGGTGCCCCGGTCGCGAGGGTGGTCGCGGCGGTGCTCACCGGAGGTGTGCGTGCACCGGTCGACTGCAGCTCGCCGGCCTGCCGGGTAACCGTTTCAAGGCCTTCCGACGCAGTGGCCAGGTCCCTGAAGGCCGTCGGAACGGAATCCCCGCCGGCATCCGTCGGGCCGAGAAGCGTCTCGCTTGCCGTGGAGTATGCCTCAAGCGACCTGATGAACTCGTCCTTGACAGGCTGCTGTCCCGGAGAGACCTGGAGAGGCTGCACCTCACGGAGCACCCTGACGGAGAACGCATGCAGGTCGTCCGCCGCTACGGCGGCGACATCTGCATCCTGCAGGTAGAGAGCATAGGCGTGCTCCATAGAGAGCCTCATCAGGCGAATGCTGGCCGTGTTGATCAGCCCTGCCAGCCGTTCGTCGTTGTAGCTGCCGGTTTCATTGGAAGATGCGTCGACTGCAGGGATAGGAATGACGGGCTGGCCGGCGTTCTCCGGACCGGCAGGCATCACCGGCTCGGTGTCGGCGCCGGGAACCCCGGGGTCGGTGGGAGCGGGGAATGCGTCAGGAGTATCCCTGTCGTCCGGGAGTACCGGGAATGCATCGGAAGCGTTCCCCTCGTCCGCGAGTTCCGGAACCGTGTCGGAGGTGTTCCCCTCGTCCGCGAGTTCCGGAACAGCACCGGAGGTATCCCTGTCGTCCAGGAGTACCGGGAATGCAATAGAGATATTTTCCCCGTCCGTGAGTGCCGGGACCGCATCGGAGATACTTCTCATGTCCGGGAGTATCGGAGTGCCGGATGGCTCCGAGCCGTTCTCCGCCACCGAAAGATTGGCGAGTGAGAACGGTAACAGTTCTCCCGACCCCAGCGCCATGAGCCCCTGGCCGGAGCCGGCAACGGGTGGAACGGAGAGAAGGAATCCCGCACAGACGGCAATTCCGAAGAGAATGAGAGCGTTCTCATGGTGCTTGTTCATGTGCATTTTTCTTTCAATTGTTAAATATAAATATTATTATATTGTCTGTTTGGAAAAAATGGCTCTCCGGCGAAACCGTTTCCGGCGCCGACGGATATCCGCCATCTGCGGGCCGGTACATCAGGCAGCACGAATACCCTTCGGTGGGGCCGGGGTCAGGAACAGCCGGCAGAGAAACCCTGCTAACCTCCACCGATGCGCCAGAGTCCTGCGGGGGAAGGGTTGCCCGGAGGTTCGGCCGCTAAATGGGGGATTTCTGCTGTAAAAACCGTAATGGCGGGGTATTTCCTCTTTCGTTGGAGAGGCTACGCCGTCCCTTGGAAACTTATATGTACTCTTACAGGTTACCGGGAATAGAGGATGCCCGATGGAGATCGTAAAAATTCCGAGTATGGATAAAGCAGAGTACGATAAACTCATCGAAGAGGGTTTTGTCAGCCGTATCGCATTCCAGGGAGGTAAGTACCCGTATATCGCCCCGTTCCTGTACGTCTTCGACGGGAAATTTCTCTACTTCCTGGCGACCAAGTACGGCAGGAAGAACGACCTCTTCCGGCAGCACCCGTACGTCTCCGTCGAGGTCGAGAAGTATTCCAGCGACCTCTCCTGCTACACCTTCGTGACGATGCAGGGGTACCTGGTGCAACTCGAGGATGCGATCGAGAAGAAGATCATCAGAGAGAAGTTCGTGGATATGATAAAAGCGCACAACCTCTCGCAGAACATCCTTGCGGCGCTCGGCCACAAGCCCGAAGAGCCGCTCGAGTCGATCGCCTCCGAGGAGCGTTCAAACATCTGGAAACTCACTGGCGTGACCGATATCGTTGCCCTGAAAAACCTCTGACCCTTTTTCGCGGGCTGTCCGGCCCTGCCCGGGTGCGGAACCATTATGGACCGGGAGGGCATGGGACGGCTATGGCCCCCGGACCCCGCCTGATGCTCGCCGCTCTTCTTGCCGTGCTTCTCGCCATGACACCCGCCCTCGCTCATGTCCCCCTCTTTGCCCGGGACGGTTCCTCGCCGGGCTCGGCATTCGTCATCGAAGACCCTGCAAAGTCGTGGGTGGTCTACGACACCCTGCCCGAGGGGCCCGCCGCCCGGTACTACCGGTTCCGGATGGAGGAAGGGGAGCGGATATACGCAACGCTCCAGGTCCCGCGTGCAGGGGGATTCGTGCCCGGTATGGTGCTCGCGGGGCCGGGTATCGAGAGTTCGGGCACGGTCCCGCCATACGTCGGGGTCCCGGAGGGCACCGGCGCGATAACGGTGCCGGGAAGTCTTCCAGAAGAGCCGGAATACGAACCGTTCACGCCGTCGAAACTCTACAGACTCGCCCGGATCGATACTGCGGCGCCTGAGGCCGGCGACTACACCCTCGCGGTCTACACCTCCGGAGAGGGAGGAAACTACGCTCTCGCGCTCGGCTACGTCGAGTCCTACACCGCCGGAGAATGGATCCGGGTTCCGGTCGACGTCGTCGCCATTCACCGCCACGAGGGACAGCCCCTCCTCCTGATCTTCGCACCGATGATCGCCGTCCTCGTGATAGGCGCCGGCCTGCTGCTCCGGCGGCGCCGATCCCTCTCCCTCTTCGCGCTCTCCGGAGCGATTGCCGGTCTCCTCTACATCGGGAGCGGCGCCATGACCCTGATGCAGACGGCCATTGCGGCCGTGGGAACGGACGCTGGAGCCGCTCTCCTCCTGACCCTTCTCTTCGCGTTCATCTCCGTTCTTCTCGGGGTCTGGGCGCTCCTGGTGGCCTTCCGGAAACCGGTTGGAGCCGGGGAACGGATTGCGATGGCGGTGCTCGGCGTTCTGGGCCTCGTCACCTGGGCGGGGCTCGTGATCGGCCCCCTGCTCGCCTTCGTCGCCGCCATCCTGCCGGCACGCCGCCGTGCGTTGCCGTGAGTCATTCAAGGAGCGGTTCGAGCATCGTGCGGGCCGTGTTCAGCAGGGTGCCGAGCCCCTCGGGTGTCGCGGTCCCTTTCTCCATCCAGCGGATGATGCCGCGCCCGTCCAGGAGGTAGATGTAGGCGAGCGACGGGTCGTCGATCCCGTAGGCCCGCCGGCACCGCTCGATATCCCCCGGGATGGTCAGCATCAGGTCGTGCTGCTCGGGAGGGACGCCGCCCGCGAGCCCCTGGCTGATGCGGTCGGCAAGGGACCTGCCGATGAGGCTGTCGCCGACGACCGTAACGAGATAGGTCGTCACCCGGGGATTCTCGGTGAACGCCCCGGCGAAGGGACCGCTCCAGGAATCCGTCATCGGACCGACGGATTCCAGGAAGACGAGGACGATGAGCGAGACGTCGCCTCCCGCGTCGTCGGGAAGCGTGACGACCCTGCCGGTGATCGACGTGGCCATGAGGGTGGGAAACGTCCTGCCTATGGCTGCAGGCACCGGCCCGGTGAGTGCTGTCGTTTTATTCATGCTCTGCCGGTGGGATGCACTCCAGATAAAGCCTCTCCCGATCCCCGGAATCCCCGGAGGTATGGCCGCAGAGGAGCATTGCGCCAAGTACTATAACCTTGGAATGCAACAGTTCTCTCAAGGAGGCTTATCGGACTTGATCAGCATCGGAGAGGGCTGGGACGATCTCGTCGCGGCGCTCTCCGGGGCGGATGCCCCGGAGCGCGTCTACGTCGTCGGATCCACGGACAGCGGGAAGACGACGCTCTGCCGCTACCTCGTTGACGAGACGGCAGCGCGCATGAAGACGGCGTATGTCGACTGCGACACCGGACAGTCCCGGCTTGGTCCGCCGACGACCGAGGGGATGGTCCTCTGCCCCGGCACGACGGAGCCCTGCCTCCGGTTCGTCGGCTCGACCTCCCCCGGGGGCCACTTCATCCAGACGCTCACGGGGGCAAAGCGCCTCGTCGAAAAGGCTGCCGAACTCGGGGCGGGCGCCACCGTCATCGACTCGCCCGGGCTCGTCACCGGCGGGGTGGGCACTGAGTTCCAGCTCCAGATGATCGACCTTCTGCGCCCCACCCGGATCGCCGCCCTCCAGCGCGGACGGGAACTGGAGCGGCTGCTCGCTAACTTCGCCCGGCACCCGGGGGTTGCGGTCCACCGGATCCCCGTATCCCCCGCGGCCGTCGCCCGGACCGCAACCGGGCGGCGGCGCTACCGCGAAGAGCGTTTTGCATCCTATTTTGCCGACGCGCGATCGCAGGAGATCCTGCTCCGGGGGCTCGGGCTCCAGGGCCGGGTCCCCGACATGAGGTACCCCCGCGGGGTCGCCGGAAGGCTGGTCTCCTTCAACGACCCCGACAACTTCGTCGTCGCCCTCGGCATCGTCGAAGAACTGCATCCCGGAGGGCGCCGGCTCGGGGTCTTCGCGCCGCCCTTCGACCCGGGGGCCATCGCGTCGGTCAGGTTCGGCTCGATCTACCTGGACCTCGCGGCGGCTCCAGGGTCGATGGAGTCATGCCGGCCCTGATCATGCCGGGATGAGCGAGAGGAAGATTACGTACACCGCCGTCTGGGCGACGGTGAGCGGGATGCCGACCCGCGCGAACTCGCCAAACGTCAGCGTCTCGCCGTCCCTCTCCGCGCACTGGATGATGATGACGTTGCTTGCCGCCCCGAGGATCAGCATGTTCCCGGCGATGGTGCTGCCGGCCGCAAGCGCCATCATGCCGACGGTGGACGTCCCGAGGTGCGAGAGGACGGGGAGGGAGAGGGCGACGAAGGGGACGTTCGAGACGAACTGGGAGACGACGACGCCCATCACGACGATGACCGGGACGGCGGCGAGATCGAGCGAACTCTCTTCGATGAGCGGCTGGAAGAACCCGGACTGCCAGACGCTCGCCATAAGGACGAAGAGCCCGGCGAAGAAGATCAGTGTCGGCCAGTCGATCCGGCGGAGGATCTCGAACCGCCGCCTGCTCCCGACGAGGACGGGTATGGCCGCGATGACCGCGATCCAGGTCAGCCGGATATCGAGATCCGGGACGAGCATGACCGCGGCGACCCTGGCCCCGATCAGGAAGACAAGCAGGATGAGCGAGAGGCGCGCGAGCGCCGCGAGGGCAGGATCACAGATCTCCTCCTTGCGGTGGACCAGCGGGGCCGGGTGGAGTTCGCCCGGAAACGCCCGGCAGAGGAAGACATAGGCGAGCAGAAGCGAGATCGCCGTCGGGACGGCGAGGTAGAGCGGGAACGTGATGAACGGGTTCTCGATCCCGCCCGAGAGCGCGATGAGAAGGTTCTGCGGGTTCCCGATGGGGCTTGCGACGCTTCCCGTCGTGACGGCGAATGCAAGCGCCAGGAGCAGGAGTTTTGGGGAGATGCCGTGCCGCCGGCCGAAATAGAGCATCAGCGGGGTGCCGACGACAGCGAGCGTGTCGTTCATCAGGAGCGCCGAGAGGACGCCTGCGCCGACGAGGATGCGAAAGATCAGGTGCCGGACCGACTCCGCCCGCGAAAAGAGGCGAAAGGAGAGGTGGTAAAGGTAGCCGCTCGCCGCGAGCGCCTCCCCGATCACGAACATGAAGAAGAGGAAGAGCATCACGTCGAGGTTGATGGACGCGAGCGCATCAAGCGGCGTGATCGATCCCGTCGCGAGGACCACGAGCGCGCCGAGGAGCATCACCTGCCAGATGCGGAAGTTGACGTTCCCGATCTTGCGGACCGCGATCAGGAGGAAGACGATGACGAGAACGACGAGCGGGATGAGTGTACCCATGGTATCGCCGGCAGGAGAGATGCGCTTATCAATTGGTTTGTTCTCTTTGTGAAAAAAGGGATCTCCCGGGACCGGAGAGACCTCAGGCTTCCTGCCCGACGGTATAGTTGATGACGCTCTCGGAGATGTCGCCGGAATATTCCCCGATCCGCCGGATACTGTCTGCGACCTGCCTCATCGGGATCGCCGTCACCGCCTCGAACCGGAGCACCCGGGTATCGATCTTCTGGGTCTTCTCCTCAAGGTCGCGCACCTTCTGAAGCGTCGCGTTTGCCTTCCTGGTGTCTCCCGTATGGAACGCTTCCATGCTCCACGAGAAGATCTGCAGGGCAAGCACGCTCGCCTCGTCCATGAGGTCGAGCGTCGCCGCCTCGACCTCGCGGTCGATCAGGGCGAGGGCGTTATGCGCCACCCGGGTGGCGTGGTCGGCTATCCGCTCGATGATCCTGCTGACCT
Organism: Methanoculleus oceani; assembly: GCF_023702065.1. NCBI lineage: Archaea > Methanobacteriati > Methanobacteriota > Methanomicrobia > Methanomicrobiales > Methanomicrobiaceae > Methanoculleus > Methanoculleus oceani. Next base: position 203,841 of record NZ_QFDM01000002.1, on the reverse strand, counting down.
GGAGGTAGTACGCCGCCTGGTTTACCGGGATGCCCATCCGACGCGAGAGCGTGGCGTCGCTCATGATGAGGTTATCCTGCCGCGCAACCAGCCAGTGCAGCCGGTCCACTTCCGTGTCCCGCACGATGATGTCCCCGGCAAGAGCCGCATCGTGTCCCCTTATCGCGGCCATCGCGTCCTGCTGCATGCTCCGTGCCAGGAGATGCATCCGTTTGATGGTGTTATCAAACGGCATCTCCACGGGGTTGAGGAGATCCTTGATCGTTATCGAGGAGTCCGTCTCGCCGACCACTTCCTGCCCGATGGCCATCTGCGTGAACTCCCGGACCAGTTGCAGGACGAACGGCGGCAGCCTTCCTTTCGACTCAAGGCGGATGGCCGTGAACCCGGAGATGTACGCTCCGACGAGGAGGCGAAGCAGGTAGGTGCGGTCCGTCGCGGCACCGACCTCGAAGACCCTGATCCGCTGGACCGACTCCCCGCCGATCTTCGGGGTGATCAGGAGCGAACCGTCGGGCTGCACAACCAGCCCTACGGGGTCGTTCTTCTGGATGTTCGCGGACTTTATCCACTGTTTCGGCAGGGATACGATGTATGACGAGCCCCCGGTGATCTGAACTTTTCTGATCTCCATGGATAGGTACGTGTTGGTGCCGTTAGGATATATGCATTCTGCGCAGTATATACGCTACTGGAGTTTATGGTGGATAAATATACTCATATAGTCTCCTTCGGGAACGCCTATCTGTCCGGTATACTCACGCAATAAGCATATGACCCGGATCGGCAGAGCACCCGGGGGACGGTCGCACCAGGAAGACGCTGGAGCCCGGGCAGGCACCATGCCTCCTCTGCCGGGCGGAAGCACGCCGCTCACCGGAGAGATGGGATCCGACCGCCCTGTCGCTCATACCCGGCCGGGGACCGCGCAGGTGCCCGGGGAGCCGGTCCTGGACGGCTTTTTCCGTCTCTGGAAGAGGGCCCGGCAGCTTCGCGAGGAGTCTATGCGGGCACTCTGGTTCTGCACGGCCATCTTCGCCGTCGTTGCCCTCTTTTTCATCCTCTTCTTCCTGGTCCGGAACGGCTACCCGATCTTCGAGCAGGTCGGGGTCTTAAACTTCCTTGCCGGCGACGTCTGGAACCCTACGGGAGCGTCTCCGGCATACGGCATCTTCCCGCTGATCGCCGGCACGCTCCTTGTTACGCTCGGTGCGATGGCGCTTGCCGTCCCGCTCGGGATCGCCGTTGCCGTCTTCATCGCCGAACTTGCGCCGCCCGGGGTTCGCGCGGTCATGAAACCCGCCGTCGAGCTCCTGGCGGGAATACCTTCGGTGGTCTACGGGTTCTTCGGTCTCGTCATCCTGACCGACTGGATCCGCGTCTCCTTCGACGTCGCGTCCGGGGAATCCTGGCTTGCCGCCTCCATCCTGCTCGGCATCATGGCCCTCCCTACGATCGTCAGCGTCTCGGAGGATGCGATCGGCGCCGTGCCCCGCGGATACCGGGAGGGATCCCTTGCGCTCGGGGCGACGCACTGGCAGACGATCGCCGGGGTCGTGGTCCCGGGAGCCCTCTCCGGCATCACCGCCGCGATCATCCTCGGGATGGGGCGGGCGATCGGCGAGACGATGGCGGTGATCATGGTCGCCGGCAACGCGGGAGTCGTGCCCGAACCGCTCTGGAACGTCCTCTCTCCAGTCAGGACGCTCACCGGGACGCTGGGCATCGAGATGGGCGAGGTCGCCGTCGGCAGCGCCCACTACCACGCGCTCTTCGGGGTCGCGGTCGTACTTCTCGTGATCACCCTCGCGGTCAACCTTTTTGCGCGGGGCATCCTCGCGCGGGTCAGCGAGCGGCACACGGCGACAGCGGCCCGGAAGAGGGGGTGCGGCACCATAAAGCCTTACGCCTACGCAGTTCTCGGCATCGGCGCGCTCGGGACCCTTACGGTGGCCACGGACATCCTGGTTGCCGCCGCCGTCGCCGTTGCCCTGCTCGGGGCGGTATACGTCCGGCGCAGGATCTCTGCAAAGACCGAAGAGAAGATCGCGTTCGGGTTCATGTATGCGGCCGCCGGCATCGTGCTCTTCGTCCTCGGGGTCATACTCTTCGATATCGTCTACAACGGTGCACCGGCGCTCTCCTGGGAGTTCCTGACCGCTTCGCCGAGCAACCTCGGCCGGGCGGGAGGCATCGGCCCGGCCATCCTCGGGACCCTCTACCTGGTCGGGGGTGCCATCCTCTTCGCCCTCCCAATCGGCGTCGGCGCCGCCATCTACCTCCACGAGTACACCCGGGAAGGGCGCATCACCGGGATCATCAGGGCCGGCGTCGACCTCCTGGGCGGCACGCCGTCCATCGTCTTCGGCCTCTTCGGGTTTGCGTTCCTGGTGCTCTACCTTAATTTCGGGGTGTCTCTCCTTGCCGGCCAGATCACGCTGGGGCTGATGATCCTCCCCACCATCATCAGGACGACCGAAGAGGCGTTGAAGAGCGTGCCGGACAGCGTCAGGGAGGGAAGCCTCGCTCTCGGTGCGACGCCCTGGCAGACCATACGGCGGGTCGTGCTCCCGCCGGCGGTGCCGGGAATCCTGACCGGCACGATCCTCGGCATCGGGCGGGCCGCCGGGGAGACTGCGCCGATCCTCTTCACCGCGGTCGTATTCTCCCGGCGGTTCCTCCCCACATCGGTGACCGAACCGGTGATGGCGCTCCCCTACCACCTCTTCATCCTGGCGACCAACGTCCCCGGGGCACGGGAGAACCAGTACGGGACGGCGCTGGTGCTCCTTGCGCTGGTGGCGGCCATCTACCTGGTCGCGATCGTCATCCGGACACGTTACCAGAGATCAATCCAGTGGTGACCCATCATGCAGAAGAACGGCAGTATCCTTACAGCAGAACACCTGAACCTCTACTACGGCGACAAACAGGCCCTTTCCGACGTATCGATCTCTATCCCGCCTAACAGGGTCACCGCACTGATCGGACCCTCCGGGTGCGGGAAATCGACCCTTCTGCGCTGTTTCAACCGGCTCAACGACCTCGTCGAGGACGTCAGGATCGAGGGCAGAATCCTCTTTGAGGACGGGGATATTCGCGGCCCGGACTGCGATATCGTGGCCTTGCGGAAACGAATCGGGATGGTCTTCCAGAAGCCGAACCCGTTCCCCTCGTCCATCTACGACAACGTCGCCTACGGCCCCCGCGTTCATGGAGTCCGCAGCCGTGAGAGGCTGGACGCGATCGTGCAGGAGAGCCTGAAGAAGGCGGCGCTCTGGGACGAGGTGGCGGACCGGCTCGACGACTCCGCGATGGGGCTTTCGGGAGGGCAGCAGCAACGCCTCTGCATCGCAAGGACGCTTGCGGTCGAGCCCGAGGTCATCCTCATGGACGAACCCTGCTCCGCGCTCGACCCCATCGCCACCTCGAAGATCGAGAACCTCATCGACGACCTCAAAGAGGGTTACACGGTCGTCATCGTGACCCACAACATGCAGCAGGCAGCCCGGGTCAGCGACTACACGGGGTTCATGTACCTCGGGCGGCTGGTCGAGTTCGGGCCGACCGCCCGGATCTTCGAGAACCCGCAGGAAGAGTTGACCAACAACTACGTGACGGGACGTTTCGGGTAGGATATCCATGACGGACAAATTTCACCAGGAACTCAAAGGCCTCAAGGACCTGGTCCGGGAGCAGGGGGCGTTCGCCTCCGGCATGCTCTCCGACTCGATGATCGCCCTCCAGAACCGGGATCCCCGGCTTGCCGGGCAGGTGTATGCCCGGAGGACGGAGCTCGCCGACCGGAGCCATGCTATCGAAGAGGCGGCGCTCCGCCTCATCGCGCTCTACCAGCCCATGGCACGCGATCTCCGTTCCATCGTCTGCGCGCTCCGGATGAACTTCGCGCTCTACCGCATCGGCCGGTACGGGAAGGACATCGCGCAACTTGCGGAAGAGCTCTCCGGGGAACCGCATGCCGGAAACCTGGTGAGCCTGCCGCACATGGCCGACCTGGTCTGCGCCATGATCGACGACGCCCTCAAAGCCTACCGGATCGAGGAGATCGAGCCTATTGCGGGTATGTCGCACCGGGACGATGTCGTGGACAACCTCAGGTACACCATCTTCCGTGAGGGCCTTACGTACATGATGGAGGACCCGCGCAACATCCCCCGGTGCATCGACTACGTGATGATCGCACGCTACCTGGAACGCTGTGCCGATCACGCCTGCGATATCGCCGGGCAGGTCTGCTACATGGTCACCGGTGAGCGGGTAGAAGTGAAGTGATACGGCACAGACCGCTAACTCCACATGAGCCACGAGATCCAGAGAAGCAGGGCGATCAGCAGCACGATCAGTGCGACCGACCATGTCACGTATCGCTTTGCGATATTCTGGTCGCGGGTATCCCGGGGCTTGACCTTCAGCACGGTCACGGCGACGAGCGCCCCCGCTATCAGCCCGACGACCTGCCCGGCCACGAGCAGCGTAGTGGTGATCAGGCTCATGGGCTGGAGCACCAGAACAAGGCCGGTCACCACCGTCGGCGGGATGATGGCGGCAGCGATGGCGACGCCGGCGATCACCTCCGAAGTGCCCCGGTTGAACGCCACCACCGCCGCGAATCCGAGGAGCACCGCCATTATCGTGTAGATGGGGTTCACCACGAGGCGCGTGGTGATCTCCTCGGTCAATGTGAGCGGTATGGCGATATTGATGAGGAAGGTGGCGATTGCGGAGAGGAAGAAGACGCCCAGGAGCAGTGCCGCCAGCACGCCGAGGCAACGCAGGGCGTTCTCGATCCTGCCGAGAGCGGCATAGACGGCGAACCCGTAGATCGGGCCCATGATCGGGGAGAGGAGCATCGCCCCGATGATGATCGTCTGGTTGTCGAGGAGCAGGCCGGAGAGGGCCACCAGTCCGGCGATGGACGTCAACGACAGTTTTTCGAGATCCAGGGTCCCATAATCCTTAACAGTGTCAAGCAGTTTCTCGACCGGCGTCTTCTCTTCCTTTTTCTCGACCTTCTTCTCGGCACGTTTCAGGAGCGACGAGATGACGAACTCCGGTGTCGATACCTCGATCATGTTCTCGTTGTACCGCAGGTCCAGCACGCCCTGGATCTTCTCGATCAGGTCGTCGAGGTTCTCGTCCGGCGTATATACGATGATCTCGTAGACGTCCTGCACGAGTGATATCGTGTAATGGAGGCCTTCGAGAGCGCCCTCTATTTGTTGATGCCCGTCTTCCCGCACGTGTACAACGATCTTCTTCATGAGTCCGCCTGGCCGATGACGGCTCCGCCGTTCAGCATACTTCCGGAGAGAGGGGATCTCCGGCCGGATACTCTCCGGTCTACCGGTCGATCCCGTATTCGACGAGCATGGAAGCGGGGCTCGTTTGCGCGGCAGTGCGGGCAGTCCGTGATGGAGATGATCCGCACGGCAGGTCGCATCCCGCTATCGATGGTATGTTCACCGCCCGCGGGCGTGACCCCGACAACAATGCTGTCCACAGGCAATGTCATGGCGGCAGATGAATTTAACTTTTCCCGGATACGCAGGAAAGACGATCCGGTGCCGTTCCTCCCGATCGGGGGCAGGGGAGGACCGTCATGTTGCCGGACAGCAGGGAACGGGGTGAGCGTGACCCTGTATCACGGGGACATACCTGTCGTCAGGAGTTGCGGAAGAAATGTGGTTCTGCACCTGCGATGCTTGAGCTCGCACGTCGAAAACGCTTCGCGTTTTCTCGTGCTCCGGTCCTTCGGACCATCGCATTTAGAGAGAAGAGGATGCACGAAAAGACGACGTCAAGGGGGGAAGTGTCTTGTGCGGATCCAAATCTCTCTAGGGCTATTTAGTTCACAGTGATATTTAATAATTTCTGTTTTGAAAAAGTAGGAAATAAAGGTTTTGGCCGGTTGCCCGGGCATTTACGGATTACCGTGCAGGAGCCGCCTCAGCTCTCGCTTCTCGGGGCTCGGGCCCTTCTACGACCGGGTTATCAGGATGCGTAACCCATTCGGTGAACGATCCCTCGTAGATCCGAACGTTGGGGTAGAGGTAGAACCACTTCAAGAGGACAAACTCGTTCGTGGCCTCCCGGCCGGTCCCGCACGAGCAGATGACGGTCTTGCTCCGGTCGACGCCGTGCTCTTCCAGGATCATGTCGAGTTCGTCGTTCGATTTGAGCAGCGCCGGGTTGCCCTCGTCCATCAGGCTCTTCCAGGGCAGATTGACGGCACCCGGGATATGCCCGGCCTTCCTCCAGGGTCCTTTTCCTTCGTACACCTTTGCCGGGCGTGCATCGAGCACGACCACATCGTCGTTGTCCTTGATCTGCCGGAACTCCTCGTACCCGATGGGATAGTCATCGCGAACCTCGGCGGTGAAGCTGGACGGCTCGACGGCGGGGTAGTCCTGCGAGAGTTCGCCTCCCTCGCTCTTCCACGTGTCTATCCCGCCGTCGAGGAGGTATACGCGATTGTGGCCGTATTTCGCCAGGGTGTAGGCCATCATCGTCTGCCCGAGCCCGTCGCCCGCGCTGGAAAACGTGCCTTTTCCGGTGTAGACGACGACCGGGGAGTCGGCCTCGATACCCGCACGCCGGAACGACTCCTGCAGGCAGGCGTTCGGGCTGTAAGACCCCGGGAAGCCGCGGTTGGATACCCGCAGGACCCCCTCGGTCAGGTAAACGGCACCCGGGATATGTTCCTGGATGTAGTCGTGAATGTTCGGCTGGACGTCGACGATCGTCAGGTTGTCATCGTGCAGGTGGTTGGCCAGCCAGGCTGCATTCACAAGTTTGACCTTCCCGTCGCCGCGGGGATACGGGAAGTTTTCCCGGTCGGTCCGCGCCTGGAGGCGGTCCATGCCGCCTCGGGTGAACATCTTCTCTTCCATTTTCCATCACCTCGTACTGCGTATTCTCACCGAACGATCGGTGAGCCTGGCCCCATTGCGGGCTTGAGACCACATATACCTTGTGCAGGATCAGGTGGAGGGTGGGGGTGGGGGCATGGGGTGTGCGACGGCCGAAGGGTGCGATGGTCCAAAGGACCGGAGCTTGAGAAAACGCGAAGCGTTTTCGAGTTGCGACGGGAGCGCCCTCCCTGCAAGGAGAAGCCCCGGGAACTGGCAGGGTGGACGTAATATGGCGTCTGAGGGAACGACGTTCCTGTCGGAACGTCGCACTCGAAGACCTTCGGTCTTCTCAAGCTCCGGTTCTTCGCACCTTCGGTGCTCACGCTCCGGTTCTTACGAACCATCGCGCTCCGAACCGTCGCACTCCCCGGAACCCTCCGGACCAACCTCGATGCTCTCCCCCGGCGAGAGTACCGCGACCCGGATCGACGTCGTCCGCTCGATGGCCTGCTTGAAGTCCTCCACGTTCTGCCGGATGGCGGGGAAGGTGTCGTAGTGCATCGGGATCACCAGTGGCGCGCCGATGTACCGGGCCGCGATCATCGCCTCCTCGGGCCCCATCGTGAAGCACCCGCCGACGGGGAGGAGCGCCACGTCCGGCCGGTAGAGGTCGCGGATGAGCTGCATGTCGGAGAAGAGCGCCGTATCCCCCGCGTGGTAGACGCTGATGCCGTCCATCGCGATGACGAACCCGGCGGCCACACCGCCGTAGAAGCCCATGCCCTCGTCCTCCAGCCACGACGAGTGGAGCGCGGGCGTCATCGTGAACCGGACGCCGTCGACGGTGATGCTGCCGCCGATGTTCATCGGTTCGGCAGGAACGCCCTTCGCTTTGAGGTACTTCGCCACCTCGTTGATAGCGACCGTCTTCGTCTTCAACCGTGCGGTAATGCCCAGGTGGTCCGCGTGCGCGTGCGTCACGGCAACGATATCGGGTTTCGTTGGGAGCGAGTCCTCCGGGATGAAGGGATCGATGAGGATCGTCCGCGATCCAGCAAGCGAGAAACAAGCGTGGCCAAGCCAGGTCAACCTCATGGAGAAGAGATCGATTTTCGAGACTAAAAAATGTTCAGTGGGGTTACAGAGGGTGGACCCGGGGTTCAGAACTCCCCCATATCGATCGCTTCGGTGATGTCGATCGCCTCGGCGAGACCGTCGTTGGCGACACCGCGCGTCATCAGCTCGGAGAGATCGCGGTCTTCCATCACATCCCGGATCCGTTCCAGGTATGGGTCGAGAGTGGTGTCTCTCTGCTGCTCGATCACATGGCGGTACTCACGAAGCGTGGAGGGGCTCACGTCGAGTTCCTCGCTGATCTCCTTCATGGTCTTCCCCGAATCAAGAAGGTCCGACATCGTTCCCTGGTCGAACGGCATCTTGAAGTCGAGTTCCCTGAAGAGTTTGAGGCGGACCCGGGCGCGTGCCACGGTCTTGCTCAGCTTCTCGTCGCCGAGCGCCCTCGCAATCTCGGTGTCGTTCTTGCCGTCGTAATACGCGACCACGAGTTTTGCAAGTTGCCGCGGGGCGAGTTTGGTCTTGAAATACCCTTGATCGAGGACTTCGCGCATGATCAGGGCAATCTCGCGCTCAACAGCGTCGCGATCCCGAAGCGTACCGTGAACCTTTCTCATCGGCTCAACGATCGTCTTCTTGTTCGTGATGGTCGTGAACAGCTCAAGGAGCTGCTGCTTGCGGGTATCTTCTGCCATGTCCGTGTCTCTCTGTTCTGTATTCCACCGTCTGGTTCCGTGGGTCACCCTTGATGACCCTGGATATATAGTTTATCCCCCAACCGGGGCGTAACGTTCCCTACATTACAACCGCTAACATTTAAAGCTTACCATATAATCCACCGAGATAGAAAGATCATTTTTGTGGATGTAACCATATCTTCCGGGATACTGCCGACCGTGGAAAAAAACCCTCCTCGTTCGGCCCCTTTTTCGAAGAATTGTGATCTCGCGCGAGGGGAGGACCATTCTTTATTAGCACCGGCGCTCAACTGTACTGCAGGACTATGGCCGAGACGAGCGATATTTACGAAAAAGTCATGGAAGTAGCCAGAAGACGGGGTTTCGTCTGGCCCTCAGCCGAGATATACGGGTCGATCGCCGGGTTCATCGACTACGGCCCGCTCGGAGCGATGATGAAGCGCAACGTAGAGAACCTCTGGCGATCGTTCTACGTCTTCCAGGAGGGCTACTACGAGATCGAATGCCCCACCGTTGGGAATGAAGCAATCTTCGTCGCATCCGGTCATGTGAAAGAGTTTGCCGACAAGATGGTGCAGTGTCCGCACTGCGGCGAGTATCTCCGCGCCGATCACATCGCAGAGGAGAACGGCATCGGGAATGCAGGCACGCTCCCGGCTGAGGCGCTCCAGGCAGCGCTCTGTAACCTTCCCTGCCCTGCATGCAAGGAACCCCTGGGCGAAGCGGGCGTCTTTGCCTTCAACCTGATGTTCGAGACGACCATCGGCCCCGGGTCGCAGCGGAAGGGCTACCTGCGCCCCGAGACCGCCCAGGGCATCTTCACCGACTTTTCCAGGCTCCTGCGCTTCTACCGGGACAAGCTTCCCTTCGGCGCGGTCCAGATCGGGAAGTCCTACCGCAACGAGATCTCTCCCCGCCAGGGCATGATCCGGCTGCGGGAGTTCTCCCAGGCTGAGGCCGAGATCTTCGTCCACCCCGACCGGAAGGACCATCCCGCCTTCCACCGCTACGCGGAGTATCCAGCGCCCCTCCTCACCATCGACCGTCAGCTCGATGGCCAGGAGCCGGCCGGGATCACGATGCGTGCCGCCGTGGACGAGGGGCTGATCGCAAACGAGTACGTCGCCTACTACATCGCGCTCACCCACAGGATCCTGACCGCAATCGGCGTTGACCCGGCGAAACTCCGGTTCCGCCAGCACCTGACCGACGAGCGGGCGCACTACGCTGCCGACTGCTGGGACGCCGAGGTATACTCCGGCCGCTTCGGCTGGGTTGAGATCGTCGGCATCGCCGACCGCACCAACTACGACCTGCGCTCGCATGCCGGGCAGTCCGGCACCTCGATGACGGTCTTCATACCCTACGACGAGCCCAAAAAGGTCGTAAAGCGGCGGATCGTTGCCGATATGGGCGTGCTCGGACCCCGGTTCCGCGGCAAGGCGAAGGCTATTGCAGACGCGCTGGCCGTTTCGGAGCCTGGAGAGGACGGCGCGCGGGTTACCGTCGACGGCGAGGAGTTCTTCATCACCGCCGACCTCTACCAGGTTCACGAGGAAGAGGTGGAGGTCCGCGGCGAAGAGGTGATGCCCCATGTCATCGAGCCGTCATACGGCATCGACCGGATGATCTACGTCGCGCTGGAGCACAGCTACGCCGAGGAGGAGGTCGAGGGCGAGATAAGAAAGGTGCTCCGGCTCCCGCCGGCGGTCGCACCGATCCAGGTCGCCGTCTTCCCGCTGATGAACCGGGACGGCCTCGATGAAATCGCGCAGACGATCACGGAAAGGCTCGCGGGATGCCGCATCCTCGCCCAGTACGACGACTCCGGCGCCATCGGCAGGCGTTACCGGAGACAGGACGAGGTCGGGACACCCTTTGCCGTCACCGTCGACTACGATACGCTCGAGGACAATACCGTGACCGTGAGGGATCGTGACAGCATGGAGCAGGTCCGCATACCGGTCGAGCGGCTGCCGGAGACCCTCTCCGCACTCATCTCCGGTGTCACCACATTCCATGAACTCAGGGCATGAACCATATCTCCCACCCGCTGATCCGACCCCAGAGCATCGAGGAGCGGCGGTACCAGTTCACCATTGCGCTCCGGGCGCTTGACGCGAACACGATGGTCGTCCTCCCGACCGGCCTCGGGAAGACGGCCGTCGCGCTCATCGTCGCGGCGTCCCGCCTCTACTCCCACCCGGGCAAGGTGCTGATGCTTGCGCCTACAAAACCCCTGGTCGAGCAGCACCTCCGCTTTTTCAAGCAGTTCCTGCTCTCCCGGGAAGGTTCCGAGCCGGAAGAGTCCGATTTTGTCATGTTCACCGGCGACACTCCCCCGGAGGAGCGGACCAGTGCCTGGAAGGCGTGCCGGGTCTGTTTCGCCACCCCGCAGGTGATCAAGAACGACTGCCTGGCGGGAAGATACAGCCTTGCCGACGTCGTGCTGCTGGTCGTGGACGAGTGCCACCGTGCGGTGGGCAACTACGCCTACGTCTTTCTTGCGCAGCACTACTGCACCACGGCAAAAAAGCCCCTGCTGCTCGCGATGACCGCTTCTCCCGGGGGCGACCAGGTGAAGGTGCAGGAGGTCTGCGACAACCTTCGTGTCGAGGCGGTCGAGACACGGGTGGAGACCGACGAGGATGTCCGCCCCTACATCCACGAGCGCGACATCCAGTACGTCGACGTCTACCTGCCCGAAGAACTGCAGGCGGCGCTCGTCGTTCTCCGGGGGCTCGTGGAGTCCCGTCTTGCCCGGCTCGCGAAACTCAATTTCCGGGTTCCTGCACCTGACAAACTCTCCATGAAGGCGCTTAACGCCTTGAACGCCCAGATCCAGCAGCGTATACGGACGCGGGACCCCTCCGCGTTCATCGCGGCCTCCCTGCACGCGGAGTGCATGAAACTCCGTCACGCCATCTCGCTCGTCGAGACGCAGGGCAGCGTTGCGCTCAAACTGTATCTCGCCCGGCTCGGCGCGGAAGGAGCCTCGAGCGCAGGGAGCAAGGCGAGCAAGCGCCTTGTCGGCGACCCTGCCTACCAGAGTCTCGTCGAGGTCTCCGGCGGCTGGAAGGAGGAACTCCATCCCAAGGTCGCCATCGTCCGGGAACTCGTGCGGGCGCAGCTTGCAGCGCACCCACAGAGCCGGATCATCGTCTTTGCCACCTACCGCGACACCGTCCAGACGCTCGTCGACGCGCTCTCCGAAAGCGGCATCGCATGCGAGCGGTTCGTCGGCCAGGCCTCCCGGGATGCGGAGCGGGGGCTCTCGCAGAAAGAGCAGATCGCGAGCCTTGCCCGGTTCCGGGAGGGTGAGTTCAGGTGTCTGGTCGCGACCTCCGTAGGCGAGGAAGGGCTCGATGTCCCCTCGACGGACATGGTCATCTTCTACGAGGCCGTCCCCTCGGAGATCAGGAGCATCCAGCGGAAGGGGCGGACCGGGAGGAGCGGCAGCGGCACGATCGTCGTGCTGGTGACGAAAGGCACCTCAGACGAGACGTTCCGGTACGTGAGCCAGACCCGGGAGCGGGCGATGGTGACCGGGATCAGGGGCATGAGCACTGCGCCCGCCCCCACCCCGGCCGTCCCGCCTATCCCTGCCGCCACCAGGCAGATAGACTTCCTCGCGTTCGCTCCCCCGGGACCGGCGATCACCGTCGACGACCGGGAGACGTCGTCACGGGTCGCCGAGCGCCTGCACGAACTCGGGGCATCGATCACGCTCGAGCGCCTCGAGTTCGGCGACTACGCCATCGGCGATCGAATCCTTGTCGAGCGCAAGACCGTCCATGACTTCATGAACACCCTGGTCGAGCGGGACCTCTTCGGGCAGATCAAGGCCATGGCCGGTGCGGTGCCGCGTCCCGTCCTGATCATCGAGGGCGAGGAAGACCTCTACGAAGTGCGCAACATCCACCAAAACGCCGTCCGGGGCACGCTTGCGGCCATCACGGTGGATATGGGGGTCACGCTGATGCGCACGAGGGATGCGGACGACACCGCCGAGATGCTCTACATCCTTGCACAACGGGAGGGGAGCGAGCGGGGAGAGCACAAGGTGCATCCGAAGAAGTCCTACCGCTCGGTCCGTGAAGAACAGGAGTATGCGCTCGCTGCGTTCCCGGGCATCGGTATGAAAAGTGCACGGCTCCTCCTCGAGCATTTCGGGTCGCTCAAGGCGATCATCGATGCCGAAGAGAAGGAACTGGCATCCGTGCACGGGATCGGTGAAAAGACGGCCCGTGCGATATGGGATCTTGCCCGAAGGCCTTACCGCTGATCCAGTGTTGCGAGGGCTCTAGCGCCCCGCTCGACCGCCTTCATCAGGGTCAGGCATTCGCCGGCCCTCTGCTCGCCCCGGATCCGCTCGCAGAGATGGACGATCGTCCGCTCGAGTTCCGCGGCCACCCGGCCCTGCGGTTCCCGGGCGGCCGCCGCCGGTGCAGGAGACTGCACGGGTTCCCGGACCTCGCCGGGCGGCTCCGGTTCGGGAAGATCCTCTTTTGGTGCGGCGAGCGGACAGATCACGCACTGTGTCTCTCCCTTGTATTCAAACAGGGGATACCCGCAGACCTTACATGATTTAGCGAGCATCTTTCCTCCCTTCAGGAGATACCCGGCCATGACTTCGTCAGCCTGATCAGCCGTCATTTCGTCGAACTCCCTTAATGAACTTATATATGTCTGGATGCCATTAATAATAGAGGGGTAATTCTAATGGCAAGTCCAGACGAAACAATACGGATCTGCATCCAGATGCTGCAGAATATCAGCGAGGATTCCACAATTCCACGCAATATCCGTCGCGTCGCAGACGCGACCAAAGCGGTTCTCCAGGACGAATCCCGGAGTATCGGTCTCCGCGCCGCAACCGCAATCTCCATGATCGACGAGATCAGCAATGACCCGAACATGCCGGTCCACGCACGGACCCGCATCTGGGAACTGGTGTCGCAGCTGGAAACGGTACCTCTCGATTAAATCACTCATTCTTCCCAAACGATTCCGGCGAAGATCAGGAGCAGGGCGATACCATCTCTGGGTTGCCGGCCCGGCGACCGTATCGCTCTGCCCTTCATATATCCTGCGGCAGCCGGGGTCTTGAGCCTCTTTCCTTCCCGGCGTTCAGTCCTGGACGGTGACGTAGACCGTCCGCTCGCGGTGCGACCGCACGTCGAGTTCCAGGAGGACGATCTGCTGCCAGGTGCCGCACGCGAGCCTGCCCTCGATCACCGGGACCGAGAGCGACGGGCCGACAATCGCCGCCCTGACGTGGGACCGTCCGTTGCCGTCGCCCCATGCCGCATCGTGTGCGTAGGGGATATCGGCCGGGGCGATGACCGAGAGCGCCCGACGGAGGTCGGAGAGCACGCCGGGCTCATACTCGATGGTGGTGACGGCGGCGGTCGAGCCTGCGACGAAGACACAGGCAAGGCCTTCCCGTACGCCGCTCTCGGTGATCGCCTGCGCTACTCCGGACGTGAGGTTGACGATCTCCCCTTCTCCATGCGTCTCTACCTTGATCGTTGTACGGAACATGCTACGGACACCTCATTCAGGCGCCCTGTTGTCTCTCATCCGGATAAAACCCGCGGAAAGTGACGGTGGTACGGGGTGCCGGAACCGGCACGTTATGGGGACGGTTCTCGGTGCGGAGAGGTGTTCCCGGGCGTGTTCGCCGTAAACGCTTTATAGGTGGGGCGGGTATTCCCTCTCCGGAGATAGTGTTTATGCCCTATCGATGGAACGACAGACAGGATGTGGACGAGGCGGTCGTCGTCGTGATGAATACGTTCGACCGGGGTCAGGAGATCCGGGGCTGGCTGTTGCGCACCCTGCAGGAGGCGATCAACGGCTCCGACCCGCAACTCTCGCAGTACTTCTTCAGCGAACTTGAGCAGCACCAGCCCGAGGCGCTGAGGTACTTCAAGAAACCGGTATTTTAACCCCCTTTTTAGGCCCGGTACATGCTCCGTGGGGGCAGTGGAGCGGGTTCGTGCCCATGTCGGGCGAACAAAAGCGATTCTCTGATGTGGTTCGATTGAAAAAAAGGTCGGTGCGCGGAGGTTTCACTCCACTTCCCCGTCTTCGGAGTCGAGGATCGTGAACCCGATGACGCGGTCGCCGTCGTCGAGCCTCATGATCCGGACACCGCGGGTGCCCCGTTTCTGGATCGAGATTTCGGAAACTTTCGTCCGGATCACGATACCGGACGCGCTCATCACGATGATCTCGTCGTCGGAGGAGACTGCCCTCGACCCGACGACACCGCCGCCCCGGGCGTCGACGACGATGTTTCTGACCCCGAGCGTGCCTCTGCCGTGACCGCGGAACTCGTCGAACTCCGTCCGCTTCCCGAAGCCCTGCTCCGTGATGGTAAGGAGATGATCCTCCTCGACTACGGATACCGCCTGCAGGGCATCGCCGTGGCGGAGTTTGATTCCCCGCACCCCCATTGCGCCCCGGTGGACGGGGCGGACGGCCTCCTCGTGGAACCTGAGGCTCTGTCCGAACTTCGTCGTCAGGATCAGTTCCTTGCTGCCTTCGGTCGCCTTCACGTCCACCAGCGCATCGCCGTCGCGGAGGTTGATGGCGTTGATTCCGGTCTGCCGGGGCCGCGAGAACTCGTCGAGCGCCATCTTCGCAACCGTTCCTCCCCTCGTCGCGAAGAAGAGGAAGTGGTCGGCCCGGAACTCCCGGACCGGGATCACCGCGGTCACCCGTTCTTCGCCGGCGAGGTTTAAGAGGTTGACGAGGGCCTTGCCCTTGCTCGCCCGCTGCCCTTCGGGGAGGTCGTAGACCTTCAGCCAGTACATCCTCCCTCTATCGGTGAAACAGAGGAGGTTGTCGTGCATATTCGCGACGAAGACGCTCTCGACGCCGTCGTCGTCCTTGGTGGCCATGCCGATGACGCCGCGACCTCCGCGCCGCTGGTTCCGGTAGGTGTCGAGGTCGATCCTCTTGATGTAGTTCGAGGAGGTGAGCGAGACCAGCATCGGTTTGTCCTCAATGAGGTCCTCCCTATCGAAGGCCTCGGCCGCCTGCTCGATCCGGGTCCTCCGCTCATCGCCGTAGCGGGCACTGATATCGACGAGTTCTTTTCTGATCTCGGCGAGGATGCTCGCTTCGCTAGCGAGGATACCGGTCAACCGCTCAACCTCCTTTGCGAGGGCATCGCGCTCGTCCTGGATCTTCTGGTGCTCGAGCGCCGCAAGCCTCCGGAGTTGCATCTTCAAGATCGCATCCGTCTGCACATCGTCCAGTGCAAACTTCGCCACCAGGGCCTTCTGCGCCTCCTCGGTCGTCCCGGATGCCCGGATGGTTGCGATGACGGCGTCGATGTTGTCGAGCGCGACAAGGAGACCGCTGAGGATGTGCCTCCGCTCCTCCGTCTTCGCGAGATCGAACTCGCTCCGCCGCCGGACCACGTCCACCCGGTGCTTGAGGAACTCGTGGACAAGTTCCTTGAGGTTTAAGGTGCGGGGCTGGCGGTCGACGATCGCGAGGTTATTGATGCCGAAGGAGGACTCAAGCGCCGTGTGCTTGTAGAGGAAGTTCAGCACCACCTGGGGTGCGACACCCTTCTTCAGATCGATCACGATCCGCATGCCGTCCCGGTCCGACTCGTCGCGGATATCGCCGATCCCCTCGATCCTCTTGTCACGGACGAGGCTTGCGATATGCTCTATCAGGCGTGCCTTGTTCACCTGGAAGGGGATCTCGGTGACGATGATCTGCGGAGTCCGGCCTTCTTCCTCGATCTCCGCGACTCCCCTGACCACGCACTTCCCGCGCCCGGTCAGGTACGCATCCCGGACCCCTTCGGTGCCCATGATGATCCCGCCGGTCGGGAAGTCCGGGCCGGGCATGACCCGCATCAACTCCTCCGTAGATACGCCGGGTTCGTCGATGACGCGGCAGGTCGCCTCGCAGACCTCCCGGAGGTTATGGGGCGGCATGTTCGTCGCCATGCCGACCGCAATCCCGCTCGACCCGTTGACGAGGAGGTTTGGAGCCCGTGACGGGAGGACGCTGGGCTCCTCGAGCGACTCGTCGAAGTTGGGGACGAAGTCGACGGTCTTCTTATCGATGTCGGCCAGGAGCTCCTCGGAGATCTTCGTGAGCCTGGCCTCCGTGTATCGCATGGCGGCAGCAGCGTCCCCGTCGACCGACCCGAAGTTCCCCTGGCCGTCCACCAGCATGTGACGGTAGGAGAAGGGCTGCGCCATCTTCACCAGCGTATCGTAGATGGCTGAATCGCCGTGAGGGTGGTACTTACCCATCACGTCTCCGACAACACGGGCGCTCTTCTTGTAGGGCTTGTCGCTCGTGTTGCCCATCTCCCACATGGCGTAGAGGGTGCGGCGGTGGACCGGCTTTAAGCCGTCTCTCGCGTCGGGGATGGCACGGCCGATGATCACGCTCATCGCGTAGTCGATGTAGCATGATTTCATCTCCTCTTCTATATTGATCGGGACAACCTGATCAGACGTCAAGGTTGTTCACCTCCTTTGCGTGCCGGCGGATGAAGTCTTTCCGGGCGTCCACATTCTCTCCCATAAGTTTCTCGAATATATCGTTCGCGTAGACGGCATCCTCGATCTTGACCTGTTTGAGGACCCTGTTCGCAGGATCCATCGTGGTGCTCCAGAGCTGGCCGGCGTTCATCTCGCCGAGACCCTTGTAGCGCTGGATCGAGACGCCCTTCTCGCCCCACTCGGCGGTGATCTCGCGCATCTCCTCCTCGCGGTAGACGTACTGCTCCTGTTTGCCCCTGGCGACCCGGAAGAGAGGCGGCTGGGCGATGTAGATGTAGCCGTGCTCGACGAGCCCCGTCATGTAGCGGTAGAAGAACGTGAGGAGGAGCGTCCGGATGTGCGCACCGTCCACATCCGCATCGGTCATCAGGATGATCCGGTGGTACCGGGCTCGCTCCGCGTCGAAACTGTCGCCGACTCCGGTCCCGATAGCGGATATGAGTGCCTGGATCTCGGCGTTCTTCAGGATCTTGTGCTCCGATGCCTTCTCGACGTTCAGGATCTTTCCTCGCAGAGGGAGGATCGCCTGGAACTTCCTGTCCCGTCCCTGTTTCGCGGAACCGCCTGCAGAGTCTCCTTCCACGATGTAGATCTCACTCTTCGCCGGGTCCCGCTCCTGACAGTCGGCGAGTTTCCCGGGAAGGCCGGTCGACTCAAGCGTGCTCTTTCGCCGGGCGAGTTCGCGCGCGTTCCGGGCGGCCTCCCTGGCCCTGGCCGCCGCCATTGCTTTGTCCACGATCGCCTGGAGGGTTTTCGGATGTTCCTCGAAGTACTCGGTGAGCGACGAGTAGACAAGCGAGTCCACGATGCCCCGGACGTTGCTGTTTCCAAGGCGCATCTTGGTCTGCCCCTCGAACTGGGGGTTCGCCACCCGGGTGCTGATGACGGAGGCGAGTCCCTCCCTGACGTCTTCACCCTTGATCTGGGCATCGTTGTTCTTGAGGAGGTTGTTTCTGTGGGCGGCGCTGTTGATCGCCCGGGTGAGGGCGCTCCGGAACCCCTCGAGGTGGGTGCCGCCCTCCCGGGTATTCACGCTGTTGACGTAGGTGTGGATCGTCTCTGCGTATGAGTCGTTGTACTGCAGGGCCACCTCGACCTCGACCATGCTCTCGGGGTCACGCTTCTGGAAGTAGATGATGTCGTCGTGGAGGCTCTCCTTCCCCTCGCCGAGGTGGGCGACGAACTGCCTGATGCCGTCCTCGAAACAGTAGGTGGCCGAGTCCCCGGTGCGCTCGTCCCGGAGGCTGATCGTAAGGCCGCTGTTTAAGTAGGCGAGCTCGCGGAGCCGGTGGTCCAGCACGTCGTAATCGAACTCGACGGTCTCGAATATCGACCGGTCGGGCTGGAACGTGATCCGGGTGCCCCGGAGCCGCTCGTAGTCGAGCCGTTGCCCGGACCGGGCGCCGTAACGTTCCTCGTACCGCGCCTCCATCTCGTGCTCGGTCTCCGGGCGGCTTGCGAGCGGCTTTGCTACCTGGCCCTGCCGGAACTGCATCGCGTAGACGCTGCCGTCCCGGAAGACCGTCGCATCGAGCCAGCTTGCAAGGGCGTTGACGACCGAGACACCGACGCCGTGCAGGCCACCGGATACCTGGTAGGTATTCTTATCGAACTTTCCGCCGGCGTGCAGCACGGTGAGGACGATCTCAAGAGCGCTCTTGCCGTACTGGGGCATGAGATCGACCGGAATGCCACGTCCGTTATCATCGACCGTGACCGAGCCGTCCCGGTTGATGGTCACCTGGATCAGATCGCAGAACCCGGCGAGAGCCTCGTCTACGGCGTTGTCCACAACCTCGTAGACCAGGTGGTGCAACCCCCGGGTCTCCGTGCTGCCGATGTACATGGCGGGACGTTCCCGCACAGGCCTCAAGCCTTCCAGTACCGTGATGTGGGAAGCATCGTAGGTATCAGTCATCTGTGACCTCCGCTGAACGAGCGGCGTCCTGAATCGCAGCAAAACTCACAGTATATATTGGTTTTATAACCACTTATACTGTATGGCTCCGGAAAATTCCTGGTTTGGAGGTTACCCTGCCGGTCCACGGTGCGAGGAGGCCTCCACGCGAGCGCACCCGGAGAGGCCCGGCACCCCGACCTATCCCTCCCGTATTGTCTCCTGCGGGGCAGGTTCCGGGAGGGAAGAGAGCGCGCCTGTCAGTCGTACTTCCCGGTATCCGGATCGGGTATGCCGAGGTGCGTATCGACTGCGACCGCTATCCGGTTGAGAAGCCTCTTGATGTCCGTCGCGTCCTCCTTGTCCAGGGTGCCCGGCTGGTGCCAGATCACCATCTTGCGGAGGCGCTCGATGAGCTCCTCGATCTCCGTTCCCCGGAACTGCTCCGGCACCGTGAGGTCGTTGAGGTGATCCGCGGCGCCGAAGAAGGCTTTCTCGGGGGGCAGGCCGAAGTGCCGTGAAAGCAGCATCAGGCTGACGACGAACCCTCTGCCGAATTCGCTCTTTTGGGGCATACTTTCCCTATGCACCGCCGGTTTATATGAACGATCCGTTTTTTCCGTGTGCGACTGGCGGAACGGCAGGAGCATGAGCACCGCAGATGCGAGTTGCGACTGGCGGAACGGCAGGAGCATGAGCACCGCAGATGCGAGTTGCGACTGGCGGAACGGCAGGAGCATGAGAAACCCGAAGGGTTTCGAGTGACGACGGGCCGAAGAGTTTCGAGGGGACGGGCAGGAGCACGACCCGGCGCGCCTTACGCAATCTGACCTACGGGTGCAGGTAGATCAGGACCGTGGAGGTCGCGATGAAGGCAAGCGTCGCGGCAAAGAATACAATCTCCCCGGCACGGAGGGGTTTTCGTCGGATGTAGAGGCCGGCGTTCGCCCCGTATCCCCGGCAGAGCATGCTCGTGTAGGTGCGCTCGCCCTGCTCGTAGGACCGGATGAAGATCGTCCCGACCGTGTAGCCGATCTCGTGCAGCCGGTAGCGGTAGGGGAGGGTGCGGTCGAGGGGATCGAAGCACCGGGTCTCCATCGCGGTTCGTATCCTGTTAAACATCTCGGCGAAGACAAAGATGTAGCGGACCATCATCCCGAGCGTGAGGGTGAACTCCCTGGGCAGACCGAGCCTCCCTGCCGCCTCGATTAGGTCCTGCATCTTCGTCGTCGACGAGAGCAGGACGATGAACGATATGCTGACGATGAACTTCACGAGGAGGATCGACGCGAACTCCACCGACTCCGCGTAGACCTCTATCCCGAAGGGCAGGGTCGCAATCGGGTGGAAAACCTCGTAATAAGGGTTTTTTACGAATACCTGAAACCCGACCAGGAAGATCCCGAACGGCAGGATGAGGGCGAGCCTTTGGAGGTAGACGGCTGGCGAGAGGCGCGATGCGGCCCAGAGGACGACAACGAGAGCGAAAAGGACGGCGCCAAGCTCGTAGACCCTCGTCGAGTACGGCAGGGCTACGACGGCCACGATGGCAGCGAGGGCTACGAGGAGTTTAATCCTTGCGTCCAGTCGGTGGACGACACTCGTCTGGTAAGCGGACTTCTCGATGAAGTAGAGATCGTCGATCATTCTCGTCTCGCGTAGGCGTCGAGGAACGACTTCTTCGCATCTTCGTAAGTGTAGGCCATATCGATGGCGATACCGCTCTCCTGCAGCGACCGGATCAGCTTCGGTATGGGCGGCACGTCGAGCCGTGTCCTGGTGAGCAGCTCCGGCCGGGTGAAGACCTCCTCGACCGTCCCGGAGCCCACCACGCTTCCCCGGTCCATCACATAGATGAAGTCCGCCATCTCCGCCACGAGGTCGAGATGGTGGGTCGAGAAGATCACCGTCATGCCGTACTCCTCGGGCAGCCGGTTGACGAACGCCACGAGGTCGGCGACACCCTGGGGATCGAGCCCCGCAGTCGGCTCGTCGAGCACCAGCACCTGCGGCTCCATCGCGAGGATGCCTGCGATGGCGACCCGTTTCTTTTCACCGCCCGAGAGGTGGTGCGGCACGCGCTCGCGCAGTTCCTCGATCCCGAGGAGGTGCAGGGCTTCCTCGACACGGTGGGCGACTGTCTCCTCGTCGAGGCCGAGGTTCGTCGGGCCGAACGCAATGTCCTGCTCCACGGTGGGGGAGAAGATCTGGTCGTCGGGGTTCTGGAAGACGATCCCGACGAACTTCCTGACCTCGCGGATGTTCTCCTTCGTGATAGGCTCGCCCCTGACCAGCACCTCGCCGGACGTGGGTCTGAGGATGCCGTTGAAGTGCTTGAAGAGGGTACTCTTGCCGGCACCGTTCGGCCCGATGACGGCGATGCGGGACCTTCTCTCTGCGACGAAGTTCACGCCCTCGAGAGCGTGGACGTTGCCGCGATAGATGTGTGTGAGATCGCGGGTCTCGAGCAGGTGCATAATAGCAAAAAGTGGGAGTTTTTCAGGTATCTAATTATCGGGCCGTGCGGAAATCTTCGCAACGGCGAATACCAGTACCAGCATAAGAAGCGTGCCGATCACGACCGCAAACACCTCTCCTGTCTTATCGAGGCCAGGGATGCTGTAATCGGGCATGAGCGCCTCGTATGAGAAGTCGTTCCCGGTCGCGGCGATCACCTGCTCCTCTGCGGTGCCTGCGGCATCTTCGTCGAGTTCGCTCCCCATGAACGGCTTTGCCTCGTAGATGCTGAAGAACGCGCTCTCGAGGCCGTCGGGGTCACCGGACGCAAGGAACGGCGCGGCAACGGCGATCACGAGGGCAATCACCACACCGATGATGACAAACTGTTTCGTCTCCATTACGCGCTCACCCCTCTCGGGTGTTCAAGGATGTCGGGCCGTGCCGAGGCTATCAGGTAGAGAGCGACCGCGGTGATGCCTCCCTCGATGAGACCGATGACCGCGTGGTAGGTCCCCATGAAGGTGAGTCCGAGACTGAGCGGGAACGTGCCGGCGATTGCGAGTTCGACCGCACAGAGGATTGCGGAGACAAAAAGCGACGCCCAGCCGGCGATGAACGCAGCGGCATATGCATTCCCTATCACGCCTTTGATGCCGGTATAGCCATAGTAACCGACGAACCCGCCGACGACGCCCATGTTGACGATGTTGGCGCCCATGACGGTGATGCCGCCGTCACCGAAGATGACGCCCTGCACGAGGAGCACCAGCGTCAGGACGAAGACCCCCGCATACGGCGACCCGAGGACGATTGCCGCGAGCGCCGCACCGACCATGTGGCCGCTCGTTCCCCAGGGAATGGGGATGTTCAACGCCTGGATGGCGAAGATGCCTGCCGCAAGCACGGCGACCAGCGGTATCTTCTCCTCTCCCATCGAGCGCCGCGCCCACCGGAGGGCAAGAGCGATGAAGACGAGGGCGATGACCCAGTAGACCAGGGCCTGTCCCATCGGTATAAATGCATCAGGTATATGCATGGCACACCTGACGAGTTGTATTACGTTTAGGTATAAATGTATTACTAAGCGCGAGAGTTGTATCAACCGGTAAGAACCTGACGTACTCCCGACGCGAAAAGTATGCCCATTGCCCTGACCAATGCGGGTTTCAGGGCGAGCCTTCGAAGCAGGGTGCCCGGCCGGTCCATGTCGCCGTGCTCCACGATCGTCTCGATGAGGTCCGGGTCATTTAAGGCCCGGCAGAGACGATCGATCTCCTCGGGCGTCATTCTCTGCCGCATCCTGAGTGCTTTCATTCCGATATCGAGTTCTTTCCCGAAGTCTTCCTTCCAGCGCCGTTCGTAATCCCGGAGGCTCCCGTCATCGAATGTCCTGCGCGCCACGCACGCCGCCGCGGTCGCGGCCGCATGTTTTGCGGACCGGATGCCGGTGTAGACTCCCCCCCCCGACGTGGGCTTGGCGAACCCTGCCGCGTCGCCGACGATGAGTGCCCGGCGGCCGTAGGTCTGCGGCATAACCCCGAGCGGGATGACCCCGCTTGCGAGGTGGAGCGAGTTCCCCCCGTAGCGGGAGATGAACCGGTCGAAGTGATCCTTTGCGTGCTCCCGGGCACAGAGGCCGACGCGGGCCCGGGTCCCCGAGACCGGGATCACCCACCCGAAGAAGTCGGGCGAGGCGTTGGGGTGCAGCTCCACGTAGCGCGGATTCATCTCGTAGGGAACCTCCGCCTGAACCCCGGCGAGGTAGAGCTCAGGCCGCTGCAGATCGAGCATGCGGGCGACGGAACTCCGCGGCCCGTCCGCAGCGATGATGAGGCGGAAGGGGATCTCCTCGCGCCCGCGGGCCCCCCGGGTCTGGAGAGAGGAGCCGCTGATGCCCGATACACTGGTCTTTAAGAGGAACTCCGCGCCAGCATCCGCCGCATTCTTTGCCATCTCCCGGTCGAAGAGGCCCCGGTCGACGACATAGGCCTTTGTGGCCCGGGCATCGAAGAGGAGTTCGCCACCAAGATCCGAGACCATGCGGGCGCCGCTCACCTCGTTCTGGACCGATCGCTCTGAGACGCCGCACTCGGCAAACGCGGACGCGGAGAGCAGTCCTGCGCACTGCACGGGGTAGCCGATCGTCCCGTGCTCCTCGATACAGAGCGTCGAAAGCCCCTTCTCCGCACACGCCCGCGCCGCGGCACTCCCGGCGGGGCCCGCGCCCACAACAACAACATCCCAGACCAGATTACCATGCCCCGCACACGTGCATTTCCGGTGCCGGTTGCCTGCCCCTGTGCTGCAGGCCGGCGACCGGGTTCCTGAGTAAAGTGGACGTTCGGTGATTTAAAAGGGAGCGGGTGGGGGATGGGGGGTCGAGTCGTGAGCGAGCATGTCCCTCTCGAAGATCTTTGGTCTTCTCATGCTCACTTCGCTTGCACTCTCAGACTGCCAGATGGTGGTTGAAATCCAGGTAGAACCCCCGGCATTCTTCGAGACCTCGCAAGCCCTGGCACGGATTTTGAGGGATATCGCCACGCACTGCCCCCGACCCTCGGGGCGGGGAACGACTGCCGGAACGGCAGGAGTTTAAGCACCGCAGGTGCGAGTTGCGATGGGCCATAGGGCCGGAGCATGAGCACCGAAGGTGCGGAGGAGGAGGCCGGAGGCCGGGTGGGGTGGGGGTTGCAATGAGGGGTTTTACAGGTGTCCCCTTGCGGGGAGGGGGGATGTTCCCCCCTCGCACCTAACGGTGCTCAAGCTCGCTGCGCTCGCACTCCCCGTCAGCCCCTCCCCCAGACGCGATATCCACTGGAAATCCGTGTAATGGTTCGTGAGGTTATGATGAGCGGCTGGTTGCCTCCCCGCTCTTGCGACCCCCCTCTCCACCCCTCCACGACGCCGGCCGCGTGCCGCCCCCCGTCCCCATAGCTGCGTATTTGACGGATCATCCCCCAACTAGTACGAAATGCCTGATCTACGGGAGTTCAAGTGGAAGCAATGCCTGGTCGTGCGCGCCGACGTCAAGATGAGTTGCGGCAAGAAGTGCGCACAGATCGCCCACGCCGCCATCGGGGCCTACGAGAAGGCCGACAAGCTTGCGAGGAAGGCCTGGCTTGACGAGGGACAGAAGAAGGTGGTGCTGAAGGCATCGACCGAGCGGCAGCTCTTTGAACTCAAGACGATTGCAGAGCGGGCGGGCATCCCCGCATCGATCATCCAGGACGCCGGGATGACCGAGATCCCGCCGGGGACCGTGACCGCGCTCGGTCTCGGGCCCGCCCGTGCCGAAGACCTCGACCGGATCACCGGCGACCTCTCCCTGCTATGATGCCCTCACCCTATCCCCTCGAAGAGGAACTGGGGATGCGCTACTACGCGTCCGACGCTCCCGGCATCGGCGGGCGGCTCCGCTCGAGCCCGGAAGACTTTGTCGTCGAAGAGCTGCCGCTCCCGATCAGCGATCCCGACGGCCCGTACCTGATCTGCCGGCTCACCAAGAAGAACTGGGAACTCCAGCGGGCGGTCAAGGAGATCGCAAAGCGGCTCGGCATCAGCCACCGGCGGATCGCCTGGGCGGGGACCAAGGACAAGAACGCGGTGACCACCCAGTTCATATCTCTCTATGACGTCTCGCCCGAAGCGGTCGGGCAGGTGCATCTTGCCGATATCACGCTCGAGGTCGTCGGACGGTCGCAGCACTCGCTCGTCCTCGGGGGCCTCGCAGGCAACCGGTTCGATATCACCATCCGGGACTGCATCGCAGAGGACCTCCCGGCGCGGGTGCAGGCGGCGACGGAGGTCGCGTCCGCCGGGGTACCGAACTACTACGGGCTGCAGCGGTTCGGCGTCGTCCGGCCGGTCACCCACGTCGTCGGCGAGAGCATCCTCAAAGGTGATTACGAAGGCGCCGTGGCCACGTATGTCGGCCGGTCATACCCCCGCGAATCGGAGGTTGCGCAACAGGCCCGGACTCACTTCGCAAAGACCCGGGACGCAAGGGCGGCCCTCGCCGCCCTCCCCGTCCAGATGACCTACGAGCGGGCGATGTTGAACCACCTCGTTGCGAACCCCGGCGACTATGCCGGTGCGCTTCAGGCGCTCCCGCCAAAGCTCCTCTCGCTTCTCGTGAGCGCGTTCCAGTCGTATCTCTTCAACAGCGCGCTCTCCTCCCGTATAGAAGCCGGCCTTTCGCTGACCGAACCGGAGGTCGGCGACCGGCTGCTCTTTGCAAACGGGCGCGAAGACATCGTCTCCGCGCGGAACCGGCAGGCGGCCCTGCTGCAGATCCGTCGCGGCCGGTGCCGGATCGCTCTCTTCATCCCGGGCTCGGAACCGATCGTGTCGCACGGGCCGATGGATGAGATCCTGCAGGACTTGATGCAAAAATCAGGGATCGATACCGGGAATTTCGAGCGCGTCTCCCGGTTCGTCTCGACAAAGTTCGCCGGGGCCCTCCGGCCGATCAGCCTCTCCACCGACGTGGAGGCGGATGTGGTCGATTTGAGCGTCAGGCTCAGGTTTACGCTCCCTCCCGGCCACTACGCGACGACGGTCTGCCGGGAATACATGAAGGCGGACCCCTATATGATGATCTAGCCCAAAAAATTAATTTCCGGGAGCGGGACTGTAGAGCACGTCCCACTCCGTGACCAGGTTGCTCCCGCACATGAAATGGCGTTTCAAGGAGAGCCGGAACATCTCTTCTTCTGTCTCGATATGCATGCCCCCGACGAGAGACGGGGTATCGGCACCGCCGACGATAAACGGCAGGTGGATCAGGCGTATCTCATCTACGAGGCGGTGGTTTAACATGGACCAGTTCAGCGTCGGTCCACCCTCGATCATCATCCGGCAGACGCCGTAATCTCTTTTGAGAACCCGCATCAGTTCCGGCAGGTCGACCTGGCTCGCTCCCGCGACAACGACATCGACGCCGCCTGCCCGGAGCCGCGCAACCTTCTCCGGCGGTGCAGCCTCGCTGACGGCGATGATCGTCCGGGCGTCCGATCCAAGGACGTTTGAATCCGGCGGGATATCCCCCCGGCTGTTCGGAATGACACGGATCGGGCTTTTCCCCTCTACCAGCCGGACCGTCAGGAAAGAATTGTCGATCCTGATGGTGTTTGCTCCGACCATGATGGCGTCGTATTCCGCCCGGGTCTGGTGAAGGAGGAGTTCGGTCTCGGGGGCCATATACTTCATGAGGATCTTGCTGGAGGCCCCGCGCTTCAGGGTAAGCTTCCCGTCGACGGTGATCTCTGACATCATGAGCACGTGCGGCCTGTCGTGATCTGGCATTGGTCTTCGTTCCCGGTGATCTATCTGGTGGGAGCGTTTATGAATCTGGTGATTCTGGAGCGTATGCACTCTTCCGGGTGAGGTGTTGCGGCCCCGTCCGCCAGAGCAAAGGTTAAACCCCTTCCGGGCTGATAAATTATGCGATGAATATAACCTCCCTGCGGCCGAAATTCATCAAATATACGGAGCCTATCGCGTCGTTTTTCATACGCCTGGGCGTTACGCCGAATCAGGTGTCGGTGCTCTCCGTGTTCTTCGGCTTTTCGTGCGCATTTGCCTTTTCCGGGCGCTACTTCCTCGCAGGCAGCCTGCTTCTGGTCGTCTCTGCGATCCTTGACCTGGTGGACGGCAATGTCGCCCGGAAGAACCATACAGAGAGCAAATTCGGGGCCGTCTTCGACTGGGTCGCCGACAAATATGTCGACGCGGCGATCATCCTCGGCGTTGGGTTCTCCGGCATCCCTATCGTCAGCCACCTCCTAGACGTCCCGCCGATCGCCGATTTCGGTGTCGTGGGGCTGGCGCTCGCAGGATCCCTGATCAACACCTTCATCAAGCCGGTCACGTATGCGGAGATCGGCTACAGTGAGCGGATCGCCGGAAAGATCGAGGACCCCCTCGAGGGAGTCGGCTTCTTCGGCAGGCCCGAGACGATCCTCGCGCTGGTGCTCGGCGGCGTGACCGGCTACCTCTGGGTTGCGGTGCTCCTCATCGCGGTCTGCACGAACCTCTCTGCGGTCCAGCGGATCTTCTACCTCTACCGGCAGTACTCCTGATGGGAGGGCCGTCCGCCTGCCCTTCCCTTTTCTTTTGGATCGCTCTCCGCGCGGCAGCACCCCTCCCCGGAAGAACAGCAGACCGGCAGGTACAGGGTGAACCGGGTAGAGACCTTCCCGTGCGCCCTGCGGCAGGCATCTCATCGGCCCGCTCCGGGCAGGAACCGCGAAACCCGATCGGGGTTCAGGGCTCGGGTCCCCCGGCGTTCGGCCGGACGATCTGCTCAACCTCACCGCGATAGAGCCGGTAAAGACTGTCGGCGAGGGTGCCGAGCCCGGGGATGATCATGAAGAGGGCATAGGCGAGGACCACGAGAAATACCAGTGCCCCGAGTTCTGCCATGACGTTGTGCGCCCAGAAGAAACTCTCGTAACCGAGTTCGCCGTTGCCGGCGATCTCGGGGAGGTAGGGGAACCACTGCTCGGTGTAGGCCGTGATCACGAAGACGTTTCGGACGATATTCAGGATATAGATCGTCGGGAAGACGAGGAGGAAGCCGGCGATCTTCTGCCTCGCCGTCGACTGCACGCCCCAGGCTACCCCGAGCATGATCGCGATGCTCTGGATTCCGGTGCAGGCAAGGATGATCTCGGTCTGGAACCCGTTGCGCTCCATCAGGTTCCAGGCCTGGAAGGTCACGGGGTAGCCGACCGCCGCGAGCGCCGCGGATGTCTGGTCGGCGACGACTGCAATCAGCCAGTTCCCGAGTGCCGGTATGTAGCCGAAAGGGGCATAGATCAGGAACGCCACGGCCGCTATCGTCGAGATCTGCATCACCCGGGGATCGTCGCGGAGCAGGTATTTTGCAGTGATATAGAGGAAGGGTACCGAGAGGAGGGCTATCGCCGGGTACATGAAGTTGTTGAGGGAGAAGTAGTAGGGGAGCTCGAGGAAGAGGTATCCGACGATGCTTGCCCACCCGCCGAGGGCAAAGTACTTCCGGAACCTGCTCGGGATAAGGAAGGCGAGAAAGCAGATGCAGGAGATCAGCACCAGGTAATCCTTCATCCTTTACCCTTCGGCGTATCCGGCAATAAATCATTTGTGCGCCCGTTCCGCCCGGGTCACCGGCCGTGCGGACCCGGCACCCCGTGCGACCAAGGGTTAATTTCGATCGGCACCACATTTATTACAATGATGTTCTGTCCGCAGTGCAAAGGCCTGATGATATCGTCCGGTGGTCAGCTGAAATGCAAAAAATGTGGCTATATCCGGGAGATCGATGACTCGGACCGGTTAAAGAAGACAGACAAACGCGTGGAGAAAGAGATCACCATCGTCGACGAAGAGGACAAGATAGCGACCCTTCCGACCGCGACCATGAAGTGCCCGGAGTGCGACTGCACGACGGCATACTGGTGGCTGCGGCAGCTGCGTGCGGCAGATGAGAGCGAAGTCAGGTTCTTCCGGTGCACCGCCTGCGGCAAAACCTGGCGCGAGTACGATTAGGCTGGAGCCATTTTATTGATTTGTTGCCCCTCCCGGGGTTTTTTCTTTCTGTTGGATTTTGTGAGGTTATTTTTCACCCCGTGGGGGCCTGTTTCCAATCTGTCGCGCCCACGCTAAGCGCACCCTGAATTACTTTTATCTGCCTTTTTTGTCCCGGACGGAAGTCTATGTATACTATCGATCCCGGGCGAAGGCCGAATTTCCCCATTGCGCAACGATCCGCCCCGGGCAGAACCCCGGAGCCATCCCGGCGCCCGCCCGAAAATCGTTCTCTGTGGCCTGTAATTTGCCAAAAACCTCTCAAGAGTTGCACAATTCTGCTCAGCCGGACCCCCTCCCGGTGCGGCTCCGGCAACCAGTTCCCGACGATCCTTTCCCGGCGCATCCGGACCCTGAACCAGAATGTTGATATAAAATACATTATTAATAATGTATAATAAGGGGCAATCGCATGGCTGAAGATTTTAACGTCAAACTCGAGGAGGCGAAGTACTATACCCCCGAGGCCAGCTTTAAAGAGCACTCATGGATCGGCGACTACAACCGGGCCTACCGGGAGTTCCTGGCGGACCCTGACGGGTTCTGGGGCAGCGTTGCCGGGGAGCTTGAGTGGTACCAGCCCTGGGACAGGGTGAAGGAGTGGGAGTTCCCGTACGCTAAGTGGTTCGTCAACGCCAAACTCAACATCACCCACAACTGCCTGGACCGCCACGTCCACAACCAGCGGCGGAACAAGGTCGCGATCATGTGGCGGGGAGAGACCGAGGAGGAGGAGCGGATCTTCACCTACCGCCAGCTCTTCCAGGCGGTCTGCCGGTTCGCAAACGGCTTGAAACGCCTCGGCGTCGGGAAGGGGGACCGGGTCTGCATCTACATGCCGGTTGTGCCCGAGCAGATCATCGCGATGCTCGCCTGCGCCCGTATCGGGGCGATCCACTCGGTCGTCTTCGGCGGGTTCGGCGTCAGCGCGCTCAACCAGCGTATCACGGGCATCGAAGCGAAGGTGGTCGTCACCGCCGACGTCACCTACCGGCGCGGCAAGGCAATCCCGCTCAAGAACATCGTTGAGGAGGCGGTCGTCAACGCCCCGAGCGTCGAGCGGATCGTTATTCTCCGGCGCGATGCCGACAAGCCCGTGGAACTCCACCCCGAGATGGAGGTGGACTACTACGACCTGATGAAGGGCGTGGAGCGGGAGTGCCCGGCTGAGGCGATGGACGCCGAGGATCCGCTCTTCATCCTGTATACGAGCGGCACCACCGGGTCCCCGAAGGGTATCGTGCATGCCTGCGGCGGCTACATGGTCGGGACCTACTATACGACGAAGCACGTCTTCGATATCAAGGACAATGACATCTACTGGTGCACCGCCGACCCCGGGTGGATCACCGGCCACAGCTACGGTGTCTACGGCCCGCTCCTGAACGGCGCCACCTGCCTCATCGCGGAGGCCACGCCCGACTACCCGGACCCGGGCACTTACTGGAATCTCATCGAGGAGTACGGCGTCACCGTCTTCTACACCGCCCCGACCGCCATCCGGATGTTCATGCGGGTGGGTGAAGAGTGGCCGAACCGCTACAACCTCTCGTCGCTCCGTATCCTCGGGTCGGTCGGCGAACCGCTCAACCCTGAGGCGTTCGAGTGGTTCTATCGGATCATCGGAGAAGACCGGTGCCCGATCGTGGACACCTGGTGGCAGACCGAGACCGGGATGCACATGGTGACCACGATGATCGGCGAACCCATGCGCCCCGGGTTTGCCGGAAAACCGATCCCGGGCGTCGTCGCGGACGTCGTCGACATGGCAGGCAACCCGGTCGCCCCGGGCACCGGCGGCCTCCTGGTCATCAGGGAGCCCTGGCCGTCGATGATGCGGACGATATGGAATGACGACGATCGCTACCGCAAGTACTGGCACACCGTTCCGGGATGCTACACGGCGGCCGACCTTGCGGTGAAGGGCGAGGACGGCTACATCATGGTCATCGGGCGGTCCGACGACCTGATCGTCGTCGCCGGGCACAACATCGGGACCGCGGAGGTCGAGAGCGCACTCGTCTCCCACGATGCGGTGGCGGAGGCTGCCGTCATCGGAAAACCCGACGCCCTGAAGGGGAACTCGATCAAGGCCTTCGTCATTCTCAAGAACGGCCGCGAGCCGGGTGAGAAACTCAGAAACGACCTCGTCTACCACGTCCGGATGACGCTCGGCCCCATCGCCATACCGTCCGAGATTGAATTCGTTGAGTCGCTCCCCAAAACCCGCAGCGGCAAGATCATGAGACGGGTCTTAAAAGCGCAGGAACTGGGTATGGACCCCGGGGACATCTCGACCCTGGAAGAATAGACAACCAACCTTTATATACTCTTTTTATATATGTTATAAATATGAATGATCACAAACCCGAGGAGTCCCTCAAGATAGAAAACATCGTTGCTTCAGCGAAAGTGACCGATTCTCTTGATCTTCACTCCCTTGCCTCCCAGCTGAAGGACGCGGAATACAATAAAAAACGGTTTCCCGGCGTCGTTCTCCGGATGCAGGATCCGAAGATCGCTGCGCTCGTCTTCGGTTCCGGCAAGGTCGTCCTGACCGGTGCAAAGAGCATCGACAGCCTCTCACGCGGTCTGCAGATCCTTGGCGACCAGTTGCGGGCACTCAACATCGATATCCCCGAAAACCTGACCTACAAGATCCAGAATATCGTCACGTCCGCAGACCTCGGGACGCCGATCAACTTAAATAAGATTGCCGTGGGCTTCAACCTGGACAAGATCGAGTACGAGCCCGAACAGTTTCCCGGGCTGGTCTACCGGCTCGACGATCCGAAGGTGGTCGTCCTCCTCTTCGGGTCCGGCAAACTGATCATCACGGGCGGCAAGCAGCCCGAGGATGCCAGGCGGGCGGTACAGCGTATCCTATCCGAACTCTCCAATCTCGGTCTCATCTGAACTCAGTTAATATCCCCTTCTTTTTTTGGAATTCGTAAGGGCCGTAGGGCCGTCGATCCCGTAAGGGCCGTAGGGCCGTCGATCCCGTAAGGGCCGTAGGGCCGTCGATCCCGTAAGGGCCGTAGGGCCGTCGATCCCGTAAGGGCCGCCAGGAACCCTA
Organism: Methanoculleus oceani; assembly: GCF_023702065.1. NCBI lineage: Archaea > Methanobacteriati > Methanobacteriota > Methanomicrobia > Methanomicrobiales > Methanomicrobiaceae > Methanoculleus > Methanoculleus oceani. Next base: position 171,652 of record NZ_QFDM01000002.1, on the reverse strand, counting down.
TCCGGACACGCATGGTTCCCCGGCGGGATGCCGTGACCGCCATCTTCCGGTCTCGCGACCACACCGTGGACGGGAACGGGGCCGCACCACCCGGACTGCCGCCCTTCCCCCGGAGAGCACTCCTCACTGCCGGGGGAATCGCCGTCCGGTGAAAAAAAGTTCGATCTTATCAGTTCGATGCTTCATCCATTCTCTAAAAACTATCACAATCGCCGGATCTCCCATTGAAATAATAATATTTTTATAGTCAGATTTAAAACAATAGATACTATCTGTTGGTGGATGGATGAGGTCAGACAAGGTACGGTATTTTACGCCACGCGATGAAGAACTCGCCGAGCTCCTCATAGGTATCGGGATCAAGAGAAACGTCTCCAAAGTGCTCGTATATCTTGCGAACGCCGAGGAAGCAACATCCCGGGACATCGAGCGGGGCACCGATCTCCGCCAGCCTGAAGTCAGCATCGCCATGCGCTACCTCAAGGAATGTGACTGGATCGACACCCGCGAGAGCAAATCGGAGAGCAAAGGGAGGCCGGTGAAGATCTATACGCTTTCCCGTTCGATAACCGAGATCATGGATACGATCGAGAAGGAAAAGAAGAGAGAAGCCCGGCACCAGCTGGACCTTATCCAGAAGATGCGGGAATGCATATCATTGCAGTGATACGACGCGGCAACCCTTCCCCTCACCGACAATAACCGTTATCTTTTCTCCGTAAGTGCAAAACAGGCCGCACTCCAGCGCACCGGGTATCGAGGCTATCTCCGCTTCCAGGCGTCCGGGGTCGGCGATCGCCTTAAAGTCGCAGTCGAGGATGAAGTTGCCGTTATCGGTGACGACCGGACCGTCTTTCTTCACCCCTTCCCGGACGACCGGGACGGCACCGAGAAGAGTGAGGCGCCGGAAGACTCCTGCAGAGGCAAACGGGAGCACCTCGACCGGTACGGGAGCATCCAGGGTATCGACCATCTTCGTCGGGTCGACGACGATGAGCACTTTTTTAGCCGCGTCGCAGACGCACTTCTCACGGAGGAGCGCCGCTCCGCGCCCCTTGATCAGGCGGAGAGCAGGGTCGACCTGGTCGGCCCCGTCGATGGCGATATCGAGCTCGGGATGCTCGTCGAGGCTCGTGAGCGGGATGCCGTACTGGCGTGCCCTGATGGCCGCCTGATAGGATGTCGGGACGCCGGCGATGGAAAGGCCGTCCGTAGCGATCCGCTCGCCCAGTCGTTCCATCGCAAAGAAGACGGTCGATCCGGTGCCGAGGCCGACGACCATCCCGTCTTCGACCATACCGGCCGCCAGGTAACCTGCGTTTTGCTTCGACGCTGCCTGCTCTGCTGCATTCATGACGTATTCTTCTCCTTCCATTCAGATATTCATGCCGTCAAAGATGCCCCTGAGTTCATCAGTGGCACGAAACGCAGTGCAGTCGAGCGTGATGGGCGTGATGGAGATGTTGCCCTTCTGCACCGCATGCACGTCGGTTCCCTCCTCCGCATCCTCGTGCAGGGGCCCGTCGATCCAGTAGTAGGGGCGCCCGCGAGGGTCGAGGCGTTCCTCGACGCCGGTATAGAAGAGTTTCTCGGCAAGGCGGGTGATCTCGTATCCGCCGCGCACCGGCGTGGGAATATTCACGTTGACGACGTGAGCGTTTCCGGGAAACCCGTTTGCAAGAATCCTCTCGCAGACCTCGCGGACCACCCGCTTCGCATCGAAGAACCGGTCCGTGATCCTTGAGGGGTCGTCGAACTTGTCGCCCTGGTCCTCCACCTGCAGAGAGAAGGCGAGGGACGGCACTCCCTGGTTGGACGCTTCGAGCGCGGCCCCGACGGTGCCCGAGGTCATGATGGACTCATAGGAGAGGTTCTCACCGATGTTGATCCCGCTGACCACGAGGTCCGGGTTCAGGCGCAGCGCGAACAGCCCGATGATCACGGAATCGGTCGGTTTCCCGCCGACCGAGTATGCCGGCACCCCGTTCATCGTTACCCGGTTCGCACGAATAGGTTCGAAGATGGAGATCGACCGCCCTACGGCGCTCTGCTGGGTGGCCGGCGCGACCACGGTGACGTCCGCGATCGGCGCGAGCGCCTCATAGGCCGCCCAGAGTCCCGTGGACGTGATCCCATCATCGTTGGTGAGCAGTATCTTCGGCTTCATCCTTGTCTATAGGGATGGTTCCCGCGCATCAAATACTTGCCCGATCGTCAGGGTCAAGTCGTTTGTAGCCAACCTCTATTACGATGAAGGCAATTCTCGCCGAATACTCCGTATGCAACGACCCCGAGCTTGCGCCCGAGGGTGCCGCCATGCTCGCCGCGATAAGCGAGAGTTTCGAGAGGTGCGGCTACGACGTAGTGACCCCGGAGGGGGCCGACTTCGAGGGCGAGATCCGGAGGCTCGCGCCGGGGTGCGATGTGGGACTGGTCATCGCACCCGACCACCTCCTCTTCCGGTACACGCAGATCCTCGAAGGGCTCACCCACAACGTCGGGTGCGGGAGCATGAATGCGGCCGTCTGCGCCAACAAACAGCGGACTGCAGCGATCCTCTCCCGGAACGGGATAGAGGTTCCCCCCGATGCCGGCGAGGGGAAGAGGGTCGTCAAACCGATCATGGGCTGCGGCGCCCAGGGAGTCAGGCTGACGGACGAGGAGCCGGGCCCCGGCGAGTTCGCACAGGCGTACGTCGAGGGGGAGGCACTGAGCGTGAGCCTCGTGGGGAGCCGGGTGACCGGCAACGTCTGCGAGTACTACACGGGCACCCCTCCGCTCCTGCTCGCCGTCAACCGGCAGGAGGTCACCATAGCAGACGACGGGAGGTTCCGGTACCTCGGGGGCGAGACGCCCGTCCACCCCGATCGCGAGGAAGAGATCGTCGCCACTGCCGTCCGGGCGATGAACGTCCTCGGGTGCCAGGGGTACGCCGGGATCGACATCATCGCCGGCGACCGCATCTACGTGGTGGACGTCAACCCGAGACCCACGACCAGCCTGGTCGGCATCGCGGCGGTCATGGGGGAGGAGATCGCCGACATCCTTGTTAAAGCGTCGCACGGCGAAGCGCCGGCAGAGGTGCACCTCTCCGGGAAGGTACGGTTCGATAAGGACGGGAGGATCAGCCGGGTATGATCGGCATCGATATCGGCGGTGCGAATCTCAAGGTCGTCGACGACGCCGGCGTGCATATTCATTACTGTCCGCTCTGGCAGGGCGCGCCGCTCGCCGAGCTCCTCGAACAGTATGCGGGTCCTGCTGCCGTGGTGATGAGCGGAGAGCTCGCGGACTGCTTTGCGAGCAAGATCGAAGGTATCCGGTGGATTGTCGGGGCCGTACAGGGGGTCATCCCCGGCGCCGCCTTCTACGGCACCGACGCGGCGTTCCACACCCGGCCGGTCCCGGCACTTGCCGCCGCAAACTGGCTGGCATCGGCCGACTACCTCCGGGAGGAGTACGCCGACGCGGTGCTCCTCGACGTGGGGAGCACCACCGCCGACATCATCCCTTTAAACTGCTTCGAGAACCTCAAAGGACTGACCGACACCCGGCGGCTGCAGAAACAGTACCTCGTCTACACCGGGATGCTCAGGACGAACGTTGCAACGCTCCTGTCGTCGGTGACGCTGGACGGAACGGTAACCCCGGTGAGCACCGAGTACTTCGCCGCAAGCGCCGACGCGCACCTCGTGCTCGGCCACATCGCTCCGGAAGACTACACCTCCCCCGCACCGGATAACGGCGAGAAGACCGCGGAAGCGGCGCTCCGGAGACTCGCCCGGGTTGTCTGCGCCGATCTCGAGGAGATCGGGAGGGAAGGGGCCCTGGAGATCGCCCGGCAGTTCTGGGAGACCCAGCGAACGCTGATCGCCCGCGCAGTGGAGCGCGCACTCATCCAGAGCGGTGCCGGACGGGTGATCACGGCCGGGATAGGATCGGACCTCTTTTCCCGTGAACTGGGCGGCGTCACGCTTGAGGGGGAGATCGGGGAGGTCTCTGATGCACTGCCGGCATACGCGGTCAGGGAGGTGGCGCTACGGCGAGCCGACGGAAACTGACTCTTCTTTTGCTTGCGGTATCGGTTGCCGTCACGGCCCTATCGCTGGCGCTCGGCTTTCCGTTCTTCTTTCTCTTCCTGTTCATTCCGCTGATCCCGCTCTTCGGGCGCTCCCCCGTCGTGAGGCGCTGCCCGGCCTGCGGATGGGAAACCGCAGGCGGCGAGCGCTTCTGCCCCCGCGATGGGACGGCGCTCACGCCCGAGGGTGAAGGTGGCGAGGTTCAGCAGAGAGAGCGGTAGAAGGAAGCCGAAGAGTTCGGTTGCCGGAATCGTGCCGAAGTCGCGAGAGGCGTAATTCCGGATCGTTCCCCGATCGACGACGATCCCCATCGCCCGGAGGTGTTGTGCCACCTGGTTGAAGGGCATCTGCTGCGCGAGAAGGAGACAGAGGTCGACGACGGGCGATGCGAGGCGGGTGTCGGGATAGAACGGTGCGTCTGCGTAGCAGAGGGTGCCGCACCGCTGGCAGTAAAAACGCTTCACGTAGACCCGGATCAGGCGTTCCTCTCCTTTCTGGAGCATGACGGCAAACCGTTTCGCCCGCAGGTCGTGCCCGGTCACCGGACCGCCGCACGACGGGCAGGCATCGAGATCGGTGAACTTTACGCCGTCCATCGACGCCAGGGCGTTCGCCACCAGGTCGACGAGCATCGGCGGAACAATGAGTGTCTTCTTCATGATGGCGCCTCTCTCCCTGTGCAACTGTGCGAAATGTGTAGGTTTCCACCAATAATAACATCTCCCCTCAAATGGGAATGGGCGGCCCAGAGGTCATTTCAACCCACAGGAGGGGTGCCCCGGAGAGCACCCGCTTTTTTGCCTGCCCTGCCGTTCTCACGCCGGTCCCGGGCGATCACCCTTCCTGCGAACGGCTCACCAGGACGCCGCCCGGGCATTGGTTTAACACTTGTGTCTGGCCTCGATCGGCATCGATGTCTGTGTTCAGATGATTCCCACTCACGTAAAAACCCAAACAAAGGACGCGGATTGTTATTCGCCAGCCAGTGCTGCCGGCGACAGAGTGGACAGATCCCGTTAACTAATATAATTTAAGTAGCTTAACATCAGATATTCGGTTCGCCATAGAGGTGATAAAAATATGACGTTGGAGTACGTAGCTACAACATGTCCCTACTGCGGAACAGGCTGCAGTTTCAACCTCGTCGTGAAGGACGGCAAGGTAGTTGGAACCGCACCCTACCGCCGTTCGCCCGTGAACGAGGGGAAGGTCTGCCCCAAGGGAACCTATGCTCATGAGTTCGTGAACAGCCCGGACCGCCTGACCAAGCCGCTCATCAAGAAAGACGGCAAATTCGTCGAGGCGACCTGGGACGAAGCCTACAACCTGATCGCACAGAAGTTCAAGTCGTACAAGCCCGACGAGTTCGCGGCGCTTTCATCCGCCCGGGTCTCGAACGAAGAGAACTACCTGCTGATGAAGTTCGCCCGCGGCGTCATGAAGTCCCGGCACATCGACCACTGCGCCCGGCTCTGCCACGCATCCACCGTCGCCGGCCTTGCCGCCGCCTTCGGCTCCGGTGCGATGACCAACTCCATCCTCGACATCGCCGACTCGAAGTGCGTCTTCGTCCTCGGGTCCAACACCTTCGAGCAGCACCCGCTCATCGGCCGCAAGATCGTCCAGGCGAAGCAGAAGGGCGCGAAGGTCATCTACGCCGACCCGCGCTACACCGCGACCGCCCGGCAGGCCGACCTTTACATGCCGTTTGTGTCCGGCAGTGATGTCGCCATCCTCAACTGCATGATGCAGCAGATCATCAAGAACGGCTGGGAGGACAAGGAGTTCGTCGCGAACCGCACGAAGGACTACGAGAAACTCAAGGAGGTCGTCATGAAGGACGCCTACAGCCTTGAGAACGTCTCGAAGATCTCCGGCATCCCCGTCGAGAGCCTCAAGACCGCTGCAGAGTGGTTCGGCACGACAAAGCCCGGCGCGATCCTCTACTCGATGGGCATCACCCAGCACACCGTCGGCGTCGACAACGTCAAGTCGGTCGCGAACATCCAGATGCTCACCGGCAACCTGGGCAAGCCCGGCGCCGGCGTGAACGCGCTCCGTGGCCAGAACAACGTGCAGGGCGCCTGCGACATGGGAGCGCTCCCGGTCGTCTTCACCGGCTACCAGAAGGTCATCGACGAGGCCGCCCACAAGAAGTTCGCCGACGCCTGGGGCTTCCCCGACGGCATCTGCGAGCCCAAGAACGGCTACGAGGTCACCGTCATGATGGATGTCCTGACCGACAAGCCCGGCGAACTCAAGTGCATGTACATCATGGGCGAGAACCCGATGCTCTCCGACCCCGACCTGACCCACGTCAAGCACGCCATCGAGAACCTCGAGTTCCTGGTCGTCCAGGATATCTTCCTGACCGAGACCGCTGAGATGGCCGATGTTGTCCTCCCCGCCGCCTGCTACGCGGAGCGGAACGGCACCCAGACCTCTACCGAGCGCCGTGTCCAGATGTGGCGCAAGGCCCAGGACCCGCCCGGAGAGGCGAAGGAAGACTGGCAGATCATCAGCGAACTCGCCGCAAAGATGGGCTACGCGAAGCAGTTCCCCTACCAGAGCGCCGAGGAGATCTTCAACGAGGTCGCCGCAGTCACCCCGTCCTACCACGGCATGAACTACGAGCGGCTCAGCAAGCCCGAAGCGCTCCACTGGCCCTGCCCGTCCGCAGACCACCCGGGAACCCCGATCCTGCACACGGCGAAGTTCGCCCACCCCGACGGTCTGGGCGTCTTCACCCCGATCGAGTGGAAACCGCCGGCGGAAGTCCCCGACGCGGAGTATCCGTTCGTGCTCACGACCGGCCGTGTCCTCTGGCACTGGCACACCGGCACCATGACCCGTCGCTCCGCGACCCTCGATGCCGAGGTTCCGACCGGCTGGATCGAGATCAACCCCGAGGATGCGAAGGCGCTCGGCATCAAGGACAAGGAGAAGGTTCGTGCGATCACCCGCCGCGGGTCCGTCGACGTCCCCGCGAGAGTGACCAAAGACATCATGAAGGGCATCATGTTCATGCCGTTCCACTTCAAGGAATGCGCGGCAAACGTCCTGACGAACAATGCCCTCGACCCGATCGCGAAGATCCCTGAGTTCAAGGCCTGTGCTGTGAAGGTCGAGAAGATTACGGAGGCCTGAACATGGCAGCAATTGGAGATATGTTCTACGCATGGGCGGCAGACGCCGACGTGCTGAAGAAGGGAGAGTGCGGCGGAGCGATCACCGCCCTGCAGCAGTATGCCCTGAAGTCGGGCATGGTGGACGCCGTCCTTGCCGTCAGGAAGGGTGCGGACCTCTACGATGCGGTTCCCACGGTCATCACCGATCCTGCCGAGATCCCACAGACGGCGGGCTCCCTCCACTGCGGGACGCTTCTACTCTCGAAACTGGTGAAGGACTACCTTGACAGCAACAAGACCGCACGGCTCGGTGTCACCGTCAAAGGCTGCGACACGATGGGCCTTATCGAGCTCGCGAAGCGGAATGCGGTCGATATGGACCGGCTCCTCCTGCTCGGCGTGAACTGTGGCGGTTCCGTCAGCCCGATCCTGGCCCGGAAGATGATCGCCGAGAAGTTCGAGGTCGACCCCGACTCGGTCCACAAAGAGGAGATCGACAAGGGCCAGTTCATCATCGAGTATGAAGGCGGCCACAAGGGGATCAAGATCGACGATCTCGAGGACGAGGGCTACGGCCGCCGCAGCAACTGCCGCCGGTGCCTCTACAAGGTTCCGCGCCAGGCGGACCTCGCCTGCGGCAACTGGGGCGTTATTGGGGAAAAAGCCGGCAATGCCACCTTCGTCGAGGTCTGTTCCGAGAAGGGCGCAAAACTTCTCGATGCGGCCGTGAAAGCCGGGGCCCTCAAGACCGACGCCGCGAACCCGAAGGGTATCGAGATCCGCGGCAAGGTCGAGGGCGCAATGCTCGGTCTCGGCAACAAGTGGCGGAAGAAGAACTTCGAAGCGCTTGCATCCGACCTCTGGGGCACCATCGGCCGCGAGACGGGCCGGTGCATCAAGTGCTACTCCTGCATCGAGAACTGCCCGGTCTGCTTCCCGGTAGCGGAGGAACTCAAAGGAAACTCCAGGATGGTCACCTCGGGAGAGGTTCCGCCGAACCCGATGTTCCACCTGAGAAGGTTTGCGCACATCTCCGACTCCTGCATCAACTGCGGCCAGTGTGAAGAGCTCTGCCCGATGGACATCCCGCTTGCACTCTTCTCCCACGCCGTCAGGACCGAGGGCGACAGTGCATTCGAGCCCAAACTCGGGAAGGCACCCTATTCCAACTAACCTTTTTTCGCATTCTTCGCTATTCTGGTGCGCATCTGATATCTGACCCTTTTTAGGTGTTTGATTGCACATTCCGGAAAGAATTTACGGTATAGCCCGGATCTCCCTGTGAAAGACCTGCCGCAGCCCACACTTATTCGCCAAAAATGGGCAAGTTAATCACTACAATTAAATATGCCTAACCTCGAAATTTTATGTATCCGAGGTTTTAACCATGGATCTCAAGTATGTACAGACAACATGCCCGTACTGTGGTACGGGATGCAGTTTCAACCTCGTCGTGAAGGACGGGAAGGTTGTCGGCACACAACCTTACAACCGTTCTCCGGTCAACGAGGGAAAGGTCTGCCCCAAGGGGACCTACGCTCACGAGTTCGTGAACAGCCCGGACCGCCTGACGAAGCCGCTCATCAAGAAGGACGGCAAATTCGTCGAGGCGACCTGGGACGAGGCATACGGCCTGATCGCATCGAAGTTCAAGTCGTACAAGCCCGATGAAATCGCCGTGCTTTCGTCAGCACGTACCTCAAACGAGGAAAACTACGCGCTGATGAAACTGGCACGCGGTGTCTTCAAGACACGCCACATCGACCACTGCGCCCGGCTCTGCCACGCGTCCACCGTCGCCGGCCTTGCCGCATCCTTCGGCTCCGGCGCGATGACCAACTCCATCGGCGACATCGCCGAGTCGAAGTGCGTCTTCATCATCGGGTCCAACACCTTCGAGCAGCACCCCCTCATCGGCCGCAGGGTCATGCAGGCGAAGCTGAACGGCGGAAAACTCATCGTATTCGACCCGCGCATGACGCCGACTGCAAAGCAGGCGGATCTCTACGCATCCTTCTACTCCGGCACCGATGTGGCCATCCTCAACTGCCTGATGGGCGAGATCATCCGGAACGGCTGGGAGGACAAGGAATGGGTTTCGACCCGTGCAAAGGGATATGAGGAACTCAAGGCGGTCGTGCTCAGCGACACCTATCTCCCCGAGAACGTCGAGAAGATCTCCGGTATTGCCGCTGCGGATCTCAAAAAGGCAGCCGAATGGATCGGTACCGCAGAATCCTCCGCACTTCTCTACTCGATGGGCATCACCCAGCACACCGTCGGTGTCGACAACGTCAAGTCGACCGCAAACCTGCAGATGCTGACCGGAAACATCGGTAAGCGCGGTGGCGGCGTGAACGCACTCCGTGGCCAGAACAACGTGCAGGGCGCCTGCGACATGGGAGCGCTCCCGGTTGTCTTCACCGGCTACCAGAAGGTCATCGACGAGGCCGCCCACAAGAAGTTCGCCGACGCCTGGGGCTTCCCCGACGGCATCTGCGAGCCCAAGAACGGCTACGAGGTCACCGTCATGATGGACGTCCTGACCGACAAGCCCGGCGAACTCAAGGCGATGTACATCATGGGTGAGAACCCGATGCTCTCCGACCCGGACCTGACCCACGTCAAGCATGCCATCGAGAACCTCGAGTTCCTGGTCGTCCAGGATATCTTCCTGACCGAGACCGCCCAGCTCGCCGACGTCGTGCTGCCCGCAACCTGCTACGCAGAGAAGGACGGCACCCAGACCTCCACCGAGCGCCGCGTCCAGATGTGGCGCAAGGCCCAGGACCCGCCCGGAGAGGCGAAGGTCGACTGGAAGATCATCTGCGAAGTGGCAGCCGCTATGGGCTACGCCAAGCAGTTCCCCTACCAGAGTGCCGAGGAGATCTTCGCTGAGATCGCCGCCGTCACCCCGTCCTACCACGGCATGAACTACGAGCGGCTCAACAGGCCCGAAGCACTCCACTGGCCCTGCCCCACGGAGGAACACCCCGGCACGCCCATCCTGCACATCGGCAAGTGCTCGCACCCCGACGGAATGGGCGTGATGCACCCCATCGAGTGGAAACCCCCGGCGGAAGTTACCGACGCAGAGTACCCCTATATCTTCACCACCGGCCGCTGCATCTGGCACTGGCACACCGGATCCATGACCCGCCGCTCCGAGACCCTCGATGCCGAGGTTCCGACCGGCTGGATCGAGATTAACCCCGAGGACGCAAAGGCGCTCGGCATCCAGGACAAGGAGATGGTCCGTGTGACCTCCCGCCGCGGGTCCATCGACGCCCCTGCGAAAGTGACCGAAGACATCAAGAAGGGCGTCATGTTCATGCCGTTCCACTTTGCCGAATGCGCAGCGAACATACTGACCAACAACGCACTCGACCCGATAGCAAAGATCCCTGAGTTCAAGGCCTGTGCTGTGAAGGTCGAGAAGATTACGGAGGCCTGAAGATGGCAGCAAAAGGAGATATGTTCTACGCATGGGCAGCCGACGCCGCCTGCCAGGAGAAGGGCGAGTGCGGCGGAGCGGTCACCGCTCTGCTGACGCACGCGCTCAAGTCCGGCATGGTGGACGCTGTCCTTGCCGTCAAGAAGGGACAGGACATCTACGACGCCGTCCCCACACTCATCACCGACCCCGCCGAGATCGCACAGACGGCAGGCTCGCTCCACTGCGGGACGCTCCTGCTCTCGAAGCTGGTCAAGAAGTACCTGGACGGCGCCGAAAACATGCGGATCGCCGTCCCGGTGAAAGGCTGCGACACGATGGGCCTGTACGAGCTCGCGAAGCGCAACCAGGTCAACCTGGACAACGTCCTGATGATCGGCCTCAACTGCGGGGGGTCCGTCAGCCCGGTCCTGGCCCGGAAGATGATCGCCGAGAAGTTCGGCGTTAACCCCGACGACGTCGTCAAGGAAGAGATCGACAAGGGCCAGTTCATCATCGTCACGAAGGACGGCCAGCACAAGGGCATCTCGATGGACGAGCTCGAAGAGGAAGGCTTCGGCCGCCGCAGCAACTGCCGCCGGTGCAAGATGAAAGTCCCGCGCCAGGCGGACCTCGCCTGCGGCAACTGGGGCGTCATCGGCGACCAGGCCGGCAAGGCCACCTTCGTCGAGGTCTGCTCCGAGAAGGGTGCAAACCTCCTCGACGGTGCCGTGAGTGCCGGAGTCCTCAAGACCGGTGCCGCGAACCCGAAGGGTATCGAGATCCGCGGCAAGGTCGAGGGCGCGATGCTGAAACTCGGCGACAAGTGGCGGGCACGCTACTTCGAGGAGCTCGGCGAGGGCAAGGACCGCCTGAAGAAGATCATGGACGCGACGAGCAGGTGCATCAAGTGCTACGCCTGCATCGAGAACTGTCCGATCTGCTACTGCGTCGAGTGCAGCACGAAGAAATCCTACCTGGTCACGCCCGGTCAGGTCCCGCCGCCGTTCATGTTCCACCTGATCCGGTACGCCCACATCTCGGACTCGTGTATCAACTGCGGCCAGTGCGAGGAGAACTGCGCGATGGATATCCCGAACGCGCTCTTCATGCACGCCCTGCAGGTCGACCTCCAGGAGATGTTCGGCCACACCCCGGGTGTGGACATGGAACTCCCGGTGCTCGCGCTCGTCGAGGAACAGACAGAACGCAAGCGTCTCTCCGCGACCGGCAGCGACCAGATCTTCAACATCTTCGAGTAAGGAAGATCTCTCTCCCTTTTTTGATAGATTACGGCCCGGCGGATGCCGCCTTCTTCTCCGGTCAGCGACTATAGGGGCTCCCATCGCTCGAGGGCCACGCCTGCGGCAGGCTAACCCGGATGCTTTCGTCGCGAACCCTGGATCAGTCAGAAAAGAGAGAGATTTCTGCTCACGCAGTAGCGTGAGAGAGTGCCGGAATGGCGCTCTGGTTCGCGAAGGTCTCCTCGTAGCCGTCCGGGAACCTGACAACCGTCAGCTCCGGGGAGAAGTCGGCCTCGACCAGCGGCGCAAACCAGTAACGGTCGAGTATCTCCTGTGCCCCGGTGAAGTCGAGTCCCGGTGTCGTGTAGACGCTCCCCTCATCGGTGCTCTTGACCTTTGCAAAGTCCTGGACCAGGAATGAAGCGTTGTCGCTCTCTGCCGAGGTCACCGTTACGGGAACCCCCAACGCCTCCTCGAGCGCGAATTTCAGTTCCTGGTCCGGCTCGGTGATCTTGAAGAAGACGGCGATCCTCTCGATCCACGAGATGGTATACTTAAAGGTGATGCTTGCGCTCCCGTCCTCGTCCACGGTTATCAGAAGACTGTCTGCGCTGAAAGCTCCGGCAGGGGCCACGATAAGCGTCAGGACCAGAAGGGAGGCGATCAGAATTCCGTGTTTCATCTGTGTACCTCGAACAACCATATGCTGCGTTAATGGATAAATATCTGGCGGAATCTCCTGCGTCTCGAATGGCCTGGTTTAAGAGATTTTCCAGCTATCCCCTCTCCAGGCTTGCGAGTGATCCCGCATCAGGAGATCCTTGAAGGTAACTTCTTCTTCTGTCAATGCACCCGCAGCCAGAGGTGCAGGTCGCGATAACCGGCGCTCGTGAGGTTGACTTCGGGGATGTCTTCGGGAGGTGTCTCCGTGAAGAGGAGGAACTCGAGCCTGTTTGTATCCGAATCCATGATCCGGAAGGAGTAAGGCTGCTCTACGGTCTGGTTATGCGGCACCGTGATGGAGAACCGGTCGAGGAGGGTCGCCGAGACGACCGTCGATTGGTTCGTCGCATTGTCGAACCTGCTCTCTACGGCAAACGTCTCCACTGTGTAGGTGATATCGCGGTACTCGTGGTTCCCGATCCCGATGATGACCGTCTGCGGTGTTCCGGCCATGAACTCGGTCGGATAATCGGCTGCCTTCCCCTTCGGCCCGAGTATATAGAACTCAGTGAACTTCTCGCCCTCTTTGGGGACCGCAACGATGAAGACCGTTGTCGCGGCAGCCACGAGGACGGCAGCAACGAGGACGATGCTCAAGACCCGGTCGGCCCCGGACGTGGAACTACTACCCGAGACCTCCTCTTTTGCTGCGGCGAGGTACGAGCTGACCGGGACCGTAAAGCGGCTCTCTTCGGGCAGTTCGCGGCGTCGGAACTGGGTGATGAGACCGACGGCGAGACTGAATGCCGCGAGAGCGATGACAATAGGGTCGAGCCGGATGCCCCAGGGTGTATAATTGAGCGCGAGGCCAAAAAGCGGCACGATCGCGATGGAAAGCCCAAACGAGAGGGCAACGCGCTCTATCCCGTCAAGGTCCCCCCTTGCGGGGAAGAGGGCCGCGACCAGGAGATAGCCGGGGATAAAGAGGATGAACGGCAGGACGAAAACCACGCGAAGGGGACTCTCGCTGATGACCGGCGCGTACATGCCGGCAAGGGCGAGGAAGATCCATAGGTAGATGCTTTTTAGGTCCAGCGGGATGGTGCGGGGGTCAAGGGAGCCGATGAGAAGACCTGTGGTGGTTTCGGATGTCATTCTGTTACCCCCATAAAAACGCATGGTATAAATATGTTCTCTGACAGGAGACTCATGCCGCGGCAACAGGCGGGAGTCCCGGGAAGGGTTCCACTTCGGGTCCGCCTCCGCCGGGGTTCGTGAGCGACGCATTTGCCCGTATGCTCCGGGAAAGATCAGCATCTTTTAATCGAAGCGCGACAAACCCGCAATCATATGCCCCGGGAAGACAGGGACGAAGAGGCTTTCACGGGACTTGAGGCGTCCATCGTCTTCATCGCCTTCATTGTCGTTGCATCGGTCTTCGCATACGTCGTTCTCGGGGTGGGCATGACCACGTCGCAGAAGAGCCAGGAAACGATGCATGCCGCCCTTGGCGAAGCCGGGTCCGCCCTCCGCCCGGGATACACGATCATCGCCAAACTGGACGCCACGGGCCTGCTCGACTTTATTGAACTTGACCTTGAGACCGCGACCGACCTCGCCGTGATCGATATGGGGAGCATGACCTATATCGTCGCCACGAAGGAGACCCTTGTCACGTTCCCTCCCGGCGACCCCCGCGTAACCGAAACCTGGCGGCAGAAGAGAAATGCCGGGGACCTCCTGGAAACAGGAGAGGTCGTCACGGTGAAACTGATGGTGGGAAGCGTGGGCATCCGGCAGGGAGATACGTTCACCCTCGAGATAATCGCCGCAGAAGGGGCGACCGCTTCGCTGACCAGAACAATTCCCGCAGGCGCTGGAAAGAATGTCTACGTCGAACTCTTCTGATGCCGGATTTACCGGACTCGAGGCGGCGATCGTACTCATCGCATTCGTCGTCGTCGCATCGGTCTTTGCCTATGTCGTCCTGACGGCGGGTATCCTCTTCTCCGAGGAAAGCCGCTCCACCGTTCACCAGGGTATCCGGGAGGCAGGGTCGGGCCTCACCGTGACCGGTGCCATCTACGGCTTCAGCAACACTCCCGGAATGATAGACTCCGTTATCGTCCCGGTCGGGCTCACCGCCGGCGGCGAGCCGATCGATATCACCACGGTATCCGTCCGTTTTATCGGTTCTACGCATAGCGAGATAGTTGCTCAAAACGTGCCTCTTATCGACGTCTTTCCAGGCCACAGGCGCTGGAGCGTCCAGGAACGGGTGAACAGCGACTCAGACTTCCTTCTCGAGGCCGGGGAGCAGTATATACTGAATATTTCCCCGGAGGTCAGAACCGATTGCAAGCCGTACAGGTCGTTTGCCGTCGAGATCAAACCGGCGGGAATGGCGGCGCTCCGGGTGGAGAGGACCGTCCCGGGCAGCATCAACAGGTTGACCCGCCTGGAATGACGGATTATCCGGTATTCAGGAACTCCCGGTGTCCGATCGCCCCGATCGCCCCGACGGCCCCCACCGCTGCAAGCACCAGGTAATCTTCCGGCCCTGCCCCGGCCATCAGGATGCTCTCCGGAAAGCCGGCTGCCCAGGCGAAGAGGGAGGCGAGAACGAGGATTCCGAGGAGCAGGACGGAGACCCGGACGATTGTCGCGGCAACCCCGGAGAGATCGGGGCAGAAACCCCGGCAGGCGGCGAGGGCTATTCCGGTCGATGCGGCGAGGAATATCCACTCAGAGAGCGAAGAGACCTCCGCCAGGATGGCGTTGCCGAAGTAGTCGGCAACCTCGTAGGGTTCATACGGGCCGAGAAGCGGGAAGTACCAGGTGACGGGCATCGCCCACATCGCGTCGAGGACCTGGTGGGAGAGTGCGCCGACCGCGACGGCGAGGAGCGCGAGCGATCGCCGCCGCCGCTCGAGGGCGATGCCTGCAACGAGCAGGAGCGCGAGGAAGAGCAGTCCGTGCCCGAAGATCCGCCCGGAGTCGAGAGACCCTGCAAGAAGGAGGTGGCCTACCGGTTTATCGAGCAGGTCGGGGAGGACGGCCCCGAGAGCACAGAAGCCGATGAGCCGCCGGTCGCCCAGGCGTCCGGCGATCGCGAGGCCCAGAATGAGGCCGAGAAACAGGTGGCAGGCGATGTACATCCTTCGATGAAGGGTACCGGCCGGCTTAATAATCCTGCGGTTCGAGATGTGCGCGAACGATATGGCTGGAGAATGCCGATAGTTCTCCATCCCCGGGCAGGAGACGATCATGGCTACGCTGGACAGGAAGGTGATCCTCATCGTCTTCGCCTCCTTCCTTATCGGCAGGGTCAGGGGGCGGTGGATTGGCCAGAGAGAGGGGTGCGGTCGGGATCGACCTGTCGGGCGGGCTCCGCCCCCATGCACTCCCGCACCCGTCCGCCTTCGATCATGAGGACGCGGTCGGCGAGTTCCAGGAGCGACGGGCGGTGAGAGACGAGGATGGTCGTCCGGTCCCGCACCAGGTCCCGGAGCGTCCGGCGGATCTGGTCCTCGGTCTGCATATCCAGCGCCGACGTGGGCTCGTCGAGGATGAGGATGGGCGCATCCTTCAGGAACGCCCGGGCGATGGCGACACGCTGGCGCTGGCCGACGGAGAGCTGGGTCCCGCGCTCCCCGACGATTGTTCCGTAACCTTCGGGAAACCGTACGATATCGTCGTGGATCCGTGCTTTCCGGGCGGCTTCTATGACGTCCTCGAAGGCGGCGTCGGGCCTGCTGTAACGGATGTTCTCCTCGATGGTGGTGTGGAAGAGGAAGAGGTCCTGCGAGACGAGCGATATCTGCCGTCGCAGCCACCGGGGATCGAGCGATGCAAGGTCGCAGTTATCAAGCGTGATCGTGCCTTCCTGCGGTGCAAAGGCCCGGAGGATCAGGTTGATCAGCGTCGTCTTTCCGGCGCCGGTCCGCCCGATGACAGCGATCACCTCGCCCGGACGGGCGACGAAGTTTGCGTCCAGGAGGACCGGTTCGGACGCTGTGTAACCGAACCGGACACCGGAGAACTCGATCCGGCCCTGCACGGTGGCGGGCACAATCCCGCCGGTGCCGGGGGCGGCGCCCGCTTCACCGTGTATCCGGAAGAGTTCGCGCAGGCGGGCGGCGGACGTGAGTGCGGGCTGCATGACGACGGGGAAGGCGAAGAACGTGTTGACGGTGGGAGCGAACGTCACGATGTAGACCGCGAACGCGACGAAGTCCCCCACGCTCATGGCACCGGCGAGCACCTCGTTTCCGCCGAACCAGAAGACGGCGATCAGCATGAGCGACATCGTGCCGATCCTGAAATACTCCGAGAATGCCGAGAGCATCGTGTTCTTGATCCGGGCATCGATCATGTTCCGGAGCGTCCCTGAGACCCGGTGCATCTCCCGATCCTCCGCGGCGTGCGACTTTACGGTGTCGATGCCGGAGATCACCTCCTGGAGGTCCCGCGAGACGTAGGCCTGCCGCTCACGCTCCCGGTGGGTGGCGGCACGGATCCGCCGGATGAAGACGGCGTTGACCAGCAGGTAGAGGGGAATGAAGGCGACGACGACGAGGGTCAGCCTGAGGTTCAGGACGCAGAGGATGGCGAAGGTAAAGGTGACGTAAAGGGCGTTTGCGACGATCTGGGGGAGGTACTGGGAGACGGTGTACTGCAGGATCTGGACGTCGTCGGAGAGGCGGGACATGATGTAGCCGGTCTGCTGCGACTTGAAGTACGAGAGCGGGAAGCTTAAGACGTGCTCGACGAGGGTGGTCTGGATATTGAAGGCGTAGCCTTCCCGGAACCGGGCGGTCCAGTAGTTCCGGAGGAGATCCATGCCGCCGGTGAAGAACCCGAGCACCAGGAGGGCGACGATGAGGGCGTCGAGCGACGAGAGGATCCCGCCGGCCCCTGCGATGAGGGCATCGGAGGCCGATGTCTCGCCGAGGAGGACGTTGTCGATGAAGAACTTGATGCTGAGCGGGAGCACGGTCTTCGCGGCAGAGACAAGGGCCGTCGCCGCGAGCGCCAGCACGCCCACTCTCCAGATCGGCCGGGCGAACCGGAGGAAGAAGGCGAGGTCGGAGAACCGGAGGTCCCCCCTCGCCGTCACCGGCTGCCGCATGATCTCCCGGGTGAAGGCGATGGTGCGCCGGCAGTGGTCCGTGATGTTCATGGTCTACAGGTCCGGTTGAGGAGCAGCGAGCCTGAGGCCGGACCCCGGAGGGGTCGCTCTCCGCTCTCCCGCCACGCCTCTGTTGCAGTTCCATGCCTCCTCTGCCGTATAATACCTGCGCTCCGGCGGCCGGGACAAACCAGAACGGATAAAGGGTGACGGGGCGAGATCCCCGCATGGTATCGCGTACCGCCGTCGGCCGCCTTTTCGGGGCGGTTGTGGGAGCGCTGGTGATCGGTGCGGTCTCGCTCCTCGGTCGGCTGGAGTTCCTCCCGGGTCCGGTGATGACGGTGGCGTTCCTCTTCGGCGGGGGACTCGTCGCCGGGCTTCTCACCCCGGGAACAATCAGGGACGGCGCCGTCACCGGGGCCGCATGCGGGATGCTTACGGCCCTGCTTGCAGCCTCCTTGATAACTCTCATGAGCCTGGTGGAGAGCAGTCCACAGTATCCCCCGTTCTGGATGACCTTCGGCTTCTACGCCCTGGTCCTCACGGCAATCCTCCTCCCCTACAACGCCGTCGGCGGGGCGGCCGGGACGGCGGTGCGAAACGGTATCCGGAGGGGTACCGCCGGTGCCGCCGAGCGAGCACGATGGCTCGGGATCGGCATCGGCACGGCCGTCATCGCCGGTTCGTCTCTCCTCGTTGCCTTTCTCGGCCCGCTGCTTATGGCTCCTCCGCTCGTCGGGGGGTTCATCGCAGGTTATTCTACGAAGGGAGGGGCACGAGACGGCCTTGAGGCCGGGCTTGTCGCGGCGCTCTTCGGTACCGGCCTTTTTCTGCCCCCGTTCCTCTGGACCGCGTCGCATGCTGAGGGGTTCGTCGCCGGGCTCGCGGGGATGGCCGCGATCGCCCTGGGACTGCTCTTCCCTCTCCTCGGGACCGCCGCCGGGGTTGCCGGGGCGGTTGTGCGACAGAGTTTTGGGAAGGGTGCGGGTGATGGTGTGGGGGATTGAAGGGCTACTGGAGAGGCCTTTCCTGAGCGACCATGGGTAACCCTGCCGCTCGCTTCGCTCGCACCTCCAAGGCCTTCGGCCTTCTCGTGCTCCGTTCCTGTCGGAACATCGCACTCCCCGTCAGCCCCTCCCCCAATGGCGATAAACGACGCGTGCCCGAAGGGCAGGCGGAGTTCGAGCACCAAAGGTGCGAGTCTCCCACGGTCCACTGTACCGGGCTTTTGCATCGCCGCCAGTTGTTATCCATCAACCTCCCGATATCAGACCCCGGCCCCGCCTGCAATGCCGGATGTGCAGGGCCATCCGCACGCCATAACCCGCATTTCCTGGACTAAAAGCGATTGGGGGAGGCCCCCATCACCCCCCATAAAAGATGGTCGCGATCTTGTAAAGGTCCATATCCACCGTCTTGAGGTTCGCCACCGCCTCCTCGAGCGGGACCGCGACGATATCGTCCCCCCGGAGGGCGACCATCTTCCCGAAGTCCTTCTCCTTGATGAGGTCCGCCGCCGCCACCCCGAACCGGGTCGCGAGCACCCGGTCGTGCGCCGTCGGGGAGCCGCCGCGCTGGATGTGCCCGAGCACCGTCACCCGCACCTCCATATCGAGCCGCTTTTCGAGTTCGTCGCGCAGGTAGTTCCCGACGCCGCCGAGCGTCACGTGGCCGAACTCGTCCGTCCGTGCGGACTGTGCGATCGCCTCCGCCATCCCCTTCGGCTGGGCGCCCTCGGCGACCACGACGATGCTGAACTTCTTTCCCCGCTCGTAGCGCGCCCGGAGGTGGTGGGTGACCTCGTCGAGATCGAACGGGATCTCCGGGATGAGGATCTCGTCGGCCCCGCCCGCGATCCCGGCAACGGTCGCGATCCACCCGGCGTGCCGGCCCATCACCTCCACGACCATGACCCGGTGGTGCGACTCCGCCGTCGTGTGGAGGCGGTCGATCGCCTCAGTGACGATAGAGACGGCGGTGTCGAACCCGAAGGTGTAATCGGTCGCGCCGACGTCGTTGTCGATGGTCTTTGGGACCCCCACGACCGGGATACCCATCTTCGAGAGTTTGTTCGCGACACCCAGGGTATCCTCGCCGCCGATCGCGACGATCGCGTCGATCCCGAACTTCCTGATGTTGTCGCGCAGCCGCTGGACGTCGGCCTCGTTCTTGAAGGGGTTCGTCCGCGACGTCCCGAGGATCGTCCCGCCTTTCGGGAGGATCCCGGTCACCGAGTAATCTGTGAGCGGTTCGACGTTCCCGGCGACCAGCCCGAGCCATCCGTCCCGGATCCCGATCGCATCGAACCCGTGCTTCGCTCCCGTCCGCACGACCGCCCGGATAACCGCGTTCAGGCCCGGGCAGTCGCCTCCTCCCGTCAGTATGCCGACCGTCGTCATCCTAACACCTGCCTCCCGTGCAGATCCTGTTTGCCTCCTCCACGCTCGCATCATCGAGGGTGATCGCCGATATCGCGTTGCAGAACCGGACGGCCTCATCAAGCGACCGCTGGTGGATGTTCCTGCCGGTCGCGTTCCCTACCGTGCCGCCGATGTGGATCTGGTCGTGGAGCTGCTGCAGGAACTCCTGCATGTCGGCATGCGACCCGCCGGCACAGACCACGCCCGTCCTGCCTGCGGCCGCCACGGCCTCCCGGAGCAGCGCAGCGTCGACCGACTTGCCCGCCTTTGGCGGGTTCACCTTCGCAAAGTCGCTCCCGAGAGTCGCTGCGACACCCGCCGCACCCGCGACCAGGTGCGGGTCCCGCTCGTCCTTGACCGCTTTGCCGCGGGGATACATCCAGAGCACGGTGATAAGACCGTTCTGGTGCGCGTTGTTGACGATCTGGGCAGCCTGGTAGAGCATCATCGCCTCGTACTCGCTCCCGAGGTAGACCGTGTAGCCGACGCCGAGGATCGAGAGCCCTGTCCGGTCCCGGAGGTCGACGACCTGCCGGACAAGGTGGAGTTCCGAACTGAGCGGGTCCCGCTGGGAGGTCCCGACCAGGTTGGTCTTGGAGTTGAGTTTGACGAGGTACGGCACGTCCCGGTAATCCCCGCCGTACCGGGCGATCATCCCGAGTTGCGTCGCAAAAACCCCGATCCTCGCCCGGCTTGCGATCCGGAAGAGATGTTCGGGATCGGCATCTTCGGGATGAATGCCTTCGCCGAAGAAGTCGTCGTTAAGGTGCTCGATCTTCTGGTCTCCGGCAAAGAGCATCAGCCTCCCGGTGCCGTGCGTGATCGCACTGTAATTCTCCCGGTACCTCTCCTGCTCCTCGGAGGGCACATCGAGAGGGATCCTGATATCGGGTGCAGGTGGCATACCCCATCCTCCCCATCCCCACATACTTAAGTGTTGCTGGAATCCCGGAGAGCATGGCGTGGAGGAAGGAATCGGATGTCCGGGGGACGGGGTATCCGGCTTACGTTCCATGCCGGGACGTGGCGGGATCCTTCGTGGAGAGGCGCAAGTATGTCGCCGCCGGTCAATCGTCCTCAATTGAAGAGGATTTAACAACGTTTATTTTGCTCTCCGTCAGAATCATTCCTAGAGTATCCGACACTGTTCTTCCGGCCGGAGACGGTGCCGCACAATAATTCAGGGATAGCCAAATGGACGTTCTGCCAATCCTTATCGAGTGGTTTCCATATCTCCTTTCCGGCGTTGCCTCTACCCTCGGTCTTGTCCTGGTTGCCCTCGCCCTCGGCCTTCTTCTCGGGCTGCCCATGGCGCTCGGCCAGGTGTACGGCTCCCGGCCGGTGCGCTGGGTCATCGGGGTCTACGTCTGGTTCTTCAGGGGACTCCCCATCCTCGTCCTGCTCTTCCTCTTCTGGTTCGGCATATTTCCGGGGCTCGGGCTCGGCGATCTTTCGGCGTTCGTCGTCGGAGCGATCGTGCTGGGTTTCCGGGGGGCGGCATACCAGTCCCAGATCTTCCGGGGAGCCATCCAGTCAGTCGGGGAAGGGCAGATGATCGCGGCGCGATCCCTTGGGATGAGCAGGCTCACCGCCATCCGCTCCGTTATCCTCCCCCAGGCGATGCGCATCGCTCTCCCCGGGT
This sequence comes from Methanoculleus oceani, assembly GCF_023702065.1. Classification (NCBI taxonomy): domain Archaea; kingdom Methanobacteriati; phylum Methanobacteriota; class Methanomicrobia; order Methanomicrobiales; family Methanomicrobiaceae; genus Methanoculleus; species Methanoculleus oceani. Next base: position 149,912 of record NZ_QFDM01000002.1, on the reverse strand, counting down.
GGTCGAACGAGTATCCCAATATCCTGACCGACTCGGCGGTCTGCTACGCGATCGGGGTCGTCGAACTGCTCACCATTACGTCGCGGATGGTCACGCAGACCCACATAACCATGCCTGTCTACCTTACCACGGCGGGGATATTCATCATCTTAAACTACGGGGGCCTCAAAGTCCTGCACAGGCTGGAGAGGAGGGTAGCAATCCCGGGATTCGGAACCGGAGCGATGTAGAGCATGAACAACAACGACATTGTGTTGAGAGTCGAGGACATACACAAGTCCTTCGGGGGGAACGAGGTGTTGCGGGGAGTCTCGTTCGATGTCCGGCGGGGCGAGACGAAGGTATTCATCGGTCCCTCGGGGACGGGGAAGAGCACGCTTCTCCGGTGCATCAACCAGCTGACGCCGCCCGACCGCGGGACGGTCTGGCTTGACGGAGAGGAGGTCACGAACTCGGGGGCGCGGATCAACTACTTCCGGCAGAAGATCGGAATGGTTTTCCAGAATTTCTTCCTCTTCGACCACCTCACCGCGCTCAGGAACGTCGAACTGGCGCTCTTGAAGGTCAGGGGCATGGGGAAGGCGGAGGCACGCGAGAAAGCCCTCACCGAACTCCGGCAGGTGGGGATGGAGGACTGGGCCGACCACTACCCGGCCGAACTCTCCGGCGGCCAGGCCCAGAGGGTATCCATCGCCCGGGCGCTTGCCATGGACCCGGACGTCATCCTCTTTGACGAACCGACGTCCGCGCTCGATCCCGAACTGACGAGGGAGGTGCTCGAGGTCATGAAGAAACTGGCCCGGGAGGGGATGACGATGCTCGTCGTCACCCATGAGATGGGGTTTGCCTGTTCGGTTGCAAACGAGGTCCTCTTCATGGAGAACGGCGTGGTTGCCGAGCAGGGGTCGCCGGACCTGCTCCTGCATGATCCGCGGTTCACCCGGATGAAGGACTTCATCGGCCGGATCGATTCCCGGATGGAGGACTGAGGAGCGGCATGGACCAGGCAGTCTTCGTCTTCGATATCCTCCTCCCGGCGCTGATGCAGGGGCTGGTCGTAACCCTGCAGCTGATCGCGTGCTCCGCCCCGTTCGGCCTCGCGCTCGGGATCGCCGTTGCGGTGGGGAGACAGTACGGCGGCCGTGCCGTATCCTCTGCCTGCAAGATGTTCGTCTTTCTCATCAAGGGCACGCCGCTCCTCCTTCTCCTCTTCATCCTCTACTTCGGCCTTCCGGCGATCGGGATCACTTTCACCGCATTCGTGGCATCGGTGGTCGGGTTTATCCTCTGCAACGGGGCGTATAACGCCGAGTACATCCGGGGCGCCCTCATATCGATCAAGGAAGGCCAGATGGTTGCCGCCCAGGCGCTCGGGATGACCCGGTGGCAGGCGATCCGGAACGTTATCCTGCCGCAGGCGCTCCGCCGGGCGATACCGGGGCTTTCGAACGAGTTCATCTACCTGATCAAGTATTCGTCGCTCGCGTACATGCTCACGGTGATCGAGCTCTCCGGGGCTGGGAAACTGGTGGCGACGAAGTACTTCACTTATACGGAGTCGTTTGCGGTCGTCGGCGTCGTCTACCTCGTGCTGGTGACTATCACGACCGTCGCCGTCAGTATCCTGGAAAAACGGGTGGCCGTCCCCGGAACGACCCGGGCCGCCACTGCGGCTCAGTTGTGAGTTTTTTCAAAAGGTTCCTTTTGGGGTTCCGGGAGGGTCTTAGGCAGCCCGATGCGGGAATGAGCGGGGGGTCCTGCCCCGGGCATCCCGTCTATTGTCACTCACATCTTCGGTGTTTGTGCTCCTGTCTTTCAACTGTGGGAGTTGTGACTGGTGGAAAGGCTGGAACTGTGAAAAACCCCGTACACTGGACCGTGGGAATATCGCAATTAGGGGGGAGGGGACATGGGAGGGGGGATACTCCCCCCTCCCCACCTAGCGGTGGTCGAACTCCGTTCCTGCAGAACGTCGTCCTCCCCTGCAACCCCACCCCCGGTTGCGATACGCGACCGGCTGAAGGGCGGGAGCGCGAGCACCGCAGGTGCGCAATCCACTGGAAATCCGTGCACGGGTTTATTCAATGGAATGAAGCAGAGTATTCGAAAAGCATGCGAAAACACGTTTGCAAACCGTGAAAGCCCATCATACTTCGAGTGGTGCTGACTCTCGCCAACCCACCAATGTGGCTCGTAAAAAAGATGCAGCAGCCCCGCCCCTCCATCCCCACCCTACCGCCTGTGCAGGTGCCGGTGATGAATATCAGGCTGGTGCGGGTGCTCGTGGGCGAGTTCGGCATGGGCGTGCACATGGGAATGCTCGCCGGCCGCCGAGAGCGGCGGGTCGCCGGCCTCGTGGTCGTGGTCGTGGTGTAGGTCGTCGTGGCGGTGACGGTGCTCGTGGACGGTCGCCGGGTGCCGGTGAGGGTGAGAGTGCTCCTCGGAGATCATCAGCCAGGCCCCGAGCGCCATGACGGGCAGCGCGACGTAGAACGCGCCCGCCGGCAGTTCGGCGAAGAGCAGGAGCGAGAAGAGGACACCGAAGAACGGGGAGACGGCAAGGAGCGAACCCGCCCGGGCGGCGCCGATACCACGGAGGGCGAGGAGGAAAAGGATGCTCGTCAACCCCCCGTAACAGAGGAACCCGACCACCATGGCGGCAGCGGCCGTGGCCGGGCCCGGGAGATGTTCGCCTGCGGCGAGCGCGACGAGGAGCGTGACGGTGCCGGCCCCGATCCCCTTTACGGAGATGACGAGGAGGGGGTCCTTTGCCGAGAGCCGCTGCCCCAGGTTGTTGTCGACCGCCCAGAAGAGGCAGGTGAGCAGGATGCCGATCGCCGGGAGGGATAACCCGAGTCCGGCGGCCGGGTTCCAGGTGAGGAGGAGGCACGACGCGGTGATGCACCCGAGCGCAACCCAGACGCGGCGGCTCACCCACTCGCCAAAGAGCGTCGCGGCAATCAGTGTCGTTGCAACGGCCTCGAAGTTCAGGAGGAGGGCCGCCGTCGCCGCCGGCGTTTCGGGGAGACTGTATACCAGGGTGACCGGTGCGAGAAGCCCTCCAAAGAGCGTCACGCCGATGAGCCAGGGGATCTCGCTCCTCCCGGGCGGCGCCTCCATGTGGCTCCGTTTGTTACCCGCCGCCGTTCCGGTGAGGGAGAAGAGCAGTGCGCCGGAGCCGCTCCCGAGCGAGACCAGTGCGGCGAGAACGAGCGGTCCGGTGCCGTCGAGGAGAAGTTTCGTGAACGGGGCGCTCCCCCCGATGAGAACCGCCGTCGCCAGCGCACAGAGGACGGGCGCCCGGTAATGCGCCAGGGTGGATCCGTTCTCTATGGCGGCGGGTTTGCGCGGGTACAGGAGAGTTGCCTCCGGGTGAGTTGAAGATAGTGAAAAATGGGGGACGAGTCGTCCCCGATTACTTCAGGTTGTGCTTCTCTTTGAGCTCTTCCCAGTAGGGATCGGCCTGGAGTTCCGCAATCCCCTCGTTCATGAGCTCGAGGAGCGCGGTATCCTCCTTTCTGATGGCGACGCCGAACTGTTCCTGCTCCTGCGTCTCGACGGACCCGATGGTCTTCAGCGGCTTGCCGCTGATGATGTCCTGCAGGGAGACGTCGTCGTACATAACTGCGTCGATCCTACCGATCTCGAGGTCGCTGACGGCAGCCGGTGTGTCGGGATAGTATTTCAGGTTGTCTTTGGGCATCTTCCCGGTCTCGATCAGGTTCTCCTCGATCCAGATGGCGGCGGTGCATCCCCGCTGCGCTCCGAGGATTACCTTTCCGGCAAGGACGTCATCAAGCGTCACGTTCGAGTCCTCGCGGGCCGCGACGTCCTGATTGATTGACCAGTAGGGGTTGGTGAAGCTGACCTTCTCCTGCCGCTCGGGGGTGATCGACATCCCGGCATAGACCATATCGATCTTCCCCGCCTGGAGGGTCGGGATGATCGCGTCCCAGTCGACCGCCATGAACGTCACCTCGATGCCCTTCTTCTCGGCGATCCACTTCATGGAGTCGACATCGAATCCCTGGGCGTTCCCGTCCTTATCGATGTAGCTAAAGGGAGGATACGCGCCGTCGATGCCGACGATGTATGAGTCTTTCAGTTCCGCTCCGCCGGTCTGCTCGGTCGTGCCGGTGCACCCCGCACCTGCGACGGCCAGCACTGCGACAAGACAGGCGAGCAACGTAAGAATGCCATGCGTTCTCATGAAAGAGAAATTAGCTAGATAAGTAAAATTAACCTTTTGATTTGGCTTTCCTGAAGGTCCGGTTCAGCCGGCGGCCGGGAATGATACCATGCTTTTGAAGGCAGCGCCCCACCATTCCAGTCCGGTATGCCCTCAACTCAAGGGCGGTGATCACCACAGGAGGGGTCCCGGAACACCCGACGCGCCTCAGGCCCCTCACCGGTCGAGAGCGGTACGGGAGGGGCAGGTATATATCATAGTTTACCTATCGGGAGCACCCTCCCCGGCACGGGGAGCGCAAATGTGATGGTGAGGATCATGAAAGGTATGAAGGAATCCGCCATGGGCGGGATGTCAAAAGCCGCCGGGTCCCTGCAGGAACTCGATCCGCGGATCATCGAGCAGATCACTTCGAGGATCAATTTTCCCGCGTCGAAAGACAATCTTATCTCCCAGGCGAAGGATAGCGGAGCACCCCAGGGCATCCTCGACATGTTGAACCAGTTTGAGGATAAGCAGTACAACAGCCAGGAAGACATTAAATCAGAGTTGCAGAAAGTCCAGCAGAAGTAACCCTTTTTCAGCCGCATACGGGTGCCGGAGGCGACGCCTGCCGGCCCCTGGCGGAACCGTTTTGCAGGGCGGCACACCACGCCAGGATGCAGGAGCGGGACCGCGCCGTAACTCCCGCAAAGTGTATCAATGTATGGACCGCTCTGCCGGAAAAGCCCGCGACCCGCCACCTATATCTGGTCCCCGGTGCATGGCGGGGCATGCTCATCATCGGACACCGGGGGGCAAGGGCTCTCGGACCGGAGAACACCCTGCGGGCCCTGCGAAGAGGTATGGCGTGCGCCGATCTCGTCGAGGTCGACCTGCGCCTCACAAGAGACGGTATCCCGGTCGCAATCCACGACGCGACCGTCGACCGGACGACCGACGGGACCGGGCCGGTCAAAGGCTATACCCTCGAGGACCTGACGGCGCTTGATGCGGGAGAGGGCGAGACGATCCCGACGCTCCAGGCGGTTCTCGACCTCGTCCACAACGAGTCGGGGCTTGTCGTGGAGATCAAAGAGCCCGGGACCGAAGCGATCATCGTCTCGATGCTCATGGGCCGGATGCCGGAACGGCTCTTTTTAGTCTCGTTCCACCCGGAAAGCGTTGCGATGGCAAAGAGGCTCCTCCCCGGAGCACAGGCGGGCCTCATCTACTCGGGGGAGGCTGATGACCCCGTCGGGCTCGCCCTCTCGGTGCAGGCGGAGATCATCCTCCCGCGGTGGGACCGGGTCTCGCACGAGGTGGTGGAGCGGGCGCACGACGCCGGGCTGCTCGTCGTTCCCTGGGTGCTGAATGGGGAGGACGATATCGAAGAAGCGGTGCGGCTCGGCGTCGACGGATTCGCGAGCGACGACCCCTGCGCCGCACGCCGATACCTGCAGGGCGGAGCCACGTCGCCGGCGAGGTGAAGGACCGGTCAGACGAGCGTCCCCGGGAGGTGTTTGAGGAGCCACGCCTTCACCTCGACGGAGAGGCTCTCCGCCACCTCATCGAGGGTGTGGCCCGCTCCTTCATAGACGACCAGCCGTTTGGGCTCGTGGGCACGCCGGTAGACCTCCTCAGATGCGCTATGGGGGAGGACCGGGTCGTGATCCCCGTGAAGGAGGAGGATTGCCGCACGGCCGGCGAGGCCGGCGACCGGTTCGGTCCCGTCGGTCTGGGTGGAGATGGCGACGACGACCCTGACCGCCGGATCGCTCGCCGCCGCCTGGATCACCACCGCTCCCCCGAGCGAGTGCCCGACCAGCCCGACGGCCGAGACCTCCCGGCTCTCAAGGTAGCGCATGCCGAGGATCGTGTCGACGGTCGATTCCACGAGGTCGGTCGGGTGCCGGTACTGCACCCGGAGCGTGCTGATCCTGTCGTTCTGGAGATCCGTCGCCAGTTGCGGGTAGAGTTCCCGGGCGGGGGTATCAAACCCGCCGCCGGTCCCGCCTACCATGACGACGCCGTTTCTGGCCCCCTGCGCCTCGTAGTAGCGGCAGGTGGTCGTCCCGCGGTCGGTCTCGATCTCCACGATCTCGTAGGCCTCGCCGGCCTGCGGCATCCTCCTGACGTTCGTGGGGTGCACCTCGACCCTCGTTGCACCTACATCCACTTGAATTGCAGCCGTCTCGAGCATGGAGGGCAATAGAGATCGGGTCTATTTGTCTGTTGCGGCTACTGCAGGATCGGCAGGGACCCGGTGCAGTCCATGGGGGGCGGATGTTGTTGCGCGCCTGAGACCGGCGCGATCTCGCGTGCCGCAAGGAGCGTTACTCAACAAACCGGTGCGGAAAGTACATTACTATTGGTTACAAAATTATAAATTATAATGGATAAAATCAGCCACAAACTCTTCCAGCATGCTGGCGGCTCTCCTCCGGTATCCGCCCAGAAAGGCCACGGTACATCTCCCGATACCGGGGAGTCCGATGCCGACCTCCTCGACGCCTACTCCCGGGCCGTCGTCAGGGTCGTCGAGTCGGTGGGACCCGCGGTCGTGAGCGTGGTCGCGGGGAAGAACCTCCAGGGCCGGCGCGGCGAGCAGATGGGGGCAGGCTCGGGCGTGGTCGTGGCACCGGAAGGCTACATCCTGACCAACAACCATGTGGTGCAGGGAGCGGGGAGGCTCGAGGTCCGTACGGCTGACGGGACCGCTCTTCCTGCGCGCCTGGCCGGGGCCGATCCGGCGACCGATCTCGCCGTGCTTCGTACCGATACCGGGGGTCTCTCCTACGCGCCGTTCGGCGACTCCGGGGCGCTCTCGGTCGGCCAGCTCGCGATAGCCATCGGCAACCCGCTCGGCTTCGACTCGACCGTCTCGACGGGAGTCCTGAGCGCTCTCGGGCGGGCGTTCCGGAGCCGGGACGGCCGCCTGATCGAGAACATCATCCAGCACACCGCTCCCTTAAACCCCGGCAACTCCGGCGGTCCGCTGGTGGACTCGCGCGGCCGGGTCATCGGCATCAACACAGCCATCATCCCGATGGCCCAGGGTATCTGCTTCTCAATCCCCTCGAACACCGCCGCCTGGGTCCTCCCGCAGCTGGTCGCCGACGGCAGGGTGCGTCGCGGATACCTCGGTATTGCCGGCCAGTCACAGCCGCTCCCGCAGCCGCTTGTTGCGGCGCTCGGGCTTACCGTGAATCAGGCGGTCGAGGTCGTCTCGGTGAACAGGGCAAGCCCCGCCGGTCGGGCAGGGCTCCGGCCGGGAGACCTGATCATCGGGATCAACGAGACCGACGTTGCGTGCGTGGACGACCTGCACCGGTTCCTCGCCACCTGGCCCATCGCGGAGCCGGCAACCCTATCGCTCGTGCGGGAACAGCGGCGGATCACGCTCCCGATCATCCCGGCGGAAGCGGTCGCGTGTCCCGCCACCGGGTGAGCGGGTCCCCTCCCCTCACCACGTCTCCCGTGATGCGACTACGGGATCCACGTTATCCGGGGTTCCCGCCGCACCGGTTTCGGCAACAGGGGGGCAGGATAGCCGAAGATCAGCGGTGCCACGACCTGGTGGTCGTCGGGGACCTTCAGCGCCGCGAGGAGGTCGGGGTTCTGCTCGATGAGGGCTGCGGAACCGATCCAGCAGCTGCCGATGCCGAGGGCCCAGGCGGCAAGCATCATGTTTTCCGCACAGAGCGCGCAGTCGAGGACGCTCGATACGACCTCCCGTGCGCCGAGGACCAGGATCAGCACCGGGGCATTGTAGAAGATGTTGAACTCCGGGCCCCTGAGCGCCGCAAGGAACTCTTCCGTCCCCGGGCGTGCCTCCTCTCCGATCTTCTCTAAGAGGATCGGTTTGCAGTAATCGGACGCCCGCTGCATCAGGTCCCTGTCTCTCACGACCACGAACTGCCAGGGCTGAAGCCCAAGAGCGGTCGGGGCCTGGATGCCCGCAGCGATGATCGCCCTGATAGCCTCGTCCGGGACATCCCGGTCGATGTAGTTCCTGATGCTCCGGCGTTCGCGGATCACGGAAAGGATCCCAATGGACTCTGTAGCCGTCACCATAGAACCCCAACGGCTCGCCGATGATATTTATACCTTGAGTGAACCTGCTCCGTCCTCCACGTCCCACCGGAACCCGACACCCACCCTGCACGCGCCTGCCGGCCGATACGCGCGTTTGCACTACCTGATGTCGGAGATCAGCGATGGGAGAACCTATCAACGCTGGTCGGCCGTGCCGGATCCGGTGCGTATCGCCGGAGACGCTTCCCGATCTGCAGGCATCTCCCCGCAGTGTCTCTTACCCGGAGTGCTGCAACATGATCCGGCTCTTCTGAAGAGCCGGAATGCCGCCGAAACTCGCAGGGGGTCTAGGAAACATTATTTTCGTCCGGGAACCGGATAGTAATCTTTTTTATCCCCCTGGAGCACATCCACTACAGCGACTGCATTCCAGCGCCGGTGGGAAATGACAGACTCGCATCCTGACCGGGCACCCTGCGATCGTGCGGTGCTCGATACTCTCGACGACGGTCTTCTTGTGGTAAGCGACGACCGGAGGGTCCGCTGGCACAACCCGGCTCTCGCGCGGACTCTTGCCATCCGGGAGGAAGACGCCGTCGGGATGGACGTGCGCTCTCTCTTCGGCACGTACCTTCTGCCGATCCTCGAGGATGAGAACTCCGCACGGCTGCTCCGGGAGGCTCTGGAGAATGGCGCAGACCTGCCCGCCTTCCTCTGCCGTGCCCGGACACCCGACGGCACCCGGCGCTGGCTCTCGATCTCGGGCATGCCGATCTCCGACGGGCAGCGGTTCATCAGGGTCCGGGATGCCACGGCGGATCTGAATGCACACCACTTCAGGGCCGCGCTCGACCAATCACCGATGGTCGTCTTTGCGCAGGATAAGGACCTCCGCTACACCTGGTCGTATAACCAGCAGCTGGGACCCACGGATCTGTCCATCATCGGCATGCGGGACGAGGAGGTCTTTCCCGACAATGCCGCGCTCCTCACTGCACTCAAGCGCCGGGTTCTTGAGACGGGAGAGACCGTGCGGGCGGCGGTGACGTTCACCGTCGCAGGCGATCCTCGTGTCCGGGATCTGACATTAAAGCCGCTCCGGGATGCAGACGGCAGGATTGTCGGCGTCACCGGAACGGCCTTCGATGTGACCGAACGCAACCGGACAGAGGAGGAGCTCCGGGAGAAGACGTTCGAGCTGAAGAAACGGATGAACGAACTCCGGTGCCTCTACACCATCACGCACCTCGTCGAGGTTCCGGGGATAACGCTTGAAACGCTCCTGCAGGCGGTTGTCGATACTCTCCCCCCCGGCTGGCAATACCCCGACGGTACCGCGGTACGGATCACCGTCGACGGCCGGGAGTACAGCCGGGGCAACCCGGGTGAGACCCACTGGAGGCAGAGCAGCCCGATCGTCGTCCGCGGCGTCCAGGTCGGCGAGGTTGAGGTCGGATACAACTGCGAGAAACCGGAGGCGGTTGAAGGGCCGTTCCTGCAGGAAGAGCAGATGCTGCTTGACGCCGTCACGAAGCGGCTCGGCCGGATTATCGAGCGGTTGCAGGTAGAAGCGGCGCTCGAGGAGAGCGAGGAGAAGTTCCGTGGGATCGCCCAGCGGAGTTTCGATCTCATCGTCACGTCGTATCTGGCCGACGGGCTGAACTACGTCTCGCCGGCGATGGAGCGAATACTCGGGTACTCTCCCGAGGAGATGGTAGGAACCGAATGGGAGGATTACATCCTCCCGTCAAGCCTTCCTGTCTGGGAGGAGGGGCGCCGGAAGGTGCTCCGGGGCGAGCAGGTCGAAGCGCTTCAGGTCGGGGTCAGGCGGAAGGACGGGGAGACCGTCATACTGGAACTGAACGAGTCGCCGATCGTCGAGAAGAGGGCGATCGTGGGGTTCCAGGCAATCGGCAGGGACATCTCCGAGCGGATCCTGTACGAGCGGCTACGGGAACAGGCGTTCGATATGACCGAGCGAAACATCGCGCAGTTCGCCGTCCTCGCCGACCATGTCCGCCACCCACTCCAGGTGGTCATGGGGGTCGCGGACCTGCTCGACGACGATGTGACCGCAGAGAAGCTCCGGGAGCAGGTCCGGAGGATCAATATGCAGATCAACCTGCTGGACCGGGAATGGATGGAGTCCCGGAAGATCCGGGAGTTTTTGAAGCGGTACGAACTCTGAGTGGGCGGGCAAACGCCTGCCACGCCTTCACCTTCTCCGGCCCCTCTTATCGTGCATCCCCGGCATGGCCTCCCGGATGGCGGCGAGCGTCTCCGGCAGGAGAGAGCCTTTCTTTCCGACGACGTCCTTCGTCCTGATGGTGGCGGCGTGTGCGGCGAGAGCGTAGCTCTCTGCAAAGAGGTCGAGCCCGCCGCGGGCGAAGTCGTCGAGCGAGAGCGGGACGGAAATTCCGTCGGTGGAGGGGCTGCTCGATACCGGGCAGATGAGCAGGTCTCTGCTCTCTTCTGCCGTAACGACGACCACCGGCCGCACCTTCCGTTCGCCGATACCCCCGATGCGGACGGAGGCTAAAACTACGTCGCCGCTGGCGTAGCGTCCCATGTGCATACAGGTTGACTCGATAAGCGATAAGAGAATTGATCCCGGGCCTGGGGTCCTGCTCGGGCCTTTATAGCAACAGGAGGAAGGAGGGTGCCCCCCGGACCCTCCGGTGCGCCGTTACAGCGCCTGTCCTTTAGCTTTTCCGTTGCCTTTCTGCTGCTCTTCACGGAACTCTTTCTGGTTCTTCACCTTCTCTTTCGCGTTCTCCTTCACCATGGCGGCCCAGGCGTAGCCGTCATCGTTCTCCCCTTTTTTGCCGTTACCCGGGTTGATCACGGAGACGGCACCGGTGCCGGCCACCGAGACGTTCCCTTCCTCCGTCACGGCGCTGCCGGTCACGGTCAGGTTGCCGTCGCCGGTGGCGAGGTCGAGGTCCTGCCGCCGGTACTTCAGGATGAGCGTGCCGCCGTCCTTCATGCAGAAGTTGACCTTCTCCGGCGTTGCGTTCCCGATTGCGAACTCCGAGGGGTCCGACACCGTCACGTTCGTGCGGTCGGCGCCGGCAAACCCGAGCCATTCCGCAAGGCTGACAAAGACGGTCATGACACCGTTGCTCTTCTGGTTCAGCGTCTTCGGGACGACCTTCACCTCCGCCTGCTGCGGGCTCACGGTCACGTTCAGGGTATCGCAGGCGACGGCGCCAGTGGCGTTGTTTGCGACCTTCACCGTGACGGCGTAGGTGCCGGCGGCGAGGTAGGTGTGGGTGGCCTGTATGGTGCCGTTATGCTCGTCGTCCTGCACGATCCCGGCATCCGTCGCTCCTGTGCTCCAGTCGATGGAAGCGGAGAGGTTCATCGCATCGAAGACATCGGTGTCGTTGCAGGTCGCGAGAATAGTGACCGGCTCCCCGGCAAGCACGGTGCGGTCGCTCCCTGCATCGACCGTGAGGGCGGCCTGCACGGCAGGAACCACCACGGCGAGGGCGATCAGCAGGGAGAAGATTCGGATTGTAGTGTCGCGTTTCATGAGTAACGTACCTCCGATACCTACTGGCCCTGCTCCCCTATTTGACCGCATTGAGCTTCCCGGTTCAATCGATCACCCGGGAAGTGGTGCGGGGACCGCCCCTATACCCGGAGCAGCCGGGCGTTGATCGCGACGATCACGGTGCTTGCGCTCATCAGCACCGCCCCAACGGCCGGAGTGAGGACGATACCGGCACCGATCAGCACGCCGGCGGCGAGCGGGATGGCGACGGCATTGTAGCCGGTCGCCCAGAGAAGGTTCTGAAACATCTTCCGGTAGGTCTTCCTTGCAAGGTCGATGACCGCCGCCGCGTCCCGCGGATCGCTCTTCACGAGGACGATGTCGGCGCTCTCGACAGCAACATCGGTCCCGGCCCCGATGGCGATGCCCACATCGGCCTGGACGAGCGCCGGGGCGTCGTTGATCCCGTCACCCACCATCGCCACCCGGTAGCGGCGCTGCACCTCCCGGATCTTTGCTGCCTTCTCGTGAGGCAGGACCCCGGCGAAGAACTCGTCGAGACCCAGTTCCCCCGCCACCCACGCGGCGACGTCACGGTTGTCCCCGGTCAGCATCATGCACCGGATGCCCATCGCTTTGAGCCGGCCGACCCCCTCCCGCGACTCCGGCCGGATGATGTCGGCGAGCGCGATCGCGCCGGTGAGCCGATCGTCCTCGAGCAGGAAGACGACGGTCTTGCCCTGCCGCTGGAGCGTTCCGACCCGCTCGTCCCCGGCCGCTATGCCCTGCTCTGCGAGATAGCCAGGACCGACCACCCGGACGGTCCGGCCGCCTGCCTTTCCCTCGACGCCGACTCCCGGGATCGCCCGGAAGTTTTCGAGCGGGAGCAGGGAAATGCCCCGTTCTTCCGCGCTCCGGACCACGCCCCGGGCGATCGGGTGCTCGGAATGTGCCTCCACCGATGCCGTCGCCCGGACCACGTCGTCTTCCGCGGCGCCGCCGAAGGCGAGGACATCCGTGACCCCGAATCTCCCCGTCGTCAGGGTGCCGGTCTTGTCGAAGACGACTGCTGTGAGGTCTTTTGCCCGCTCAAACGCGCTCCGATCGCGGATCAGGAACCCGGACCGGGCGGCAAGCGCCGTCGAGACCGCGACCACGAGCGGGACGGCAAGGCCGAGCGCGTGGGGGCAGGCGATGACCATCACGGTCGCGGCCCGCTCCACCGCAAATCCGGTACTCTCTCCGACGGCGAACCATACCGCAAACGTCACCGCACCGACCGAGAGGGCGATCGCCACCAGGAGGAACGCCGCCCGGTCTGCGAGGTCCTGGGTCCGGGACCGGCTCTCCTGCGCCCTGTGCACAAGGTCGATCACCTGGGCGAGGTAGGTCTCCGCACCCGTCTTTCTGACCTCGACGACGATCGAGCCTTCGCCGTTGATCGCCCCGCCTATGACCCCGTCACCCGGGCGCTTCTCCACCGGTTTCGACTCCCCGGTGAGCATCGCTTCGTTGACGCTCGTCGCACCCTCGACAACCACGCCGTCCACCGGGACCTTCTCCCCGGGCCGGACGAGGACCCGGTCGCCCGGTGCGAGCCGGTCCACGGGCACGTCCTCGGTGCCGGCGTCCCGGACGCGGTGCGCCTCTGAGGGCATGATCCGGACCAGCTCCTCGAGCGCCCTCGACGCCCCGAGGACCGAGCGCATCTCCACCCAGTGCCCGAGGAGCATGATGTCGATCAGGGTGGCGAGTTCCCAGAAGAACCCTTCCCCGCCGACGATACCGAGGACGACCGCCGAACTGTAGACGTAGGCGACGGTGATCGCGACGGCGATGAGCGTCATCATCCCGGGCATCCGGTCCCGGATCTCGCGCACGATGCCGGTGAGAAACGGCCAGCCGCCGTAGAGGTAGACGGCGGTCGCAAGAACAAGGAGGAGGTAATCCGAGCCCGGGAACACGATGACGATCCCGAGGAGCGCCTGGACCGGCGGAGAAAGGAGGAGGATCGGGACCGTCAGTATCGTCGAGACGATGAACCGCCGCCGGAAGTCCTCGAGGGCGTGGCGGTGTGTGCGATGGACGGGACGTCCTGAGCCCGGGGGCCGACTCCCCTCCGGCGGCGTCTTTCGGCCCGCCTCAGCTGGATGCGTATCAGGCTCTCGCCCGGCGTGCTCGTGATCGTGGTCCATCTCATCCCGTCCCCGCCGGTCCCTCTCCGGGGCCCAAAAGGTCGTCTTCGTCGGTCTCGCTCTGTATGCAGCGCTGCCGGAGCGCGCCCGGCGCCCGACGGCGACAGCCGTTCCGGCACGGGTGTATGTATCCGTCCATGGAGGTGATGCCGGTCTCACAGGACGTAAATATACCGGCTGCCCACCGGCGGGTGCGAGACGGCCGTCCGCGCGCACCCCCGGTAACGCCGGGGGCATGCATCCGTTGCCTCGCAGATGGCGATTGCCTGCCGGAGTAAATGGACAGATTTATAACTTCAGGGAAAGAGCATACTGCCCGTGCTCAAATGAACCTGCCCCCAAGGTAGATAGGATCCTCAAAATTCCTCTGAATTTTGGCTGGATTCATTTGGCGTGTGCAGGAACATTTTATCTGTCCCTGATGATGATACTCTTCCGAGAATAGAGGAAGGTGATTCCGGCCAATGCATGAATGCACACCCGCACACGGCGATAACCTCGCCCTCTCCGGCATCCTGGACGCGTTCGACGAGGGGCTGCTCATCATCAACCCCGACAACCGGGTGGCCTGCATCAACAAGCATCTCCGGCACCTCCTCGACATCGACCGGGACGCACTATGTGAGACCGATGCGGATCTGTTCGTCCGCCGGGCCCTGGTAACCCGTATCTGCGAGGAGTCGGGCAGGGCCGAGATCTTTTCGTTCCTCTCCGGCCGCTCCCGGGCTGCCGATGTCCTGTGCACGCTGCGGTCGCCCGGGAGCGGGGAGAAACGCGTCCGCTGCTTGTGCCGGGCTGTGCATGAAGGTCCGCTTCGCGGAAATCGGATCGTTCGTCTCTCTTTCGAATCATCCGACCTCCGGGGCGGTTCTGTTGCTGACGCCCCGATCCTCCCGGGACCGGTGCCCGGAAGGCCTGCGGATACCCCCAAACAGAGGCGGATAGAGGAGATCCTGCGGGAGAGCGAGGACAGGTACCGGTTCCTCGTCGAGAACCTCAACGAAGGCATCGGGCTGATCGACAGAGAGGGTGTCGCGGTCTTTGCCAACCAGAGAATGGCCGATATCGTCGGCTACCCGGTCACTGAGATCATAGGATTGCCGGTCTCCGCGCTCGTCGATGAGACGGGCGCCGGATGCCTTGGAGAGTATCTGCAGAACCTGGGCCGGAACATGCACGAAGTCTTTGAGATCGATCTGATCCGTAAAGACGGCGCCCGTGTCCATACGCTGATGGCGACCACCCCGATCGTCAACGCCGACGGCACCTGCCGGGGGTTCCTTGTGGGGGTTCAGGACATCACCCCCATGAAACGGATGGAGGCGCAACTCCGGGAGAGCGAGGAGAAGTATCGATCGCTTGTCGAACTCTCCGCCGAGGCGACCATGATCCACCGCGACGGGAAGATCATATTCATCAACCCCGCCGGCGTGAGGCTGCTCGGCGCTTCATGCCCGGAGGAGGTCCTCGGGAAAGCGATCCTCGATATCGTCCACCCCGACACCCGGAGCACCGTCGAGGCCTTCACCGCACGGGACCTGCAGGGGGAGCAGACGCCGCTCATCGAACTGCTGGTTGTCAGGGTTGACGGGACGACGGTCCCCATCGAGGGGAGGGGCACACGGACGTTCTTTGAGGGCCGGCCCGCGGTCCAGGTCGTTATACGGGACGTCACCCACCGGAAACTGGCGGAGGAGCAGCTGCAGGCACGGAACCGCCACCTCCTGCTGCTGAATCGGATCATCGCCACATCCGCATCGGCCCATCTGCCGGGAGAACTGCTGGAGACGGCACTCAACCAGACGCTCGACCTCCTCGGCTACGACGGCGGCGCTATCTACCGTCTCGATGCCGGACGGGGCGAGGCCACCCTCCAGTGCCGGCGGAACATGCCGGATGCGTACCTGGATCCGGCAGGGAACATCCTGGGAGTGTCGTTCGCCGACACCCTCGCCACCGGCCATCCCTGCTACCTTGAACAGGACCGGGCGCCGAACACCTCCGGGTCCCGCCTCCTCCGGGAACTCGGGCTTGCCGCACTCGCCTGCATCCCGCTCGTCGTCGAGTCCGATGTCGTCGGGGCGCTCCTCATCGGGAGCAGGGACCGGGGATCGTTCTCCCATGACGAGCGCGCGCTCCTCGAGGCGGTCGGCCGGGAGATCGGGGCCGGCATCATGCGGGGGATGCTCTACCGGAGGCTTGAGGTGGCAAACCGGGAGGCAAACCTCTACCTCGATATCCTTACGCACGATATCCGGAACGCCGACAACGTCGCAAACATTTATGCCGACATTCTCATCGACGAACTCGAGGGAGAGCCGGCCCGGCATGCCCGGAAATTGAAGGCCGGGATCAAGAAGAGTATCGAGATCACCGCGAACGTCGCCACTATCCGGAAGATCCACGAGAGTCGGGCAGGACTTACGCCTCTTGGCCTCCACGACGTGATCCGTGAGGAGATCGCCCACTTCCCCGACGCCCGTATCACCTACGGCGGGCCGGACGTGATGGTCCTCGCCGACGACCTCCTCCCCGAGGTCTTCACGAACCTCATCGGTAACGCCGCAAAGTACGGGGGAAAGTGTGTCGAGGTCACGGTTACGGTCGAGAGCCTGGATGAGGGGACCGTCATCGTCACGGTCGCCGACAACGGCCCCGGTATCCCGGAGGACGCGAAGGAGACCATCTTCTTCCGGTTCGAGCGGGAGGGCGGCAGGCGAGGAAGCCATGGTCTCGGCCTCTCGATCTGCCGGATGCTCACCGCACGCTACGGCGGCAGAATCTGGGTCGAGGACCGCGTCCCGGGCCACCCGGAGGAGGGTGCGGCGTTCCGGTTCACCCTCCGGAAGGCCGGGGGCGACAGGGGCCCGTAAGGTGCCGGGATCGTTCCAGGCGCATATCAGACGCAGATGATCGGATTTATTCCTCCCGTCGCAGAGATCAATAGCCATGCACAGGATTGTTCCTCTTCTCTTCACCTGCATGCTCCTCTCCGCCGGATGCCTCACCGCGAGCGAGTCTCCGGCAGAGGGGGGTGTCGTACTGATCGCCCCGGCGGACCCGGTCCCCATATTCGACGGCCGGGCGACGTATGCCGGGCTCGTCGGCGAGGAGACCCCGCAGATCCGGACGAACTACAGCATGGGTTACGTCGTCATCCCGCCGGGTAGCGCGACGTCCCCGCACCGGTTGATCGGGACGACGGAGCTCGTTTACGTGCTCGGAGGAGCGGCGGAGATCCGTTGCGACAGCGAGACGGTGACCGCCTGCGGAGGGGAGACCGTCCTCCTGCCGGAAGGGGTGCTGCAGTCGATAGCCTCGGTCGGGGATACCGATCTCCGCTACCTCACCGTGATCCAGCCGCCGTTTGCAGCCGCAATCGAGATCTCGGGGGACGGGCTTGACGTGGTCAGCGTGATGACGGATGCCGCGCCGATCGTCGTCGCCGATCCACGGAAAGGGATCGAGTGGGACCTTGAGTCCGGCGTGGCGGTCTATACCCTTATAAATCCGGTGCTGATGAACGAGACGGAGATCCCGATCGACTACAGTCTCGCGTATGCGGAGCTCCTGCCGGGCGGGTACCTCGGGTACGACGGAATCCGCGGCTCGTCCGACCTGATTTACGTGATCGAGGGTGAGATCGAGGTAACCACGCCCGACGGGGACGCTGTACTGGTTCCTGCCGGGAGTGCCGCTTACGTCCCGCCCGACCTGGTGAAGGAGACCCGGAACGCCGCTGACTCCGCAACGAAGATCCTCTCGTTCATCGACCCGGCGTGGACGCCGGAGAAGACCGTTCTCTTTGAATGAGAGTTTTCTTCTCTTTTTTTGCCAGGCTTCTTAACTGCCGGCATCCGGCCGGCCTATCCTGAGGGCGTTTGCGATGACCGCAAGCGAGAGTCCCATATCCCCGAACGCCACCGCCATCCAGAGGGAGACCAGGCCGAGGACGGCAAGCCCCGCAATGCCGAGTTTCACGATGATGGCCGCGACGACGTTCTGCCGGACGACCGAGACCGTCTTCTCCGAGAGGGCGACGAGGTAGGCGACCCGGGAGATGTCGTCCTCCATCACGACGATATCGGCAGCCTCGATCGCGACGTCCGACCCGATGGCCCCCATCGCGACCCCGACGTTCGCCCGGGCCAGCGCCGGCGCGTCGTTCACGCCGTCGCCGACCATCACCACGAGCCCGTAGCGGTCCATCAGCCGCTCGACCATCGCCACCTTCTCCTCCGGGAGGAGGCCGGCGTGGCACTCGTCGATCCCGATGCGGCGGGCCACCGCCTCTCCGACGCGCTCGTTGTCCCCGGTGAGCATCACCGTCCTGATACCCCGCGACCGAAGGTCGGCAACCGTCTCCGGGACATCCCCCCTGATGACGTCGGAGAGGGCAACCAGCCCGATGACCGCTGAATCGGTGCCGGCGAGGACGACGGTTTTTCCCTCCCGGAGAAGACGGTCGTACTCCACCCACCATGCTCCGCCGGGGAGTTCCGGGAAGAGCGCGGCGTTCCCGAGGAGATAGGTCGCACCGTCGATCTTCCCCCGGACACCCCTGCCGGTGATCGAGGCGAACTCCTCCACATCCTGGAGGACGGTCCCCTCCGCCTCCGCCCGCAGCCGGATCGCCTCCGCGATCGGGTGGCCGGAACGGGAATCGAGCGATGCGGCGACGGCCAGCACCTCCGCCTCCGGCACCCCGAAGGAGATCACGTCATCCACCTCGAGCCTTCCGGCCGTGAGCGTCCCGGTCTTGTCGAAGACGACGACCCGGGCAAGCCCCACGGCCTCAAGGGAGTCCCGGCCCTTGATGAGCACGCCGTTATGCGCCGCGGTCGTGATACCCGAGACCATCGAGACCGGGGTGGAGATGGCGAGCGCACAGGGGCAGGCGATGACGAGCAGGATCAGCGCCCGGTAGAACGCCTCGAGGAACGGGACGCCGAAGGCGAGCGGCGGGACCACGATGAGGAGGGCGGCGACGAGGATGACCGCCGGCGTGTAGTAGCGCGAGAACCGCTCGATGAACGCCTCGGTGGGGGAAGTGTGGGCCTGGGCCTCCGCGACCAGCGCCACCACCCGGGCTATGGTGCTCTCCTCTTCGGGCTTCGTCACCCGGACCTCGAGGTAGCCCTCCATGTTCCGGGTCCCGGCGTAGACGCCGTCCCCGACACCCTTTGCCACCGGGACACTCTCTCCCGTGATCGCCGCCTGATCGACCGAAGATGCGCCGGCAGTGACGATGCCGTCGAGCGGGACGGTGTCGCCCGGTCTCGCGATCACGGTCTCCCCGACGCCGACGTCTTCGACCGGGACGGTCACCTCCCCGCCGTCCCGCCGGACCCGGGCCGTCTGCGGCGCGATATCGAGAAGCGACGCTATGGAGCGCTCCGCCCTCCCGGCGGCGTACTCCTCCAGGAACTCGGCGATGGCGTAGAGGTAGAGCACGGTAGCCCCCTCTGCGGGGTTCCCGGTCAGGAACGCGCCCGCCGCCGCGATGGATATGAGCACGGCGATGCTGAACCGGAGCCGGATGAGGGCGAGGAACCCGGCCTTCAGGACTCCGTAACCGGATATGAACGCGGCGGCGAGCAGCAGGGCCGTTCCGGCGAGGGGGTACGGGGTGAAGTATCCGGCGAGTACCCCCGCGAGGAGGAGGACGCCCGCGACCAGAAAGACCGCGACCTCCCGGCGGCCGACGACCGGCCTGTGAATCTCGCAGATCCCGGCCCGGCAGCGGGGGCAGGACGGGCACTCCTCATGCTCCGTCACGGTTCGCCTCCGGCCGGAGTCTTTCGGGCGCAGGTCTCCATCATGGTATTCGATCTTGGCTACGTCCCACTTAAAGGATGGTCCGGGCGCACCCCCGGGCCCACCTCAGACGCGATCAATCCGACCAGGGAGTCACCCTTTCACCGAGCAGAAATGTTATGAAGAGATCGCCCCAAATGATCGAAAAGATTACCCTTTCCACATCATGCCCGGGTGCCGGCCAGCCGGCATACCCGACACCCCCCTGCCCCTCTGGAGGACCTTGACGATGCCTCCGCCAGACTTTACCACGATCCCCCCGGACAATCCCGACCGAATCGCCGACGAGACGGTTTCCTGCAGTATCTGGATCTGCCGGTCCGACGGTGTGGCACCTTACCTCCCGGACCCGTATCTCGACCTTCTGGGGACGACGCTCGAAGAGTTCCGGGACTCCGGGTGGGCGCGCTCCCTCCACCCGGAGGAGGCTGATGCTGTGCTTGCCCTATGGGAGCGCTGTGCCGCCGCCGGCACACCGTGGAGGTGCAGTTACCGCATCCGGGGTGCCGAAGGGGATTACCGCACCGTCGCGAGCAGCGGTGTCCCGGTCAGGGACGCTGGAGGCCGGGTCGTCCTCTGGGCCGGTGTCAGCCTCGACGTCACCGGCCTGGACGAACCCTGCGGGCAGGTGAGGGAACTCGCGACCCTCTCCGCAATCGCCCGGGCGATCGAGAGATACGGTGCTGATCCCGAAAAGGTCTTCCGGGAGACGGTCGACCTCCTGCCCCGCGGGTTTCGGAACCCGGGGGAGGTATCGGCGCGGGTCGTGCCCGGAACCGCTGCTCCGGGGCCCGGAAAGATCGTCGCCGGGATCCCGGCCGGGCACCTCGTGGTCGAGTGCCGGAGGGTTCCGAAGGAAGCCGTAGGGAACCGGGAGAACCCTCGGGGGACAGAAGACCCCTTCCTGCCGCAGGAGCGCGATCTCGTCCGCGTTGTCGCCGCGATGCTCGGGGCGGCCATCGCGCCGGGACGCACAGAGACCGCAACTCACGAGCGGCAGTACCGCCTCCTCTTTGACCAGATGCCGGACGCCGGGCTTCTCCTTGAGATACTCCGCGACGGCTCCGGGGACCCCGCCGGCTTCCGGGTCGTCCGGATCAACCGCAAGGCCGCCGAAAGCCTCGGGCGCCGCCGGGAAGAGGTTGTCGGAGAAGACCTCGTCACGGCCGTTCCGTCGATCACCCCTGCAGCGCTCGACCTCCTCTACCGGGTGGCGAGAACCGGGACGCCGGTGCATCGCGATGTCTCAAGTCCGGCGACCGGCGCCTGCTACGAACTGAAAGCATACCGGCCACAGTACGATCGGCTTGTTGCCATTGCAGAGAACGTCACGGACCGGCGCAGGGCGGAAGAGCTGCTCCAGAAGCAGCAGGTCGCTCTGGATACCCGGGTGAGGGAACTTGCGACGCTCTATGCCGTAAGCGGCATCGTCGAACGGCCGGGGATATCGGTCGAGGAGGTCCTGCAGGAGGTTGCCTCCATCCTCCCCGGCGGCTGGCTCCACCCGGAAGATGCTGCCGCCCGGATCACGGTCGACGGCCGGGAATACCGGTCGCCCGGGTTCTTCGAAACTCCCTTGAGGCAGGAGAGCCCGATCACTGTCCATGGCCGCATCACCGGGAAGGTGGAGGTCTGCTATCGTCACGGGCTGCCCGCTGATGGCGATGCGCCGTTCATGACCGATGAGCGCCGCCTGATCGATGCCGTTGCCGGGAGGCTCGGCCGGATCGTCGAGCGGATGCGGGCGACCGAAGCACTCGGGAAGAGCGAGGAGAAGTACCGCCATCTCTTCGAACAGATGCTCGAGAGTTACACCCTCTACGAGGTTGTCCGGGACGGCGATGGGAATCCCGTCGACTACCTTATCGTCGAGTTGAACGAGAAAGCAGCGGACGTCTTCGGCCGCAGCCGGGAGGAACTGGTCGGGCAACGGCTCTTCGATATCTTCCCGGCGATCACGAAGGGAGCCCGCGTCCTCTACGGGGAGGTCGCAGAGACCGGTGTTCCAATGCAGCGGCGGCTGCAGGAGCCCAGGACAGGGCGGTGGTACGACCTGCAGATCTACCGGCCGCAGGCCGGGCGGCTGGCCGTCACGGGACAGGATATCACCGAGCAGAAGAAGGCGGAACTCGCCCTCCGGGAGAGTGAGGAGAGGTTCCGGGGAATCTTCGAGCAGGCAGGGACCGGGATCGCGCTCATCGACCCGGAGGGGAGGATCATGGGAGCCAACCCGGCGTTCGTGCGTATGTTCGGCTACGACGAGGACGAACTGTCTGGCATGCAGTCCCGGGACCTGATCTATCCGCCTGATCGGGAGGAGGCCGGGGCTCTCCACCGGAGGGTGGCCCTGGGGGAGAGCACCCGCCGGGAGAAGCGCTACGTAACGAAGGACGGCAGGATCCTCTGGGGGCGGCTGACCACGTCCCTGCTCCGCGACTCCGGGGAGAGAGGGCTCGTCATCGCGATGGTGGAGGATATCACCGACTGGCGGAAGATGCAGAACGCCCTCGCGGAGAGCGAGGAGCGGTTCCGCGAGATCGCGCAGCGGAGTTTCGATATGCTCTACACCTGCTACTACGACCGGGGGATCACCTACATCTCCCCGGCCGTCGAGAGGATCCTCGGGTATACCCCGGAAGAGATGATCGGCGAACGGTGCAGTGACTACGTCCTCGACAGCACCCGTCCAGAATGGCAGGAGGCCAGGGCCCGGATTGCCCGGGGGGAGCCTGTCGAGGGGCTGGTGGTGGAGCTCCGCCGGAAGGACGGGACGGCCGCCGCCGTCGAGATGAACGAATCCCCGATCACGGAGGGCGGCCGCGTGGTGGGCGTCCAGATCGTCGGCCGGGACGTCTCGGACCGGAAGCACTACGAAGATATGCGGCTGCAGGCCTTCTACCAGATCGAGCAGAACATCGAGCAGTTTGCAATCCTCGCGGATCACATCCGCCTGCCCCTGCAGGTGATCCTCGGCATGGCCGACCTGGCCGACGACGCGCAGACGTCGGAGAAGATCCGGGAGCAGGTAGAGCGGATCAACGCGATCGTCAAACAGCTTGACGAGGGTTGGGTCGAATCCCGTGACATCCGGGAGTTCCTGCGGAGGAACGAACTGGTGTAGATCGTTTCGGCACGATCCCGATCGAACCATTCCCTCTTAATATCCCTTTATTGCTCTCTTTTATCTGAATAATGCACTATAAACGGTTTTTTCTGTCCGGTAAATTTATGTTGTCAGAGATATAATATACGGCGAATAAAAGTGGGCCGGCGAACCGGGCCGTGCGGCGGTGTTGAGTCCCGGAAGAGGTACCGGAAGCGGCCCGGCGCTCCCCGTCGTGTATTCGAAAGAACCGGACCCCGAACCATGCAGAACGACCCTCCACAGGCAGAACCGATCACCCATGCTATCTGGAGCAGCGCAGAGGATCGCACGGGGCCGGGCATCACGGAACCCGGCGTCCGGAGCCCGTTGATCGGCTTTACGGTGCTTCTCGCCGCTCTCGCAGCGACCGGCCTGTACAACTACCTCCTCTTCCACACGATCGCCGAACTCGTCGCCATCGCGATAGCAACAGCGGTCTTCATCGTGGCCTGGAACGCCCGGACGATGCGGGAGAACGGGTACCTGCTGGTCGCCGGCACCGGGCTCCTCTTCGTGGCCGGCATCGAACTGGTTCACACCCTTGCGTACGACGGGATGGGGATTTTCGCCGGCTACGACGCAAACCTCCCGACGCAGCTCTGGATCGCCTCCCGCTACCTCCTCGCCGGGACCCTTCTCGCCGCACCGCTCGTGCTCCGGAGAAACCCGGGCCCCCGCTGGGTCTTTACCGTGTTTTCAGGAGTTACCGTGCTCCTCCTCCTCTCGATCTTCGTCGTCCCGGTCTTCCCCGACTGCTACGTCGAGGGCGTCGGACTGACGGCGTTCAAGGTCTGGAGCGAGTACGCCATAGCGGTCATGCTCGCCCTCGGGGCCGTCGCCGTCTACCGGCTGCGGGATCACTTTTCGCCCCGGGTGGCGAGCCACCTGGTCGCGGCGGTCATGGTGATGATCGCGTCCGAACTCGTCTTCACGCTGTATATCAGCGTCTACGGGCTCTCGAACATGATCGGCCACCTCCTGATGGTGCTCTCCTTCGGGCTGATCTATATCGCGTTCGTCGAGACCGGGATCCGGCAGCCCTACGCGGTGCTCTTCACCGGTCTCGTGGCGAGCGAGGAGCGGCTCCGGCGGGAGAAGGACCGGCTCGGGCAGTACCTGGATATCGCCGGCGCTCTCTTCGTCGTCCTCGATAAGGACGGGCGCGTCGCCCTCATCAACCGTCGTGCGTCCGAGGTCCTCGGCTATCCGGCGGATGCGGTCGTGGGCGAGCCCTGGGTCGAGCGGTTCGTCCCCCCGGCGGTGCGGGAGCGTTATCGTGCGCTCTTTCTCGGGTTGATGCAGGGGGATATCGGGCCTGCGGAGTATGCGAGTGCACCGGTCCTCACCGCCGGCGGCGGCGAGCGGATCATCGCGTGGCACACCACCGTGCTCCGGGACAGAAACGGCGTCGTCTGCGGGACGCTCAGTTCCGGTGAGGACATCACCGAGCGGCAGCATGCCGAGGAGGCGCTCCGGCAGGCGAACGCCAAACTGAACCTTCTTGCGGGGATCACGCGCCACGACATCCTCAACCAGGTCACCGTCGCACGCGCCTACATCGACTTCGCCGGGGAAGACAGCGAGAATCCCGGGGTCCAGGCCTGCCTGGCGCGTTCCCGGGCCGCCGTGGACGAGATCCAGAAGCAGATCGAGTTCAGCCGGGACTACCAGGACATGGGGGTGAACGAACCCGGCTGGCAGAGGCCGGCGGACCTCATCGGGGAGAGCGTCTCGGAGCTCGCCCTCCCGGAAGGGGTCAGGGTCCGGGTTGATCTTGCGGGTCTGGAGGTCTACGCGGACCCGATGGTGAAGAAGGTCTTCTACAACCTCATCGACAACGCCGCCCGCCACGGCGGGAAGGTGACGGAGGTCCGGTTCTCGTACGAGAGAACCGGGCAGGACCTGGTGCTCCTCTGCGAGGACGACGGCAACGGCATTCCGGACGGCGAGAAGGAGGCAATCTTCCGCGAGACCTATAAGCGGCGGCACGGCCACGGGCTGTTCCTGGTCGCGGGGATTCTCGGGATCACGGGGATGATTATCAGGGAGACGGGGATCTTCGGGGAGGGGGCCCGGTTTGAGGTGAGGGTGTTGAATGGGGGGTGGCGGTTCGGGGACGAGGTAGATAAGGAGCGGGGACATCGGGCGGTTTTGGAGGCTGACGGCCGGATAACTTGATAAGAGACAAGTGTTTGTTTCCCGTGGAGAAAACCCTCCCGGATGTCTGCCGGCGGACGGCCCTGAGAATGCTGTGATAACGGTCTATCTCTAGTTCTCAGGGGTGCCGCCTTCCCTGCAGGACCGCAGAACGAAGTTTTATATCTGCTGCCGGTATGTGCATGGTATGCCCATACCGATAGCCGTCCCCTCTCCCGTGAGCAGGGCCGGCGGCAGTCTTTCAGCACTCTCTGCCCCGGCCGGTCGCACCCGGTTCCCGGGTCTCGCCGTGCCTGAGGCAGGGTCTGCCAGGTTCACCGGTTCGATGCTGCCAGCTGCCGGAAATACGGTGAATGGATCCTTCCGGAAAAGAAGGAATCCTGCAGGGGAAAGGTGGGCAGGAGTTGCGGACGAACACGCACTGAAGGACTGTTACTCCGTTTCTCCGCCAGTCCGTTAGCTCTTCAACCCGGGGACAGACCATGCAGACCGAAACCAACCAGCGTTTTGCCGCTCAGTTCCCCCGCAACCTCGCGGCGAACATTGCCTACTTCCTGGTCAACATCGTCATCGGCGTCCTCCTGGTCCCGTACTTCATCGACACACTCGGGGTCGCGGCCTACGGGCTCATTCCCCTCGCGACTTCGATCACCGGGTACGTGGCGATCGTCGTCCAGTCGCTCAACACCGCCGTCACCAGGTTTCTTACCGTCGACCTCCAGAGAGAGGACTATACCGCAGCGAACCGGACCTTCAACACTGCTCTCTTTGGACTTTCCGCGGTTCTTCTACTGATGGTCCCGGTCGTCCTCGCGGTCGCGTACTTTGCCCCGTCGATCTTCAACGTTCCGGCCGGGCAGGAGGCCGGTGCGGTCCTCCTCTTCCTTGGGGTCTCTGCCGCCCTGCTGATCCGGTTCTGGAGTGGGAACTTTACGGTCCAACTCTTTGCCTACAACCGCCTCGACCTCCAGAACCTCGTCAACCTCACAAACCTCACCGTCCAGGTCGGGCTGATCGTCCTCCTCTTCACCCTCTTCGGCCCGGACCTGTCCCTCATTGGCGGAGCGTACCTGGCCGGGGCGGTCGTGGCTTCTGTGGTCTCGATCGTTCTTGCCCGACGGGTCTGCCCGTACCTCCGGATCTCGATCAGCGCTTTTGACCGCACAAAGTTGAAGGAGATCAGCGGGATGGGGGGGTGGGTGGTCGTAGATCAGACTGGTTATCTGCTCCTCTCCCAGGTAGACCTCATCGTCGTGAACCTGCTCTTCGGGGCTCTTATGGCGGGTGAATACGCCATCGCTCTGCAATGGGTCATCCTTTTGCAGGCGATTGTAGGGATACTTGCCAGCGTTCTCACACCAACGATACTGGCCTATTATGCCCTGAAACAAACTGAGGCCCTGATTAAGATCACCCGAAGCGCCGTCAAACTGATGGGGCTTGCTCTGGCCCTCCCGACAGGCCTGATCTGTGGCTTCGCCCCCCAATTGCTCACCCTCTGGGTCGGGGCCGAGCATGCGAATCTTGCACCCCTGATGGTGCTCCTCACCGCCCATCTTGCAGTAAACATGAGTGTTCAACCGTTATTTTCGGTCAACGTCGCTTACAACAGAGTCAGGATTCCGGGCGTCATGACGATACTGCTTGGAACCGCAAACCTGATACTGGCGATAGCAGTACCTCTCGTGACCGGATGGGGGTATTACGGCGTCGCTGTGGCGGGGGTGCTCATCCTCACCTTCCGGCATATACTCTTTGTTCCCTGGTATGCAGGCAGAGTACTAAATGTTCGAATGACTACGTATATCAGATCCGTAGTCCCCGGAGCCCTTGCAGTGATGCTCATAGGGGGAGCGGCGGCAGGCATTGCTGCCACAACTTCCCTGTACTCGCCTATTATGCTGGCGGTCGCAGGAACTGGGATTATGCTTTTATATGGGGTCATATTACTGGGTTTTGGCCTTACTCCTTTTGAAAAACAATTGTTTGAATCATATTTGCCGCAAGGATGGAAACAATCCATAGGACTATTTGGCCTGATAACGAGGATCCGGTAACCTATATTCGGACCATTTATGAAATGCAGATTGAATTAACGGTCCTCCTAAAATTCATATGACCGGGTATACTCCTCCCGATTCTTCCCCGAAGGGTGAGAGCGGGGATTTTTTAGATGAGTGATGGATCGATATCCGGAATAAATCGGTGAAAGGGCAGATTAGGCTGTCCGAGTGCAGATTTATCCTCGAACTTCAGACTCTTTTGGGATGAGGCTGATAAGACCTTCCAGCCGTAGATCGGACTTCAGGCCACTTATCCGGTATAGCCAGTCATAGCAGGGCTATCATATATCTTGCTAAAGCCTGAGTTCGATATGTAAGCGTTTATGCCGAGATGTATGTAAAGTGCAACTTCCCCTCTCTTAAGAGTCTCACGACGCCATTTGGATCGTAAAATCTTTATCGATCCGTCATGATCGAATTTACCGGAAACCAGTGAATCGTCCAGAGTGAGTAACCGTTCCGGATCAATTGAGTAAGCATGGATATATATACTGCTGCTTGGATTCGTACAATAATAGAAATCCGAGGAAAGCCCATTTACTGCGTTTACAGCGAAAAATTCACTGGCTGCTATCTCCGACTGGGTATAGGCAAAAGTGGAGCCGATGGTGGGAGAAAGAATGTGGTTGTCAATGTTCGCCGGCGTGCTCATGATCAGCAAGATGCTCAAGACCACAATAGAACTGAAAACAAAGCCGTAGGTGTAAAGAGGCTTTTTAAATTTCCATGTCCCCACCAGGCAAATCGCGACCGCCAGCGGGATACTCAGGAGAATCTGAGCAAAGTACCACCACCGATGTTCAATCACAGTGTGCCCGGAGATGAGTGAGAAGAACCCGATTGCAAGGGGGGTCATTCCTACCCATGCCATAGCAAATGTTGAGTTACTCCTCTTTCGTGAGATCATGTAGAAGATACCGATGAACGAGACGGCAAAAAACAGGAACATCCCGAGGTTTTCGAACAGCTGCTCTCCAAGCGGGACAACTGCTGCATAACTCCGAAGTTCTTCGGGAGTCTTCACAAAAAAATCTATGCTGAATCCTGATTTGATAAGGTCAATTAATGTTCCTATGCAGTCCGAGGCATATGTCCACCAGGCAAGCATCGCTGTTGTAAAGATTATCGGGACCGATAGCGGAACGTAATTCTCTGCCTTCCCATAAAAGGACCGATAAAAGACTAGCGCACCCCAGGTGACGAAAAGAAGTATGGCCATGCATATAGCCGTAATGGTGTGTGTCAGAATGATAGGTGCTAACGCCATCGTACAGAGTATGGCGGATGCCAAGCGAGATCCCTCTTTAAATCTGGGCAGAAGCAGATAAAGGGCAACCGGGATAAATACGGCGGCGAAAGCGTTTGGGATGGACCAGTAGGACATGAAGATGTGATGGTTTGCGATCATCACCATGAGAGCAGCGAGCAATCCTATCCGGTGACTCTTGAATAAATAATTGGCAATAAGGAATACAAACACAGCGTTGCAGCCGATCTGCCCGAGACTCACCGATACCATCGCTGCAAACTTGTAGGGAAGGCCGGCAATGAGCGAGGTCGCAGCTATGATGAGATGGAAAAACGGTAGTTTCGAGTATTCATAACCCTCAGAGATAAAGCCTTCATTGACAATCCGGCCGGTGAAAGCAGAGTGATACCAGGGATCCACTCCGAGGAGACTTGGGAAGATCAGCAGTTGAGACCACGCGATGCTCACGCCCAGCAGCAGGATCTGGATGAGGATGAGGCCGGCATGTTGCCTGCCTGAGGTGAAGATCTCACAGGCAGTTATGCCCGCCATGAGCGCTGTCAGGATAAGGTAAATGAGGGGACGCTCATAGAGTTCCGGTCGGAAATGGACCGAGAGAACGCTCAGGGTGTAGAGCCCGAAAAAACAGGTCGCACATAAAATGGTCAGGGTTCGGGACTCCGGGATATGAAACTCGAAGGTATGGCTTTTCCGGATCGCCAACCATAAGAGGCAAGAGACGAGGGCCAGAACCCCGGTAAGCAGATAAACCACCCGGCCGAACTCCCTGCAGAGGTAGGCAATCAGGATCAATGAGAGAATAACTCCTGCAATGGCGAGCGTCTTATCCGGGTCCCGCAGGAGAAACGAGTTTTTAAACCCCATATTAGATCTCTTCGAGCACTGCTTTCCACCGGGCAGCTGTGGATTCAAAAGAGAAATTCTCCCCCACGAACCGCCTCCCATTCTCCGCGATCTGCTCCAGCTCCGGAGAGTTCAGCGCCCGCATCACGTTCTCTGCAATGCACTCCGGGGCGTTATTCTCCATAATAAATCCAGTTATCCCATCTACGATAATGTCCGGTATCGCCCCGACCGGCGTCGCGAGCACCGGGGTCCCGCAGGCCATCGCCTCGAGCATGATGTTCGGGAGCCCTTCAGTGTAAGAAGGGAGAACGAGGAGGCGCAGCTGATTCAGATAGTTGGGGAGGTCTTCGTGAGATATCCAGCCCGGGAGATTGGCGCGGGCGGCGACTCCCTCTTCCTGCAGGGTGGCCTCAATCATCTCTTTTAACTCCCCGTCACCACCGATGAGCACGCGGAGATCCTGCCGGTCGCCGAGGATAGCAGGAAGTGCCCGGGCAAAATCCCCGACGCCTTTCTCCCTGCTCAACCGGCCGATATAGCCGATGAGGGGGGGCCGGTTGGACAGAGGGGTGATGACGTTGAAGGCGTCGAAATTCAGGAAATGCTCGTGCGCAATGAGGACTTTGTGGCGATAATTCTCGAGGTCCCATTCGTTGATAAGACCCGGAGAATAAAGAATAACCTTATCTGACAGAGTATGGGTCAGGCGGAAGACTGCCTTTAGGACGAAGGAGAGGGGATCCTGGGAAGCCTCGGCAAGTCTAACCCCACCGTCGGCACGGAGCAACGCAGTACGCTTACAATACATCTTTGTGATGAGGAGAGGCAGGAGTAAGCCGGTCCCACCAAAGAAAAATATCCATTTATCGACGTATGGAGTTCTTTGAAGCACCAGATAGGAGACCCTGACCTGGGTGCATAGATACCTGAAAATCCTGGAGACAAGGAATTTTCCCGGTGTATGATCGGTTCCACTAACGTTAAACCGGGAATCTGCCCTGAAGAGAGTGTATCCATCATTTCCGGTAACCAGAGAGGTCTCTTCTGACCAAAGAACTATGATATCCATCAGGTTTGAGAGAGGCTGGTTGCCGGATTTATACATGGGAAAGGTAACTACGCCGATATTATGCTTATCCATATGGGTACCCTTTTCCTTCCGTCTAATCGATAGTTTAGCAACTGGATATCTGTCGTTCAATTGCACGCAACCCCTGATGACTTGGAAACGGTCACTTACTCAGACTTGCTGCCGGAACTTGTCTGAAATTGCACCCCGGAAGGTTTTCTTTCACGAGAAGCCACCTCGTGATAGACGGCGTGCATTCTTTTTGCGATCGTCGCCCAGGAGAGGTTTTCTTTCATAAATGCGTAAGCATTCTGCGCCATCTCATCACACGCTTGTTTGTCGTTCAAAACCGCGATAATTGCATCGGCAAGGGCTTTTTCATCTTTTGGAGGTATTATTATCCCTGTCTTGCCCTGCTCAACCACCTCTGCAATGCTGCCTACATCGGTCACAATAACCGGTTTTCGAAACGCGTATGCGATAGGGATGATCCCCGACTGTGAAGCATCGATATAGGGAAGTACAACTACAGTGGCTCTCTGAAAGAGGGGCGCGATGTCCTCATCCGGAATGTAGTCATTGTGCACTTCAAAAACAGATTTATATTTCCGATACTCTTCCATAGTTTCGTACTTCGAAAAATCCCCTCCTCCCGCAATGATCACATTCGCCTTCGGATGATGAGAACAAACGGCTGGAACCGCTTTAATCAAGTACCGTAAACCTTTATACTCTTTTATCGATCCGAAAAAGAGTATTGTTTCGCCATTAGATTCTATGCTCTCGTCACGCCATTTCGTATAGTAGGAGTAATCGCCGTGAGGAATTACGGCTATTTTTGCCTCGGGAATGCCTCTTGACAACAGTACATCCTTCAAATTCTTGCCATGGACAATTATCCTGCTGCTGATCGGTTCCAAGAGTGAGCGAGCGAAAGACCAATTTAATTTTACCAGAATATGTTCGCCTGCATGGGGAGCAGGGTCGTGCTCGGTTAGGATGATGGCAAACCTACGCCGGATAAGATAAAGGGTTATTGCAGCCAGTGCATCTTCAAACAATAAATGAATAACATCGGGTTTTTCAGAGCCGATTACTCTTAATAGTCTAAAGTAGGTTAGCGGATTGATAGTACTCAGTAACGCTCTTCCGTATGTCGGATGAAAATCAAACAGGATGAGTTTGACATTATTATCCGGATAGTGTGCCTCCTCATAGAGATACCGACTTGTTAAAACAACAACTTCATTATCCGTCTCGGAAAGGGCAGCCGCCAGTTGCGAGAGATACAACTGTGTGCCCCCCTTGCCGTTGAGTTGCATCAGTAAGACCTTCATAAGTGCTCCCTCACTGTAACGCGACAATGTATGCTGGTTTCTGGAATTCGGTAACTGTCAAGAAACAGATCTTCATTGTATCCATCCTTGCTTTCTAAATCCAACTATGAAACCAACACTGTAGCCTATATGTTCAACGAGATACGCAGTAGGAATCGAAATGATGTAATCCCAGTTCCCTTCCTTTACTGAAAAGTAGATGGAAGTCAGGCATATGAGGCATAAATATGCAGCAATGATAAATCCAAGGACATATAATGCCTCACTAACAACAATTCCAAGAAAACCGAATGACAAGAGCACTGCTAACGAGAAACTCGGTAGATAGTGAATTGACTTTAACGAGGCCGGGTACTTCTTTCCGAGAATAGCCTTGGTAACTCCATAATTGTACATCTGATTATAGAATTCGGCCACATTTTTTCTTTTGTAATAATAAACCTTAGCATCTGGATTTACCAGTAACCGGTAGCCTGCTCTCCGCAACTTGAAATTGAGCGAATAGTCCTCGCCGTATCTCATCTCTTCGTCGTATAAACCGACCTTAAAGAGTGCCTCCTTGCGATACAGCACAAAAGGAACCGTATCAACGACTGTTAATTCTTTTTTGGGGATATAAGACGTTCCCGCCGCACCAAGAGTCGTCGAAAATACTCTATCTATCGCCCTTCCCAAACCGGATTCGTCTGAAGGACTTTTGATAATCGATCCAACACCAGCTACATCCACATCCGAGTGTAGCAGAACGTCAGACAAATTCTTCAGCCAGTTTTTCTCTGCGATACAGTGGCCGTCGATATAGGCAACCAGATCGCTCTGTTCCTCATTTTCGATCGCTAGGTTCCTGCCTGCTGCCTGCCACCCCTTTGGGTTATGATACAGACGAATAAAGTTACTGTATCTCGATCGATACTCGTTTACAATATTTGTTGTCCGATCTACGGACAGTCCATCGACAACAACGATGCAGTAGGAGTCTTTTGGGTAGTTTTGGTTTATTAAAGACAATAAACATCTTTCAATATGTTCCTCTTCGTTTTTTACCGCCACAATCACTGAAATAAAGTGTTCGTTCATTTTACACCCGATTTAGCACTTTAATCGATCGTACGAAAGGCTGTGACTTCGCTGAACCGGGTGTCGCCCAGGACAAGTCTACATCAGGCTCCGCCCGGACAAGGATCTTCTCGACGCCGGTCAGGATCCTGACGGTCTGCCCGGAATGAAGGATGGAGCAGTCGAGATTTCTCGCTTCATACTCTTGGATGTTCGGGGACATCTTGACGATCTCCGGCCGGGTGCCGAGAACAATCGCAATCATTCCGGGACCCTCTCGAGAGGATAGGATGTCCTCTCTTCGGCCATCCCGGCCCCCTCTGCGGGCAGGAAGGTAACTGCGGGGCCGGAAGCGGAGACCGCCTCCCTCCCTCCCCTCTGTCCCTGCAGAATGATCTGCACGAGCGGATACAGGATCATCCCCACCGCGACAAGCAGGAGCCCGAGGATGAGCATGGAGAAGCCGCCGGTGAAGAGGATGTAGTGGAACTCGCTGGTGCGATAGTATTCGGAGAAAGTATGGAGCTCCGCACCGAGGCCAAAGAGGGTGCAGAACAGACCCGGAATGCCGAAGAAAACGAGGGGCCGGCGGAGACTGATGAGCCTGACAATGTTCATGAGCACCCCGATCCCGTGGGAAACCGGGTTCTCGTTCGAAGTTCCCTCGATGTCGTAGCGCACCCGGATAGGCACCTCGGCGACCTTCAGCTGAAGGTCGCTCGCCTGGATCAGGATCTCGGAGCCAGCACTCATCCCCTCGTCGCTGATACAGATGGCCTCGATCGCCTTTCTCCCGTAGGCTCTAAAACCGCTCTGGGAGTCGGTGATCGCAAGGTTGGTTCCCGCTATCGTGGTCACGGTATCGAGGACCTTCATCCCGACCTTGCGGTAGGCTGGGATCTCGGCGGTCGAGCCGTCAATAAACCGGGAACCGATGACGACATCCTTGCCGCGCCGGAGCTCGGCAAGGAGCAGGGGGATATCCCCGGGGTTGTGCTGGCCGTCGGAGTCGATGATGACGAGCTCCTCCGCACCCATCTCCCGGGCGGTGGCAAAGATGGTCTGCAGAGCACCGCCGTAGCCTTTATTGGTCTCGTGCCGGACGATGATCGCCCCGAGCGCCTCGGCAATCCGGACGGTGTCGTCCTTTGAGCCATCGTCGACAACGAGGACGGCGTCGGCGTGCTGCTGCGCACCGACAATGGTCTTTGCGATGTATGCCTCTTCATTGTAGGCGGGCATGGCGACGAGGGTCCGCACGGTGCCGACCTGCTGCCTCGCCCGCTCTTCAGGATTGCAGGTTGCCGGATCCTTGACGAGATGGGTTACTTCTCCCCCGTTACCGCCGTGCCTGGCGTTCTGTCCGGTCGCGCAGGCGTTCATCGCAGCTCCTCCTGGGGTGCGGGCACGGGAACCAGGGTTGAGAACGTTTCCTGCTTCTGGTGTATCCCACAACAGCAGGGCTTATCACTCACGCTGGCGGCCAAGACGCTGCTATTGACTGCATCATGCCCCGGGAGGGTCACGCACTCTGCATAGAACGGTATCCACTCCGATTTCACAGAAACACATCCATACGCTGCTCTTCACCCATCCGCGTCACTGCCCGCCGGAAGGAGGGGGGCGGCCATCCTCCGGACCGGAGCGGCCAAATGGGGGATGAAGTTCGGCACCTGAGCATGGGGCTACTTGAGTTTGTTATAATATATATAATTTTCCACTGATCGATTCAAGAGGTCAATGCGACAATGAACGAGGAAAGCGCAGATATTCGTCAAAAGGGTATGTAACCTCGCGTAAGAAAGGCATTGTCGATTCCCGGGAAGAGGAGGTTTTTTCGAAAGAACCGAAACTCCTTGTATTAAATCATATCGGAGTAATATTTTCCTGTAATTGTTACGTTTTGAATAACATTTAAAAATGCTGCCCCATTCAAGAAAAATTGTTTCGTTTCAGGGAATCGATGAGCAGGCAGAGGAAACCTCACGAAAACAGAGATTCTAATGCCCCGGGATCGCATTTTGGGAGTAATAGATTCTTTCCGGCCGGGCCTGTCAGGGCGCAATGGCGGAGGAGGGGCGGTTCGGTCGACCTTCCCGAAGTGCTGCACCATGGTCGCCTGCCGGGTCCGCAGCCTGCTCGCTGTCCTCGGGATCGGAGCCTCGACACAGATCGAGCACACCAGCGCCGACGAAAAGAGAGGAGGAGTGTTCCGGGTGATCCTCAGGACATCTGGACCTAAAACAACCTTCAGTGCTCCTTCTGCAGCCGCATCCAGTGATACCCCCAGACGACGAGCCCCACCACGACCTGCGCCACGCTCCCCGGGAGATCGGGGTAATACTGCGGCGCCGGGTAGGGCTGGGGCGGCGGGTAGACGAAGACCTCGATTGCGACGGCGATGAGGTTCACCGCTCCGGCTATCGCGACGATGAGCGCGATGAACGAGACGGTGTAGAGGTAGGCTTTCCACGCGGTGAGGCCCTCCTCCGGCACGCTACCTACCTCCTCCTTCCCGCAAGCACCGCGATTCCGGCGCCGAAGAGCCCGGCGGCGGCGAGCGCGGCCTCGAACCCCGGAGAATACGTCGGCATCGGCGCACCGCTGCTCTGGACCCTGAACTGCCCGACCTCTGCGGAGGACGGCTTTCCCGGGGTGGGGACCGGGGTCGGAAACGTGAGAGCGACCGGCGACGTGCTCCTCGCGGGGCTGAACACCGTACCGTCGGCGAAGACCACCTGCGGCGGCGGGGCCAGGGTGATCCGGCCGGTGCTGGTCGCAAAGGCCGCCCCGCCCTCGATGAGCCGGATGCTGATCTCGTAGTCGTAGCCGTTCGGCACCGTGACGCTTACCTGCTTCGTGGCCGAGTTCCCGGGAACCGCCCCGAGCGGCCGGGATTCGCGGACGGCCGTGATCCCGGTCTGGAGGTTCACGACCCGGATCTCCATCGTCAGGTCCCCGGAGGAGGCGCCGCCGCCGTTTTTGATGGCGGTGATAATATCGAGCGTGATCGGGTCGGCGTCGAGGTCCGGGGTCATGACGTCTATCGCGGAGACGGAGAGGAGCGAGTAGGCCAGCCGCTGTCCGGCAGTCGTCCTGTCCGGGAGGAAGACGTTCACCGAACCCGACTCCCGCATGCGCCCGTCCTGCCACACCGTCACCCAGATGTCGTACCGCCTGCCGTTCTCGAGCGCGAGCGTAACCTCCTCTTTTTCGGTCTTCCCCGACGCCAGGGTGCCGATGGAGAGAACCGTCTCCTCGACGACGATATCCGTCCCGGCCTCCTTCACGCTGACCTGCAGGTCGATATCGTCGACGTCGTCATAGACCGCGTCGAGGTACGGGACTGCCGTGACCCGGGTGACGTTTGACGGCGGCTGGCCGTCCGGGATGCTGATGTCCACGCCCCGGATGGTCACGTACCCCGCCTGGGGCTGGGACGACATGCACCCGGCCGCAAGCACCAGGGACAGGAGCACGGTGACCGCTGCTGCACCGAATAACCCTCTCATACCAATCAGGAGAACCATCAGGCCGGCGGGAGAAAAGGTTTTTGCATTGCGGCCCTTCTTATAGGTCCGATTTTTTTCGTAGTTAACCATCGCCTTATCTCCCGTTCCCGCCCATACTCTGGCGTAGACTGCCTGATGGATGAGCGAGCAGGGCTGCATCCTCATTGGGGCGTCACTGCAGAGTATCCCGGTCCCGGGACTCATGCCGCGCGGGGAGCGGTACGCGGGCAATCGCCGTAGATACGGCGGATCACCGGGCTCCTTAGGGAGAATCATGGCTTGGCAATTCCAGAAATCATAATTCCCCCTCGACGTGTAGACGTTTGTCACAGAAAACGTTAATAAGAGGATATCTAAGTCTGCAGTAGAACGCCGCCGGAGCGACCCGGGCGGGGTGTGAAATGATACGGACAGAGAACCTCACGAAAGTATACAACGGAAAAGCGGCCGTCGACGGCCTGGACCTCGAGGTCGGGGAAGGCGAGATATTCGGCTTCCTCGGCCCGAACGGAGCGGGGAAGAGCACGACGATCCTGATGCTCACCGGCATGATCGAGCCCACCGGCGGACGGTGCTTCGTCGACGGGATCGAGGTCGCCAGAGACCCCCTGAACGTGAAGGAGATCATCGGCTACCTCCCTGAAGACGTCGGGTTCTACGGGAACATGACCGGCGAGCAGAACCTGGACTACTTCGCCCGGTTCTACGGGATGGACGTGAAAGAGAGAAGGGAGCGGATAGCCGAACTGCTCGAACTCGTCCACCTCGACGGCGTCACCCAGAAGGCCGGAGAGTACTCCCGCGGGATGAAACAGCGGCTCGGGCTCGCTCAGGCGCTGATCAACGATCCAAAGGTGCTTTTCCTCGACGAACCGACGGCAAACCTCGACCCCGAGGGCGTCCGGGAGTACCGGGAACTCGTCACGCACCTCGCCGGTGAAGGAAAGACGGTCTTTGTCTCCTCTCATATCCTCTCCGAGGTCCGGGAGGTCTGCCGGACCGTCGGGCTGCTCGCAAACGGAAAACTTGTCGCGCAGGGGACGCTCGAGGAGGTCGCCCGGGCGCTCGCACCATCCGACGGCGACGCCGTCCGTATCGTGGTCGAGACCCGGGAACGCCTGCCGCCGATCGAGGACCCGGCGATCATCTCCGTCGAAGGGAACGGGAACCGGGCGGTCGTCCGGGCGAAGACCGATATCCGGGACCGGCTTGCCGCGACCCTCTTCGAGCAGGGGCTGCACGTACGGGAGATGCGGGTCGAAGAGCCGGAGATCGAGGACGTCTTCATGGCGGCCTACCGGAGGTGACACGATGGCACTCGATCGATTACTCAACGTAGCACGAAAGGAGTTCTCCGACCACATCACCAGCAGGCGGTTCATCATCATCCTCGGCCTGCTTCTCGTGATATCGACGATCAGCATCTATGAGGGCATCGAACAGTATAATGAGAGCCTGGAGGCGTATACCGAGCAACTCCAGCATATGGAGGAGTTTCAAGACCCCTATTCAAGCTGGATGCCCTCGAAACCCTCGATCATGTACGTCTTCATAACCATGATGAGTTACATGACGATGCTCGGCGGCATCCTTGCCATCGCTATCGGGTTCGACCTGGTCTCAAAGGAGAAAGAGACCCGCTCGTTAAAGACGCTCCTCTCGCACCCGCTCTACCGCGACGAGATCATCAACGGCAAGGCGCTCGGGGGTGTCGGCGCGCTCGGGTTCGCCATGGCGCTCGCGCTCGCCATCGCCGTCGCCATGCTTCTCCTCTTCTCGGTCGTCCCGACGGCAGACGAGTTCGCCGCCATCCTGATCTTCGGGGCGGTCTCGCTCGGGTTCCTGCTCGCTTACTTCGCCGTTGCGCTCACGATGTCGACGGTCTCAAAAGAGAGCGGGAACGCGTTGATCTACACCCTGGTGATCTTCTTTGCCGTCTCCTCGCTCCTCCCGATGTTCGGAATGATGGCCGCAGACGCTTTCGCGGGCGATCCCCCCGAGCCGCCCGAAATGGGCCCCATGAAAGAGATCGTGCGCACCGCGAGCAGCGGCGGGTATTCTACCACCTCCGTTGCGCAGACCGTGGTGTACGGCGGGACCGAAGACCCGGAGTGGAAGGCATACGAAGAGGATATGAAGACCTACATCGAGAAACGGAGGCTCATCAGCGATATCTCGAACCTCCTCTCGCCGCAGATGAACTACTACACCGTCGCGATAGCGGTGACGCAACCGCAGGTCATGGCGATGATGGACGCACCCGCACCCTACGGCGGTATGGCGCCGGAGGAGAAGCCCGGCCTTGCCGAAGCTCTCGGCCGGGTCTGGATGAACATCGCCGCGCTCATCGTCTTCCCGTCGGCCTTCTTCGCAGCGACCTACGTGAAGTTCATGCGGATGGATATCAGGTGAGAAGATGATCGACAGAAGAATCTCCCTTGTCCTCCTCGTTCTCCTCCTCGCGGCGTCGGCCGTCCCGGGAGCAGCGGCCGCACAGGGCGGGACGATACAGACGGAGATCCGGTGCGGCTTCCCTGGTGAGATGATTGAAGCCGGCGACACCGCCGTATTCGACCTCGCGGTCACGAACCGGGGAGAGACCGGGACGTGCCTCCTCAACTACTGGACGTTCCGCGGCACCGACGGGTGGAAGATCCGGTTCGAGGCTGAAGACCGCGAAGTCTACAGGATGCTGATCCCGGCCGGCGAGACAAAGACCGTCCGCCTGGTTGCCGAGACCTCCGGCCATGCCGCGGTAGGGGAATACCCCATCCGGGTGGGCATCGGCGAGGGCACGATCTGGCTCTATGTCAGGGTCACGAAGACCCACAGCGGCGAGACAGGAACCCTCGAGGCCACCGTGGTCGATAAGGAAGGAAACGTGGTGAAGGGCGCCGATGTCGGCGTCTACAACCGCGATACCCGGGTCGAGGGGATGCTCGCGACCGCCGAGGGCAAGGTGAGCATCGGCGCTCCGATGGGTACCTACACCGTCAGGGTCACCCGGCCCGGCTACCGGCCGTGGGAGAAGGAGAACGTCGAGGTCAGGATCGGTAAGACGACCGATCTCGGCATCGTGCCGCTCGAGAAAGAGAACTTCTTTGCCGAGGTCCGGGTGAAGTCCCCGTCCCGGATGGCGGCGATCGGCTCGAACCCGCAGTACGAGATGACCCTGAAGAACGCCGGCAGAAACGACGACACGTACACCCTCTCCGTCCAGGGCCTTCCCGAGCAGTGGTACGCCCGGTTCAAGGAGAGCCGGGATGCCGCCGAGGAGGTCTCGGAGATCTACGTCCCATCCGGTGAGGAGAAGACCCTGTACCTCGATCTCATTCCGCCCTACTCGGTGGACGTCGGCGAGTACAACTTCACGGCGGTGATCGGATCGGCTGCCCGGGAGTACGAGGAGAACCTGACGCTCCGGCTCCGGGGGTCCTACGACATGCGGACCTACGCGAAGAGTTACCGCCATGATATCAACCGCGGGGACACCCTCACGTTCGATGTAACGGTTACGAACGCCGGCACCGGGGGAGCGCTGACGAACATCGGGATCAACATGAGCGCGCCGCAAGGGTGGCGGGTGACCGTCGATCCGGCATCGGTCGCGAGCCTTGAAGCCGGTGAACGGGCAACGGTGCAGGTGACGGTGGTCCCGCCGGCCGATATCGTGGCCGGCGAATACAAGGTCGTCGCCCTGGTGAAGAGCGACCAGGATGAAGAGGAGGACGAGTACCGGATCGTGGTGAAGGAGCAGTCCTACGTCGCGGTGCTCGGTCTCCTGGTGATGGCCGGGGTCGCCGCAGGGCTCTGGTATATGTTCAGGAAGTACGGGCGACGGTAAGACCGAACCCCGTCACTCTTTTTAGAGGTCGATCAGGAACACGCCGGCGAGCCCCGGCGGCTGGTAAAGTTCCAGGAATGCAGTTCCCTTCATCCGTACCGGGCGTACCGCTCCGGCACCGCAATCTCGAACCGCGCCCCCTTCCCGGGCTCGCCGGTCTCCCGGATGGCGATCCCGGTGATCGAGAGGATCTCTTTTACCAGGAAGAGTCCGAGCCCCGTGTGGCTCCCGAAACCCCGCTCGAATATCCGCTCCTTATTCTCGGCGGGGACACCGACGCCGTTGTCCTCCCAGACGATCCGGACACCGCCGTCCGGAACGGCCGTGACCCGGATCTCGGTCACGGTCCTGCCGTGCCGTATGGCGTTCTCCAGGAGGTTATAGAAGACCGAAGAGAGGAGCGGATCGGCGTAGACAGAAAGTCCGTCGAGATCGGCAGCAAACTTGATCCCGGCCGGCCGGAGCGCTCTTGCCGCCCCCGTGACCAGTGGCCCGACGGGGAACCACCCGGGGGCCCGGATGCCGAGGTCCTGGTAATCCCGCGTGAACTCGATCTGCGACTGTATTATCTCGACGGCGGCCTGCTGCTTATCGAGGGCGGCGGCGACGGTCGGGTCGAGCGGCCGGTCCCGGAGAAGGGCGATATGCCCGAGCACCACCGTGACCTGGTTTAAGATGTCGTGCCGCACGATGCTGTTCATCAGGGTGAGGTTCTTGTTTGCCTGGATGAGTGCCGCCTCGGTCTGTTTCCAGGCGTCGATGTCGTGGACCGCGTAATCGATCGCGACCGGGCGCCCGTCATCCCCGTAAACGGGGATAGTGCAGACCTCAACCCAGATGTAGCGCCCGTCTTTCCGGCGCACCCGGAAGATGTATAGCCGGCCGGCACACGCATCCCGCTCCTGCATCAGGGCAAGGAACGTCTTCCGGTCTTCAGGGTGAATCGACCGCCTGATGATCTGCGGGTCGCTCAGAACCTCTTCCCGGGAGTACCCGGTCAGAGTCTCCAGTGAAGGGCTGATGTACTTGATCGCCGGCGGGGCCGTAGTCGCACGAATGTAGCAGTCGTGCGACTGTTCCACGAGGGTTCTGAACCGCTCTTCGCTCTCCCCGAGCCGTTCATGCGCGCGAATCCGGGAGAAGAGGTCGGCGAAGAGGTTGCCGACGACCTCGAGCAGCGTGATGTCCTCGTCCGACCAGGTCCGCGTCTGCCGTGCGGTCTCAAACCCGAGAGCCCCGAGGACCTCGTCGGCGGTCGTGATCGGGACCAGGATCAGTGACCGGACCCCGTACTCCTGGAGGAACTCGCGCTCCGCCGCTGCCTCTTCCGGGAGTTCGTCCACATCGGGGATACAGATCGTCTTCCGGGCCTCGATCTCCGCCATCCCCCAGGCAACCACGTTGGTCGGCAGAGCCTGCAGTACATCAATCTGTGGCTCGATCCCCTCAGCACACCACTCGTGGGTGTCCTGCACACGGGTGAGGTCGGCGGAGAGGCGGTAGATGTAACTCCGGTCGATATTCAGGAACGAACCGAGCACCCGGAGCGTCCCCTCCAGGGCTTCCTCGAGGTCGGCAGGGTCCAGGGCGATGAACCGCGCGGAGATCGAACTCACCACCTGCTCGAGG
Organism: Methanoculleus oceani; assembly: GCF_023702065.1. NCBI lineage: Archaea > Methanobacteriati > Methanobacteriota > Methanomicrobia > Methanomicrobiales > Methanomicrobiaceae > Methanoculleus > Methanoculleus oceani. Next base: position 108,270 of record NZ_QFDM01000002.1, on the reverse strand, counting down.
TCGACCCGGTGCCGGATCTGCGCTTCCATCCGTTTCGATTCGGTGATGTCCCGGAGCGACTCGATCGAGCCGGAGAGCCTTCCCTGCGCATCGTAGAGCGGCGATGCCTTCCCCCAGAGGCAGATCTCCTCTCCGGTGTGGGGCGAAGTGATACAGACCTCCCGGGCGATGTTCCCGGCATCCCCCCGGGAGAGGACGGTCTCCGCGAGCAGCGGGGTGCATAACCCGGGTAGCACCTCGCGGATGGCTCCCGGCCTCGACCCGACGATCCGGTCTTTCGGGATCCCGGTCACCTGCTCGATTGCCCGGTTCCAGATGGCCACTCTTCCGGAACGGTCGAGCACAAACGTCGGATCGGGAAGAAAATCGATGATGCCCTGGAGGTTTGCCTGGTAATCCTCCATCTCGCGGCACTGCGCCGCGAGCGACTCCTGGCTCGCCTTCGCCTCCTCGAACGCCGCGGTTATCTGCTCGTGCGCCGCGCTCAGCTCCTCCTCGAACAGTTTCCGGTCGGATACATCGATCATCGACGCAACGGAGCGATCCGTATCCGGGATGGTCCCGATCGTCATGTGCAGGTCTTTTTGCCTGCCGTGCCGGTCGACCAGCCGGAACTCGTAGTTCCTCGGTGCCGAGCCGGGGTCTATCCGCCGTTGCCGGTGATAGTCCTTGAGACGCTCAACGTCCCCTGCGGCGACGAATACCGTCCAGGGCATCTTCCCCTCAACCTCCTCCCGGGAGTAGCCGGTAAGGTGTTCGAACTCGCTGTTTGCGAGGGCAATCGTCATATCGCCCTCGATGATGATGGTGGCAGAGCCGGTGTGTTCGAAGATACTCCGGTACAGATCTCCGGTCCGCTGCCCCTCCACCTCGGCCTGCCTCCGCCTGGCCGCCTGGAGGATCGTGTTCCGGAGCTCGGCAAACTGCGCGGAAGGGTTGCCGCCTTTCTGGAGGTAGAAGTCCGCTCCGCTGTTGATCGCCTGGATGACGATCTCTTCGCGGCCGCGCCCGGAAAAGATGATGACCGGCGTCCCCATGCCCCTTCGCCGGACCTCTTTTAAGAACGCGATACCATCCATCTCCGGCATCTCGTAGTCGGCAACGATGGCGTCGTACGAGGCTCTCGAAAGCATATCGAGCCCCTGCAACGGCGATGACGTCGTCTCGACCTGAAGATCTCCGGATTGCTCCAGGTAGATCCGGCTCAGTTCGAGAAGGGTCGGCTCGTCGTCGACTACGAGAATACGGAACATGCGCCCAACCTGTTATACAAAGATAGGCGATATAAACCTTAAGTATTTGCGATTCGTCATTGGTATCCTTGTTCCTTAAAAATAAGTGAAATTTTTCTATATTTCGGCAGATAAAGCTTACCATGGAGGTCGCCGTATTCTCCGCCGGCACCGATCTGAGAAACCATTATCACGCCCGGTGCTATCATCCGCCGGTAGGATGACAGCTGTATGTGTTGATACGAACCTCTTTCTCGAACTCTACGAGTCTTACGAAGATCCGGGAGAGATCTTTGCAGATATCGGGGCGCTCCGGGAGCATCTCGTCTTCCCCGATATCATCCTCGATGAGTTCCTCCGCAACCGGTCCCGGATCCTCGACCGGATTGCCGACGAGGTGCGGAGGCGGGAGACCGACGAGGTCCGCCTGCCGTCCATCATCCGGGAGAACCCGAACGTTGCCGCGCTTCAGCGCGCCGGGGAGGAGTACAACCGGGCGGTCGGTGCACTCTACGACGATATCGAGAGCATGATCGCAGAGCCCGCCGCCGACCCGGTCGCCCGGGCCTTCGCCGATCTGTCCGGCAACTCCGCCGTGCGGGTCCTGTACCGGACCGACGAACTCGTCACGCGGGCTCATCGCCGAAAACTTCTCGGCAATCCCCCGAAGAGCACGGGCACGGATACCATCGGCGACGAGCTCATCTGGGAGACGCTGCTTTCGAACCTTGAGGAGGACCTGATCTTTGTCACCCGGGACCGGACGTACCGCTACCACATCGCCTATCTCGCCCGGGAGTACCGGGAGAGGACCGGCGGCACTCTCGCGATCACCGACCGCATATCCGATGCCCTGGCAGTCGTCGGAAGACCGTCCTCGCAGGCGCTGGCCCGGTTCGAAGGCAGGGAGTAGTCACGCCGGGCCGTCACTCGATGTATGAGAGGACCTTGCGCTTCACCGGACCCTTGCTCGCGATGGTACTGTAGGCCCACCGTGCAACCCTGCCGAAGAGATCCTGCCGGCTCAGTTCCAGAAACAGGGTGAGTGAGGGGTTGAACTTGGACTTGAAGAGGTTTAAGTTCTCGTTGTTCGCCCCGACATTCTCCATCTTCCGGTACCCCTCCTCCTTCGCCCGCCGGAGGAGGAGCCACTGCAGGAACTCATTGCCGGGCATTGCAGTCATCTTCGGCGCCCCCATCCACAGGGTGAAGGTCTTGTACTCCTGAGTGGCCTGCACGCCCGTAACGGTGCCGAGAGCGTCGTAGAGGTAGTAAAGCCCGAGTTCGTCGGGATACGCACGAAAGAGGTCCTCGAAATAGGCCCGACTGATCATCGGTATGTTCATCTCCGGGTCGCTGAACCGCTCCGCGACCGTGGAGTAGAAGACCGATAGATCGTTGCTCTTCTCGAAGCGGTAGCCGTTCTTCTCGACCTTTCGCAGTTTGGTGCGGAGGCTGGATGAGAAGCCGTTCCAGATCTCCGGGAGCGGCGGCTCGAGATCGATGACGTACGAGAAGTGGATCCGGGCATCGTAGCCCTCCCGGAGGAACTGCCGGACATCGATAAACCCCGGGACCTGGGTTATGGCGAGGTAGTTCGGGGCCAGGGCCGCGAGTTCATCCTCGAGGTGTTCCCCGACGACCTTGAGCATCGACTCCTTCCTGTTCTGTTTGGCGGTATCGTAGCGACGGCCCATGACGAACCCGAGATACGGTATCACCGACTGGAGGGGAGGCGGGGAGAGGAGGACGTTGACACCGTGCATCTGCTTCTGGAAGAGTGGGAAGATGCAGATCAACTCGTTGCCCTTGAAGATCCCGTAAGGGAGGAACCGAAAGCCGGTATGCTTCTCTGTAATCTTCATGAAGTCCCATTTATGGAAAAGGCGGCCGGAGGCGCTCTCGTCCACGAACGTATCCCATCTCTCTTTATCGTCGATAAGTCCTGTTGGTATGCTCTCACTCCCTGTTCAGGCACCGGTGCCGGTCCCGGCGGAGTATCCATGGTCTGAAATATATACATTCCGCTGAATTGAGCCGGTCACCGGCTCCCCGACCCGGCTGCCGACAGCGGCAACTCCATGGAATCACAATGTTAAAATCGCCCGGGACACCACATAAACTGCGTATTCATCTGCGGACACGAAAGCTGCCTCTGCACCGGAGAGGAGGACTGACGGAGAATGCTCACGGATCGGGAACTGGAACGCTATCGGCGGCAGGTCGCACTCTTTGGAGAGGAGGCGCAGGAACGGCTCGCGAGCGCCCGGGTCGTCATCGTCGGGGCCGGCGGGCTCGGGTGCCCGGTCGCTCTCTACCTTGCCGCTGCCGGTATCGGTGAGGTCCGGCTGGTCGACGGCGACGTCGTGGACCGGACCAACCTGAACCGGCAGGTGCTCCATGGAGACGATGACGTCGGGCGGGCAAAGGTCGAGTCGGCGGCCGGGAAACTCCGGGCGCAGAACCCGGATATCACGGTCGTCGCGACCCGTGCAACCCTCGACGAAGCGAACGCCGCCGCACTCGCGGCCGGGGCCGACCTCATCGTCGACGCAACCGATAATTTCCCCGTACGCTACATCCTCAACCGGGTAGCGCTCGGCGCCCGCGTGCCGCTCGTCCACGGGGCGGTCAGGGGATTCGACGGGCAGGCGACGACGATCATCCCCGGGAAGACGGCCTGCCTGGAATGCATATTTCCGGTAGCCCCTCCCCGGGAGGACGTCATTCCTGTGGTCGGCACCACGCCCGGGATCATCGGGCTTGTCCAGGCGAACGAGACGATCAAGTACATCACCGGCACCGGCGACCTTCTGACGAACCGGCTCCTCGTCTGGGACGGATGGGCCGCCACGATGGCGACTCTGCCGGTCGACCGGCAGGAAGACTGCAGCGCGTGCGGGATCGATCGGTGCTCGAGGAGATGAGAAGAGAGATGCAGGTTCGGGTCAGGGCATTTGCCCGGTTGCGGGAGGCCATCGGGGGTGACCTCACGCTGGAGGTCCCCGAGGGAGCGACGATGAGCCGGCTGCTTGTGGCGGTCGGGGGGACCTCGGAGCAGGCGGGGGAGGCGCTCTTTGAGGAGAGCGGAGAACTCCGGGGGTACGTAATACTGATGCACAACGGCAGGCGCGTGCGGCGAGCGGAGGCCGGGACGCTCACCCTCGCCGACGGGGACGAGGTCGCACTCTTCCCGCCGGTGGCGGGCGGGTGACGGAGGAGGTCAGGATGATCAGCGTAACAAGAGACGATTTTGACGTGAATGCCGTGATCGATCGGGTGAGGAGGGCCGATATGGGCGCCCTGGTCACCTTCCTCGGCGTCGTCAGGGACGACAGGATCGAGGTTATGGAACTTGAAGCCTACGAGGAGGTCGCGAAGAAGGAGCTCGCGTCGATACGGGATGAGGCGTTTGCAGAGTTCCCGATCGGGGCGGTCGAGATCATCCACCGGATCGGACGGCTCCGGGTCGGGGAGAACATCCTCCTCATCGTCGTCGGCGCCAGCCACCGGAAAGAGGCTTTCGACGCCTGCGAGTTCATTCTCGAGCGGATCAAGGAGAGCGTCCCGATCTGGAAGAAGGAGATCGGGGAGGACGGCGAGCGCTGGGTTCCGGGCGAGTCCCACGGGGGCGACGCATGATCCGGCTGCGGTCGTGCCGGAAGGCTTACTCGAAGGAGACCCAGCGTACGGTCCCGCCCGAAGAGACGCTTCTTCTGGCCCGGGCGAGGCTTCCGGCGGCAGGGATCACCCGGGTCGCCGATATCACGAACCTCGACCGGATCGGGATCCCGGTCTTCTCGAGTATCCGGCCGACCGCTGAAGCGGGAGCGATATCGGTCTACAACGGGAAAGGCGCCACCCCCGTCGAGGCGGAGGTCTCGGCGATGATGGAGGGGATCGAGCGCTACTCGGGAGAGATGGACGGCAGGGAGACCGTGATCGGGAGGTACAGCGAGGTCTCGGCCGAGAAGGCCGCGCTCGACCCGGCGGACCTGATCCTCCCGACCATGGTCCCGGCCGATATAGCGGTCCCCTGGGTCGGGGGATACGACATCGTGCAGGAGGAGGAGGTGCTCGTCCCGGTCCACGCGGTCTTCCACCCCCTCCCCCTGACCTGCGGCCGCCTTTTCAGGACCAACACCAACGGGCTTGCTTCAGGGAACACCATCGAGGAGGCGACCTTCCATGCCCTGATGGAGGTGGTCGAGCGCGATGCCTGGTCGCTCGTGGAGGTGACCCGGAACACCGGCCCCCGGATCGAGGGGGTCGCCGACGGGCTTGCGGCCGATCTGCTCGCGAAGTTCGCGGCCGCCGGCGTTGAGGTCACCCTCAAGGATATCACGAGCGATATCGGGATACCCACGGTGGCCGCGGTGGCCGACGACGTGGTGCTCAGGGACCCCGCGCTCCTCACGATCGGGATGGGGTCGCACACGAGTGCCGGGATCGCGGTCCTCCGGGCGCTCACGGAGGTCGCGCAGAGCAGACTGACCCAGATCCACGGCGCCCGGGAGGATACCGATACGGCGGACGTCAGGAAGAAGATCGGTTACGACCGGACGAAACGGCTGAACAGGCACTGGTTCGCTGATTCCGAAACGGTCGAGTTCGCGGCCATGCCGTCGTTTGACAGCGACGACTTCCTCACCGACATCAACCACGTCACCGACCGCCTCAACACAGCCGGGCTCTCCCGGGCCATCGTGGTCGACCTCACCCGGCCGGAGATCGGCATCCCGGTCGTCCGGGTGATCGTGCCGGGGCTGGAGATGTACGCGATGGACCAGGACCGGATGGGGAGGAGGTGCCGTGACGCACGAAGTCGTCGTCTTCCTCGGTCCCAGCTGTGACCACGCGACCGCCCGGAAGATCCTCGACGCCGATTACCGTCCTCCGGCAAAACGGGGCGACATAACCCGGGCAGCAGACGCCGGGGCCCGGATCATCGGGCTGATCGACGGCGTCTTCTTCCAGGACTGCGCCGTCGCCCACCGGGAGATCCTCGCCGCGCTCCGGGCCGGGGTGCGGGTTGTCGGCGCCTCCAGCATGGGAGCGCTCCGTGCCGCGGAGCTCGACAGCCTCGGGATGGAGGGCGTCGGGGAGATCTACCGGGCCTACCGGGAGGGAAGGCTCGTCGCCGACGACGAGGTGGCGCTCCTCTTCGACCCCGAGACGTTCATCCCGCTCTCGGAACCGCTCGTGAACATCCGGGCGACCATTCAGCGGGCACTTGAGTGCAACGTGATCGGCGCCGACGCCGCCCGGGCACTTCTCGACGCCGCCCGGGCGCTCTATTTTCCCGAACGGACCTACGATGCGGTCGTCGAGGCGGCGGAAGGGAAGGCGGAACCGGAAGACCTTGCCCGCTTCCTGGCGTTTGCCGGGGAGCATGCCGTCGACCGGAAACGCGGCGACGCACTGCTCGCGCTCGAACGCATCAGGGACCTGGCCCGGGGCCTGCCGTGAGGGTTGAACCGGGCGGTTCAATGCTTTCACCGCGGCCGCCGTAGCAATATATCACAGGCCGGGCCGAGTCATGTATGCCGGTGCGGAATCATTCCCACCGCAGGGGGCTACACGACAATCCTGCCCGGAACGTCTCTCCCTCTCATGGCCGTCGCACCTCCGGCATCTGCGGCGGACCCCGGGAGGGCGCTTCGGCCGGACCACACAGGCATGTACTCAGGCGATTGCCCCGAACACTCCGGGTTTGGGCAGCACCCGAACGGCGGTGCCCACGCAGGGGTATCGTCGCGAAAGGCCTGACCCGTGACCGGATGCACTCCCGGACGGATCCTGCAAAACCTGCCCGGCCCGGCGATGCCGGCGGGGAGAAGAGCGTAACGCGGGGAAGGCCGGCGCCCTCCCAACGTTTGAGCGGTTCTCCTACAACCCACCTTATCCTGATCCGCCAGACCAACCCCGGGCCGGCACATCCCCGGGGAGTCCTCCCCGAAGTCCGTTGAACCAAACCTTCTTCCTTCGTTTGTTCGTGGCGAATCCTACGTATAGGTCTTCGATCTCTTCTGTTCGTGACTGTCGTGCAGCAGGGGCGCAAGGTGCTATCGAAGTTCGGTTTTAGGTGGCGGTGCCGCAGGTTGGCTGTTGCCCCGGGCGAGGCAGCACACGGGCAGCGTATGAGACGTCGTACCGCAACACTCATATGTGTAAAAAACATTAAACACATGTTGACGTTATCTTTCAGCACCCTTCCCGAACTGGCGCGGCTGCTCTCCCTGCTCGGGAACGAGCAGCGGCTTGCTGTACTCGGGGCGATCGCGGCCGAAGAGAAGTATGCCCGCGAGATTGCCGAAGAGCTCGGGATATCGCGGCCGCTGGCTGCCATTTATCTCCGGCAGCTGGAGAAACTCGGTCTCGCGGAGGGGAACAGCCGGGCGTCGGACGAGCCGCCGTACCTCCGGAGGTGCTACCGGGCGGTGCCGTTTGAGGTGGTGCTGAATCTGGATGTCATTACATCGCTACAGAGGTCAAAGGATGAAACAGGATAGGTGGAAGCTCTACCTGAAGGTGCTCTGGGGCGCCGTTATTGCATTGCTCGTGATCAGCAGCCTCATCGCCGGCTTGCTCGGCGGTTCGAACTCCTTGAATGCCGTGCTCGCCGGGTCCTTCATTGTTATCATTAATCTTGGTGTTCTGACGCTGCTCTTCATCATCGTCTTAAGGCTCAAGGAGTGGATCGAAGACCAGATCGCGAGTGCGGCGGGACAGAAGAGCGGTGCGGCCGGCGGGGAACTCCAGATGCTGCGGCAGTCGATGGAGCGGATCGAGGCGAAGGTGGACAGGATCGAGAAGGTTCTCGACGGGATCTCCGAGTGACGCTAAAAAGTGATCGGGTGTATGAAGGACATGCAGTAGCGCGCTGCAGGGTGGATGGACGAGGCGCAGGCAGGTTCCATCGTCGCCTGGCCACGTATTGGTAAGAACTCACCGCATAATAATGTTTATCCTTTATAACAAAAAATTGCATTCGTAGCAATTGCCCCTTCTTTCCCGCTACCGGGAACGCTCCAGCGAGAGCATCCCGGCAAGCCACGCGACACGGTCGCGGCGGGCCGCTTCGTCGAGGTAATGGCCCGCGTCGTACCACTTCATTGACTTAGGATCATTCGCCCGCTCGAAGAACTCCCGGGCCTGCTCCTCCGTGAAGAACTCGTCGCGAAGAGCGGCCTGGAAGAAGAGCGGGGTGGGTGCGGCACGGCCGACCCAGACGGCAGGGTCGAGTTCCGCGAGCGTCCGGCGGTAATGCTCGAATTTCTCGCCCTGCAGGTCGGGCAGGTTCACGGCGGCGACGTCGACGAACCTTCCGGTGCCCGTCATCAGGACGGCGGCCGCAAGGCGCCGATCGACGCCGGCGAGCACCGCCCCGAAAAGCGCCCCGACACTGTGGCCCACGAACCCGATCCGGTCCGGTTCGACGCCCGGCTGCGCTACGAGGAGATCTATCCCGCGGCGAAGGTCGATCACCGTCCGGTTATGCTCCCGCACGGCCTCCCCGGGATCCGTGACTGCCTGGCCCCAGGCTGCTGCCGTATCGGCGGCCCAGGGAGCGTCGACGAGCAGGGAGGCCGCACCCATCCCGGCAAGGGCCACGGCCTCGGCGAGGAACGTGGCGCGGGAACCCAGTCCCGGGTGGAGGAAGAGAATGGCAGCGGAGCGTTTCGACCGGTCAACTTCTGCCGGGGCCACCAGGTAGGCCCGAACCCCCCGATCCGGGGCAGTCTGGTAGGTCAGGTCGGTGACCGAGACGTCGGTGCCGGCAATCTCGATCGCGGGCGGTCTCTCTGCATCGTAATCAAAGAGCGGGCGCAAATTATCGGCGGTTCGTTCCATAAGACTCCTTCTGCTTTCCTCTCGACCTGCCGGCAGATAAACCCGGCGCCTGCGGGGAGAAAGTGATTCCGGCATTCTTTACCCTGCTCCGAATGGAAGGTTTTTCTACCGGGGCACCCCTTCCTTCAAGAGGTGATTCTATGGCGATTGACTGGTACGAAGAGTTTGTTGATTTAAACCATACTCCCGGCCCGGACGAACTCGTAGCCCTCTACTACTTCGAGCCTGCGGAGGGGATCAGCAGGGAGGAGGCTGTCGGGAGAGTCGCGTCCGAGAGTTCGACCGGAACCTGGACGACACTCTTTACCCTGCCGCCCCGGATGCGCGACCTCCAGGCGAAGGCGTTCGAGATCGAGGGGAACTACGTAAAGATCGCATACCCGCTCGCCCTCTGGGAGGAGGGGAACGCGGCCCAGCTCCTGAGCGGGATCGCCGGGAACGTCTTCGGGATGAAGGCGCTCGACCGCCTCCGGCTGATCGACGCTTCGCTCCCGGCGGAGTATCTCCGCCACTTCAAGGGGCCGCACTTCGGCATGGAAGGGATCCGGGATATGATGAAGATCCGGGGGCGGCCGCTTACGGGCGCGGTCCCGAAGCCGAAGGTGGGGTTCACCGCACAGGAACACGCCGAGGCCGGCTACGAGACCTGGATGGGCGGGTTCGACTTCGTCAAAGACGACGAGAACCTGACGTCCCAGTCGTTCAACCGGTTCGACGACCGCGTCCGGGCGATGACGAAGATGCGCGATAAGGCCGAGCAGGAGACCGGCGACGTGAAGTCTGCGTTCATCAATATCACGGCCGATACGGAGACGATGGAGAAGCGGGCGAAGATGCTCGCGGACTACGGCTGGAACTACGCCATGATCGACGTCGTGGTGGCCGGGACGGCCGCCGTCGCGACCCTCCGGGACTACTGCTCCGACCTCGGGCTCGCGATCCACGCCCACCGGGCGATGCACGCGGCCTTCGACCGGGACGAGAGGCACGGGATCACGATGCAGTTCCTGGCAAAGATGATGCGGCTCATCGGTGTTGCGCAGATCCACACCGGGACCGCCGTGGGCAAACTGGTCGGCACCCGGGCGGAGGCCATGCTGCTTGCGGACATGCTCCGGGAGAAGCATACGAACGCCGTCGACCACATGGCCCTCGACCAGGACTGGGGCAATATCAGGAGCGCCTTCCCCGTCTCGTCGGGCGGGCTCCACCCCGGGCTCGTCCCGGACGTGCTCGATATCTACGGCACCGAACTCGTCCTCCTCGTGAGCGGCGGCATCCACGGCCACCCGAAGGGCACGCGAGCGGGCGCGGAGGCCACCATGCAGGCGATCGAGGCCTGGAAGGAGGGCGAAACCCTTGAGGAGAAGGCGAAGAAGGCCCCTGAACTGAAGGGAGCGCTCGAGAAGTGGGGACATTATAAGCCGAAGTGAGGGGTTTTGACAAGAAGTCCCCGCTATTTCCATGGGACCCATCCCGTGCCTTATCAGACGGGGAGGGGGTCTCCCCCTCCCCGACCCCTCCCCCCGTGGCGATATCCACCACGGTCCACTGCCCGGGGACAACTCGGGAGAAGAACCGGATTCGGTTATCCTGCAACCCATTCCAGCCACTGTTTTTGCCTGTGTAACCTGGAGCAGTACTGTATTGAGGTTCGTTGCTCTGAAGTTCAGGTTGTAACTTGCACCCTCCACCAGTCGAGATCCTGTGCTCGGCTTACGGGGGGATATCGCCACGCACTGCCCCCGCCCCAGGGGGCGGGGGAGGAGGCCGGAGGCCGGGTGGGGTGGGGGCTGATCGCGTACAACTCGAAGTTTTCACGCACCCCCTCACGCCCTCACCGGCCCCCGCCGCACCGAATCCCTGTCCACGGCCGCCGCTCCGCTCCCATGGACCATCCCCGCCAGCCTCACGAGCCCCTCCCGGAACTCGTCGATGTAGCCCTGCATCGAGAGGCTGCCCTCCGGGAACGGGCAGTCGATGTCGTAGAGCCGCTCGATCATCGGGTCGGAGGGGAGGAGGTCGACGGCGATCCCCGTCTCCTCCGACGCCTCCACCATCGCCTTCCTAAACGGCCCGATGCAGTAGGCGAGCCGGTGCCGGTAGGTGTCGCGGGTCTTCTCGAGGTAGCCCTTCAGCCGGTAGACCTCGATCCGGTGGAAGTCCCGCCGGACCCGTTCGTCCGTGGTCTTGCCGAGCATGTAGTGGTAGTTCTGGTAAGGGTACATGCACTCGAGCTCCGCAGGCACGGTCCCGCAGGTGCCGAACACGACGATATGGTAGTCCGCCGGGTCAAGGACGCCGTCGATGATCCGCCTGAAGAGCTGGTGGCTCGGGCTCTGACTGTAGGGTTTCCGCACAGCGCAGGGGAGGAAGAGGCCGATCTCCTTTTGCGCCACCCGATATTCGTCGATGATGAACCGGTAGGCGTCCTCGAACTCTTTGCGGTAGAACGGGGGGTCGAATATCTCGATCCGGTTCCCGTGCCTGTCCTGCACGACCTCGACGACCCGCCGGGGGGCGCCCGCACCCTGCACTATCCGATCCTTCTGCATGAAAAAGTGTTCCGTTATTGGTGTATATCGATTGGACCGGGAAAAACAAAAAGAGTGCCCCTGCAGGGGGTTTGCCGGGAGAGGCGCACCCTCTCTCCTGGTGATGCATCCCCCCGGCCCCCTCCGAACCGCCTGCGTTCCGGGCTCCGTTCACCCATTCTATTTAAATTTTGATATCGGCAAACGGCTATGAGGTAGGAAGACAAACATATCTGCACGCACCAATGAAGAAGATCGTCATCAAGGGGGCGCGGGAGCACAACCTCAACGACATCACCGTCGAACTCCCGCGGGATCGGTTCATCGTCCTCACCGGCGTATCCGGGTCGGGCAAATCCACGCTTGCCTTCGACACCATCTACGCCGAAGGGCAGCGGCGCTATGTGGAGTCGCTCTCCGCCTACGCGCGGCAGTTCCTCGGGCTGATGAAGAAGCCGGACGTCGACAGCATCGACGGGCTCTCGCCCGCCATCTCCATCGAGCAGAAGACAACGTCCAAGAACCCCCGGAGCACCGTCGGCACGGTCACCGAGATCTACGACTACCTGCGGCTCCTCTTCGCCCGGGTGGGGACGCCGTTCTGCCCGGAACACCATATCCCCATCGAGGCACAGTCGCCGGAGAAGATCGCCGACCACATCGCCTTCACGATGGCCGGGACGGTCACCATCCTCGCTCCGGTCGTGCGGCAGAAGAAGGGAACCTACCAGCAGGTCTTCAAGGATCTCGACAGGGAAGGCTACGCCCGGGTCCGGGTCAACGGCGAGATCCGCCGGACGGACGAGGAGATCGTCCTCGAACGCTACCATAAGCACGACATCGACGTGGTCGTCGACCGGCTCTCCGTCGACGAGCGCTCAAGGCTCGTCGAGGCGGTCGAGAACGCCCTTGCAAAGTCCGAAGGGCTTGTCATCGCTGTCGATGAGTCCGGCCGCGAGGAGACCTGCTCGGCGCTCATGGCCTGCCCGGTCTGCGGGATTGCGTTCGAGGAGCTCCAGCCCCGGATGTTCTCCTTCAACAGTCCATTCGGCGCCTGCGAGGAGTGCAACGGCCTCGGGATCAGGATGGAGTTCGACCCCGACCTGATCGTCCCGGACAAAGAGAAGTGCATCGCCGACGGCGCCGTCATGCTCTACCGGACCTACCTCGACGGCTACCGGGCGCACTACCTGGCGGGGGTCGCCGAACACTTCGGGTTCTCAGTCCTGACACCGATCAAGGACCTCACCGAGCGGCAGTATAAGGCCCTCATGTATGGCTCGACCGACCGGCTCCGGTTCTCCATGAACGCAAAGAACGGCGACGCCTCCTGGTCGCACTCCGGACAGTGGGAGGGGCTCGCCCCGCAGGCCGAGCGGCTCTACCACCAGACCCAGTCGGAGTACCGCCGCCGCGACCTCGAGCGGTTCATGCGGATCCTGCCCTGCCCGAAGTGCGGGGGCAAGCGGCTCAAAGAGAAGGTGCTCGCCGTGAAGGTGGCCAAAAAGTCCATCGTCGAGGTCACCGACCTCTCGGTCACCGGGGCGCTCGCCTTCTTCCGGACGCTGGAACTCACCGAGACAGAACTCGAGATCGCAAAGCAGGTCTTAAAGGAGATCGTCGCCCGGCTCGCGTTCTTAGAGCAGGTCGGGGTCGGCTACCTGACCCTCTCGCGGAGCGCCGGGAGCCTCTCGGGCGGGGAAGCCCAGCGGATACGCCTCGCGACGCAGATCGGATCGAACCTCACCGGGGTGCTCTACGTGCTCGACGAGCCCTCCATCGGGCTGCACCAGCGGGACAACAGAAAACTCCTCGAGACCCTGCAGCACCTCCGCGACCTCGGGAACACCCTCGTCGTGGTGGAGCACGACGAAGAGACCATCCGGAGCGCCGACTGGGTCGTTGACATGGGACCGGGGGCGGGGCTCCACGGCGGCGAGATCGTCGCGGAAGGGCCGCCCGACGTCATCGCGGCGACCCCTGCCTCGCTCACGGGCCGTTACCTCTCGGGCGACCTCAGGATCGACGTGCCTGCATCCCGTCGGATGAGCGACCGGTTCATCCGGCTCTCCGGTTGCCGGGAGAACAACCTCAAGGGCATCGACGTGAATATCCCCCTCGGCGTCCTGACGGTCGTCACCGGGGTCTCGGGGTCGGGGAAGTCAACGCTCATCTACGAGACGCTCTACCGGGCGCTGATGCAGAAACTCCACGACTCACGGGAGTGCCCGGGGAAATACGACAGCCTCGTCTTCGACGACGAGCTTGACAAGGTGATCGTCATCGACCAGAGCCCCATCGGGCGGACGCCGCGCTCGAACCCGGCGACCTACACCAAGGTATTCGACGAGATCCGGAAGGTCTTTGCCGAAACGAAGGAGGCGAAGGTCCGGGGCTACAAGCCCGGCCGGTTCTCGTTCAACGTCAAAGGCGGTCGGTGCGAGGCCTGCCAGGGCGAAGGGCTCATCAAGATCGAGATGAACTTCCTCCCCGATGTCTACGTCGAGTGCGAGGAGTGCAAGGGGGCACGCTACAACCGCGAGACCCTCGAGGTGAAGTACCGGGGCAAATCCATCGCCGACGTCCTCGACATGAGCGTCGAGGAGGCGATGGGCCTCTTCGAGAACGTCCCCTCGATCAGGAGCAGGCTCGACACCCTCTGCCGCGTGGGCCTCGGTTACATCAAGCTCGGGCAGAGCTCCACCACCCTCTCGGGCGGCGAGGCACAGCGGATAAAACTGACCCGCGAACTCTCGAAGCGGGCAACGGGAAAGACGATTTACCTCCTCGACGAACCGACGACCGGGCTCCACTTCCACGACGTGAAGAACCTGATCGCGGTCCTCGACGACCTGGTGGCCCGGGGGAACACGATGGCGGTGATCGAACATAACCTGGACGTGATCAAGTCGGCCGACTACGTCATCGACCTCGGCCCCGAAGGTGGGGACGCCGGCGGTGAGATCATCGCGGCGGGAACCCCCGAAGAGGTGGCGGCGGTGAAGGAGAGTTATACCGGAGCGTTCTTGAAGGAGATCCTTAACAAGCCATGATCGACCCCGCCAACCTGCCGACCGAACCCGGGTGCTACCTCTTCTCCGATGATACGGGCACCATCATCTACGTAGGAAAGGCAAAGAACCTCAAACGACGCGTATCGAGTTACTTCTCCCGGCACGACCTCGACCGGAAGACCGAAAACCTCGTCGCCGCGATCGCCGGGCTCGACTTCATCGTCACCGACACCGAGGTCGAGGCGTTCATCCTCGAGAACACCCTGATCAAGAAGCACCAGCCGAAGTACAACATCGACTTAAAGGACTCGAAGAGGTACGCCTACATCCACGTCACCGACGAGCCCTACCCCCGGATCCACACTGCCCGCCAACCCGACGGGAACGGCCGGTATTACGGGCCGTTCGTCTCCGGCCGGGAGCGCGAAGACCTCCTCCGTCTTTTAAAATCCCTCTTCGGCCTCCGGTCCTGCAGGCGCCTCCCCCGGCGTCCGTGCCTCCGTGCGCACATCGGCTCGTGCAGCGCCCCCTGCACCGGGAGGATAATCGAGGACGAATACCGGGAACGGGTCAGGAGGGCCGAGGCGGTCCTGAAAGGGGATATCGCCGGTCTCATCCGGACGCTCCGTGAGGAGATGGCGGCCTCTGCAGAGCGGCAGGAGTACGAGAGAGCGATGGAACTCCGCGACCAGGTCGCGGCCCTCGAGGGGCTGCGCGAGCGCCAGCACGTGGACCGGCAGAAGACCTACAACGAGGATATCGTCAACTATATCGTGAGCGAGGGAACCGTCTTTCTGATGCTCTTCAACGTCGACCGGGGAACGCTTGCCGGGAAGCGCGAGTACACATTCGACGAGACGGAGGGGTTCCTCGAGGAGTTCCTCGCCCGCTACTATGCAGAGAACGAACCCCCGGAAGAGGTGATCCTGCCCGCACCCGTGGACGACGCGCTTCCCGGCTACCTCTCCCATCTCCGGGGCGGCAGGGTCCGTACGGTCGTGCCGCAGCGGGGGGAGAAGAAGAACCTGCTCGACCTTGTCAGGAAGAACGTGGAGATCGCGTTCTTCGGCGACCGGATCAAGCTCGACGAGCTGAAACGCCGCCTGCACCTCCCGGACCTCCCGGTCACGATCGAGTGCTTCGATATCTCCCACCTCTCCGGGACGGCGATGGTGGGATCGATGGTCCGGTTCCTCTGGGGAAAACCCGACAGGCGGAACTACCGCCGGTTCCGGATACGGACGGTCGAGGGCGTCGACGACTTCGCGGCCATCGCCGAGGTGGTCAGGCGCCGCTACTCGCGGCTGAAAAAGGAGGGCGGCGAACTCCCCGACCTGATCCTCATCGACGGCGGGAAAGGGCAGCTCGCCGCGGCCGTGGCGGTGCTCAGAGAACTCGGGATCACGGTCCCGATCGCATCCATCGCCAAGCGCGAGGAGGAGGTCTTCGTGCCGGGCTTCTCCCACCCCCTGCCGCTTGAGAGGCACGAGAAGGCGTCGCTCTTCCTCCAGGAGATCCGCGACGAAGCGCACCGGTTCGCGATCACGTATCACAGAACGCTCAGGAAGAAGACGGTGACACCATGACGGAGTTCCAACTTAAGGCGGATTTTGTGCCTACGGGCTCGCAGCCCGACGCCATCCGAAAACTCACCGGCGGACTCAGCCGCGGCGAGCGTTTCCAGACCCTCCTCGGGGTCACGGGCTCGGGCAAGACGTTCACGATAGCAAACGTCGTCGAGGAGGTCCGGAAGCCCACCCTCGTCATCGCCCACAACAAGACGCTTGCCGCCCAGCTCTACAACGAGTTCAAATCGTTCTTCCCCGAGAACCGGGTGGAGTACTTCGTCTCCTACTACGACTACTACCAGCCCGAGTCCTACATCCCGAAACGCGACCTCTACATCGAGAAGGACGCCCAGATCAATCCCAAGATCGAGCAGATGCGGCTTGCGGCCACCGCATCGATCCTTTCGCGCCCCGACACCGTCGTCGTCGCCTCGGTCTCCTGCATCTACGGCCTCGGGAACCCCGCGAATTTCCGGGGGATGGGGTTCGAGGTGAAGGTCCGGGACCGGATGCGACGGGACGATATTATTCGGAGACTCGTCGATATCCAGTTCGAGCGAAACGATATGGAACTCGCACCCGGCCGGTTCCGGGTGAAGGGCGACACCATCGACCTCGTCCCCGGCTACTTCAACAACATCATCCGTATCGAACTCTTCGGGGACGAGGTAGACCGGATCAGCGAGATCGACAAGACCTCGGGGGAGCGGCTTGAAGCGATGGACTACTTCTTCGTCTACCCGGCCCGGCACTTCGTCGCCCCGGAGGAGGAGAAGGAGCGGGCGATCGTCTCCATCGAGCAGGAACTCGAGGAGTGGCTCCCGAACCTCGGTATGCTCGAAGCGCACCGCCTGCGCCAGAGGACGCTCTACGACCTCGATATGATCCGCGAAACCGGGACCTGCAAGGGGATCGAGAACTACTCCCGCCACTTCGACGGGCGGAAACCCGGGGAGCAGCCCTACTGCCTGCTGGACTACTTCCCGGAGGATTTCCTGATGGTGATCGACGAGAGCCACCAGACCCTTCCCCAGGTCCGCGGCATGTACAACGGCGACTACTCGCGGAAGAAGTCCCTCGTGGACTATGGGTTCCGGCTCCCGTCGGCGTTCGACAACCGGCCGCTGAAGTTCGACGAGTTCTCGGGCTACATGCGAAACGTCATCTTCGTCTCGGCGACCCCGGGTGACTACGAACTGAAGCGCTCGAGCGTCGCGGAGCAGATCATCCGGCCGACGGGGCTCGTGGACCCGGCGGTCGAGGTCCGGCCGATCGAGGGGCAGATCCCGGATGTGATCGCCGAGATCCGCGCCACCATCGACCGCGGCGACCGCATACTGCTGACGACCCTTACAAAACGGCTCGCCGAGGAACTCTCGGAGTACCTGGCCGACCAGGGGATCAAGACCTGTTACCTCCACTCCGAGATCAATACCATCGAGCGGACCGAGATCATCCGGCAGCTCCGTCTCGGGAAGTACGACGTGCTCGTGGGGATCAACCTCCTGCGGGAGGGGCTCGACATCCCGGAGGTCGGGTTCGTCGGGATCCTGGATGCCGACAAGGAGGGGTTCCTCCGCGACGCGAGAAGCCTGGTCCAGACCATCGGGCGGGCCGCCCGGAACGTGAACGCGAAGGTGGTGCTCTACGCGGACACCATGACCGACTCGATCAAGAAGGCGATGGCCGAGACCGGGCGGCGGCGCACGATGCAGCTCGACTACAACGCCCGGCACGGCATCACGCCGCAGACGATCAAAAAGCCGATCCGGGAGAGAGAGGTCGATATCACTGATATCAAACACGTCCCGAAGTCCGAAGTCCCGAACCTGATCATCGAGCTCGAGGCCGATATGCGGGAGGCGGCGGAACGCCTGGAGTTCGAGCGGGCGATTGCGCTCAGGGATATGATAAAGAAGCTGCAGGAAGGGGGGACGGTCGGGGGCCGGCGGTGAGAGATCCGGCGATCCAGGTTGCAGTAGTATGGGCCCCGGAGGGGCTGCGACGAGGTAAGTGACGCCCTCCGCAATTTCCTCTGGCAGATTGAACGGTCAAAACGATGAAAAAGCTCGGTACAGTGGACCGTGGGAGTATCGCCATTGGGGGAGGGGCTGACGGGGAGGGGGGCATGCCCCCCTCTCCTGTCTCTGGTTCGCAAAGAGCTGCACTTTTCGTCAAGCCCCACCTCGCCCGGCCTCCGGCCTCCTCCTCCGCACCTGACGGTGCTCAAATTCCCGCCGTCCGCTACGCTCCCGGCAGTCGTTCCCCGCCCCAGAGGGGCGGGGGCAGTGCGTGGCGATGTCCAATGGAAAGCCGCGTACGGGCGAGCAATCAATGGAGAACTAAGTAATCCTGCGCAAGAGGAGCCCGCACAGCCGGTCACCATCCGCGAAAAGAACCGGATGCAGTCTCCCGACCGCACCCCAACCTCCATTACGCTTCGCCAAACGTTCCAACCGGGCGCGCCTGCCCCTGCTCCGGCAGGATGAGCCAGAGCAGGATATAGATGATGATCCCGGGCAGGAACCCCGTGAGCACGGTAACGATGACCCAGATGGCCCGGATGACGTTCGGGTCGATCTCGAGGTACTCTCCGATGCCGCCGCATATCCCGGCAACCCACCGGTCGGACGTCGAACGGGTTAATTTCTTTGCCATGACAACTCCCGGGCAAGTCTTTTCCCGTCTCCGTAATAGGTGTTTCCCCGGGAAGGGGGACACCGGTACCCACCCGCTCAGCCGGATGCTGAGCGTGCGGCGCCGCGCTTCCGGCGCCCGGACCGGGGACGGGCCGTCCCGGTCCGGCTCTCCTCCCGGCCGGCGGCCGGGATGCCGGACGGGGCGCAGGCATCGCATCCGCCGCAGGGAGCCTTGAAACACTCCCCGAAGTACTCGAGGAGCCGCTCCCTCCGGCACTCCGTCGTGGTGCAGTAGTCCGCCATGCTCTGCAGTTTCGAGCGTGCGACTTCGCGCTGGAACTCGGACGGGAGGTCGCGGTCGATGAAGGACCGGAGGCGTCTTGCAGTGTCGTCGTTATAGAAGAGGATGCAGTCGCTCTCGCCGCCGTCCCTCCCCGCCCGGCCGCTCTCCTGGTAGTAGGCCTCGAGGGTCTTTGGCATATCGTAGTGGACGACGAACCGCACATCCGGCTTATCGATCCCCATGCCGAACGCGCTCGTCGCACAGACGACCGGAACCTTCCCGCTTATGAACCGGTCCTGTGTCTCTGCCCGGGCGGCCGCCGTCATCCCGGCATGATAGGGGAGCGCCGAAACTCCGCCGGCCCGCAGCCGTGCCGCAAGCGTCTCGGCCCCCTCTCTCGTTCCCACATAGACGATCCCGGAATCCTTCCTGTGGCCCCGCAGGTAGGCACGGAGTCGTTCGTATGCGCCCTCTTCCTTCGGGACGACGGTGTAGCGGAGGTTATCCCGGTTGAAACTCCCGACGTAGACCGACGGGTCCGCGAGATCGAGCTGCCGTGCTATGTCATCGCGGACATCCGGCGTCGCGGTCGCCGTCAGGGCAACCATCGGCACCCCGGGAAACCGCTCCTTGAGAAGCCGCAGCGACCGGTACTCCGGGCGGAACTGGTGTCCCCACATAGATATGCAGTGCGCCTCGTCGACCGCGATCAGCGTGACCGGAAGGGACGCCATAAGGTCGAGGAAGTCGTCGTCGACCGCCTTCTCCGGCGAGACGTAGAGGATCTGGACCAGCCCCTCTTCGAGTTCCGAGAGGATCCGGCGTGTCGTTGCGTAGGAGCCCGAGGAGTTCAGCGCTTCCGCCCCGATCCCCCGGGCCTGCAGGTCGTCGACCTGATCCTTCATCAGGGCGATGAGGGGCGATATTACCAGCGTGACGCCGTCGCCCATGAGCCCGGGGACCTGGTAGCAGAGCGACTTGCCGCCTCCGGTCGCAAGCACCGCGAGGACGTCGCGCCCGGCAAGGAGGTCCTCGATGATCTCCCGCTGGTAGGGGTTAAACGCCGAATGTCCGAAGTAACGCTGCAGGATCAGGTTCAGGCGATCCATCACTATATAAGTGGGCGCTCAGTCGGCATAGTCTCTTCGGCTCCGAAAATCCGGCGGAATGCGGTCCGATTGAGCAGAGTCCTCAGCCCGAGACCTCGTCCCAGAACCCGGCGACGGCGGAGAAGATCCTCCCCCGGAGTCCGGCGAGCCGTGCTTCGTCGACCTCGCGATCCGGGGTCTCGTAGAAGCCGCGGTTGATCTCGACCTGGACCCAGGGGATCCTTCTACGCCGGTAGTGCGCCACCGAGATGAACCCGCCCCGGAAGGGATCGTTCATCGCAACCCGCCCCTCACCCTCGAACTCCGCCTGGAACGACCGGGCGAGCGCCCGGAGCCACTCCGGGGGACAGGTCACGAGACCGCCTGCCGTTTTGGGCTTCCCGTTCCGGTCTCCCCGGTTGCTCAGGCAGAAGAGCGGGCGAGGCCGTCCGGCGTCCATCCTGACCGGCGGGGACCTGGGCAGCATGCTGTGGCAGTCGAAGGCGATCTCGATAGGGAGGGTGTCGAGGGCTCCGGTCAGCCGCCCGTGGAACGGGTGGTAATAGTTCTGCAGAAGGGCCCCTATCAGTTCCCTGCCGGGCGTCCGGCCCTTCCGGAACACCGGCGTCCCGTCCTGCGTGATGACCTTGACCACTCCGTCCTGGGATCGTGGCGGGTAATCATAGGGTGCCCGGTTGGTGTCGACGAAGACCCTTGAGACGTCGAAATCGACCAGCGCTTCCACCGCGTCGTCGAACCCGTAGAGGAGGCGGGTATGGGGATCGCTGTTGAAGACGATCTCCTTGTGCGTGAGGTTGACGAGACCGCGGACCTCGGGCGGAACGGAGGTGCCGCCATGGGGGATCGAGACGAGGAACGGGTATCGGCCGTTCAACCCCCCGTCCCCCTGCAGGAGCAGATCCGGAACGTGATGCTCATGCCGCTTCCAATCGCAGTCGTATGGAGACACCCGGTACAAAAGTGCACTGGTCGGCGGATACGGCAAAACCCGTCGCCGGACTCCGGGGCCGCTCGACGATCTAGCCGGGTACACATATAAAGAAAGAGCGCCTCCCTACCCTGAGGAGACAGGCCCCGCAGGGTGAGTGGTATGGGAAGAGAAGAGTGGTCGTCGACGCTGGGCTTCATTCTTGCAAGCATCGGCTCGGCTATAGGGATCGGGAACATATGGCGGTTCCCCTACGTCGTGGGCGCCAACGGGGGCGGCGCGTTCCTGGTCCCGTACCTGATCTCCGTCCTCCTCTTCGCCCTCCCCCTGATGGTGCTGGAACTCGCCATCGGACGCTCCATGGGGACGTCGGTCGTCTCCGCCTTCCGGTCCATACGGCAACGGTTCGCCGCGGGAGGCCTCGTCATCGTCGCCATCGTCAGCCTGATCCTCGGCTACTACCTCGTGATCACGAGCTGGGTGCTCGCGTATGCAGTCTTCTTTGCCTTCAACCGGCCCATGGACTTCGGAGCGTTCACCGGCTCCTACCTCCCGCTCGTCTTCTTCCTCCTCTCGGGGATCACCGTCTTCATGACGGTGCGATCCGGCGTCAGGGAGGGGATCGAGAAGGTCTCCCGGTACCTCGTCCCGGTCCTCGTCGTGATCCTCCTCTTCCTCGTAATCTTCTCGCTCACAGAGCCCGGGGCGCTCGAGGGAGTCGGGTTCTACCTCTCCCCGGATTACTCGAGGCTGACCGACCCGGCCGTCTGGATCGCGGCGTTCGGGCAGGCTTTCTTCTCGCTCTCCGTGGGCATGGGAATTCTGCTCACCTTCGGGAGTTACCTCAAGAGTGGAAACCTCTTCCGGGATGCATCGATCATCGCCGTCGCCGATATGGTGATTGCAATCCTTGCAGGGCTCGTAATCTTCCCGCTGGTCTTCACCGCGGGTCTCGACCCCGCAGCCGGGGTGAACCTTGCATTCATCACCCTGCCCTCCGCCTTTATGGAGATCCGGTACGGCATGCTGCTCGGAGCGCTCTTCTTCCTGATGCTCTTTACCGCAGCGCTCACCTCGGCGGTCTCCATGCTCGAGGTCCCGGTGGCGGCGCTGATGGACTCGTACGGCTATCCCCGGAAGCGTGCCACGCTCCTCGTCTTCGCCGCAGTCATACTCCTCGGGCTCCCGTCCGCCCTGAGTTACACCTCCCTGAAACTCGCGGTCTTCGGGACTCCGTTCCTCGACCTCGCCGATTACGTGTTCGGGACGATCGGCCTCATCGTCGCAGCGCTGATCGTGAGCCTCGTCGGCGGATGGTTTATGGGCCGCACCCGGATCTGCGCGGAGATCGGCGGGTGCAGGTGGCAGCAGAGGGTCTATATGGCGCTCATCCGCTACTGCGTTCCGGCAATCCTGCTGATCACGCTCATCGGCAGTTTCCTCCGGGTCACGGGATGAGGTAAGGCCCGACCTGATTCAGATCTCCGGCACCTGCTCCTCTGCCCGCCTGCTCTTCTCCTGTGCCTGGAGGACGTCAAGAACATCCTGCATATCGGGAACCGTGGTCGCCGGGTATTCACCGACGAATATGATGTGCCGGAACTCGTCTACGACGATGTTTGCCCGCCGGGAGTAGCCCTTTTGGCTATCGAAGACATCGTACATCTGCGCTACTTCGCCGTGCGGCCAGAAGTCCGCAAGAAGCCGGGTCCTGTTAATACCGAGTCTCACCGCCCACGCCCGCTTGCAGGGGACGGAGTCCACGCTGATCCCGAGGGCGACGGCACCAAGGGCGTCGAATGCCTCCCGGTTCGCCTCGAGCGCCTCCATCTGCCTGGCACAGATGCTGGTCCAGGCCAGCGGGTGAAACGAGAGGATTACCCGCTTCCCCGGGAAGTCCGATAACCGGATTTCATTCCCGTTCTGGTCCGGTATCAAGAAATCCTGAGCCTGTTCGCCGACCTCGACCATCGTACGTCACCGGGTGAGACTCCGGTCCCGACACTGATAAAATTTTCTCACGACCAATCCTGCCCGCCCCCTCCCGGCTATTCGCCGTGTACCGGACCGACGGCGACTCCTGCACCCGGCCGCTGCTCGCCCGTTGCCCGAAGGGCTGCCGGGTGTGTCCCGCAGGTTTAAGGCTCCTGCTGGCAAGAACATTACAATGCCGCCTGCCACCGATATTGCGATCATCGTCCTCCTGATACTCGTAAACGGCTTCTTTTCGATGGCGGAGTTCGCGCTCGTCTCTGCAAGGATGACACGCCTGCAGAAGAGAGCAGCGGAAGGCGACGCCGGGGCGGCGACCGCCCTCGAACTTGCCGCGGACCCGACGCAGTTCCTCTCCACCATCCAGATTGGTATAACCCTCGTCGGGATCCTGGCAGGAGCTTTCGGTGGGGCGACGCTCGCGGGGCCTCTTGCAGAAGGATTCGCCGGATTTCCCTTGATCGCGCCTTACAGCGGCCCGCTCGCGGTCGTAACCGTCGTCGCCGCCATCACCTACTTAACGCTCGTCGTCGGGGAGCTGGTGCCGAAGCGGGTGGCTATGACTCACGCCGACCGGATTGCATCGTTGGTCTCGCGCCCGATACGGCTCCTCTCGCTGGTCGCCGCACCGCTCGTCCGGCTGCTGAGTGCCTCGACCGAGGGGGTCCTCGCGGTACTTCGGGTGCGGCAGCCGTCAGAACCCGAGGTTACGGAGGAGGACGTCAGGGTCCTGATCGGGCAGGCCACCCGGGCGGGTGTCTTTGAGGAGGCGGAACAGGATATGGTGGAGAGCGTCTTCCGCCTCGCCGACCGGCGGGTCAGCGTGCTGATGACCCCGCGGCCCGACATCGTGGCCGTGGACGTCGAGGACCCCGCCGAAGAGAACTGGCAAAAGATGGTGGATTCCGGGCATGTTTATTTTCCGGTCTACCGCGACCGCCTGGACAACCTGCTCGGCGTCGTCTCGGTCCGCAGCCTCTGGGCGCGGATGATCGCGGGCGAGTCTCCCGACCTGTCGAAAGCAATCGAACCCGCCTTCTTCGTGCCCGAGAGCGTCCCGGCACTCTCGGTTCTCGACGAGTTCAAAACCTCCGGGGCGCGGATCGCCCTCGTCACCGACGAGTACGGGAGTATCCAGGGTCTGGTTACCATCCACGACATCATGGAGTCGATCGTCGGCGGCATCCCGTCGGCCGAGCACCCGCCCGAGGGTCCGGCGGTCCGTCGTCCGGACGGGTCGTGGCTCCTCGACGGGATGCTCCCGGTCGACGAGTTCCATGATCTCCTCGACGTGGGCACCCTGCCCGGGGAGGGTCGCGGGTATTACCAGACGCTCGGCGGGTTCGTGATGATGTATCTCGAGCGGGCGCCGAATACCGGAGACCGGTTCGTCTGGAACGATCTCCGGTTTGAGGTTCTCGATATGGACGGCCACAGGGTCGACAAGGTGCTGGTCGCTCCGGTGGCTGCCGGAGAGGAGAAAAAAGAGTAATCCCTATACGATCTCAACGAGGCTGACGGTGAACGTGAGGTCTTCGCCCGCGAGGCGATGGTTCGCATCGATGGTGACAGCATCGGGCGAGATGCCGGTGATCGTCCCGGGCAGCACCTGCCCGTTTTGCAGGGTTATCCCGACCGGTTCTCCGACGGTCAGGTTCTCGGCGCCGAAGATGCCGGCCGGGTCGACGGCAAAGACGAGATCCTCCCGATACGGCCCGTAGGCCTGGTCGGCCGGAATATGGAGTGTCTTTTCCTCTCCCACCTGCATCCCGACGACGCCAGCGTCGAACCCCGGGACCACTGCACCGCTGCCGACGGTGAACCCGAGCGGCTCGCCGCCGAGGGAACTGTCAAAGACCGTTCCGTTCTCTAAGGTGCCGGTATAGTGGACCAACACCCTATCTCCGGGCTTCACCCGCGCCTGTTCGCCGACGTTCCCGGTACAGCCCGAACAGAAGACGAGGACGCACGCGATCAGCAGCAGGATGCCATGCACGTACCCCTGCCTCATAGTTCTCCCTCGCCCTCGAGCGCCTTCCTGAAACACTCCGCCGCTTCTGCAAACCTGCCCTGCCGGTCGAGTGCTTTCCCTTTCAGGTACCATGCACGTGCATGGTGGGGATCGGCCGAGAGGACTTTATCGAAGCAGGCGGTCGCCTGATCGGATTTGCCCAGGTGATCGAGGGCGAGCCCCTTCGCAAGCCAGGCATGGACGTCCCCGTCACCCAGTTCGATTGCCCTGTCAAACGCCCTGACGGCGTCGGCATGCCGTCCCAGTGCATCCGTGAGCACCCCGGTAGCGTTCCAGACGGCCGCGTTCTTCGGGTCGACCGAGAGCGCCTTTTCGTAACTCATCAGGGCGTCGTCGTACCTGCCCGCCTTCTCGAGCACCGTCCCCCGCATAAAGAGGGCGGCGGGGTTCTCGTCCTGGAGGACGATGATCTTGTCGATCGACTTGACCGCCTCCCCGTAACGTCCGAGGTGGATAAGGGCCGATGAGCGGGCATGGAGGGTCTCGATGCTGGCCGGTTCCCGGTCCAGCACCTGCGTGTAGGCGGCGAGGGCATCCTCGTACCTGCCGGCCTTCTCGTGGGCCTCCCCGAGTCTTCGCAGGGTGAGGGCATCCGCTGGATCGGCCTTGAGCGCCTTCTCGAAGCATTCCACCGCATCGGCATAGCGCCCGAGCCACATGAAGATCTCCCCGCGCCGCTGCCAGGCAGCCCAGTTCTCCGGGCCGGCCCTGACGATACTGTCGGAACACTCGAGCGCCTCTTCATACCGCCCCATGTGAACGAGGGCACTCTCGAGGGTGTACCATGCTTCGGCGTCACGCTCGTCGCCTTCGAGCACCAGCGCGTACTGCCTGATCGCGTCGCCGAACCTCCCGTCCCTCTCGAGTGCCATGCCGAACGCCATTCTCGCATCACGGTCGTCGGGGGAGATCCCCAGGTAGTGCTCGTATGCTGCTCCCGCCTCTTCGTGCCTGCCGATGGCTTCCAGCATATCCGCCCGGATCTTTGCAACCGCGGCATTCGAGGCGTCGGCGGCGAGCACCCGGTCGCAGCACTCGATCGCTTTCTGGTGTCTGCCGAGCCGTGCGAGCGTAACGGCGAGTGCAAAGCAGGCGCCGGTATCTCCCGGCCGCCCTTCGGTCACTTTCGCATAACACTCCGCTGCATCCGCGTACTGCCCCATCCTCTCCAGGGCCCGGCCCCGGTTGAACCACGCAACGAGGTCGCCCGGATCGGTCTCGACGGCCTGCTTAAAGCGCCCGGCGGCCTCCTCATACCGGCCGAGCGTGGCAAGAACGAACCCGAGGTTCACCAGGTAACCGCCGGCATCCGGATCGGCTGCAAGGAGCGCTTCGTAGCACCCGGCCGCCGCAGCATAGCGCCCGAGCCCCTCGAGGATCCGGGCCTTCCGGGCAAGCGTCCCGATGTCCCCGGGAATTGCCCGTGTCACCCGGTCGACGGCTTCGAGCGCCTCTTCGTATCGCCCGAGGCGCTCAAGCGCCATGCTCCTGCCGAGCAGGGCGACCCGGTCGGCGGAGTCTCCCGGGAGTACCCGGTCGAAGCATGCGAGCGCCTCCTCATACCGCCCGAGGTGCAGGAGCGCGTCTCCCCTGCTCTTCTCCGCCGCCGTATCCCCGGGATTGATCTTGAGGACGGCATCGAACGTCTCCGCCGCCTCCGCGTACCGCGAGAGGTGGAGCAGGGCAGTTCCCTTCCTGTGCAGGAGATGGAGGTCGTCTCCGCCGGCGTCCTGCATCCGGTCGAAAGACGCCAGCGCATCGCCGTACCTGCCGAGGTTCATGAGGAGATCCGCTTTCATCGAGCGGGCGACGGTGTTATGCGGTTCTTTCTCGAGGATCGCATCCAGACAGAGGTTAGCCTCGTCGTACCTGCCGAGGTGGAGGAGTGCGGTACAGCTCCGCTGCAGAATGGAGACGTTCCCGGGGTCGACCTCGAGAACGTTCTCGAAGTCTTTCTGCGCCTCTGCATACCGCCCGAGGTGGAGCAGCGCAATCCCCCGGCAGTTGTAGACGATCTCGTTCAACGCGTCGAACTTCAACGGCTTCTGCTTCCGGGGAGTGCCCTGCTCGTCCCTCTCGAAGAGCGCAAGGTCGGTGCTGCTCCCGATCCACTTCATCCCGGTCATCGCCCGGTTCTCGAGCACGCGGTCGAACGACCTGACTGCCTCGGCGTACTGGCCGAGACGGAAGAGCGCCATGCCGCGGGCGTACCAGACCTGGACCTGACCCTGATCGTGCTTCAGGATCTGGTCGAAACTCTTGACCGCCCGGTCGTAGCGGCCGAGCGTATCGTAGACCATCCCCATGGAGTAGCGCACCGGGATGTGGTCCGGGTCGGCGAGAGCGACCTTATCGAAGCAGTCCATCGCCTCTGCATACTTTCCTGCCCGGAGGAGCAGCGAACCGCGGTGATACCAGGCGGGGATGTTGGGCTCGACGGCGGCGATATCCCGGTAGCAGACGGCAGCGTCCTGGAACCGGCCGAGGTACTCGAGCGCCCGGGCTTTGCCGTAGAGCGCGTCGAGGTTGAGGGGTTCCGACTCAAGCAGCCGGGCGAACGTCTCGACGGCCCCGGGGTAATCCCCGCGGTACAAAAGAGCGGTCCCGATGCGTGCGAGAGCATCGGTGCTGCCGGGGTTCACCCTGAGGATCTTCTCAAAAGAGGCCGCTGCTTCCCGGTAGTCGCCGGTCCGCTCGAGCATCCTCCCGTGCTTCTCCCGCAGGACAACGTCCTCCGGATTTCCGGCCAGCGCTCGAGCGTAGGCTGCCGCAGCGTCGGCGTACCGGCCGAGCTTCTCGAGCATCTCTCCCTGCCAGTACGAGGCGTTCGTGTCTGCGGGTTTCCCTTCGACGACCCTCGCGAAACATCCGGCCGCCTCTTCGTAGACGCCGGCCCGGGCGAGGACGTGTCCCAGCGCCCGCAGTGTTTCGGCGTCGCCGGGAGACGACTCGAGAGCCTTTCTCAGCCACTCAGCGGCTTCGCCGTCCTTGCCGAGACAGGCGAGCGCCTGGCCCATAAGTAGCCTGACCGGGCCGTTCTCAGGATCGACCTTGAGCGCCTTCTCGAAACTCTTCACCGCTTCACTGTAGTTCCCGGCCTCAAACTGAGACATCCCCTGTTTTATCGAGGGGTTTGCATTCTTCCCCTGACCCAGAATATTACCGAAGAAATCCATCCGACACCATCTGCCGCTGCTCGTTTACTCCACGATTCTTCAACGCTGCACTCCCTCTAAACGGTTACCCGTGGAGGAGGCAACCGCTGTTTTTCTACGATTGATGCGCCGGCCACTATTTGAAAGGACCGGTTTGTGTAGACAGGCGGGTATAGACTATAATGGGTGTTATGGATTCATAAAAGAGTGCCGCCGTAAAAACCATGCATTGTGCCGGAGTCCCGGATCCCCCTGCAGGCTGCGGGGCATGATCCCGGAAGAGAGGTGGGTCGAACCACCGCTCTCCGGTCAGATATCCAGGATGGGTTCGAACTGCGACTTGCCGACCGGGCCGTGGAAACTTGAAATCTGCGGGTCCATCCCGCAGACCGGGCATACGTAGTCCTCCGGCAGGTCTTCGAATGCGGTCCCCTTCGGGTAGCCGCGGAGCGGCTCGCCCCGGTTTTTGTCGTAGACGTAGCCGCAGATCTTGCAGACGTACTTGGTCGGTTCCCAGAGCTCGAATCCCCATTTCCCGATCTGTCCTTTTCCGGTCGCACCGCAGACAGGACACACATAGTCCTCGGGCAGGTCTTCAAACGCAGTACCCGCCGGAACGCCGCGATGAGGCTCTCCCCGCATCGGGGAGTAGACGTAATTGCAGTATTTGCACCGGTATCGTTTCACTTTCTCCATAGGCATCACGTTCACCTCACGAGAATCATCCGGCACGAAGGCGGTTTCACCTGATAAGGTTTCGCTTCTCCTGTCCGCCGCAGGCACAGGTCCTCCCTGTTCTCCGGATCACGGGGCAGGTTGTCGGCGGAAGGTGTCCCCTCCGCTAAAAGGGTTCTAGGAGTCCTGCCGCCTGCCGCCCGTAACAGCACGGATGAGGAGCGACAGCACGAGCATGAGGACGATCAGGATGCCTCCGAATAACAGGAGGAGTATAACACCGATCCTGCCGATTCCTGACGTGGGCACCTGTCCCTGCCACGAGAATCCCGGCGTCCACGCCGTCTGCCCGCCGGGACTGTACCGCTGGAACGGATCGTGCGGCGCAGAACCGGCACCGGTCCTGAGGGCGAGGTCGTAGCGCGCCCACCTGTCGGGGTCGATCAGCGTCTCGTATGCCTGCTGGATGGCGATGAACCGCTCGCTCGCGTCCGGGTCCGGGTTGATATCCGGGTGGCACTGTTTAGCAAGCGTCCGGTAAGCCGTCCGGATCTCTTCAGGGGTGGCGTCGGGGGCGACGCCCAGGATATCGTAGTAGGTCTGCACAGGGGCACCCCGCGGTCTCACCCTATCACGCGGTCTCGTTATATGATACCTCGCCCGTATCCCCGTTCACCGTCACCCGGGTGCCGGGGGGGAGATCGGAGAACTCCGGCGGGAGGCGGTCGACCATGGGAATCCCCGCGATGATCGCCCCAACCGCGATGATCGGTTCGGCCTCCGTATTGATGATCGCCGCGGGGGCAAGGTCGTTCTGCTTCAGCGCGTAGATCACGTATGACCCGACCGTCGACCCTTTCCCGTACGGAAAGGCGAGGACGCGTCCGGCGATGGATTGCCCCTCGAGCGGATGCCCGCGCTCGACGACGGTGCCGGTCTCCGGGTCGACGCCAGAGAGGAACGATATGGGTTCGGACGAAACGAGGAGTTCCCCGTCTGCAATACCCCGGGATATACTTCTGCCTTGCATGATCACTGCCACCACATTATAATGTGGTTGGAGATCCAACTATATGAGTGACATGGACGAAACCATTGGCAGCACTCCTGGCAGCGAGCACGACATGCTCACCCTCCAGATTCAGGACCTGAAGGCGCAGATCCTGGATTACAAACTCAAGAACGAGTTGCTGGAAAAGGAGCTCCTGCAACTCAGAAAGGAGAACGGTCAGCTAAAAAGGGTGCCGCTGTTTGTTGCCGCTGTGGTCGATGTGCTTGAGAACGGCGAAGTATATCTCCGGCAGCAGGGCAACAACCAGGAATACGTCACCGCAGTCAACGAGAAGCTCCACCGCACCCTCAAGCCCGGGATGAAGGTGGCGGTGAACAATACGCTCTCCATCGTCAAGACGATCGGCAACATCTTCGACGCGAGGGTCAGGATCATGGAGCTCGACGAACAGCCGAACGTGACGTTCGAGCAGGTCGGCGGTCTGAAGGAAGAGATCGAAGAGGTCCGGGAAGCCGTCGAGTACCCGCTCACGAAACCCGAGATCTACGAGCGCGTGGGCGTGGAACCCCCGAAAGGCATCCTCCTCTACGGCCCGCCCGGCACGGGAAAGACCCTGATCGCAAAGGCGGTTGCCCGCCAGTCCCAGGCCCGGTTCATCAGGATGTCCGGGAGCGAACTCGTCCACAAATACATCGGGGAAGGCGCGCAGCTCGTGCGTGAACTCTTCATCCTCGCCCGGGAACGCGCTCCGGCGATCGTCTTCATCGACGAGATCGACGCGATCGGGAGTATGCGCACCAACGACGGGACCTCCGGCAGCGCCGAGGTCCAGCGGACGCTGATGCAGCTTCTCGCCGAGATGGATGGTTTCGGGAACCGCGGCAACGTCCGGATCATGGCGGCGACGAACCGGATCGACATGCTGGATCCGGCCCTTCTGCGCCCCGGCCGGTTCGACCGGATCATCCAGGTTCCGCTGCCCGACGCCGGAGCGCGCCTCGAGATCTTAAAGATCCACACCGCGAAGATGAATGTTTCCGGGAACGTGGACCTTGCCTCGCTTGCGGAGCTCGCCGGAGACACCACCGGTGCGGAGCTGCAGGCGATCTGCCGCGAGGCCGGCATGATGGCGATCCGGCGGGACGCAGATGCCGTCGACCGGGAAGACTTCCTCGCGGCGATCCGAAAGGTGAAGCGCGAGGTGGCGGCGCCCGACAGCCGCATGTATACCTGATGGGGATTCCTCCATCCCCGGATTTTAGAGGAAACCTTATCGATCTCTCCGGCCCACCAGATATGCGATGAACGTCCTCCTCATTCAGCCGGAGGGGGTTGACCTTTATGCCACCCTGCTCAAATCCGATACCAGCAGGGGAGCCCTTCGTTTTTACCAGCCGGATCGGCTGGAGTACGGTATACGCATCCGGACGGCGTCGCTCGGGAGTGCGCTTGCACTCGCTTCCGAACTCCGGTGGTATATCCAGCGATATGTCGAGGAGGTCCTCTTCGAGCCCGGGGAGGGCATCTTCTGCTCTTCCGGCCTTGCCCGGCAGATCTACGAGCGAGACGTGATGCCCGCGTCCCCGTGGAGATACCGCTGCCTTTACCGGATCTCGGGGGACCACATGGTCGATACCATCTGGATGGATGAAGGTACGACGCCGGAGGCATATGCCGACCGGATCGAACCCGGCGATACGATGCTCGAGGTCTGGTGCACCAGGGAGGAGTATCCGGCCGGGTAGGGGCCCCTCCTCATTTCAGAAAGCCCTCCCACTATTATAGAGGGAGATCGAAGATTGCTACATGCAACAGAGCTGGATCGGCGGCGGTCTGAGGTTCTCCTACTGCACCGAGCACGACCTTCCGGATATATCCCGGATGCTCTCGAAGGAGTCGGTCTGCAGGTGGCTGTTTTTCGGACCGAACACGAATGAGGCCACGCGATCCTACTTTCTTCCCCTGATCGAGGAGGTGCAGGCCGCGCTCTGGGAAGGGAGAACGCCGGATCATCATGTGTTCACGGTAAGACTGGAGGATACCAAGGACTTCGTCGGGCAGTGCGCACTGTTTCCGGTCGATTTCAGCCCCGGATCGTTTCTGATCGGCTACCAGCTCGACGATATCTACTGGAAAAGAGGCTACGGCACCCTGGCCTGCACCTTTCTGGTCTACTTCGCGTTCACCGTGCTCGACGGTTACCGGCTGAACGGCGATACCGTCGCCGGCAATACGGCATCGCGGCGGGTGATGGAGAGATGCGGCTTTGTCCTCGAGGGTATCCAGAGGCAGTACTGGCATGCCAGGGGCGGATATTACGATCGCCTGATCTTCGGCCTCCTCGCGAGCGATCTAACCCCGGAGCGTCTTTCGGCACTGGGGGAGGCGTTCACGGAGTAGCGTCCGGCTACGGGTTGATGCTCTGTATACGGTTCAACAAATCGATATTCAAAAAAGAAAGCACCCTTCAGGCGAACATCTCGCCGAAGGTGGTGTGGAAGTGGTGGCGGTCGAAGTCCACCGAGAGTTTGTCGATCGCCTTCATGAAATCGTCGCTGTTGATCATATCGCGCTCCATCCTGATGGCGAACATGCCTGCTTCCATGCATATCGCCCGGAGGTCGGCGCCGTTCTTCCCCTCGGTGAGCCGGGAGACCTCCGAGAGGTTGACGTCCTCGCCGAGGTTCATGTGCAGGGTGTGGATCTTCAAGATGGCAAGCCTCCCCTGGTGGTCGGGGAGCGGGATCTCGATCATCCGGTCGAACCGGCCCGGACGGAGGAGGGCACGGTCGAGGATATCGATCCGGTTCGTCGCCGCGATGATCTTGACGTCCCCGCGGTTGTCAAAGCCGTCCATCTCCGCCAGGAGCTGCATCAGCGTCCGCTGGACTTCACGGTCCCCGGACGTCGTCGAGTCGTTCCGGTGCGCGCCGATCGCATCGATCTCGTCAATGAAGATGATCGACGGCGACTTCTGTTTCGCGAGGTCGAAGAGTTCCCGGACCAGGCGGGCCCCCTCACCGATGTACTTCTGCACCAGCTCCGAGCCGACCACGCGGAGGAAGTGCGCGTTCGTCTGGTGGGCTACCGCGCGTGCGAGAAGCGTCTTCCCCGTGCCGGGCGGCCCGTGGAGCAGCACGCCCTTCGGGGGGGAGATGCCGACCTTCTCGAAGAGTTGCGGTTTCGTCAGGGGAAGCTCGACTGCTTCCCGGACCTCCTCGATCTGGGGTTCAAGGCCGCCGATCCTCTCGTAGGTCTCGTCCGGTGACTCGACCAGTTCCATGCCGTAGATCTGCGCGTCGTAGCTTGTGGGGAGCACATCCACGATCGCGAGAGACTGCTGGTTGAGCGTACACCGTACCCCCGGCTTGAGGAGATCGGGGTCGATTAACTGGGACGTACGGACCAGAAATCGCGGTCCTGCACTGCTTCGCACAATCACCCGGCTGTTATCGATAACGTCGGTAACTGTCCCGATCACGAGAGGAGGGCTTCGGAGTTGTTCGATCTCGCTCTTCAGTTTTCGCAGTTCGCGCTCGTAGCGGATCTTCTGGGTTTCAACGTATCGTTTCTCGGACTCCATCTGGCGAAATTGTTCGCGTAGCTCCAGGTTTCGGTTTTCGAGGTTCGTAATCCGTTCCAGGAGATACTGGTAGATGTCTTCACCGGTATCCTTCTCTGGTGCCTGCCGAGCGATATCTCCCATGGGTCTCCTCGATTAATTATATAGGTTAAAATGAATATAAAATTGTTTGCGAGACTTATGCAGTGCGAACTATGCGGCGCTCCCATAGTGGGACCGTCGAAAACCATCCAGATCGAGGGCGCAGAACTCTGCGTCTGCGTTCGATGCGCAAAACACGGTACAGAAGTCCAGCAACCGCGAAGAAGAGGTGCCCCGCAGCAGAAACCGGGAGTTGCCGCCCCACAGACCCGCAGGAGGCCACGGGACGTTTTTGACCTGATGGAAGGGGAGATCGTCGACGATTATGCCGACCGGATCCGGGCCGCCCGCGAAGAGAAGGAGTGGTCTACGCTCAACCTCGCACAGGCGATCAAGGAACGTGAGATCCTGGTCAAGAAGATCGAGAAGGGAGACCTCATTCCCGAAGACGACGTCCGGCGAAAACTTGAGAAAGCACTCAATATCAGGCTGATCGACTCGGCCGAAGACAGCACCTCCGCAGGCGGGCCGGGACGGGTGACCATGACCGTCGGCGACGTCATATCGTTCAAGAAGGCCCGGAAATAAGGCAATCGCCATACTTTTTTTCACGGGGCCCGGCCCTGACCCGGATTCATTTCTCGCGCGAAAACCCGGCATATTTTTATACAAGAACGCTTAACGGTATACCCAATGCGTGGTGAATGTTTTTTCGCCGGTGACCGCTTTTACCTCGGTTAACGGAGTAACCACCACTTGCGCAGGAGCGAATAGCCAGTTTTTGACCGCCGATATCCGTAATTTCGGAGCGGCAGCGTTCTATCGCTATTTTATCTGGTTTATCCAGTTTTAATCGTTCCCGGAAGACTGTATCATCAAAATCCGGGAGGACTATGGTTATGAGAGGAAAAGAGATTCGTCTGGAACGTATCATGGATCGGAACACCGGCAAGACCATCATCGTGCCGCTCGACCACGGGGTGACGCTCGGCCCCATCCCGGGGCTGGTCGACGTGGGTAGAACCATCGACCTCGTCGCCGAGGGGGGAGCGAACGCGGTGATCGGCCACGTGGGGCTTGCGCTGCACGGCCATAGGGGGCACGGGCGGGATGTCGGCCTGATCATGCATCTCTCAGCGAGCACCAGCATCGGCCCGGATCCGAACGACAAGGTGCTCGTGAACACCGTCACGAACGCCCTCAAGATGGGCGCCGACGGCGTCTCAGTGCACATCAACGTCGGGGCCGACTCCGAGGCAAGGATGCTCGAGGACCTGGGCAGGGTCGCGGTCGCGTGCATGGACTGGGGGATGCCGCTCCTCGCGATGATGTACCCGAGGGGCAGGAAGGTCAGCGACGAGCACGACCTCGAGAGCGTCAAACTCTCCGCACGGGTGGCGGCGGAGCTCGGCGCCGATATCGTCAAGACCGTCTACACCGGGGACGCGGACTCGTTTCGGGAGGTGACGGGGGGCTGCCCGGTGCCGGTCGTGGTCGCGGGAGGCTCGAAGACCGACGACCGGGCGATCCTCGACCTGGTGGAGGGCTCGATGGAGGGGGGTGCCGCCGGCATATCGATCGGGAGGAACGCTTTCCAGCATTCGGCGCCCGAACGCCTGATCCGTGCCGCTGCGCTGATCATTCATGAAGGGCGGTCTGCAGAGGAAGCGATGGAGATTTTGAGGACGTGATGAATATGATAGGAAAAGAGATCCGCCTGGAGCGGATAATGGACCGGAACACCGGCCGCGCCGTGATCATTCCCATGGATCACGGGTTTACGATGGGCCAGATCGAGGGGCTCTGCAACATGACCGAGACCGTCAACGCGGTGAGCGAGGGCGGGGCGAACGCCATCGTGCTCCACAAGGGCATGGTGAAAGGAGGACACCGGAAGCGCGGAAGGGATATCGGCCTCATCGTACACCTCTCCGCAAGCACCTCCTTGAACCCGGACCCGAACGACAAGGTGCTCGTCTGCACCGTGGAGGAGGCGGTCGCGCTCGGCGCCGATGCCGTCTCGATCCACATCAACCTCGGCGCGCCCAACGAATCGAGGATGATCGAGTCGGCGGGTGAGGTGGTACGGGACTGCAACCGCTGGGGAATACCGCTCCTGATCATGATCTACCCCCGCGGCAAGGGGATCGACCCCACCTCGCCGCAGGCGATCGGGCACTGCGTCCGGGTCGCCGAAGAACTCGGGGCCGACCTGATCAAGACGAACTACACCGGGGATCCGGAGACGTTTGCCCGGATCACCGCTGCCTGCTCGGTGCCGGTGATGATCGCCGGCGGCGAGAAGGGAGGGGACATCGAGACGCTCGCGACCATCCGGGAGGCCATCGGGGCGGGCGCGGCGGGCGTCTGCATGGGCAGGAACGCCTTCCAGCGCGATGACCCCGCCCGGTTCATAGGTTCGATCTGCCGGGTGGTTCACGAGGGAGCAGACCCGGCCGAGGCACTGGAGAAGGAGCGATGAAACAGTTCTGGGTCGATCTCAGGCCGTGGAGGAAAGACCTCGCGACAACCGCGATCGAGAGCGGTGCGGACGCCCTGGTGACGGACGACGCGGAGCGCGTACGGGAACTCGGGCGGGTGACGACGGTCGCGGAGAACGGCGACCTTATACCGGGAAAGGACGTCTTCGAGATCGAGATTACGGATAAAGCGACCGAGGAGGAGGCGCTCCGGCTATCCCGCACGGCCTCTGTCATCGTCCGGACACGGGACTGGACGGTCATCCCGCTCGAGAACCTCGTCGCGCAGTCGAACCGGATCATCGCCGCGGTCGGAAGTGCCGAAGAGGCAAAGGTCGCCCTGACCGTCCTCGAACGCGGAGCGGCGGGCGTCCTTCTTTCGACCGACGACCCGGCAGAGATCCGGCGGGTGGCGAAAGCAATCGCCGGCGCCGGCGCGTCCGTCCCCCTCGTCCCGTTCGAGGTGACCCGGATCGCCCCTGTCGGCATGGGGGACCGGGTCTGCGTGGACACCTGCTCCATCCTCGCCGACGGGGAGGGGATGCTCGTCGGCAACACCTCCTCGGCGTTCCTGCTGGTGCACCCCGAGACCCTGGAGAACCCCTACGTGGCGCCGCGCCCGTTCCGGGTGAACGCCGGGGCGGTGCACGCCTACATCCTCCTCCCCGACGGAAAGACCGCATACCTCTCCGACCTTGCGGTTGGCGATAAGGTGCTCGTCGCGGAGCACACGGGCCCGACGCACGAGGCGGTCGTCGGCAGGGTGAAGATCGAGCGCCGCCCGCTCCTCCTCGTCGAGGCAAAGGCCGGCGACGCAAAGGTGAGCCTGGTCCTCCAGAACGCCGAGACGATCCGGCTCGTCCGGGAGGACGGCACGCCCGTATCGGTCGCCGTCCTCGCGGTGGGCGATAAGGTGCTCGGCAGCGTTGAGGAGGGCGGGCGGCACTTCGGCGTCGCGGTCAAAGAGACGATCCTGGAGAAATGACGGCAATGCTTGCAGGCATCATCGGCGGCACGGGGCAGATGGGGCGGTTCTTTGCCGGAGTCTTCGAGACAGCCGGCTGGGAGGTGATCGTCTCCGGGACGAAGACATCCCTCACCAACCCCGACGTCGCGGAGATGGCGGACCTCGTCATGGTCTCGGTGCCGATC
The DNA here is from genome assembly GCF_023702065.1 of Methanoculleus oceani. NCBI lineage: Archaea > Methanobacteriati > Methanobacteriota > Methanomicrobia > Methanomicrobiales > Methanomicrobiaceae > Methanoculleus > Methanoculleus oceani. The sequence goes on along the minus strand of NZ_QFDM01000002.1, from coordinate 70,947 downwards.
CGCGCCACCGTCGGGGTGATCCGGGAGGTCGCCCCGCTGCTCGCGGAGGAGCAGGTCTTCTGCGACCTGACCTCCCTCAAAGTCGAACCGGTCCGGGCGATGCTCTCCTCTCGCGCGGAGGTGATCGGGCTCCACCCGATGTTCGGTCCGGGCGCCGCATCACTCAGGGGCCAGACAATCGTCGCAACCCCGGCCCGGTGCGGCAAAGAGACCCTCGATGGTCTCCTCTCCGTCTTCCGCGACCAGGGGGCGGCGATCACTCTCTCGACACCGGAGGACCACGACCGGATGATGGCGGTGATCCAGGGGCTCACCCACTTCGGGACGCTTGCAAAAGCGGAGGCCATCCGCCGGACCGGTGCCGACGTCGCGGAGACCCTTCTCTTCACCAGCCCCGTCTACCGTATCGAGATGGGACTTGTCGGACGGCTCCTCGCCCAGGACGCGGGGCTCTACGGCGATATGCTGCAGATGAACCCGGCGGTCCCCGGGGTGCTCGCGGCGTTCGAGGAGGCGGTCCGGACGCTCCGGGAGATCGTGGAGTCCGGGGACGACGAGCGGTTCCGGGCATTCTTTACGGAGAACGCCGGCCACTACGCCTCGTACCTCGCGGCCGCGACTGAAGAGACGGACGACCTCATCGACCACGTGGTGAACCGATGACCGTCGCAACACTCGGGCCGGCCGGGACGTTCAGCCACGAACTCGCCGCTCACCTCTACGGAGCCGATATCGAGCTCCTGCCGACCATCCGCAGCATCATCGAGCGTGTGGCAGCCGGCACAGCGAAAGGGCTCGTGCCGATCGAGAACTCTGAGGCCGGCGGCGTCGGGGAGACGCTCCAGGGGCTCATGGAGTTCGACGTCTCGATCACCGGAGAGGCCTACATGCCCATCCGGCACCACCTCGCGGCCCGGGGGGAGCCCGGACGCCTCTCGGTCATCTACGCACACCCGCAGACGCACGAGCAGTGTTCCGTCCTCCTCGACAGCCTCGGGGTGGAGGTCGTGCACACGAGCAGCAACGCCGCGAGCGCGATGGCGATGCAGAGAGACGAGCATGCCGGCGCAGTCGTCTCGGAGACAGCGGCGCGGATCTATGGTCTCCCGGTTGCCGTCCGGGACGTTCAGAACAGCGGGGATAACACCACCCGGTTCGTCGAGATATCCGCCGCCCCCCGCGGAATCGCAGGATGCACGAAGTGCAGCCTCCTCGTGGACCCTCAGATCGACCGGATAGGGCTCCTTGCCGATATCCTCGCGGTCTTCGCCCGGCGCGGGATCAACCTGACCCGGATCGAGTCGCGGCCGTCCCGCCGGGGTATCGGGAAGTACCTGTTCTTCATCGACATGGTGATCTCCGATGGGTGGCGGGAAGCGAAGGAGGAACTCAAAACCATGACCGCCGTCAGGGAACTCGGGTGCTACGCCCGCATGGAGGTGCCGGGGATATGATCGTCAGGGTATCCCGGATCGGCCCGGTCGACGCGACGTTTCCGGCTCCGCCCTCCAAGAGTTACACCCACCGGGCGCTGATCGCAGGAGCGCTCGCCTCGGGAAGATCGCGCATCGCGGGGCCGCTCCGGGCGGCCGATACGGAACTGACCGCCCGGGGGCTCGAGAGCCTCGGGGTGCCGGTTGAGTGGCTGCCGGAGGAGATCGCCGTCGCCGGGTGCGGCGGCACCTTCCCCACACCGGGAGAGGTCGCCATCGACTGCGGGAACTCCGGGACGACGCTGCGGCTCCTCACCTCGGCGGCGCTCCTCGCCCGGCACCCGGTGGTGCTGACGGGGAGTCAGAGGATGCTCGAGCGGCCGGTCGGCCCCCTTGCCGATGCCCTCCGGGCCCTCGGCGGCGACGTCGCGTTCACCGGCCGGCCCGGCTACCCGCCCATCCGGGTCTCCGGCAGGCTCCGGGGAGGGAGGACGCAGATCGACGGGAGCATCAGCAGCCAGTTCATATCGTCCATCCTGATGGCGGCGCCGTACGCGGACGAGGACGTGGAACTCGCGCTCCCGGCGACCCCCGCCTCCCGGTCCTACCTCGACGTGACCGCGGACGTGATGCTCGGGTTCGGCGCCCGGGTCGAGAGACGCGGCTACGACTGGTTCCGGGTGAAGAGCGGCGTACCCTACCGGGGGAGGGGCTACCGGGTCGAGGGCGATTACTCCTCGGCGTCATACCTCTTCGCGGTCGCGGCCGTCTGTGGCGGGAAGGTCACGGTCACCGGCTTGAACCCGGCGTCGGTCCAGGGCGACCGGCGGTTCCTCGAAGCCCTCGAGGCGATGGGATGCCGGGTGACCCCTGGCGCAGATGCGGTGACGGTGGAGCGGACGGGCGACCTCGGGGGTATCGAGATCGATATGTCCTCGTCCCCCGATACCGTCCAGACGCTCGCGGCGGTGGCGGCGACGGCAGGGTCGCCGACGACGATCACCGGCACGGCGCACCTGCAGTACAAGGAGAGCGACCGCGTCGGGGTGACGGCGGAGACCCTCCGGAGGATGGGTGCGGGTGTCGAGGTCAGGGACGATTCCCTCACGATCGCGCCCGCTCCCCTCCACGGCGTTGCCGTCGACCCGCACGACGACCACCGGACGGCGATGGCGTTTGCCGTCCTCGGGCTCGCGGTCGGGGGCATGGCGATTCTTGAACCCGGGTGTGTGGAGAAGTCTTTCCCCGGGTTCTGGGAGGCGCTCTACAGGGAGGGACTGCTGTGAAGGTCGTCCTTATCGGCTTTAGGGGGACCGGGAAAACCTCGGTCGGGCGCATCCTCGCAAAACGGCTGCAGGTGCCGTTTCATGATACCGATGCGCTGGTCGAACGCCGGGCGGGGATGCCGATCCCGGAGATCTTCGGCCAGCACGGGGAGGCGCACTTCCGGGCCCTCGAACGGGAGGCGGTCGCGTCGCTCCGGACGGCTGAGGGCGTGATCGGTACCGGCGGCGGGGTCGTTTGCGACCCGGCAAACGTCGCGGACCTCCGGTGGCACGGCACGGTCTTTCTCCTCTCGGCCGCGCCCGATCTCATCCACGAGCGGATCTCCGGGAGCGACCGTCCTGGGCTGACCGGTCTGCCCCCCGCAGAGGAGGTGCGCACACTCCTTGCCCGGAGGAAGGAGGCCTACCTGGGCGCGGCCGATGCCTGCATCGATACCGGCACCCGCACGCCCCGCGAGGTTGCGGACGCGATCCTCCGGCAGATCGACGGAGAGACGGGTATCTCTCCCGGCGACCGGCGCGAACGCGACGATCTCCTCGGGAAGTTCGGGCTCGAGACCGTTCGTGAGATGGTCGAGCGCGATCCCGGTCTTCTGGTATGCGGCATCGCCGGCAACCCGTGTGCCCATAGCAAGAGCCCGCTCCTCTACAACCGGCTGTTTGCGCACTTTGGGCTGCACTACCATTACACCCGCTTCGAGTGGCCGGATGCGGAGACGATCGTCCGCCTCGCGACCCTCCTCCCCTTAAAAGGGCTCTCGGTCACCATCCCGTTCAAGGCCGACGTGATACGCCACCTCGACGAAGTGGACGACCACGCTGCAGCGATCGGGGCGACAAACACCGTCGTCCGGTGCGGCGGAAGGATGTACGGCCATAACACCGACTGGCTGGGGGTCCGGGCCCCGCTCGTCCACCGGCAGGGCGCCCGGGCGGTGGTCCTCGGCGCCGGGGGTGCGGCGGCTGCGGCGGTCTACGCCCTCGTATCGCTCGATATGGACGTGACGGTGCTCTCCAGGAAGCCGGATGCGGCGCAGAGGCTTGCAGAGCGGTTCGGATGCCGGTGGGGAGGACTGGAAGAGTTCAAGGGGGCCGACGCCGATGTAGTGGTACACGCAACCCCGGTCGGGATGGAGCCCGACACCCGGAGCCTGCTCGCCCCATGCGACCTCGAGCGGAAGACGACCGTATTCGACCTCGTCTACACGCCGCCGGAGACGCCCCTCATCAGGGCCGCGAGAGAGGCCGGGTGCGAGACGATACCCGGCACGGAGATGTTCGTCCACCAGGCGGCGGAGCAGTTCCGGCTGATAACCGGGATAGCGGTCCCGCCCGCGCTGGTTCGGGAGATGCTGGCATGAATACGTTCGGGAGAAACTTCAGGTGCACGACGTTCGGCGAGAGTCACGGGAAGGCGGTGGGCGTGGTCGTCGACGGCTGCCCGCCCAATATCCCCCTCACGGAGGCGGATATTCAGCCCTACCTTGATAGGAGGCGGCCGGGGAAGAGCCCGCTTGAGTCGGCACGACAGGAGTCCGACCGGGTGGAGATCCTCTCGGGGACGTTTGAAGGCAGGACGACCGGCGCCCCGATCGCGCTCGTCGTCAGGAACCGGGACGTCCAATCGGGGGACTATGACGCGCTCCGGGACGTCTTCCGGCCGGGGCACGCGGACTACACCTGGCAGGCGAAGTACGGCCTGCGCGATCACCGCGGCGGCGGGAGGAGTTCCGGCCGGGAGACCCTTGCCCGGGTCGCGGCCGGAGCGGTGGCGGTGCGCTGCCTTGCACCCTGCGGCATCGCGATCCGCGGGAGGGTCGTCGAGGTGCACGCCGCGACGGATCCGGGAGCGATGGAGGAGGAGATCTGCGCCGCTCGCAACGCGGGCGACTCCGTGGGCGGGGTCGTCGAGGTGACGGCCGCCGGGTGCCCGGCGGGTCTCGGCGACCCGGTATTCGGGAAGCTCGACGCGGCTATCGCCGGGGCGATGATGGGCATCGGTGCGGTGAAGGGCGTCGAGCTTGGCGAGGGGTTCGCCGCCGCCCGGCTCTTCGGAAGCGAGATGAACGACCCGATCACGGCAGATGGGTTTACAAGCAACCATGCGGGCGGCGTCCTCGGCGGGATCAGCACCGGGCAGGAGATCGTCGTCCGGATAGCCGTCAAGCCGACGCCCTCGATCCGCCGGGTGCAGCAGACCGTCGATATCGCCGGGGAAGAGCGGGAGATATCGGTCGAAGGACGGCACGACCCCTGCATCGCACCGCGGGTTGTACCGGTCGCGGAGTGCATGCTCGCGCTGGTTATTCTCGATGCGATGCTCGAGCAGGGGAAGTATTGGAAGTGGGCGCGACGTGCCGATGGGGCCGGTTCCTGAAGAAATAGGGATGGGAGGCGGAGTTTGCGTTCCCTGCTAGACGTCGCTGATTTATAGTGATCAGGATTGCAAAACCGACGGATATCGAGTTAAGCTCGGTGCAGTGGGCCGTGGGGGTATCGCCATGGGGAAGGGGCTGACGGGGAGGGGGGCATGCCCCCCTCCCCTGTCTCTATCCCGTAAGGTTCTACCTGTGACCCCACCTCACCCGGCCTCCGGCCTCCTCACTCGCACCACAGGTGCGTAGTCGGCCCGAACCCCAACGCGTAGAAGCGCGGCACATCCTGACGTTAAGAATCATCTGGCCTCCAAAGCCTTAACAGAGGCCGTGCCGCCCCTTCTCCCCCCTCACTTCAACAGATCCGAGATCTGCCGCATCTCCCGTATATGGTACTGCCCTTCTGCCGTCGGGGTGCCGGCATGGCTGAACGTGAACTCCGACCCGAAGAGGGGCAGGATTGCACGGGCGTAGCGGAACTCGGCGCCCATGATGCTCGTGCAGATGGGTTTCTGGGCCTGATGGGTGAACTGGATGAGTTCGAAGAGGTCTTCCCGGGTCCGGGGTTTCACGACGATCTTCGGGATATCGCCGTAGGACCTGAGCATCTCCTCGATCCTTCCGAGCTCCGGCGGGGTGGGCATCTCGTTCGTGTGCAGCGATGCGAGGATCTGGACGCCCTGGCTCTTGATGAACGGCGCGTGGTCGCGGTAGCGTGCCTCCACGTCCACGATATCGACGTATCGTGCTATCGGGCCGACGATCCGGGCCCAGAGGTCCGCGTCGCCGACAAACCGGCCTCCCTCCTCTCTGCTCCTGAGCGTGGCAATCAGGGGGATGACGGTCTTCTCCCGGATCGCACGGACCTGGTCCAGCAGGTCCCCCTCCATCCGGTCGAGCCTGACCTCGATGAATGTCGGGTTGTACTCCACCACCTCGCCGATAACGCCGGCACTCTCCACCGAGACGACGATCTTCATACTTACCGGATGTATACCTGCCCTATCACTTAAAGGTCTGCCTGCAATCTTTCGGAGATCAGGAGCGGCCACGGCCCGCCGTCACTTCCCCACCGCACCGTAGCGCTGCAGCATGGCGGCGACTGCCTCGTCGAAGACTCCAGGCAGCCGTTCCCGGAGCCTCTGCACCCCGGCCTCCGTGACGCCGCCGCCGGTTGCAACCCGTTCGATCAGGTCTCCCGGCGCCTCGCCGGTCTCCCGGAGGTAGGCGGCCGTGGCCGCGACCGTCTCCGTTGCGAGCATAAGCGCCCGGTCCGGCGGGAGTCCGCTCGCACGGGCCGTCGCACCCGCCAGTTCATCGATGATGGCGGCAAACAACCCCGGCCCGCAGCTCGAAAGAATCGTGGCCGCCGGGAGGTCGTCCTCCCCGACAAGCACCACGTCTCCGATGGACGAGAAGAGTCCTTCAACCCGGAGGGTATCGTGCATGCCCACCTGCCGCCCGTGGCAGATCAGCGTCGTCCCCTGCCCGACCGCGGAGGTGACCGTGGGCACGACCCTGGTGACCGATCCCGGGAACAATCCTTCAAGGTCATCGAGGCTGATGCCGGCGGCAAGCGAGACGATCTGCTCGTCGCCGTCCATTACGGAGACTATTTCGTTAAGGACGCCGCGTATCTCCCGTGGCCTGACGGCGAGGATGATCGTGCGGCACCGCCGTGCGAGTTCCCTGTTCGTTGCGGCGATGCCGATTCCCGGCCATGCTCCGGCGCATGCGTCCCGGCTCTCCCGGCTGCGAGAAGCAACCACGACCTCATCGACGCGGAGTGCACCGGATGCGAGAAACCCGTTCACCAGCATGCTGCCCATATGTCCGTAGCCGATAATCCCCACACAATCCATACTCCAGGCCTCCTCTTCACATCACTCTCTCTCCCAAAAAGATACCCGCTTTCACCTGGGTGGAGTATATAGGCCGGCGGGACGAACGGTACGAAGCAGATGCCGCACGAACACCACCAGGGATCCGGGTCGCCGGAACTGCTTGCGCCGGCCGGGTCGCCGGAGGCCCTGGCCGCAGCAGTCGCCGCCGGCGCCGACGCCGTCTACCTAGCCGGGAGACGGTTTGGGGCCCGGCATTACGCGGCGAACTTCTCCGACGAGGAACTCCGCTCCGCCGTCGATTATGCACACCTCCGGGGAGTCAGGGTCTATGTCACCGTCAACACCCTTGTCCGGGACACCGAACTCCCCGACGCGGCGCGTTACCTCCTCCGGCTCTACGAGACCGGGGTCGATGCCGTCCTGGTGCAGGACGCCGGGGTGGCGTCGCTTGCCCGGGAGGTGGTCCCGGACCTCCCCCTTCATGCCTCGACCCAGATGACGGTTCACAACCGCGAAGGTGTGACCCGGGCCGCAAGGGAGGGGTTCTCCCGCGTGGTGCTGGCGCGGGAACTCACCCTCGCGGAGATCGAGGGGATCGCCGGGGACGCGGAGGCACGGCAAGTCGGCATCGAGGTTTTTGCCCACGGTGCGCTCTGCTATTGCTACTCAGGCCAGTGCCTCCTCTCCTCGGTCATCGGGGGGCGGAGCGGGAACCGCGGGATGTGCGCCCAGCCGTGCCGGAAACCCTACCTGCTCGTGGTCGCCGGGAAGGACGATTTTGGGCGCCCAAAAGACCTCCGTGTTGTGCCCGGAGAGGACCGTTACCTGCTTTCGACACGCGATCTCTGTGTATATCCACGCCTCGACCTCCTCGCGCGTTCACCGGTGGCGTCGCTCAAGATCGAGGGGAGGATGCGCTCGGCGGAGTACGTCGCCACCGTGGTGAGCATCTACCGGCGTGCCCTCGACGCGATCGCCGCCGGGGAGGCCTGGTCCCCCTCGCGGGAGGATATGCGGGACCTTGCGCTCGCGTTCAACCGGGAGTTCACGGAGGGCTACCTCCTCGGCGCTCCCGATATCATGGCCCGCGACCGGCCCGGCAACCGGGGCGTCCTGCTCGGCACGGCCATTGGCTACGACCCGCGGCGGCAGGAGGCGACCGTGCGCCTCGTCGGCGACGTCGCGCCCCGCTCCGGCGACGGGCTGGCTTTCTGCACACAGGACCCCGACGAGGGCGTGGGAGCGGTCGTCCGCGGCACCCCCGCCGTCCGCAACGGTATGGTGCGACTTTCGGTCCCCGCGCCCGTGGGAGAGGGCGCCCGGGTCTTCCTGACGAAGAGCGCCGACCTCGAGGAGCGAGCAAAGCGGGTCATGGAAAAGCCCCTTCCTCAGTTGCCCATCGACGTGACGGTCGCCTGGGAGGACGGCACGCCCTGCCTGGAGGCGACGGTTCCCGTCCCCGGCGGGAAACCGCTCCGGGTGCGCTACCGGCCGGACCTCCGGATGGAGCCGGCAAGGAGCCGGCCGCTTGCCCGGGACCAGATCGCTGAGCAGCTTGCAAAGACCGGGGGAACGCCGTTTACGGTCCGGAAGATGGACCTCCGCTACCCGGGCGGGCTCTTTGCGCCGCTCGGGGAGTTGAACCGGGTCCGGCGAGCATTCTTAGAGAAAGTCGAGGAGGCCGTGCTCGCCGCACGGCGTCCGGGGCTGGATGCGGTGCGTGCGGCCCGCGAACGGGTCGATGCGGCGATTGCCGGGATGGAGCGCCCGGCAGGTTCTCACCGGGAACCCCGGCTCCCGTCGGTCTCGGTCTACACCGATACCCTCGAGGGTGCGGAGGCCGCCGGCCGGGGTGGGGCCCGGACCGTCTACCTGGAGTCTTCTACCCCCGGTATCCTGGAAGAGGCCGCCGCCGTCTGCCGGGAGGGGGGTGCGGACCCTGTCTGGAAATGGCCGTCGATCACCCGGCGTAACTTCCTCGACGCTGCGACTCCCCTCCTCCCGTCGCTCTATGAGGCGGGCGTCCGCGGGGTGATGGTGAGCGGTATGGGCGCGGCGGACGCGGTGCGGCGGGCCGAACCCCGCATGAGGCTTTATGGCGCCGCCGGGCTGAACGTCTGGAACCACCGCACCGTCGCGGAACTGGCGGGGCTCTTCCTGCGGTGCACGGCATCCCCCGAACTCCCGGGCGCCGACCTGGCCCGGCTCGTGGAGTCGGTCGGGGAGACCCCCGAACTCGAGGTGCTCGTGCAGGGCAACATCGAGGCGATGGTGACCGAGGACCGGCTGGCGGCGGCGGTCTCCGGGGAAGAGTTCCTGGGCCTCCAGGACGGGCACAACCGCGTCTTCCCGGTCCGGCGCGACGGCGAGGGGAGGACCTACATCGCAAACGCCGTCGAGACCTGCCTGATCGACCGCCTGCCCCGGATCGCCGGGATGGGCATCGACGCCGTCGCCATCGACGCACGGGGGCGGGGGCCGCGCTACGCCGGGGATATGGCCCGCCTCTACCGGGCGGGGATCGATGCCGTGGGTCACCGGGACCCCGGCACTCTCTCGGCGCTCAAGGACGAGGTGAAACGGCGGGCACTCGGCGGCATCACCGGCGGGCATTTCGTCCGGGGGATTGAGGAGTGATCCTCCGCCAGGTTTCTCCTAAATTTTCTTATCCTGCCGATCACGAGACAGAGCAGGGTTCAGGAATACCAGCGTACTTTTGATGACGGAACGTCGTTCCCCAGACCTAGTAGTGAAGGCGTTCCAAACTGCCTCCGAGGTCGCGTCGACCACAGGCTCGATCAATGGAAATCGTGGCGTCGGATGCAGAAGTAGTGCATTCCTTTCAGAGCGGTTCTTCTCAGGCTTGCCCGGTACACTGGATCGTGGGGATATCGCCACGCGGGGGAGGGGCTGACGGGGAGGGGGCATGCCCCCCTCCCCTGTCTCCATTCTATAAGGAGGCGTGTAACCCCCACTCCACCCGGCCTCCGGCCTCCTCCCCCGCCCCGGGGGGCGGGGGCAGTGCGTGGCGATAGCCGACGGAACTCCGTATTCGGGAGGTCAGTGAACACAATCTCACAGTTCCAATTTAACCACAATTTTCATGCGAACTACCTGTACTGAGAAGAGGAAGTTTGGGAATATTCTCATCAACATCTATCGGTTCTTCCACGTCATATCGCCAGTTCCTTTGATGTGGAAATCCGGTACCTGCCGCTTCCACCATGCGCGAACCGATAACAGCGCAACGAAAACCATGATCATTGCTATGACAGCAATCCAGAAATGGAACTCATCGAGATGGGTATGCATACGGAAGGAAGGATCGAAGAGCGCGATTCTAAAGAGAATAAGCGAGGCAAAGAGGTACAGACCAACTGAAGCAATGGGGTGGTGCGCTGAGAACCGTTCGAACTTTCTGTAAATTTTTGAGAGCGTCGAGCGACTCGGTTTCCGTTTTTTGCTATGGTGGTGATGATGATGAGGCTTTTTTCCCATATGAAAAACGCTTATCGCATGGGGAGTTTAATCTAACGATTTAACACCGTGAGCGAGATCGTGCGTAGGTATTATCATCACCATGATGAATTACACAAATGTCTTGCGAATGCTTGTAAAGGAAATATAGTATGTATCTACTTGTTATGAGGTAATGGATATGGATTCCCCGTTCATTCTGGTCAATCTCAAGACCTATCAGGAGGGTATGGGCAGCAACGCTCACCGGATCGCCGCTGCGGCCGAGACCGTGGCGAGAGAGACCGGCGCCGTCATCGGCATCGCGCCGGTCTTCACCGAAATTCACCCGATGAGCCACCACTACGCGATCCCTGTCTACGCCCAGCATATCGATGCGATCGCTCCCGGCGCCCATACAGGCCATATTCTCCCGGAAGCGGTCAGGTCGGCGGGCGCACGCGGCACCCTGATCAACCACTCCGAACGCCGCCTCACCCTGGCCGATATCGACGCCTGCGTTCAGGCCGCCCGGAGGCTCCACCTCGAGTCGGTCGTCTGCACGAACAACGACGCGACGAGCGCCGCGGCAGCAGCGCTCCGTCCCGACTACGTGGCGATCGAGCCCCCGGAGCTGATCGGGAGCGGGGTCTCGGTCTCGAAGGCCGACCCGGGGATCATCGAGCGGTCCGTCAACGCTGTTCGGGCGGTGAACCCGGATGTGAAAGTCCTGACCGGGGCGGGCATCCAGTCGGGCGAATGCGTGAAGATCGCCGTCGATCTCGGGACCTGCGGCGTCCTGTTGGCATCGAGCGTGGTCAAGGCCGACGATCCCGAAGCGGTTCTCCGGGACCTGGTCTCGCTGCTCTAGAAGAATCTACGTGATCAGCGATATCAGGTCGTGCTTGGTGATGACACCCTGCACCTTTCCTTTCTCGAGCACGATGATCGCGTGGCTGTGATGCAGGAGATGGACGATCGTATCGATGGGCGCCGTCGGAGGAACCGTCGGGAAACCGGGTTCCATGTAATCCTGCACCAGTTTCCGGTGCGTCTGGTGGAGCCCCCCTTCTTCCATGGCGTTCATGATGGCGGATTCGGATATGCACCCGACAGGCACCCCGTTCTCCAGCACCGGCAGCTGGGAGATGCCGTTGTGGCCCATGATCTCGACGGCCCGGCCGACGGGGTCGTCCGGGGCAACGGAGAGCACGGGTGCGTTCATAACGTCGGCCGCCGTGATTGCCGAGTGCTCCGCTGCCCGCAGGACTTCCACGATCCTCGCAAGCGTGCTCACCCTCGGATCCACGCTGCCGGCCTCGATCCGCGCGACCATGGATTGGCTGATTCCGGCCATACGGGCTACATCCGCCTGCTTCAAGCCCATGCGGAGCCTTTTTTCCCGCAGCTCGGCCGGGGTGGGTATTTCCATATTATTACTATAGGTAATTTTTCCACTTATACATTTGCCCGAAGGTGCTCCCGGACCGATGCCGGGCCGGGGCACCGGCAAGACCATGGCGGTACTGTGGCCCGCCGGGCACCTTCAAGGAGGGGTTATATACCACGGGGCGCATGAGGAGGTATGGCCAAGGAGGAGCAGCAGAACATCCTCGCAAAGGTCAGGGAGATCCTCTCGACCTACCACACCCGGGATGCCGTCCGGAGCGAACTGGAGTCCCTCGGCTTCGATGTCAGGGCGGAGCACGGTGACGTCGTATCCATGGAGAATGCGCCCGCCGAGATCTTCGTCCAGCTCTCCGTGAACAGCCGGGGCGAGATCTTCGACTCACACGTCGTGACGTTCGAGGAGATCGAACTGAAACCGAAGGGAGACTGAGATCCTGTAAAACACGCGTTCCATCGAGAAGAGTTCGCAATAGTGAAGAGTGGGAGGAGTAAGCCTCCTTCTGTTCTGTGCGGCATTCAGCTACGCGCCATACCTGGGCGGATACCAGACGATCCATATGCCCTATTCTGGCTTGCACCCGCAGGGATTCACCGTTTCATCGTATCCCGCCGCTACGTTCAACGAGTTGCGCGGAAATCCGCGCCTCTCGCCCCCCTGAACGGGGGGCTCGGTCGTTTCATCACTGACGGCGGGCCGTGCCGTTTCTGTGTCATTGCCGTGACTCTCGCCACCCGCACTTGCATGCGGCTGCGTATCTGGCCGGTGGGAGGACTTTCCTCAGCAGCACAGGAAGTGCCACCGTCGGCCGCACTCTCCCTCTCCCATATAATATTCCACGCAGAGAATATATACTCGTGCGGATGCCCCGACCGGGCCGGCCTTCGACGGCCGGACTGCAGACCCTCCGCGAAGGCTTCCGAATCGACCGCGCATACTGCCTGGCAGATAAACTTATATACTTGTTCCCGGGTCTTACCATTGGCGTTACCATGGGGGGGAGCGAGGCCTGTACACACCTGGAGCTTGCGGCGATCTTCGCGGCGTTCGTTGCCGTCACCACACTCTTCTCGCTCGTCTCGTTCGGGGCGAGCGCTATGGACACCGGGCAATTGCCCGGCCCGGGCGCATACCCGGTTCTGGCCGCAGGCGAACCGCATCTTGCGCCGGTCGGAGAACTTTCCAAAACCTCTATCGATACCCTCGCCGTCCGCGTCGCCCATACCGGAGAGGGCGGGCCAGTCGACCTCTCCCGGGCCACCGTGACGGTCATGGCAGGTACCTACCTCGAGATTCTCACGCTGTCTGCAGACCCCCATCCGGGACCGGGGATGTGGTCGGCAGCACCGCTCCGGGACGGTGACGGCGGCATGCTCCTCGAGGCCGGGGAGGAGTGTATGATCCTGCTTCGCCTCGACCGCCCCGTCCCTCGGGGCGAGGACCTGACCGTTCTGGTGCGCCCCGAGGGCAACGCACCCTGCTCGATCACCGGACCGGTCGGGGTTCCTGCGGCCGACGCTCTTGCTTCCTCTTCCCCTGAGAAAGACTAAAAGTATTCAATATCATACGACCCATTTTGATGGAAATGCTGACCCCGGAAGAAGGCAGAACGGCAGTTCGTCTGGCACGGAGCGCCATCGAAAGAGCCGTCGACGGCGAACGGATGGAGCTGCCCGCTCTCTCCCCTGTTTTTGGGGAGAAGCGCGGCGTCTTCGTCACGATCAAGCGACAGGGGCGTCTCCGCGGATGCATCGGCCTCCCGTACCCGATAAAACCGCTCGGCGATGCAATCGTCGAGGCGGCCGTATCGGCGGCTCTCGAGGATCCCCGGTTCCCGCCGGTATCGCGGCCGGAACTTGCCGACCTCGACCTCGAGGTGACGGTGCTCACGCTTCCCCGGCCGCTCGAGTGCCCGCCGGCAGAGCGACCCGGCTGCGTCGAGGTCGGGAAGCACGGCCTGATCGTCACCGGTCGCGGGACCGGAGGCCTCCTCCTCCCGCAGGTCCCGACCGAGTACGGCTGGACCAGCAGCGAGTTCCTCGACCAGACCTGCGTCAAGGCCGGGCTTTCGCCCGGGTGCTGGAGGCGCGACGATGTCGCCGTGCAGACCTTCGAGGGGCAGATATTCGAAGAAAAGGCGGTTTAACCCGAATGGCAATTACTTTTGAGGTCATACACAAAGATATCGCAGGAAGGGTCGGCAGGCTCAGGGTGAACGACAAAACGGTCCGGACACCTGCGCTCCTTCCGGTCGTCAACCCCCACCTTCCCCTGGTAACCCCCCGCGAGATGCAGGAGATGGGCGTCGAGGCCCTGATCACGAACGCCTACATCTTCAGGCGGAGCACGGAGTATCGCGACCGGGCGATTGCGGAGGGGCTTCATAAGGTCCTCGACTTCGACGGCGTCGTCATGACCGACTCGGGATCGTTTCAGCTCTCCGTCTACGGGGAGGTCGAGGTGAGCAACCGGGACACGCTCGAGTTCCAGCAGGCGATCGGGAGCGATATCGTCGTCCCCCTGGACCTCCCAACCCCGCCGGACGCAGGGCCCGAGAGGGCGGCACGGGAACTCGCGGTCACCATGGACCGGATCCGGGAGGCCCGGCAACTCTTCCCCGACGCGAACCTGGCAGCGCCGGTGCAGGGCGGTATCTTCACCGATCTCCGCGAAGAGGCCGGACGGGCCGTCCAGGACCTCGACTTCACCTTCGCTCCCATCGGCGCCGTGGTGCCGCTGATGGAGAGTTACCGCTACCGGGAGCTCGTGCAGGTCGTCCTCGCGGCGAAACGCGGCCTCTCCCCGGCGACCGCCGTCCACCTCTTCGGCGCGGGCCACCCGTCGATGTTCGCCCTCGCCGTCGCGATGGGCTGCGACCTCTTCGACTCGGCCGCATACGCCCTCTTCGCCCGGGAGGGGCGTTATATCACCCCGCACGGGAGCCTCAAGATCGATGAACTCGCGGAACTTCCCTGCCCCTGCCGGGTCTGCCGCTCGATGACCGCCGACGAGCTCCGGCAGTCAAAAGACCGGGAGCGGCTGCTCGCCCTCCACAACCTGCACGTCACTCTTGCAGAGATCGCCCGCATCCGGCAGGCGATCCAGGACGGGACCCTCTGGGAGCTGGTCGACGAGCGGTGCCGGAGCCATCCGCGCCTCCTCGACGGCTACCGGGAACTCCTCGCCCACGCGGCCGAACTCGAGCGCGACGATGCCGTCTCCAAGCGCCGGTTCTTCTACCGGGGCTCGGAGACCTGCCGGAGAACGGAGGTGCTCCGGTTCCACGAGGTTATACCCCGCATTTCCCTCGGGGAACGGGTGCTGGTCTCGTTCGACGGGCGGCAGGTCCCCGGGTTCGATACGGTGCTGAACTTCAAGCCTCCCTTCGGCCCCTACCCCGTGGAACTTGCGGAGACCTTCCCGGTAGGCCAGAGCGAGGTCCCGGAGTGGGACGACGATATGGTCCGGTCGGGATGCGCCGGGATCCGGGCCCTGATGGAAGCGCACCCGGAGAGCCGCTTTGCCGTCCGGTGCGGCGAAGAGTGGACGCGCCTCGTCCTCGAAGAGGTCCCGGATGCGGAGGTGTGCCGTGAGCAGGTATGAGGCGGGGAAGCGCGACGGCCTTGCGCGGATAGGAACCTACGAGCACGAAGAGAGGAGCGTATCCCTCCCGGCCGCGCTCGATACGGACACCCTCTTCCCGGCACTCCGCGAGCGGCCTCTCTCGAACGTCCCGCTCTCCGCGGACCCCGCATTCGTCAGCAATTACTTCTCTCCTGGGGAGGGGCAGCCGGTGACGATCCACCCGCTCGCCCCGCCGAAGGCGGAATCCGGCGACTGCGCCCTGGTCGCAAACTGGCATACGACACTCAAAAACCCCCGGAGCTACGCGACGTGGCTTGCCACCTTAAAAGAGAGCATCCCGCCGGACACCGCGTGGTACGCCCCGGCCTCGGCGCTCCCCTCGACCGCCTGCCTCCTCGTCTACTCGGGATTCGACCTCTTCGATTACCGGGCCGTCGACCTTGCCTCCGCGCAGAAGAGGTTCTGTCTGCCGGAGGGAGAGTTCCCCGCCTCGCTGATGGAGACCGGGGTCTGCGGGTGCGAAGGCTGCCGGGACGGCGACCTCAAGCGGCACAACCGCCTGGCACTGGACCGCGAGATCGCCCTTGTGCGGCACTACATCGAGGCCGGAAGGCTCCGGGAGCTGATGGAGTCCCGGTGCCGCGCGGACGCCGCACAGGTGGGCATCCTCCGGTTCCTCGACCGGAACTACGCTCTTATGGAGCGCTTCCTCCCGGTGGCGCGTGCGGTGCCGATGCTTGCCACCACCGCCGAGTCGCAGAACCGCTCAGAGATCCGGCGGTTCGCCGATCGGGTGATCGAGCGGTTCATCCCGACCCGGACCGACGTCGCGGTCCTCCTCCCCTGCTCGGCGAGGAAGCCCTATTCGCTCTCCCGGAGCCACCGGCTCTTTGTGAACACGGTGGACCGGCGGGCGCACGAACTGATCGTCACCTCGCCGCTCGGCCTCGTGCCCCGGGAACTCGAGCGGGTCTATCCGGCGGGCCACTACGACGTGCCGGTGACCGGCTACTGGGACCGCGAGGAGTGCGCCTTCATCGCCGACATTCTGGCACGCTACTTCGCCGCGCACCCCTACCGCAGGGTGATCGCCCACCTCGAGGGCGGAGCGCTCACCGTCGCGGAGATGGCGGCGGAGGCCTGCGGGTTCGACCTCGAGGTGACCTGCCAGGGGCACCCGACGTCGCCGGGCTCGCTCCGGGCGCTCAACGACGCTCTTGCAGGCGAGCGGCGGGTGCAGACCGACACCATCCGGGGCACGGTCTCCTGGCAGTTCGCGACGGATATCAACACGAAAGGGCTCCAGATCCGGGGCAGAAGCATGCAGATGGCGGTGCTCCGGGGGAAGCAGCAGCTCTTCAGCATCGACCCCGGGACCGGGCTCTTCCGCCCGACGTTCGATGGGTGGCGGATGATACCGGAGGGGTACCGGGTCAGGATCGACGCGTTCGTGCCGCAGGGCGATGTCCTCGCCCCGGGGATCACGGGCTGCGACCCCCGGATACGGGAGGGCGACGAGGTGCTGGTGGAAGGGCCGCTCGCGATCGCCACCGGGCGGGCGATGATGGGAGCGGACGAGATGCTCCGGTCGAAGCGCGGGGTTGCGGTGCGGGTGAGGAAGACGCAGAAGTTTTAGGTGAGACCGGGGGGCTTCGATCCCTCCGGGCTCGCTCTTTGCGGCGCTCAAACTTAGCGTCGCAGAACGTATCTTTCGCGTCTGCGACACTCAAACTTTCGTCAGTTGCATAAACCCGTGACGGATTTCCAGCGGCTATCGCCACGCACTGCCCCCGCCCCAGGGGGCCGGGAACGACTGCCGGAACGGCAGGAGTTTAAGCACCGAAGGTGCGGAGGAGGAGGCCGAAGGCCGGGCGGGGTGGGGGCTACGAGGAGTGTGGATCTCTACGCGTTAGGGACAGGGGAGGGGGGCACGCCCCCCCTCGCACCTATCGGTGCTCAAGCTCGCTCTCGTTCGCACTCCCCGTCAGCCCCTCCCCCAGTGGCGATATCCACCACGGTCCAGTGTACGGGGCTTTTCACCGTTCTAAAGTTTCAATAGTCACTCATTGCAAAGTTGATATCCCACAGTCTAACTTAGGAGTTCCATTCAAAGGAGAGACCACGCCCACTGCGCATCACGTGCCTTCGAAAGACTTAACCAGCCACGCGAGCCCCAATCAAAAAAGAAAGGCAGGATCCCCTGCCGCTAATCCAAAAAAACCCTTACTTCCTCGGAACGAGCTTCACCGCCGTCCCGTAGGCGAGTAGTTCCGCCGCGGTCGACATCGTCTGGGACGTCGCGAACCGGATGTTCACCACGGCATCGGCCCCGAGGTCGCGCGCGGCGTTGACCATTCTGTTGTATGCCTCGGTCCGGGCGTCGGCGAGCATTGAGGTGTACTCCTCGAGTTCGCCGCCGACGAGACTCTTTAGCCCGGCCATGACGTCTTTTCCCACGTTCTTCGTCCGTACCGTGTTGCCGAAGACCACGCCGAGGACCTCTCCCACGGCGTAACCCGGCACTTCTTCAGTCGTCGTCAGTATCATTGTTCACTCCTTGATTGCTTCGATGGTCTCCTCGCGCCCCTTCCAGATGATCAGCGCGAGGCCGATCGCGATGAGCGGGACGCCGTATATGAGGAGGAACGGGAGCACCAAGATCGCTATGGCCGTGATCGCCGCGCCGATGGCGGTCAGGGCAATCCCCCAGATTACCTGGCTCCGCATACCTATCCATATGATGGATTAATGGATAATCGTTCGCGTTTTTTACTCCGGATCCATTCCTGGTACGTCGGCCCCGGGGTAGTGTTCAAGGTCGAGTAGCTGCAGTAAAGAGGCAGGAGTCACAATATGTACGAAGCGTTAGATGTATTTTGACGTTGAGACGACCAACATCATCAGGAGTGAAGCGGTTGTATAAGATAGAATCAGCGACCAGACTCGCCGACCGGGTTTACGAATACTGGATACGTGCGCCGCAGGTGGCGCAGCACGCACGGGCGGGCCAGTTTGTCATCCTGCGCCTGCACGACGCGGGCGAGCGGATACCGCTCACCATCTCCGCGGTCAGGGGAGACGCCGTCCGGGTGATCTTCATGACCGTCGGGAAGACGACCGAGGAGCTTGCGACGCTCCATGCAGGCGACAGCATCAAGGACGTCGTGGGACCGCTCGGAAAGCCGAGCGAGATCGAGAACTACGGGACCTGCTGCGTCATCGGCGGCGGTGTCGGGATCGCAAGCACGCCCCTCATCGCAAAGGAACTGAAAAGTGCGGGCAACCGCGTCATCGGCATCATCGGGGCCCGGAACGCCGATCTCCTCATCCTCGAGGACGAGATGCGTGAGACCTGCGACGAACTCCATATCACGACCGACGACGGGAGCAAGGGCGTCCACGGGTTTGCAGCCGACGTCCTGAAGAAACTGCTCGAGGAGCAGACGATCGACCGGGTCTGGATCGTCGGCCCCGCCATCATGATGAAGGTGACCTCCGGCGCGACGGTCCCCTACGGCGTGAAGACCTACGTGAGCCTCAACCCGATCATGGTCGACGGGACGGGGATGTGCGGCTCCTGCCGGGTGACCGTCGCCGGGGAGACGAAGTTCGCCTGCGTCGACGGCCCCGAGTTCGACGCCCATCAGGTCGACTTTGCCGAACTGATGCAGCGGCAGCGGATCTACACCGGACAGGAGAAGGCCTCGCTCGAGCGGTTTGCGGAGCACCGGTGCCGGTGCAGCGAAGGGGGCCACCACCATGAGTGACCGGCCGGCCGACGTTCGGGTCCGCGACTTCAAGGAGGTCGATACCGGCCTCTCCCCCGCAGAGGCGATCGCCGAGGCGGAACGGTGCCTGCAGTGCAAAAAGCCGCTCTGCGTGAAGGGTTGCCCGGTCTGCATCGATATTCCGGCATTCGTCCGGGAGGTCGCGGAAGGCAACTTCCCCGCGGCCGCACGGGCGCTCAAGGAGCAGAACATGCTTCCGGCCATCTGCGGGCGGGTCTGCCCGCAGGAGACGCAGTGCGAGGGCGTCTGCATCCTCGGCAACAAGGAGACCCCGATCCGGATCGGCGCGCTCGAGAGGTTCGTGGCCGACTGGGAGCGGGAGAACGACCCCGAGTTGCCCGAGACGGCGAAGTCGACCGGGAAGCGGGTGGCGGTCGTGGGGTCCGGCCCGGCGGGACTGACGGCTGCGGCCGAGCTCGCCCGTGCCGGCCACGCCGTCACGATCTTCGAGTCGCTCCACGAGGCCGGCGGTGTCCTGACCTACGGCATCCCCGCGTTCAGGCTTCCAAAGGAGGTCGTCAGGGCGGAGATCGACCAGGTGCTCGCTCTCGGTGCCCGGTTAAAGAAGAACCATCTCGTGGGGAGGAGCGTCGGCACGGACGAACTCCTCGGCTACGATGCGGTCTTCCTCGCGACCGGGGCGGGGCTTCCCGCGTTCATGGGCATTCCCGGGGAGAACTTAAACGGCGTCTACTCGGCGAACGAGTTCCTCACGAGGGTGAACCTGATGCACGCCGACGCGTTTCCGGAGTTCGATACGCCGGTCCTGCACGGAGCCCGCGTGGCAGTCATCGGCGGCGGCAACGTCGCGATGGACTCCGCAAGGGTGGCGCGCCGCCTGGGTGCGAAGGTCTCCCTGATCTACCGGCGGGGCGAGGAGGAGATGCCGGCACGGAAGGCCGAGGTTCTGCATGCAAAGGAGGAAGGGATCGAGTTCTTCACCTGCACGAACCCGACCCGGATCCTCGGCGAGCAGTGCGTCACAGGGATCGAGTGCGTGAAGATGTCCCTCTGCGGCATCGATGCAAGCGGCCGCGCATCCCCGGAGCCGATCGAGGGGAGCGAGTTCACCCTCGACGTGGACATGGTTATCCAGGCGATCGGCACGAGCCCGAACCCGCTCCTCGTCTCCCTGATCCCGGGGCTCGAGCGCGGGCGGAAGGGCAACGTCGCCGTCGACGAGAACGGCCGGACGTCCATCCACCACGTTTACGCCGGCGGGGATATCGCCACCGGCGCAGCGACGGTTATCGAGGCGATGGGCTCGGCGAAGCGTGCGGCGGCAGCGATCAACGCGATGTTAAAGGAAGAATAATTACTTTTTTCGGGGTTGGCCCGGGGCTGATGGTGCCCGGGTTTGATACGAGACCGCTTAACGCTGTTTGGTGTTCAGACCAGCCATCAACGGAGTTCCATCGGACTGCGCACCTCCAGGGCTCGTGCTCCGGACGTTCCGTCCATTACCAGTCCAATGTCTAAGCTCTTCTCCTGCTCCTGCCCTTCGGCCAGTCGCATATCGCCACGCACTGCCCCCGCCCCCGGGGGCGGGGAACGACTGCCGGAACGGCAGGAGTTCGAGCACCGAAGGTGCGAATGAGGAGCGCGGAGCGCGGGCGGAGTGGGGGTTACGGATGTCTGAGTATAAGGTAGAGACAGGGGAGGGGGCATGCCCCCTCCCCGTCAGCCCCGCCCCCAGTGGCGATATTCCCACGGTCCACTAGATCGGGATTTGTGGCAACTTCTGCCTATCCGACTATTTCTCCATCAAAAATGCTTGCCCTACCATGGAGGTCACCCAAAATGCCTCTGCCGGAGAGCTCCCGCATCTCCGTCAGTCAGGCCAATGATCGCCACATTCGCATCTGCACCCGGCTAATGCCCTTCCCAGAGCACGAATTCAAAAGGCAAGCCACTTAACAACCGGGCCCAGGAACGCGCCGTATCACAACCCTTTTTCCTCCACCGCCCCCAATCCCAGTACAACAGATAGGAAACCCCATGCCCACTCCCGATGTCGTCGAGCGCCGGACCGTCCTCATCATCGCCACCCTCGCCGCGTTCCTTACCCCGTTCATGGGCTCGGCGGTGAACATCGCGCTCCCATCCATCGCCGCCGAGTTTGGCCTGGACGCCGTTTCGCTCAGCCTCGTGGCCTCGTCATACCTCCTCGCGACCGCGATCTTCCTCGTCCCGCTCGGACGGTGCGCCGACATCTACGGGCGCAAACTCGTCTTCACCATCGGTGTGGTCGTCTTCACCGCATCGGCCCTGCTCTCCGCGCTCGCGACGTCGGGGCTCATGCTCATCCTCTTCCGGTTCCTCGAGGGTGTGGGGAGCGCCATGATCTACGGCACCGGCATCGCCATGATCACGTCGGTCTTCCCTCCCGAGGAGCGCGGGCGGGCGCTCGGGATCAACGTCACCGCCGTCTATATCGGCCTCTCCATCGGGCCGCTGCTCGGCGGCTTCCTCACCGAGTTCCTCACCTGGAGGAGCATCTTCCTCACCAACATCCCGCTCGGCATCTACATCGTCTTCATGATCCGACGCCACCTTGCCGGGGAGTGGGCCGATGCATGCGGAGAACGGTTCGATATCGTCGGGTCGGTCTTCTACGGCGCGATGCTCTTTGCCGTGATGTATGGGTTCTCAAACATCCCCGACCCCATCGGCGTTGCAGCAATCATTGCCGGCGTGGCGCTCTCGGTGGTCTTCTACGCCTGGGAGACCCGGACACCGAGCCCGGTCCTGAACGTGGGGCTTCTTTCGTCGAACCGGGCGTTTGCCTTCTCCAACCTCGCCGCCCTGATCAATTACGGCGCGACGTTTGCCGTCGGGTTCCTCCTCTCCCTCTACCTCCAGGTGGTCCGGGGGCTCGACCCAGGCACCGCGGGGCTCGTCCTGATCACGCAGCCGGTCGTCCAGGCGCTCTTTGCCACCCCGGCCGGAAGACTCTCCGACCGGGTCGAGCCCCGGTACATCGCCTCGGCAGGGATGGGGCTCACCGCCATCGGCCTCGCCCTCCTCACGCTTCTTTCCCCAACCACCCCGATGGCGTACATCATCGCATGCCTCGTCCTCCTCGGGTTCGGGTTCGCCCTCTTCTCCTCCCCGAACACGAACGCCATCATGAGTTCGGTCGACCGGTCCCTCTACGGCCTCGCCTCCGGGATGCTCGCCACCATGCGGACGACGGGGATGATGTTCTCGCTCGGCGTTGCCACGGTCACGTTCGCCCTCTTCATCGGCACCACCCGGATCGGGCCGGAAGTCCAGGAGCCCTTCATGACAAGCCTCCAGGCGGTGTTCGTCATCTCTGCCGCCCTCTGCACCGTGGGCATCTTCGCCTCGCTCGCCCGCGGCAGGGTGCGCGGGTGATCGCCGGCCGTCACTCCTCAACACAGTAGACGTAGTAAACCCGCCGCCTATCCCTCGTCACGACGTCCACCCCGTGCATCTCGTTCTCAAACCCTGGAAAGAGGGTATCGAACTCCTGCGAGGAGACGAGGTAATCGACGATCGCCCGCGAGGCCGGACCGCACCGCTCCCCCGGCATGATGACCGGGATCCCGGGCGGGTAGGGGACGACCATCACCGCGACCGTCCTCCCCTCAAGCTCGCTCGCGGGCACCGGCGTCACCTCGCCGCGCACCAGGCGGCGATAGGCCTCCGCCGGCGTCATCGCCGGTTCCGGCAGCGTCGCGTAGACCTTCCGGACGACGTCTGTGATCGACCCGTCCCGCAGGTAGCCGTGCATCTCCCGGCAGAGGTCGGCGAGCCCCCGTCCCGCATACCGGGCAGGATGCTTCCGCACCAGGTCGGGGAAGACCTCCTCGAGCGGGCTGTTGCCGTCGTAGAGGGCCTTGAACCGGAAGAGTTCCGCGAGCAGCGTCCCGGACTTGCCCCTGGTGATCCCGAGCGTGAAGAGGATCAGGAACGAGTAGTACCCTGTCTTCTCGACGACGATCCCGCTCTCCCGGAGGTACTTCGTGACGACGGCCGCCGGTATCCCCCGTTCCTCCATGCTTCCGCCCGGCCCGATCCCGGGGGTGAGGATGGTCACCTTGATCGGGTCGAGCATGGCGTAGCCCTCCTCGATGCCGTCGAAGCCGTGCCACGTATCGTGAGGGTTCAAGAGCCAGCAGCCCGCGTGGTCCCGGAGCAGCAGGTCGTCCGCCTCCCCGAGCGGCTTCTCCGCCTCCGCATCCATGATGCAGTCGGGCTGCCAGACGGCGAACCACCAGTAGTCCTCGCCGGGGAAGGGACCGGCCCGGATCTCCTCGGCCACCGTCACCATCTTCTTTCTAAAGACTATCGCCTCCTCGATCGCCTCCTCGATGAGGAACTTCCCCGAGTGCCCGGCCATCATCCTGGTGGCGACGTCGAGGGACGCTATGATGGTGTACTGGGGCGAGGTGGAGGTGAGCATCATGAACGCTTCGTTGAACCGCGGGTGGTCGACGGGCCCCCGGCCCTGCCTGACGTGGAGCATCGAGCCCTGCGAGAAGGCGGCGAGGACCTTATGGGTCGACTGGGTGGCAAAGACCGTCGGGCCGACCTCGTCAGTCGCGTGCATTCCGAACCGCCCGGCATAGAGGGGGTGGAATCCGGCGTAGCCGAACCATGCCTCGTCGAAGTGGATGTACGGGGTCACGCCCCGCAGGTGCTCCTCGATCCTCTCTGCGCTGTAGCAGATCCCGTCGTACGTGGAGTTCGTGATCACGGCCATCCTGACCGTCTGCGCTGCCGGGTCCTCCACGAGCGGACAGTCCCGGACCTTCTCCCCGATCACCTCGGGACGGAACTCGCGGCTGCGGATGGGCCCGATGATCCCGTACTCGTTCCGGGCCGGTATGAGGTAGACGGGGACGGCCCCGGTCATGATGATCGCGTGCATCACGGATTTATGGCAGTTCCGGTCCACGAGGACGACGTCGCCACTGGTGACGGTCGAAAGCCAGACGATCTTGTTCGCGGCCGACGTGCCGCCGGTGACGAAGTAGGTCCGGTCGGCCCCGAAGACCTCCGCGGCCTTCCGTTCCGCCTCTCCGACGACGCCGGAGTGCTCCAGGAGCGAGCCGAGTTCCGGCACCGAGGCCGAGAGGTCGGCCCTGAGAGCGTTCTCGCCGAAGAAGTTGTAGAATATCCGGCCTGCGGCGCTCTTGAGGAACGCGACGCCGCCCATGTGCCCCGGCGTGTGCCAGGAGTAGCGGTACTCGTCGACGTAGTCCATCAGTCCCTGGAAGAACGGCGGGAGGACGTCGGCGAGGTAGTTCTTTGCCGCCCGCTTGATGTGGCCGGCGATGAAGCCGGGGGTGTCCTCGAGCTTCCAGATGTAGCCGTCGATCCGGGATATGACGGAGAGGGGTATGGCGGAGATCGCCAGCTTCTCGGTGTTTAAGAATATCGGGACGTTCGGGTTCCTCTCCCGGATGAGAGTGATGACATCTTGCGCGGTGAGCATGCCGTCCGCGGCCTCCGGGGTGAGTTCCCAGTCGATGACGATGCAGCTCGCGTGGGGGTGCGAGAGGAAGGCGTGGACCCCGTCGCGGGCGGTCAGCGCCTCGATGACGGGAAAATTATCCTTCTTTAGTTCTTTCACGATCTCCCGCGAAGCCCGGCCTTCTGCGGTATCCGAGTGCAGTTCGTCGTCGATGACGAGAACGGGAAACTCTTCCAAGTAATCCATGCGGCCAACTCCCGGAAGGTAATCCTCGGAGGTCTCTTTAGAATGTTGTGGTCCGGGGGAGTTCTTCACCCGGGCTCGAAGACGCCACGCCGAAGATCCCGGAAAGGGGCAGGTGGGGGATCGCCTTCGTGGAGATCCGTGCCTCACGACAAACTCGTCAGTGCTCACGCAGGTCTCCATTACCCGGCCATTTGATGGTGTCCGGGGGACAATGCGACATCGGCAGGCACGCGGCCGCTCCGATTCGTCCCGGGAAGAGTACCCGCCCCACTTCCAGGGTATCGGAGCCCGGAAGGAGGCGGGAGATCGGCAGGTAATCCGGGTTGGCGACATTTATATACGGAAACGGCCATCTACCACCGATGACGGGCGAGGGCTCAAATCCACCAAAGGTCTGTCTGGGATTCGATATTCACTATCCCTGCTATCTCAATCCCGGGTTTTTACCTGATCTGGTAAAGGGAAAGAGAAACGTAAAAGAGAGTTACTTTAACCCGGACGCGAAGGAAGACCTGGGAGCGGTCATCGACCGCTCCTTCCGGCCGACGACGGAGCTCCTCCTCGATCTCCTCGATGAGGGGTTTACGTGCGCCTTCAGCATCTCCGGAACGGTGGTGGAACGCCTTGATGCATGGTACCCGGAGATGCTCGAACTCCTCTCCCACGCGGCAACCCACCGGAACGTCGAGGTCCTCGCCCAGACTTACTACCACAGCGTTGCCGGGCAGTTTGCCGACCTCACGGAGTTCACGGACGAACTCCTCATGCACCGGAACCTGATGAAGGAGCATTTCTCGGTCCAGCCGGCCACGTTTGCACATACCGACTGCCCCATCACCCCCGCCACCGCAGAGGCGCTTGCCGGGGCCGGAATCGAGGCG
This sequence comes from Methanoculleus oceani, assembly GCF_023702065.1. Taxonomy (NCBI): domain Archaea; kingdom Methanobacteriati; phylum Methanobacteriota; class Methanomicrobia; order Methanomicrobiales; family Methanomicrobiaceae; genus Methanoculleus; species Methanoculleus oceani. The sequence goes on along the minus strand of NZ_QFDM01000002.1, from coordinate 45,202 downwards.
GCGATCATCGAGGGGGGCGAGGGCCCCGCTCTTGAGAGGGACCCGAACCACACCTACACCTACCGGGGCCTTCCGGTCCTCGTCGCCCACTGCGATCTCTCCGACGACATTGCCGTGCGGTTTCCGTGGCGGGGATGGGACAAATGGCCGCTCATGGCCGACCAGTATGCAGGGTGGCTCTCCGTATCCCCAGGCGACTGCATCGTGCTCTTCCTCGACTACCGCATCTTCGGGGACTTCATCGGCCCCGAGGCGGGCATCCTCGAGTTCCTGCGGGCGCTCCCGTCCGCCCTCGCCGCGGAGGGGATAGAGACGATACGCCCCTCAGACGCCGCCCGGCTCCCACCGCACGAAGAGATCGGGGAGCCCGCCGGCCCTGCCCGGCAGAGGACTATCATGCAGCAATCCGCCATCGAGGCCCTCGAGGAAGCCGGAGGTCTGGTCGCGGACCCGGAGGTCTGGCGCTGCCTTCTCGAGACCGAGCATATCCGCCGGATGGCCATGCGCTCGCCCTCGTGCGGAAAACCGCTTCACGCCGTCAGCCACCAGGCGACCTACGACTACTTCGCCTCATTTATGCGGATCCTCTCGCACGCCGAGGAACGGTCTGCAACCATCGCCCGGTCGCCCAAGGCCGCTCTCTCGCTCCGGTGCGTCCCCCCGGATAAGGCGTTCTACTTCTCGTCATATGACCGGCCGGCCGGGTACGCCGCCCACAGCCTGCAGGAACTCGCAAATATGCTCGAGTTTGCCCCGGACGATGTCATCCGGTACCACGTGGAGCGGGAGGACTTCAACCGCTGGATCGCCCAGGTCATCGGCGATACGCAACTGGCGGAGAAGATCTGGGGTATCTCCGACCGCACGAGACTTCGAACGATGATTCAGAAGAGGATCAACAAACTATGGAAACGCTTAAGCTAGCATTCTTCTGCTGGGAGTCGCTCCACTCCACGTTCAAGGTGGGCGGCCTTGCGCCGGCGGCGACCCATCTCGCCGAGCACCTCGCCCGGAAGGGGCACGAAGTTCACTTCTTCACGCGGGGAGAGCCGGGAGATGCGGTGTTCGACAACGTCCACTACCATTACTGCCTGCCTTTCGGCGATAACATCATCGAGTACTGCAGGACCATGAGCAACATGCTCGTGGACGCGTTCCGCGCCCATGACGCCCCGGCGTTCGACGTCCTCCACTTCCACGACTGGCACCTCGTCGAGGCGCTGCACGCCCTTCGCGACCGAAACACCGTCCTCTCCTTTCACTCCACCGAATACGGGCGGCACGGGGGGAACTTCGGCGGCTGGTGGGAGTTCCAGGAGATATCGGGCAAAGAATGGTACGGGGGCTATATCGCAAAAGCGGTCACGACCGTCTCGAACTCGACGAAGACCGAGGTTATGTGGCTCTACAACGTCCCTGAATGGAAGGTCACCGTCATCCCGAACGGGATCGACCCCGACGCCTACCGTACCCGACTCGACCCGGGCGAGGTGAAGAAACGCTACGGTATCCATCCGCTCGCGCCCGTCGTCCTCTTCGTCGGGCGCCTCACCTACCAGAAAGGACCCGACCTCCTGGTCCAGGCCATACCCGAGATCCTCGCCAAACGCTGGGACGTGCAGTTCCTCTTCGCCGGCACCGGGGATATGCGCGGTTACCTGGAGGGGATGGCGCACGGCCTTCCCATGCAGTTCCTCGGCTACGTCTCCGACGCGGACCACATCCGGCTCCTGAACGCCTGCGACCTCGTCGCCATCCCGAGCCGAAACGAACCGTTCGGGCTCGTCCTCACGGAGGCCTGGAGCGCGGAGCGCTGCGTCGTCGCGACCGACGTGGGGGGGCTCTCCGAGAACGTCGACAACTACGTAAACGGTATCAAGGTCCCCGTCCGGCCGGACTCGATCGCCTGGGGGATCTGCCACCTCATCGACGACCCGGCCTACATGCAGAAACTCGGGAAGGCCGGGCGCAGGAAAGTGATGGAGAAGTTCAGGTGGGGTGTCGTCACGGAGAGGACGCTTGGCGTCTACAGGAGACTTCTCTCCGGCGGCCTGCGATGATATCCAACAAGGAGGACGAGACCATGCAGCAGGTGCTACCCGACATCACGAGAACGGGGAGCCTCATCACCGACTACGACGTCTATCTCTTCAGGCAGGGGAACCATTCCCGCCTGCACGACAGACTGGGGTCGCACCCCGCTGTTGCCGATGGTGCGCGGGGGACGTTGTTTGCGGTCTGGGCCCCGAATGCCGCGGAAGTTTCGGTCATCGGGGACTTCAACGGGTGGGAGAGAGGCCTGGACCCGCTCCACGCACGGAGCGACGATTCAGGCATCTGGGAGGGGTTTATCCCGGATATCGGCCACGGGATGCTCTACAAGTACCACATCAAAAGCAGGTATAACAGCTATTCCGTAGATAAGGGCGACCCGTTCGCATACTTCTGGGAGATCCCGCCAAAGACCGCGTCCGTCATCTGGGACCTCGCCTATACCTGGCGGGACCGGGGGTGGATGCGCTGCCGGGAAGAGGAGAACACGCCGGACTCACCCATATCCGTCTACGAGGTCCACCCGGGTTCGTGGCGGAAGGTGCCGGAGGAGGAGAACCGGTCCCTGAACTACCGGGAGCTGGCGACCGAACTCGCCGATTACCTGCTTGAAGCCGGGTTCACCCACGTCGAGTTCCTTCCCGTCATGGAGCATCCGCTCTATGCCTCCTGGGGCTACCAGTCGCTCGGCTACTTTGCCCCGACGAGCAGGTACGGCACCCCGCAGGACTTCATGCACCTCGTCGACCACCTCCACCAGCGCGGGATCGGGGTGCTCCTCGACTGGGTGCCGTCCCACTTCCCCTCCGACGGCTACGGGCTCTCCTACTTCGACGGCACGCACCTCTACGAGCACGCCCTCCCCGGCCAGCGCTACCACCCCGAGTGGAAGAGTTACATCTTCAATCTCGCGAGGGACGAGGTCCGGTCGTTCCTCCTGAGCAGCGCTGTCTTCTGGCTTGAACGCTACCACGCGGACGGCCTGCGGGTGGATGCGGTCTCCTCGATGCTCTACCTGGACTACGCGCGAAGCGCCGGGGAGTGGATACCGAACGTCTACGGCGGGAGGGAGAACCTCGAGGCGATAGGGTTCCTCCGGAAGGTGAACGACACGGTCCACGCGAACTTCCCGGACGTGCTCGTCATCGCCGAGGAAGCGACCTCCTGGCCGGGGGTGACCGCCCCGACTGCGACCGGGGGGCTCGGGTTCGACCTGAAGTGGAACATGGGCTGGATGCACGATACCCTGGACTACTTCGTGCTCGACCCGGTCTTTCGGAAGTACCGGCCCGATCTCCTGACGTTCAGCATATGGTACGCGTTCCGGGAGCGCTACATCCTCCCCCTCTCGCACGACGAGGTCGTCCACGAGAAGAGTTCGCTCGCGGGAAAGATGCCCGGCGACGAGTGGCGGAAACGGGCAAACCTCCGTCTCCTCTACGGATACATGTTCACGCACCCGGGCAAGAAACTCCTCTTCATGGGCGGAGAGTTCGGGCAGTGGTCTGAGTGGAGCCACGATGCCGGGCTTGAATGGGACCTCCTGCAGTATCCTCCTCACCGGGGAATCCTCCAGTGGGTCACCGACTTAAACCACCTCTACCGGCGCGTGCCCGCCCTCCACGAGCGGGACGCCGATCCGGAGGGGTTCGAGTGGGTCGACTTCTCGGACGTGGAGAAGAGCATCGTCAGTTACCTGCGGCGGGGGCTCTCGGCCGACGACGTCGTCCTCGTCGTCTGCAACTGCACCCCGGTGCCGCGCTACGGCTACCGGGTCGGCGTCCCGTTCGGCGGGTTCTGGAAGGAGGTGCTCAACAGCGATGCGGTCGAGTACGGCGGGAGCGGTGTCGGGAACCTCGGGGGGGTGGAGGCGGAGCGGGTTTTGGTGCACGGCCGGTCGTGGTCCCTCCCGCTCACCCTGCCCCCGCTCGGCACGGTCATCTTCGCTCCCGAGGGGGCGTGACCGTGGACCGAGCCGTCTGCATCCACGGCCACTTCTACCAGCCCTCGAGGGAGAACCCCTGGCTCGGCGACGTCGGGGTCCAGCGGTCTGCCGCGCCGTACCACGACTGGAACGAACGGGTGACCGCGGAGTGTTACGGGCCGAACACCGCCGCACGCATCCTCGATGCGGACGGGTTGATCGAGGAGGTCGTGAACACCTACTCACGGATCAGTTTCACGGCCGCACCGACGCTTCTTGCCTGGCTCGAGCGGCACCGCCCGGAGGTCTACGGCGCGGTCGTCGAGGCCGACCGGGAGAGCCGGGAGCGCTACGCCGGCCACGGTTCTGCGATCGCCTGCTGCTACAACCATCTCATCATGCCGCTCGCGACCCGGCGGGATAAGCAAATCCAGGTCGCCTGGGGGGTCCGCGACTTTACGGCACGCTTCGGCCGGGAGCCCGAAGGGATGTGGCTCCCGGAGACGGCGGTCGATCTCGAGTCCCTGGACCTGGTGGCCGGGGCGGGGATCCGGTTCACGATCCTCGCGCCCCACCAGGCGGGGAGGGTGAGGTCAATCGGGGCGGAGGACTGGACGGACGTCTCCGGCGGCCGGGTAGATACGACGATGCCGTACCTCTGCCGCCTCCCCTCCGGCCGGAGCATCGCCGTCTTCTTCTACGACGGGACAATTGCCCGCGACGTTGCGTTCGGGGACCTGCTCTCCGACGGGCGGCGGTTTGCCGGACGGCTGCTCGACGCGTTCTCCCGGGAAAGAGAGCGCCCGGAACTCGTGCATATCGCAACCGATGGAGAGACCTACGGCCATCACCGTGAGTTCGGGGAGATGGCGCTCGCGTACTGCCTCGAGACCCTCGAGGCGCGCCGTGACGTCCGTCTCACGGTCTACCCCGAGTACCTCGACGCTCACCCGCCCACGCATGAGGTCGCCGTCCGGGAGAGGACGTCCTGGAGCTGCACCCACGGCCTCGGGCGCTGGCGGCGGGAGTGCGGGTGCCACGGCGGGGCGCATCCCGGGTGGTCGCAGGCATGGCGCGGACCGCTCCGGGAGGCGATCGTCATGGTCCGCGATGCTCTCTCTCCCCGGTCCGCGGAAGCGCTCGGGGCACTCGTCCGCGACCCCGCGGAGGCACGGGACGACGCCGTCGCCCTCGTCCTTTCCCGGTGGTTCGACGAGGCCGTGACGGGCTTCTTTGCACGGCACGCCCGCCGCGATCTCTCCCCCGATGATCGGCGACGGGTGCTTGCATTTCTCGAGATCGAGCACCAGGCGATGCTGATGCAGACGAGCTGCGGCTGGTTCTTCGACGACCTCACGGAGCCGGGGAGCGTCCAGGTGATGCGGCACGCAAAGCGGGCGATGGACCTTGCCCTGCAGACGCTCGGCCTCGATATCGAGCCGGCGTTCATCGATATCCTCCGCCGCGCCCCGGTAAACGACCCACGATACGCGACCGGCGCGGAGGTCTACGAGGCCCTGGCCCGGCCGGCGGCGGTCGACCTCGACCGGATCGGGGCAGGGGCCGCCCTCTATGCCCTCTTCGACCTCGAACCCCCTGCGGCCGCATCGGGGATGTACGCCGCCCGCGGAGACTGGCGCTACCGGTCGGACGCCGCCGGCCGGCGCCGCGTCCTCGGGACCGTCGGGGTGCGGTCCCGGGTGACAGGGGAAGAGGCGCTCTTCGATGCGGTCGCGCTCTTTGCCGGGATGGACCGGATCGTCTTTTCCGTGCGCGAACCCGGCGGCGATGCGGCGCTCCGGGCGGTGTGGGAAGAGGTGACGGGTCCTGATCCGGCAGGTGCCGCAGCCGGGGCCTTTGAACGGGTCTACACGGCACCCGACCTCTCCGACGAGGAGCGGTGGGCGATCGCCCGCCGGATCGCGCCCGGGATGGGAGAGGCCGTCTGCGCGGTCTACCGTGACGCGGCGGCGCTGATCGACGCGCTCGATGATCTCGGGATCCCCGCCCCGGGAGCCGCCGCCCATCTTCTGGCGCATGCCTGCACCGAGCGGCTGCTCGCGATGCTCGGAGCGGGGTGCCCCGACCCGGACCGCTTTTTCGCGCTCGCAGAGGCGATGAGAGCCCGGGACCTTGCACCCGATCTTGCGGCCCTCGGGGAGGCGGCGAGCAGGCGGATTACGCTCTCTCTCAGGGAAGCGGCGGCCCGATCCTGCGACCCGGCGCCGCTCGAGGAGATCATCCGCACCGTCCGGTGTGCGAAAGTATTTGGGCTGGCGCTCACTGTATGGGAGAGCCAGAACCTCTGCATCGGGATGCGAGGGCGCTATGCCGGGATGCGGGAGCGTGCTGGCCGGGGTGATGGGGATGCACAACGGTGGGCGGAAGCCTTTGAGAGGGCGGCGGCATGTATCGGCGTGAGGGTGACGTAAGGAGGAGCGAAGCATGAACCGGCGGAGCAGCGGAGTTCTCCTCCACATCACGTCCCTGCCGTCGGCGTACGGCATCGGCGACCTTGGCCCGGCGGCGCACCGGTTCGTGGATCTCCTTGCCGAGACCGGACAGCGCTTCTGGCAGATCCTTCCCCTCAACCCGACATGCCCGGCGTTCGGCAACTCGCCCTACCAGAGCATATCGGCGTTTGCGGGCAACACCTGGCTCATCAGCCCCGAGCAGATGGTCGCAGACGGCTTCCTCGCTCCGGAGGATATCGTGGACCATCCCGGCTTCCCCGAGGACCGGGTGGACTACCAGGCGGTCCTGGACTACAAGAACGGCCTCTTTGATAAGGCGTTCGAGCGGTTCAAGGAGCGCGGTCCGGACTTCCGCTATAAGGACTTCGCTGCCGACAACGTCTCCTGGCTCGACGACTACGCCATCTTCGTGGCCCTCAAGGAGCGGTTTTCGGGGAGGGTCTGGGGCGACTGGCCGTCCGGTATCCGGGACCGGCACGAGGAGGCGCTGCACAAGCACGGCGCGGAGCTTGCCGACCGGATCTTCCGGGAGAAGTTCCTCCAGTACGTCTTCGACCACCAGTGGGGGGTGCTCAAGAATCACTGCCGCATGCGCCACCTCCAGATCATCGGGGATATCCCGATCTATCTCACCTACGACAGCGTCGACCTCTGGGCAAACCCGGGGCTCTTCAAACTTGACGAGCAGAAGAAACCGGCCGCTGTCTCAGGCGTCCCCCCGGATATGTTCAGCGAGACCGGGCAGCTCTGGGGGAACCCGGTCTACAACTGGGATGCGCACCGGGAGCAGGGGTTCCGATGGTGGGAGAGCCGGATCGACCGCACCCTCGCCCTCGTCGACCGGCTGCGCCTCGACCACTTCCGGGGGTTCGTGCAGTTCTGGGAGGTGCCTGCCGGCGAGGAGACCGCACGGAACGGGCGCTGGGTCGATGCACCCGGCCGGGACCTCTTCACCCTGCTCGCGCGGGGCAGGTCGTGCCTCCCGATCATTGCCGAGGATCTCGGCTACATCACCTCCGACGTTCACGAGATGATGGGCCACTTCGGGTTCCCCGGGATGAAGATCCTGACCTTCGGGTTCTCCGGCGACATCGCGAGGAACCCTCACGCGCCCCACAACATCGCAAAGGGTTGCGTCACATACACGGGGACGCACGACAACAACACGGTCCGGGGGTGGTTCGAGCACGAGGTCCCCGGCGACCAGAAGGACCTCCTGTTCCACTACATCGGGGGGCCGGTGAGCGCGGAAGAGATACACCGGATCCTCATGCGTCTCGCGATGCTCTCCCCTGCCGATACCGCCATCATCCCGATGCAGGACGTCCTCGGCCTCGGGGAGGAGGCACGGATGAACCGGCCGGGCACGACGGAGGGGAACTGGGAGTGGCGGCTCCGGCCGGAGCAGGTGGGGGAAGGGGCCATGCGGGAGTTTGCCGAGGTGACGGGGATTTATGGGAGGGGGTGAGCGCAGGGTCGAAAAATGGGTTTCGATTACCGCTAAGATACACCAGCCAAGAGACAATGAAAAAAGTCCGACACACTGGACCGTGGGAGAATCGCCACGCACTGCCCCCGCCCTCAGGGGCGGGGAACGACTGCCGGGAGCGTAGCGGACGGCGGGAATTTGAGCACCGCAGGTGCGGAGTGCGACGGGCCATAGAGGGCCGGCGCATGAGCACCGTCAGGTGCGGAGGAGGAGGCCGGAGGCCGGGCGGGGTGCGACGGACGGGACGTCCGGAGCTTGAGAAGACCGTAGGTCTTCGGGCGGGGGACGAGGGGTAGGTATGAGATAGAGACAGGGGAGGGGGGATGCTCCCCCCTCCCCGTCAGCCCCACCCCCAATCGCGATATCCAGTGGAAATCCGTGCACATTGTATGTAACAGGTAAGATCGGAGCGACCAGCAGGGAATTAAACCTCGCCCCTCCATCCTCTTTCAGGTATCCCGCAGACACCCGGCACGCCGTACGCCGGGGCGGCCGTTCTGATCCCCGCCACTCTCAAAAAACCATATATCCCCCATTATTTTCCATTTTCCGACCCTATTACAAAAATATGCAAACATATATAATAATAAACATGGACAGTATACCATCCAAAAGGGGACAGGATTCATGGAGAATTCCATACACGATCAGTTCGGCCACATCCCGGAGCGGATCTCCGGGCTCGTCGACCTGGCATACAACCTCTGGTGGAGCTGGAACCCGGAGGCCCGGATACTCTTCAAGCAATTGAACCATCAGGCCTGGAAAGCAAGCATCCACAATCCGATCCGGATGCTCCGCGAGATTCCGGTCGAGTTCCTGAACCGCGCGGCGGAAGATCCCGCCTACTGCCACCGCTACGACATCGTCATGCGCCGGTTCAGGAAGTACATGAGCGCCACCGGGACCTGGTTCTCCGGGGAGTACGCCGGCCGTCCTGCGCTGACGGTCGCCTACTTCTCGGCGGAGTACGGGCTCCACCACTCGCTCCCCATCTACGCGGGCGGGCTCGGATTCCTTGCCGGCGACCACCTGAAAGAGTCGAGCGACCTCGGTCTTCCGATGGTCGCCGTCGGGTTCCTGTACTCGCAGGGCTACCTGCACCAGCAGATCAACCACGACGGCTGGCAGGAGGACATCACCGAACCGCTCGACCGCGATGCGGCGCCCGTCACCCGGGTGCTCGATTCGGACGGCGAAGACCTGGTGATCCGGGTCCCGCATATCGACCCGCCCATCTACGTCGCCGTCCGGAAGGTCCAGGTCGGCAGGATCCCGCTCTACCTCCTGGATACGGATATCCCCTGCAACGACCCGGAGAACAGGGGCATATCCTCCCGGCTCTATACGGGTGACCTGGAGCAGCGCCTCCGGCAGGAGATCGTGCTCGGCATCGGCGGAAGGAAGGTGCTCCACGCACTCGGCATCGAATACGCCGCGGTGCACCTGAACGAAGGCCACCCGGCGTTCGCGCTGCTCGAGCGGGTCCGGGAGCGTGTCGAGCGGGGGATGGATTTCGAGGCGGCACTCGAAGAAGTGCAGGCAACGTCCGTCTTCACCACGCATACGCCCGTCCCTGCAGGGCACGACGTCTTCCCCGTCGACCTCATCGACCGCTACTTCGCGCCTTACTACCGGGCGCTCGGCATCGACCGGCTCCGGTTCCTGCAGCTCGGGGTCCACCCGGAGAGCCCCGCCTCGGGCTTTAACATGACCGCGTTCGCCCTGCGTGCGTCGGCACATCACAACGGCGTCTCGCGCGCAAACGGGGCCGTCGCCTGCGATATGTGGAAGTGCCTGTGGCCCGGGCCCCAGACGGCGGTGCCCATCGACTACGTCACGAACGGCGTCCACGTCCCGACCTGGCTGAACACCCGGATGAAGGCGCTCTATGACCGGCATATCGGGCCGACCTCTCCCGACTGGCTCTCGGATCACGACGACCCGGTGGTATGGGAACTCATCGACGAGGTCCCGGACGCCGAACTCTGGCAACTCCATCTCTGGCTGAAGGCGAAACTCCTCAACCGGATCCGGGAGCGGGAGCGGATCAAGTGGGCGGCGCATCGCGGCGGGGCGCCAAACCCCGCTGCCGAGGGGGCGTTTCTCAACCCCTCCGTCCTGACGATCGGGTTTGCCCGGCGGTTCTCGACCTACAAGCGGGCGCATCTCATCTTCGAGGACCTGGAACGGTTGAAGCGCATCTTGAACAACCCCTGGTGCCCCGTCCAGATCATCTTCGCCGGCAAGGCTCACCCGTCCGATAACGAGGGAAAGCGGGTGCTCCAGCAGATCTACCGCTACACGCAGGACCCCGGGTTCGGAGGGAGGGTCGCGTTCATCGAGGACTACAACGACCAGGTGGCCCAGTACCTGGTGCACGGCGTCGACGTCTGGTTAAACAATCCGCTGCCCCCGATGGAAGCGAGCGGCACGAGCGGCATGAAGGCGGCGCTGAACGGAGTGCTGAATCTCTCCATCCTCGACGGATGGTGGACCGAAGGCTACAACGGCAGAAACGGCTGGGCGTTCGGGGACGAAACGGCCGCCTGCGACGGGAGGAATGCCGTCGATGCCGCGGCGATCTACGACCTCCTGGAGAAGGAGGTCGTCCCGCTCTACTACGACCGCTCCGTCGACGATATTCCCTACGGCTGGGTGAAGATGATGAAAGAGTCGATCAAGAGCAACGGCCCCCGGTTCTCGTCCTGCCGGATGGTGAAGGAGTACGTCGCCCGGTACTACCCGTTACTCCTGAAGGGCGCCGGGGCGGAGTATGCCCGGATTCCAGCAGCGGCGAAACCCCGGGCGCCGGCCTGGAAGCCGCAGGTGCCGGGAGAAGCCGGGGAATGGAGCGAGTGAGTTTCTCGTTCCGTCAACAGAGAAGAGAGCGTGAAGCGCCGGGGGCTCCCGGCTTACGGGGAGCGCTTCGGACCGGCTGAAGACCGGCCGCCTTTGCGGGAGACCCGCTGCCGGGTTTCAGCACTTGCGGCCTGGAGCCCTCTCGCCTCGTGCGGAGCCCTGCCCCCGGCACGCGCGACCCGCCGCCGGGTCTCGCGGGAAGCGGCCTGGAGTCCCCGTTTTGCGTGCGGCGCCGTCCCGCCGGCCTTCGCGACGCGCTTGCGGGTCTCTTCGTCGGTGGATGCGAGACCACGCCTCGCCCTCTTCTTCTCTTCGGTCATACCAACGGGTCGCTTCGACGGGATCGATCACATTTCGCATCCGTTACCGAACGGGACTCCTACCTGCCCGTCCGTGCCGCCTGCATAACCTCGCCGAGGGCTTTGCTCACGTCGGCGGCGGAACGGAACTCCCGGTCCCGGATCCTGTTCAGGATATCGAGCACATCCCCGGGTGCATTGTTCTTCTGCGCCTGGGTGACGACCTCGCTTATGCCTGCGGGATAGTCCATGCCGCGGAGGTATTTCTGCACTTCAGCCGCGCTGACGGCTGTGGTTCTGCCGACCGATGCCTCCCCGCCTCCCCGTGTCTCCTTCCGTCCGGTTGCAAGGCCGGCCCCCTCACCGGACGACGAACTCGGCCGCGACCCGATCGCGGACCCGGCCATCGCCTTGCTGACGTCTATGGGCGAGTGGTAGGTCTGGTCGGGCAGGCTGTCGAGGGTATCCATGACATCCCTGTCCGCATCGTTCATCCTTGCCCGGTCGATCAGGTCCTGCCTCTTCGCCGGGTAATCCACTCCGGCCAGGTACTTCTCGACCGTCGCCGGATTCACCTTAAGCCTCGCTTCTGCCATCATGTCACCTCCTGTGACGGCGGGTGAATGGAGCAACTATTATAAAAGAGTTGTTCTAACCATTGGAACGGCAGAAAACCGTCCGTTCAGGCAATGCGGCTCGATATCCGGGATGGAACCTGCAGGGGATCTGCTCAGGCTCCGCTCTGGATCTCCCGGATCATCCGCCGTACCTGGCCGAACTGTACCTCCGGCCGGGTAAAGATACAGAGATACTCGTCCCCATAGGGAGTGACGATGACGTTTCCGCCACGATAAAAGATTGTCATCTGTACGAATGCCCCGGAAGCCGGCGTGACCGATTGCAGGGCGAGCGACCACCGGACCAGGTCTTCGGCGAAGGCGACGGTATAGTCGGCATCGATATCCCCGGCCGAAGAGATGCAGAGGCCGTCTGCGAAGCAGGCGACTGCAGTCACCCCCGGGTGCTGCAGCACCGCCCTGAGCCGATCGGACTCCTGTCCGGAGGGGGTGTCGTGAGAGTTCTCTTCCTTCTCCTCCGCGGTCCCGGCCACAGGACCGTGCCTGGCGCTCTCCGCGGGCGGGTCGGCCACGGGAGGTTCACAGTCGGGCCGCAGGAGGGCCTGCATCTTTACCGATACGGCGAAGGCCTCCTGCATCTCGTCGGGCTCGTACTTCCAGAGGCCGAAGTCGAGGATAGGCTGACTGCCGAAGTATTTCAATGCCGACGGCCCGCTCAGAGATTTCAGCGGGTGTCTGAAGTGTGCAGCGAGAGGTTCTCCTTTCCGCACCAGCAGGAATCCCTCTCCGTCCTGCATCGTGATCCGCACCGCCCCGTCAAAGCGGGACGTGTGGGAGAAGATCCACTGGAGCGGTGCCTGCATCTCTCCTATGACCTTTCCCTCTGGTAATGTGTCCATCATCCGGATTCCTGCCTAACCGCATCTTTTTGTGGGAAGAGAGCGTCTCCTCCGGCCGTTTCTCCTACTCGGCGTCGTCCTTTGCAAGGGTATCGAGGATCCTGTAGGAGTTGATCAGGCGGTTGAACGCGACTGCGAGTTCGCCGATCTCATCGTTGCTTATCACCGTGATCTCGGTGTTTGTGAGGTCGCCCTGGCTTACGCTGGTAGCAACCTTTGAGAGTTGCTCGATGGGGGTCGTGATGCTCTTTGCGAGATAGAAACTCCACATCAGGATCACGGAGAGCGTGAGCAGGGTCAGGACAATGATGCTGTTCTGCAGACCAAGCGTGGCGATGACGCTCCCGGTATCCCCTGCCGAGACGATCCCCAGCATGAAGATAGGGATGACTGCAACGGTCAGCATGCTCGCCATCAGTTTGTAGAATATCGGGATCTGGATGGCGAGTCCATCCTGCATTATCCCGACTTCTTGCGAGAAGATTTCAGCCATGGGAGAATAGTTTCTCATTTTAGTATATCAATTTATTCTTTACTAAAAAATGATATTAGGGTAAAATATTAAATTCCGAGGATTCTAAATAGGATATAACGGATTCTGGACATTTTTATGCACCTTTAAACATAATATACTTAAATCAGGATAATTATATCGACCCTGAATCGGGGTATATATACGTGCGTAACAGATCATCACGCATCCCCGGCAAAGCATGAATGTTTTTCACCCGCCGTGTGCCCCGACCGCCTGCCGGAAGGGTTCCCGGGGACCGTCTTCCGGCAAAGCCGGCGGATGGGACGGCTATCCGGAGGGGCATCAACAGATTGATACGGGGTGCGGGAGAGTGGGGTGAGCGCAACTTCCCGTTGCATGCCGGGATTGGGGGCTCAGCGTATGACTCTCGTGATAGCATTCATCGGAAAACAGGGCGCCGTGATGGCGGGAGATATGCGGGAGATCGCCTTTGGGGGGGACGATTCCTGCATCGAAGAGCTGGAACGCGAACTCTACAGCGGTTCGATTGCTTCCGACAACGACCTGAAGGAACGTGCGGACGAGATCGGCGTGACAATCCGGGTCCGGGACGATAAAGCCAAGGTCTCGCAACAGGGCGGGGTGCTCATCGGTGAGGTGACGGAGACGGAGGGGCCGGCCATCGCGAGGAAGAGGCTGTACGCTACGGTAGGAAGTTATGCAATCGCCGAGGTCGTCGATTCCCGGCTGCGGGTGACGCGAAGGGGCGGGGCAAGCAACTTTGTGGTGCTGGGAAACGATATCACGAAGCAGACCGCCAACCAGTGCATCCGGGGGATGTGGGAGGGGGGAACGGTTCAGGACGCCCTGCGGCTCATCATGCTCACCATGCAGATAACGGCGAGCGTGACGGCATCGGTGAGCAGAACGTTCGTACTGGTGCATACCGATCTCGCGGCAAACCTGACGGACGCCGTCAACCGGGATTCGCAGAAATAAGTATCGCCGGGAAGGGTGAATCCCGGATTGTGCCCACCTCCGTTCTGCCGGAGGCCGGCGACGGTAGCTCAACCGTGGCGTAGAAATGCGGGGATTATTGGCTGAGATAGTTGTGCTTCTTGAGCCAGTCTACCTGGGGCCTGATGTAGCGGTAGATGATATCGCACTTCTCGTCCTGGAAACTCCAGGGAACAACGATCAGGAGATCTCCTTCGCGTATCCAGAGCCGCTTCTTGATCTTGCCCTTGATCCTTCCCGTGCGCGTCACGCCGTCCTCGCAGCGGACACGGATGTGGTTTGCCCCGAGCATCAGGTCGGCCCGGGCGAATATCTCCCGGTTTCTCTTCTTCGGTAATCGTACGCGTACGATCTCTTCACTTTCGTTGTTCTGTGATCCTCGTGTATTCGTCAGTTAATCAACTCCGTAACAGGCGGCGGTGCAGTCCGCCCGAAGATTTACTAGAGGTGTATACCAATGATCCAAGCCACCATTAAAGTATCTGTCCCGTGAACCTCGGCACAACCGGGATCCGGCGAGAAGAGCCCGGGAATCGCAGGATGCTCCGGGCGCTGCCGGGGTATCGAGACCGGGGATCTGCTCGAAGGCGTCTGCCGGACCTGAAGCGGGACTCACCTCCAAAACCCCGCCGGTATGACGGACGGTGACGGGTGCGGGGAAGGGATGCTCCGGGAGCACAGGGAGTCTTCTTCCGGTCGGAAGGGTATCATGCCCGGTGCCGGATACCCCTGACAGGGGCTCCGCTGTCCTACGGGAGAACCTGCCGGGATCCGGGATCGGGGGCGTTAAACAATCTCCTTGAACGTGCAACCCGACCGGCAGGTGTGTGCCTGCACCGGGGGAGTTGCCTTCAAACTGCCGTCCGGTTTTCCTTCCGAAGGGTAATTAAAGTTTGAGCGTACATGTGTGAAGAGGATCTTTGAATGGAAAGCAGCAAGCTGTACGTCGGTAACCTCACCTACTCGGTAAATGAGGAGCAGTTGAAAGACTTATTTAGCCAGTACGGGACGGTAAGTGACGTCAGAGTTATCGAGCGCAAAGGATTCGGGTTTGTCGAGATGTCCAGCCCCGAAGAGGCTGAGGCAGCAAAGGAAGCCCTGAACAACACCGTATTTGAAGGCCGCACCTTAAAGATCGACGAGGCCCGGCCTCCGAGACCCAGAAGCGATTACCAGCGGTATTAAACGCTTACCCGGAAGAACAGTATTCCGAATATCCCACCTTTTTCGAGAGTCGGGGTTCAAGGGAACCTCACCTCTGATTGTCCGGCGCGCACGCTCCCGTTACCGGTCCCACCGC
The DNA here is from genome assembly GCF_023702065.1 of Methanoculleus oceani. Taxonomy (NCBI): domain Archaea; kingdom Methanobacteriati; phylum Methanobacteriota; class Methanomicrobia; order Methanomicrobiales; family Methanomicrobiaceae; genus Methanoculleus; species Methanoculleus oceani. The sequence goes on along the minus strand of NZ_QFDM01000002.1, from coordinate 29,833 downwards.
CCGTGTTGCAGCAACGTTACCGCACGCGGCAGAACAGGGCCGATACGCGACTGTCATCGACCGGATGAACGAGCCAGGGAATTTCCTTCCCCGGCGCACTGCCGGGGAAGAGGCCGTCCCGCTTGCCCTATGCAGCCGGCACCACCTCTGATCCGGACCCTTCCCTCGTCAGATAGCGCGTATTTTCGCCCCAAACGACAGCAAAATTTTTATTCAACTAGAGCTATGGGGCGACCGTGTGTCCCGCATGCGGGATGCAGTTGAAATGGTGGTGAGAACCATGGCAGAAGAGAGACCTTCAGTTAAAGGCGGAATGGCATCTGCGGCCCAGGCGGCCTCCGTTGAGGAGCTGAGCGCATCCGCATTCCAGAAATTCCTCGGCGGCATGGACTACCCGGCCGGCAAGCAGGATCTGATCAGCCACGCACGGAAGAACAACGCACCCGACGCGGTGATCCAGGTCCTCGAGATGTTCCAGGACAAGACCTTCCAGTCCGCAGCAGACGTGAGCCAGGAGTTCGGCAGGGTCAAATAACTCTACCTCTTTTTTTGGAACAACAGAACGAACAGAAAATGCGAGGGGAGCGATTCGAACGCTCGAACTCCTACGAGACTGGGCCCTGAACCCAGCGCCTTTGACCTGGCTTGGCAACCCTCGCACGAATGTGTGGCGAACCTCCGCCGTTGACGTGTCACGGCGTTCCTCGCGCCTAATACTGTAGCATCTCCAACAAAATAAAGGTAATTACTCCCCGCCCTCCCCGATGGCAGGGGAGTCCCGGGAGTTGTTGTCCATAAACCGCTTCATCTCCAGTTCACGGAGCTCGTGCCGCCTGATCTTGCCGGAGATGGTCTTCGGGAGCGACTCCACGAACTCGATCACGCGTGGGTACTTGTAGGGTGCCGTCACCCGCTTGACCTGCTTCTGGATGTCCTTGACCAGGGACTCCGTGGGCCGGTAGCCGGGTTTTAAGACGATGAAGGCCTTGACGACCAGCCCGCGGAGCACGTCGGGCGACCCGACGACCGCCGCCTCCTGCACGGAGGGGTGCTCCATGAGGGCGCTCTCCACCTCGAACGGCCCGATCCGGTAGCCGGACGACTTGATGACGTCGTCGTCGCGGCCGATGAACCAGAAGTAGCCGTCCTCGTCCATGTATGCCTTGTCGCCGGTGTAATAGAACCCGTCTGAAAAGACCTTGCGGTTCTCCTCTTCGTTGTCCAGGTAGCCGGAGAAGAGCCCGACCGGCCGGGGATCGAGTTTGATGGCGATGCGCCCTTCCTCGCCGACGCCGACCACCTTCCCGTCGTCGTCGTGGAGCTCGATATGCCAGCCCGGCATGGGCCTCCCCATGGAGCCGGGCTTGGGCTCCATGCCGGGAAGCGTCCCGATGCAGAGCACCGTCTCGGTCTGGCCGTAGCCTTCGTAGATCGTCCTCCCGGTTCCCTCCTGCCATGCCCGGATCACCTCGGGGTTGAGGGCTTCACCGGCGCTGCAGCAGTGGCGCATGTCGGCGAGATCGAACTTGTCGAGATCGGCGAGGATGAGCATCCGGTAGATGGTCGGGGGGCAGCAGAACGTCGTGACCCCGTACTTCTCCAGCAGCGGGAGGATCTCGGTTGCGTGGAACCGGCCCCGGATGTCGTAGACGAAGATGCACGCCCCGATGATCCACTGGCCGTAGAGTTTTCCCCACGCGCTCTTCCCCCAGCCGGTATCGGAGAGCGTCAGGTGCAGGTCATTGGGGCGCAGGTCGTGCCACAGCTGTGCGGTGACGATGTGCCCGAGCGGGTAGGAGTGGTCGTGGACCACCATCTTCGGCTCGCCGGTGGTGCCGGAGGTGAAGAAGATCAGCAGCGGGTCCGTCGCTTTGGTCCGATACATGCCGGGGAGGTTCACCAGTTTGTGCGAGCAGGGCGCGGGGTAGTCGAGCTCGACGGGGTAACTGACCCACCCGTCCTTCACGCCGTCGATCATGAGCCGGACCGCGAGCGTGGGGCACTCTTCCCGGATCTCCTCGACCTTGTCCGCGTGCTCGGCCATGGTGACGATCATCCTGATGTCGGCCGCCTGGATGCGGTACTTCAGGTCTTTGGAGGTCAGCATCGTCGTTGCGGGACAGTAGACCGCGCCGAGTTTGATGAGGGCGATGGTGAAGACCCACCACTCGGGTGTCCGGGGGAGCATCAGCATGACCCGGTCGCCCTTCTTGATGCCGTATTTAATGCACATATTGACGGCCTGATTTGAGAGGCGCATGAGGTCGAAGAAGGTGTATTTCTTCTCGTTCCCCTCCTGGTCCACCCAGATCATCGCCAGCTTGTTCCGGTCCTTCTTCGCCCATGCGTCGATCACGTCGAAGCCGAAGTTATAGTATTCAGGGACGTCTATCGTGAAATTGGCGCAGAGGTCTTCATAGGACGCTGGTTTTTGTTCATCGTCTGCCATAACGTGGTCAATAAAAAGTTGCGCGTTTATGGTTTAAAGCATTCACGAAGTTGAAGGGCGCTCCGTATCCGGAATAGCCATAAAGATTACCCATTAGTATTATGGTCCAAAAAATAATACTCATATCAATGGATGAGAAGGGATACGAGTCACTGAAAATTGAGAACATCGTTGCCTCCGGGGTGATTGCAGACTCGATCGACCTCGAAAACGTATCGGATAAAATAAAAAACTGTGAACTGAATACGAAGCGGTTCCCCGGCGCGGTCTACCGCATCGAGAAACCCAAGATCGCATCCCTGATATTCTCCTCGGGAAAAGTGGTGCTCACCGGTATCAGGAACAAGCAGGACCTGCATGACGGCCTCGAGATCATCATGCAGTCGCTGCGGGATGCCGGCGTCGATACCTACGGCGAGCCGCAGGTCGCGATCACGAACATCGTCTGTTCGTACGACATGGGCAGGTACATCAACTTAAACAAGGTGGTCATCACCCTTAACCTCGAGAACATCGAGTATGAGCCCGAGCAGTTCCCGGGGCTCGTCTACCGCATCGAGGACCCGAAGATCGTCGCCCTTCTCTTCAGTTCGGGTAAGATCATCCTGACCGGCGGCAAGAATATCGAGGACATCAAGAGAGGACTCGATTTCCTGGAGCAGCGGCTCGAAACCATAATGTAACCCTTTTTTCTGTTACGTTCTTTTTGCCGGGCGACGGGCCGCAGGGCCGGAGCCTGAGAAAACGCGAAGCGTTTTCGAGTGGCAACAGTTCGCCTGGCACGGGTAATCTGGGTTGCATAAGCCCGCCGATTTCTTCAGGACAGAAGAAGGCTTGTTGCTCGGATCTGATCGCGCTCGTGCTGCGGCGCTTAATCTCGGTTCCTGCGGAACCTCGCCATCGCACCTCCGGTGCTCATGCTCCTGCCCCCGCACTTGACAGTGCTCAAGCTCCGTTCCTGAGGAACGTCGCACCTTCGGCCGGTCGCATATCGCCACGCACTGCCCCCGCCCCAAGGGGCGGGGAACGACTGCCGGGAGCGTAGCGGACGGCGGGAGTTTGAGCACCGCAGGTGCGGAGGAGGAGGCCGGAGGCCGGGCGGGGTGGGGGTTACAGATGCCCGCGTACAAGGTAGAGACAGGGGAGGGGGGATGCTCCCCCCTCCCCGTCAGCCCCTCCCCCAGTGGCGATATCCCCACGGTCCACTGTACGGGGCTTGTCTAAAACCCCGGGACCCCCTTCACACTACCACGCCCAAAAATCGCCTCGTAAACGTGCCGTTCTCAGAATTCCCGCCTGAATAAAACCCTACCAATACCGATGCGTCTTCACATAGTTCCGCTCGGCCTTCAGGACCTCCCGGTAGAAGGCGTCCCCTTCGGTCAGGGTCGCGAGGATCCGGGACGCCGCCTCCGGGCCGACGCCCTTCGCGGCGAGGGCGGTCACCGCCTTCTTCCCGCTGGAGAGGACGATGTTTGCGTTCCGGAGGAACCGGACCTCGATCGCCCGCTCCTCCTCGGACTTGTTCTTCTTCTTCACCGCCGGGATGAGCTGCTCGTCCCAGGGTTTCAGCGCCGCGATGAGACGGGCGCTGCAGAGGGGGCATTGCGGCTTATCAGGGACACGCTCCACGACGGTCCGGCTCTTCCACTTCCGGCAGTGCATGCAGAAGAGGACGACGTCCTCCTTCTCGAGGCGCCGCATCAGCGTCCCGATCACCGCCTGGTCGACCATCGGCGGCGGGATCATGTCCCGCGACGACGAGAGCCCCTCGCTCCCGAGCGGGCTCAGCCTTCCCGCAGCGACGGCGATGCGGCCGTCGCGGACGGCAGTGAGGATCTCCTGCGCCGCGTCCACGTCCATCGAGTTACTGAAGAGCTCCCGGTAGGCCTCGGCCGCGATGACGGTCTCGTCGAAGAGGTCGATGAGCCGGTGGATGCTGAACCGCTCGTAGTCGGCGTCCGCGTCGATGGCGCCGAACTTCTTCGCCACCTGCACGAGTTTCCACTTGAAGAGCGCCGTCCGTTTCAGCGCGAGTTTCAGGACCCCGGGAAGGTGCGCGGGTTCGAGCGCCGCGAGGGTCTCCTGCACCTCGAGTGAGCGGACCTCCTCGGGCAGGCGCAGGAGGAACCGGTAAGCGCCGACCTCGATCCCGACGGTCGTCCCGTAGCGGGCCGAGAGGAGGACCGAGAGCGCCCGGGCCAGCGCCTCGTTCGCCTTGTGCCCGCCGCAGACGTTGCAGACCACGCCCTCGTCCGCGTTCTCGAGGGTGATGAGGCGGTCCGAGGGGACCGGGTAGTTCCCTTCGTCCATCCGCGCGATGAACCGCTCCGCGTAGGCGATCGCCTCGGGGACGTCCGAGTAGCGGCCGAACGCCCGGGTCCGCCGGAGCGCCCCGACCTCGCGGGCGACGGCGAACGGCACCGGGATCTGCTCTCCTTCCCACGACGGGACCTCCCCCTTCGCCCGGGTCGCCGGCTCGACGGTGATCCTGCCGCCCTCGATCTCGAGCACCCGCCAGAGCTGGCCCTTCGTGATGAAGACCGCGCCGGTGTGCATCCACCCGAGGACGAACGACTCGTCGAGCGTCCCGACGGTGCGGCGCGAGACCATATCAAAGATCTCCATCTTCCGCTCGTCGTGGATCATCGAGAGGTTCTCGATGAGGTAGCGCCGGGCACGTCCCGTCCGGACGATCCGGGACCCGTCGATCCGGATCAGCCGGTGCTCCGCCATCTGGCGGCAGACATCGTCGAGGAGCCGCCCGCACCCGGCAAAGACGCCCGACCGCTCGATCGTCTCCCGGACGCGGGAGACCTCGATCTCCCCGTACTCGACCGCGATCGCCGCCACCTGGTTCGCGAGCACGTCGGCGGCCCCGGCGGGCGGGACGATCCGCTCGCACTCGTTCGCCTTCGCCCGCCGGGCGATCACGAGCGACTCCAGGAGATCGTCAAACCCTGTCGCAAGAACGGTCCCGCGCGAGACGGCGTCGAGGTGGTGGCCGGCCCGGCCGACCCGCTGCACCAGGCGCGAGACCTGCCGGGGGGAGCCGAACTGGACGACGTGCTCGATGTGGCCGATGTCGATCCCGAGTTCCATCGACGACGTCGCGATAAGTGTCCGGACCTCGCCCTTCCTGAACCGCTCCTCGGCATCGACCCTGACGTCCCGGGAGAGCGAGCCGTGGTGGACCTCGACGTCCCCGCGGGAATAGAGCTGGTGCCCGAGGGCCTCTGCGGTCACCCGGGTGTTGACGAAGACGAGGGTGGACCCGGGCGAGTCCAGGCACCGCCCGACGGCCCGTGTCTGGGCGGCGAAGTCCTCCCCGGCAAACCGGACGCCGATCTCGAGGTGACTTGCGACCGGCACCTCCACGAGCGAGAACGGCCGGGCCCCGCAGAGGAACCGGCCGATATCGTCCGGGTTCCCGACGGTCGCCGAGAGGCCGATCCGCTGGAACTCCCCCGCGTATTCAGCCAGACGTTCGAGCGCAACCGCGAGCTGCGCGCCCCGCTTGCTGTCGGCGAGTTCGTGGATCTCGTCGATGACGACGTACCTGACGTTCTTGAGGTGTTCGCGGAGGCGCTTGCCCATGAAGAGCGCCTGCAGCGACTCGGGCGTCGTGATGAGCAGGTCGGGCGCGTTCAGTGCCTGTTTCCGCCGCTCGTTCTGCGGGGTGTCCCCGTGCCGGACCCCGACCGAGAGCGAAAGCTCCCGGCACCACCATTCCATCCGCGCGAGGATGTCCCGGTTTAAGGACCGGAGTGGGGTGATGTAGAGAGCCTTGAACCCCGCGCCGGTGGTCTCGAGGAGCCGGTCGAAGACCGGGAGCATCGCGCTCTCGGTCTTTCCCGTCCCGGTCGGCGCCACCAGGATCAGGTTCTCCCCCGCAAGGAGCCGCGGGATGGCCTGCTCCTGGGCCTCCGAGAGTCCGGCGAACCCGCGTCTCCGGACGACCTCCCGCACCCTCGGATCGAGGAGGTCAGCTGTTGCCGTCTGCGGGACAGAGCGTGGCCGGGGAGCCGACGTACGTGCCATCTGCCAGATACACCTCCGCGAACTTCATGTCTATGCACCGGGAGAGGGGGCCAAGCCCGCTCGCCCGCAGTCGCCCGATATCGATCCCGCCCGCGAACTCGTTGAAGGCCGGGACGAAGAGGAGCCGGGTGCGGTCCCCCGGCGGCGTCTCTGCTCCGCACGGCCCCTCGAGCCCCGAGTAGAGGTAGGCCGGCCGGGCGCGTGCGGCGCACCCGACGGTGTCCACGAGCGAGACGACCGGGTGGTGATGGCCGAGGACGATGAGGTGGCCGAAGAGTTCGGGGGCGGGATGGGTGTGGCCGTGAAGGTAGCCGACGCCGTCGATGAGCGCACCATCGGGGGGCAGGAGTTCACCGGGCTCGAGGAACCGCCCGATGCCCCCGTCGTGGTTGCCCGGGGCGACGGCTATCGGCACGCGGCCCCTAAACGCCTCGAGGACGCCGGGGAGTTCCCGGTACTCCTGCCTGCTCGTGACCGGAACGTTGTGCTTGACGTCCCCGAGGAGGAGGAGGAGGTCGGGTCCCGTCTCCTCGATGCAGGCGATCACCCGGTCGGTCCGGGCGGCGCTCCGGCTCGAGATGTGGACGCCGTGACGTTCGAGGCCCGATTCGATGCCCATGTGCAGGTCGGCGACGACCAGCACGCGCCGGTCCTGTTCGACCAGGAGGGCCGGGCCGTTCTCGATGAAATGAAGGTGCATATCGTGTCAGATCAGTTTGATCATGCCCGATGCGGGCTGGTAACATTCCCCTGCGGCGAGGAGTTCCTCGAGTGCAGTGCGTGCGTCCCGGGCGGAGAGGCCGGACCGCACCCCGGCGGCGACGGCGTCCTCGAACCCGATGCCCCGGGCGTCGCCCCCCTCCTCGAGCGCGGAAAGAAGGAGGTCGCGGCCGACGAGGGGCGCGATATCACCGGGGGAGATATCCGGGCGGACGCTTGCAAGCGCCATCCGCACCATCCCGGCCATCTCGCGGAGATCCTCTTCCGTGATCCCGTAGAGCCGGAGGGCGGCCGCGGCCCGTTCGTCGCCGCCGTCCCTGAGCGTATCAAGCCGGTCAAGCGTCGCGCCGGCGGTCGCGAGCACCCAGAGGTCGCGGACGGTGCGGTCCACCACGTTGATCGCCTCGGCGTCCACCGTTGCGGAGGCTCTCTCACCGGTTCCGGTGAGCGTCGCCCGGCCGGTGACGGCGACGAACGCGGGCGGTTCGATGTAGCCGAGGGTCTCGACCGCGTCCGGGCTCTGCCAGTCCGCCGTGATCCTGAAGGTGCCGGTGGGGTCGGCTATCCGGGCCTGCATGACGTCGCCGCCCCCCCTCTTCTCGGTGAGAGCGCCGACGATGAAGAGACGGCGGCACCAGGCGCCGCCGGGCGTCACCACGTATGAGCCGTCCCCGGAGTCCACCGTATGCCGCGCGGCGGAGAAGTCCCGCGCAAATACCCGTTCTGCAGGTTCCATAAATCCGTCCGTTAGAGGAGGGGGGCGAGGAGATGCCAGGGCAGGAGTCCCGACCGCAATTCCATGCGAAATCCCGGCATTTCCATAACGTATCCGTACCTATCTATTCACCCCCAACCCTCTAAAAAGGATCACCGGAAGGGATGTCGATGCTTTTACGATGCACGAGCACCAATACTTATGCAAATGGAAGGCAACCACACCATCTGGATAGAGAAGTATCGGCCCAGAAGACTCGATGAGATGGTCGGACAGAAGGATATCGTGGTGCGCCTCCAATCCTACGTGAAGACCGGCAACCTGCCGCACCTCCTCTTCACGGGCAGCGCGGGGATCGGGAAGACGACCGCCGCCGTGGCGCTCGCGCGGGAGTTCTTCGGCGACTCCTGGCAGATGAACTTCCGCGAGATGAACGCCTCCGACGAGCGCGGCATCGACGTTGTCAGAAACCAGATCAAGGAGTTCGCCCGGACGTCGCCGCTTGCCGGCGCGACGTTCAAGATCCTCTTCCTCGACGAGGCGGACGCACTCACCACGGACGCGCAGGCCGCCCTCCGGAGGACGATGGAGACCTACGCCCGGACCTGCCGGTTCATCCTCTCGTGCAACTACTCATCGAAGATCATCGACCCCATCCAGAGCAGGTGCGCTATCTACCGGTTCAGGCCGCTCGATGCGGAGGCGGTCATCGAGGAGGTCAGGAGGATTGCCGCGGCCGAAGGCCTCACGATCACACAGGGAGCGCTCGACGCCATCGTCTACGTCGCCTCCGGGGATATGAGGAAGGCGATCAACGCCCTGCAGGGCGCCGCCATCCTCCGGCCCGATATCGACGAGGGGACGGTCTACGAGATCACCGCGACGGCCCGCCCGGACGAGATCGACGAGCTCCTCGACCTCTCGATTGCGGGGAGGTTCGATGAGGCCGAACAGGCGCTCTCCGAACTGATCCGCGGCCGGGGCATCGCCCCGAACGAGCTGATCAACCAGTGCTACCGCACACTGGTCCGGCGCGACATCGACCGGACGCTCAAAGTGAGACTGATCGACGCCCTCGGCGAGACCGATTTCCGCCTCTCGGAAGGAGCAAGCAGCGATATCCAGATGGAAGCGCTGCTCGCCCGGTTCGTCCTCGCCGCGGAGCAGCACCGATGAGGATTTTGCCGTGACCGAAGAGGTAACCGTCGAAGTCACCGACAACGTCGGTGAGTGGACGAAGTTCTTAAAGAAGCAGTTCAAGCGGGAACTCGCCGAACTCTCCCGCGAGTACCCTCATAAGCGGTCGCTCACCATCGATTTTAGAAAGATCCTGAACAACAAGCTCGCGTTCGAGCTCCTGCGGAGCCCGGGCAAGGTCCTCGGGGACATCCGGGACGCGATCGTCCAGAACAAACTCCTCAAACTGAAAGACGGCCAGGACCCGGATCAGATCAACATCCGATTCACGAACCTGCCGCAGAAGACCGACGTCCGGGATATCCGGGCCGACCAGATCAACACGTTCATCGGCATCGAGGGGATCCTCAGAAAGACGACCGAGGTCCGCCCCCGGATCGTCAGCGCGGTCTTCCGGTGCCGTTCCTGCAACAAGAACACCGAACCGGTCCCCCAGGGCTACGGGCGGTTCGACGAGCCCGACTTCTGCCCGAACTGCGAGCGCAAGACCCGTCTCGATCTGGTGATGAACCGGTGCCGGTTCGTCGACGCCCAGAAACTCCGGATCCAGGAGTCCCCCGAAGGCCTCCGGGGCGGCGAACAGCCCCAGACACTCGATATCGACGTCACCGACGACCTCACCGGGATGGTCTCACCGGGCGACCGTGTGGTGGTGAACGGCATTCTGCGGTCGGTGCAGAGGATCAACTCCGGCCAGAAGAGCACGCTCTTTGACATTTACCTGGAGTGCAACTCGATCGAGATCGCCGAGAAGGAGTTCGAGGAGGTCTCGATCACCGAGGAGGACGAGGCGAAGATCATGGCGCTCGCCCGCGATCCTCTGGTCTACAAGAAGATCGCCCGGTCGATTGCGCCGACGATCTACGGCACCGACGACGTGAAGGAGGCGATCGCGCTCCAGCTCTTCGGCGGCATCGCGAAGGATATGCCGGACGGCTCCCACCTCCGCGGCGACGTCCACGTCCTCCTGGTCGGCGATCCGGGTATAGCAAAGAGTCAGATCCTCCGGTACGTCGTGAAACTCTCGCCCCGCGGGATCTACACGAGCGGCAAGTCGTCGACGTCCGCGGGGCTGACGGCGACGGCGGTCAAGGACGAGTTCGGCGACGGGCGCTGGACGCTCGAGGCCGGTGCGCTGGTCCTTGCGGATATGGGGATCGCCGCCGTGGACGAGATGGACAAGATGGCGAAGGAGGACCGGAGCGCGCTCCATGAGGCAATGGAGCAGCAATCAATCAGCGTGGCCAAAGCCGGCATCACCGCGACCTTAAAATCCCGGTGCGCGCTCCTCGGGGCGGCGAACCCGAAACTCGGGCGGTTCGACCAGTTCGTCCCGATCGGCGAGCAGATCGACATGCCCCCGTCGCTCCTCTCCCGGTTCGACCTCATCTTCGTGATGACCGACCAGCCCGAGGTCGAGCGCGACGGGGCGATCGCCCACCACATCATCAAGACACACAGCGTCGGCGAGCTGATCAAGCAGCACGCCTACACGCCGCTGCCCGAGGTCGACGAGGCGTACATCGAGCGGGCGCTTGCGCCCGTCATCCCCGACATCGATCCGACGCTTCTCCGGAAGTACATCGCCCACGCTAAAAGGACCTGCTTCCCCATCCTCTCCGACGGGGCCCAGGATGCGCTGATCGCCTACTACATGCGGCTCCGGGACCTCGCGAGCGGGAACAAGCCCGTCCCGGTCACCGCCCGGCAGCTCGAGGCGCTGGTCCGGCTTGCGGAGGCGAGCGCCAGGATGCGCCTCTCAAACACCGTCGATACGGAGGACACCGACCGGATTTTGAAGATCGTGGACGCCTGTCTCCGGCAGGTCGCCTACGACGCCGAGACGGGGAGTTTCGATATCGATAAGCTCGTGACCGGCGTCATGAAGTCGCAGCGCGACATCATCCGGTCGGTCAAGGAGGCGATCCGGAGCATCTCCGGCGACTCCGGCGGCCAGGCGAAGGTCGACGAGGTCATCGATATCCTGGTGCAGCAGGGCTTCTCCCGCGACAAGGTCGAGCACACCATCGAGCAGCTGAAACGCGGCGGGGATCTGCTCGAGCCCCGGCACGGCTTCATCAAGGTGACGTGAGCGGCGGGGAGGCGGTTGCGACGGTAGGAGGACACATCCCTCCATGGCCCTCCTCCGGGGCGCACCTTCTTACTCCCATACCCACAAACCTACTAACCATGATCACCGACCGCGAGAAAGCGGCGTTTGAAGCCGGTATCAAGCTCGGCGCCCTCTACCACCAGTTCGTCGGGACGCCCATCGCCCGCGAGACGGCCGCTGCCGTCGAAGCCGCAATCGAGCAGGCCGTCGGGCTGCAGCCCTACGTGACGGGGATCCGCGTCCGGCTGAACCGCGACATGATGGTCTCGAACCGGTTCGGCTACTCGGAGCTTGCCGGGCGGATGTTCGATGCCGAGATCACGACCGGGGTCGGGGCGACCGTCTGCCGCGCCCGGATGCACCTCGAGGACGACTACCCAATGATGGAGATCGTCGAGTTCCATGAAACCACCCGCGATACCGATCACTGACGACCATATCCACATCGACCCGCAAAACGGCCGGGGGATCGAGGCCGCGAAGGACTTCCGCCGCAGCGGGGGGACGCACATCTTCCTGGTCACGAAGCCCTCCTGGTCGCTTGGGGTCGAGCCCTCGTCGGGCGAGGACTACCGGGAGGTCTTTGAATCGACGCTCCGGGTGGCGGAGATGGTCCGGGAGACCGGGCTCGTCGTCTACCCGGTCCTCGGCGTCCACCCGGCGGAGATGAGCCGCCTGGCCGGACGGATGAGCCTGGAAGAAGCCGCCGCCGTGATGATGGCCGGCCTCGACCTTGCGGCCCGCTACGTCGAGGAAGGCCGGGCCGTCGCCCTCAAAAGCGGCCGTCCCCACTACGAGGTCGCGCCGGAGGTGCTCGCCGCCTCAAACGCGGTCCTCTTTCATTCGCTCGAACTCGGGACCGCGTGCGGCTGCGCCGTCCAGCTCCACGCCGAGAGCGGACCCTGCGCCGACGTCGTCGGGATGGCCGGCCGGGCGAGGATCCCGGTCGAGCGGGTCGTCAAGCACTTCGCGACGCCCGATACGCCGCTCACCCCCTCCTTCATCGCGCGGCACGAGGAGATCCCCGCGCTTGCGCGGGCGGGGCGGCGATTCACCATGGAGAGCGATTACATGGACGAGAACTCAAGGCCCGGCGCGGTGATCGGGCCGAAGTCGGTCCCGCGGTTCACGCGCCGGTACCTCGAGGAGGGGCTTATCACCGAAGAGGACGCCTGGCGCATCCATGCAGAGACCCCGTCGCGCACCTACGGCGTGGATATCGCCCTTCTCTAGCACAACAGCGCACCTTTTTGACGACTCCCGTCCAAGAGATCTGAGATGTACCTGAAAGTTCACCGCATGCCTGGCGCCGGTGAGGTGGTGGCTGTCTGCGACTCCGAGCTCTTAGACGCCACCCTGATGCACGGAGACGTGGAAGTCTGCATCACCGGAGGATTTTACGGCACGAAGCGTGCCACCGAGGAAGAGGTCAGGGGGGCTCTCGCGAGCGCGGAGAACGTTAATATTATCGGGAAGCGCGTCGTAGCCCTCGCCATCGCCATGGGGCTGATCGCCGAGGAAGACTGCATCATGATCGGCGACGTGCCTCATGCCCAGATATTCAGGATCTGACCCATGACCATACAGACGAGCATCTGCCCCCGTTGCGGGCAGCCGGCCGAGGAAGGACTCTGCCCGCAGTGCCGGGTCGCGGATACCCGGCTGCTTTCCTGCGTGCCCTACGTGACCGCCATCTGCTGTCCGGTCTGTGAGTCGCAGAAGCGCGGCAGGACCTGGTCGGACCTCAGGATGCCGCGCGAGGACTTCATCGCCGAGATGGCGGTGTCGGCGGTCAGTATCCACGAGGACGCGAAAGACCTCAAGGTCTCCGTCCGGTCCGAAGAGATCGCGTCGAACAGGACGGCCTGCACCGTCGAGGTGGAAGGGACCCTTTATGGGGTCCCGGTCAGGGAGACCTGCGGGACCGAGATCCGCTGGCAGAGAGAGTCCTGCGACCGGTGCAGCCGCATCTCGGGGGGCTATTACGAAGGGATCGTCCAGGTGCGGGCGACCGGCAGGAAGATAAACGCCTACGAGCGCGAGGTCGCCACGACGATCGCACAGCAGGCCGAAGAGTCTCTCCAGGAGTCGGGCGACCGTTTCTCCTTCATATCGGAACTCGAGGACTCAAAGGACGGCGTCGATATCACCGTCGGAACCCAGCACCTCGGCCAGACGATCGCCCGGTTGATAACGGGGGCGCTCGGGGGGCGGTTTACGACCCACCCGAAGCTGGTCGGCGAGAAGGAGGGGAAGGCGCTCTACCGCATCACCTACTCTATTCGGCTGCCGTTCTACCAGAAGGGCGACGTGGCGGTATCCCGGGGCAACTACTTCGAGGTGCGCGATATCGACGGGCAGCGCCTCCGGGTCTTCGACCTCCAGAACGGCACGATGCGGACCCTCGTCGAGGGCGAGGTCGAGCGCCTCATCGGGAACGTCCGCGAGGCCGAGTCGGCGCTCGTCGTCTTCACGCAGCCGAACCTGGTGGGGCTGATGGACCCGAAGACCTACCAGACGCGGGAGGTCAATGCGGTGCCCTGGACGTTCCCGGTGGAAGGGCAGCCGATCCGGGTGCTCCGCGACGAGGAGCAGGACCGCCTGGTCATCGTCGGGTGACTGCCATGCGTGCGCGGAAGGTGCCGGCGGACGCCCTCGCCGGTTGTATGGACGCGGAGTGGGTGGACCGCACCCGCCGGCCGTACGTCCGCGACGGCACCGCCTGGGTCCCGGTCCGGGAGGGGTATTTTGCCGACACGGACCTGCCCGAACGGGAGACCTACCGGGGACGCGGCTACCACCTCGTCGGGGATATCGCGGTGCTCCACGGCGACGCGCCGACGGATGAGGAACTCGCCGCGATCGTGGGGCAGTGCCGTCCCCGGGGGGTCATCAGGGTGAGAGACTTCGGGGGCGCGATGCGCATCCCGGACGTTGAGATCCTCTACGGCACCGCCGGCGAGGTGCGGCACCGCGAGCAGGGCTACACCTTCGTCCTCGACCCGACACGGGTGATGTTTGCGCAGGGGAACCGTACGGAGAAGGCAAGGATTGCCGCTCTCGTCCGGCCCGGCGAGCAGGTTGCCGATATGTTCGCCGGGATCGGCTACTTCTCCATCCCGGCGGCGCGGAGCGGCGCACGGGTCCACGCGATGGAGATCAATCCAATAGCCTTTGAATACCTGAAACGAAACATTACGGCAAACCACGTTCGAGGCCGGGTCACGGCAGAGGTCGGGGACTGTCGGGGGCTCCTCTCCGGGGTCTACGACCGGGTCCTGATGGGGCATTTCGACGCCCAATCGACGCTCGCCGACGCCCTCGCCCACGTCCGGAGCGGGAGCGTGCTCCACGTCCACAGCATCGGGGACGCGGAGGACGCAATCCGGGAGCGGGTGGCGGAAGCAGGCTTTGCGGCGGCGATAACCTCCCGCCGGGTGAAGAAGTACGGCCCGCACGCGTGGCATATGGTGCAGGATGTGACGGTATCGTGACGACACTTTCGGGAAAGACGGTGGTGCTTGCCGTGACGGGGAGCATCGCGGCCGTGGAGACGGTGAAACTCGCCCACGCCCTGCGCCGCCGGGGCGCGACGGTGCAGGCGGTGATGACGGAGGCAGCAGCCGGGATCGTCCACCCCGACGCCCTGACCTACGCGACAGGAAGGCCGGCGATCACCCGGATCACCGGCCTCGTGGAGCACGTCCTCTACTGCGGCGAGGGCGGGGCGGCGGATCTTCTTCTCGTCGCTCCCTGCACGGCGAACACCATCGGCAAGATCGCCTGCGGGATCGACGATACAACGGTCACGACCTTCGCCACGACGGCGCTCGGGCGGGGGATGCCGGTGGTGGCGGCCCCGGCGATGCACGAGAGCATGTACCGCCACCCGGGGGTCGCAGAGAATCTCCGGCGGCTCCGCTCCTGGGGCATCGACGTCGTCGACCCGAAGGTCGAGGAGGGGAAGGCGAAGGTCGCCGATACCGACGTCATCGTCCTCCACGCCGAGCGGGCGGTCTCCGGCCGGCCGCTCGCGGGAAAGAAGGTCCTGATCACGAGCGGGGCGTGCGCGGAACCCCTCGACGACGTGCGGGTCCTGACCACCCGGTCGACCGGCCGGATGGGGCAGGCGCTCGCGCTCGAGGCCTTCCGGCTCGGCGCCGAGGTGACGGTGGTGCACGCCGGCTCGTTGCCCTGCGTAAGAAACATCCGCGCCACGACCGCCGCGGAGATGCGGGAGGCGGTCCTCGCGGTCTGCCGCGAGGGGGTCGATATCTACGTCAGCGCGGCCGCGATATCGGACTATGCCCCCGAACGGCGGGAGGGCAAGATCCCGAGCGGTTCGCCCCTGACCGTCCGGCTCGACCCCCTCCCGAAGGTGATCGACGAGGTGACGGCGGCCTGCCGTCCCGTGACGGTGGCGTTCAAACTGGGCTGGGACGAGGAGGAGCGGGCGAGAGCGATGCTTGATGCCGGCGTGCGGATGGTCGTCGTGAACGCCCCCCCGGCGATGGGCGCGGCGGAGGGGTCGTTCCGTATTATAACCGCCGGCGGGGCCACCGACGTCGCGGGGAGCAAAGAGGAGGTCGCGGCGGCGGTATGGTCCGGACTGCTGTAGCCTTCTCCCCCGGACACATATCCGGCTACTTCAGGCGCGTGGAGGGGGACGACCCCTCGACCACCGGGAGCGTCGGGGCCGGCGTGGTCATCGACGAAGGGGTGCGCTCGACGGTCGTCCGGGCCGCGGAGACGAACGTCCGGGTGGTCCGGCAGGATCTCGCGAGCGCCGGGTCGCCGCCGGTGGAGTACGCCCTCGAACGGCTGGGGGTCACGGCCGGCGTCACCACGGAGTGCCGGCTTCCCATCGGCGCCGGGTTCGGCCTCTCGGCGGCGGCGCTTCTCGCGACGCTCACGGCGACAAACCACCTCTTCGACCTCGGCCTCTCTGAAGACGAGGTCGCCGCCCGCGCCCACGAGGCCGAGGTTATCCATCGGTCCGGCCTCGGGGACGTCGCCGCGAGCCGGGCAGGCGGGGTGGTCTGCCGGACGGGGCCGGGTATCCATGCCGGGATCACCCGCATCTACCCACAAGAGCCCCTCTATGCCGTGAGCCTCGGCCCGCTCCCGACCGCCTCGGTTCTCTCCTCGGAGGAGGCGATGGCGCGAATAGCCGCCGCGTTTCCCGACCGCTGCCCGCGCGACCTCGCCGACTTCTGCCTCCTCTCGCGGGGGTTCGCCGAAAGAAGCGGGCTCATCGCGCCGGAGGTGCGGCGGGTGCTCGAAGCCTGCGACGCCGCAACGGTCCCGGCGAGCATGACGATGCTCGGGAACGGCGTCTTTGCCTGCGGCGACGATGCCGGGCGGGTGCTCTCCCGGTTCGGGGAGGTCTACACCCTCCGGGTCGCACGCCGGGGGGCATACCTGATCGAGACGAAACCATGATTCCAAAAGACCATCCACGCTATCACTCCCTCGTCGCCCGCGAGCGGCTGGCCCGGTGCGCACGCGAGGGCGTCGTCGCCCTGGAGGGGCTTGCCGCCCACGGGCGCGGGGAGGCGTTCGACTACCTGATCGGCGAGAAGACGACCGGAAGCGCCGCCCTCGCCGCCCGGACGGCCGCCGCCATGCTTCTGTCCGCCCGGCACGCGGTGATATCGGTGAACGGCAATACGGCTGCGCTTGCGGCGGAGGAGATCGCGGCGCTCCAGCGGGCGAGCGGCGCCGACGTCGAGGTGAACCTCTTCCACCGGACGGAGGATCGGATGGCGCAGATCACCCGGCTTCTTACGAAGCACGGCGTCCGGGTCCTCACGGGTGCGCCGGAACGGCTCGTCCCGCTCTCCCACGACCGCGCCCTCTGTCTCCCGCAGGGGATCGGGGACGCCGACGTGGTTCTCGTGCCGCTCGAGGACGGGGACCGCTGCGCGGCGCTCCGGGGGATGGGGAAGACCGTCATCACGATCGATCTAAACCCGCTCTCCCGGACCGCCCGCACGGCGACCCTGACGATCGTCGACGAGGTGACGCGTGCCATCCCTGCGATCACCGCGGCGTGCACGTCCCTCGAGCCCGGCGAGGGTGAAGATCTGATCGCCTCGCTTGACAATACCTATCTTCTCCGGGCGGCAATAGATGAGATGAGAGAGAGACTGGCCCATGCTCTGGAGTGAGGTCTACCGCCCGAAGCGGTGCGATGAGATCATCGGGCAGGATGAGGTCGTCCGCTACCTTACGGCGTTTGCGGACTCCGGCAGCGTGCCTCATATGCTCATCTCCGGCCCGCACGGCACCGGGAAGACCGTTGCCGTCGAGTGCCTGGCCAGAAGGCTCTACGGTGAGAACTGGGAGGCGAACACGACCGTCTTCAGCGCCGCCGACCTCCTCGGGAGGGGGAGGAGCGCGCTCGAGACGGACGAGCGGTTCAGCATGATCTATCGCAAAGACCGGAGCCTGATCGTCAACTTCAAGCAGATCGTGAAGTGGTACGCCTCGATGCGCCCGCTCGACGCCGACTTCAAGTTGATGGTCTTTGAGGACGCGCACGGCCTGACGTTCGAGGCGCAGCAGGCCCTGCGCCGGACGATGGAGCGCTACAGCGCCACCTGCCGGTTCATCTTCGTCACGGTCCGGCCGTCGGCGATCATACCCGCCATCGCGTCGCGCTGCCTCCCGCTCTTCTTCGCCCCGCTCGATAGCGTGGTCGTCCGCGCCCGCCTCGAGGAGATCCTCGCCGCGGAGGGGGCCGCATGCCCTGCCGACGACCTCGACCTGATCGTCCACGCCGCGCAGGGCGACCTGCGGCGGGCGATCATGTACCTGCAGATCGCCGTCGGGTCGGGAAAGGACCTCGACCTCGCGGAGGTATCGCGCTCGGAGACCGCGAACGTCGCCGCGTCCGCGTTCGACGCCCTTCGGGCCGGCAACTTCGACGCCGCACGCCGGATCGCCGAGTCGCTGATGATCGAGTACGGGCTCTCGGCGCGGGAGGTCGTCGGCGAACTCCGGCAGGTGGTCCGGCGCGAGTACAACCACCCGGCCCTTGCCGTCGCGCTCGCCGACGCGGACCTCAAACTCTGCCAGAACGCAAACGATTTCGTGCAGATCAATGCACTTCTTGCCCGGATTGCCCGGGAGGTGTTCAGTGAAGAAAGTACAGCAACACTATGACGAGGTCGCGGATATCTACGACGACCGCTACGACGGAAGCCGCGGGAAGTATTACCACGGGCACATCTCCGAGCACGTGATGAGCCTGCTCCCGAAGGGTGGGTTCCTCCTCGACCTCGGGTGCGGGACGGGGCTCTTCGTACAGCGCTACGTCGAGGAGGGCGGCCTGGCGGTGGGCCTCGATATCAGCCCCGGGATGGTCAGGCACGGGCGGCAGCGCTGTCCGGAGAGCGGGTTCTGCGTCGGGACGGCCGACGTCCTCCCCTTTAAGGACGCCACCTTCGACGCACTCGCGAGCCTGCTCGCCTTCAGCTACGTCCCCGACGCAGAGGGGATGCTCCGGGAGTGCTACCGTGTCCTGAAACCCGGCGGCCGGATCGCCGTCTGCACCCTCTCGCGGACGGTCTTCACGAGCATCGTCCCTATCGCCTACCAGGTGGGGGAGAAGGTGGGCCTGAAGAAAGTGGGTGTCGGGCACTTCGACGAGCACTACTACACCAACAGCGAGATCGCGGGGCTCTTCCGCGAGGCCGGGTTTACGGACGTCTCGGTCGGCCGGTGCTCGTTTGCGCACTTAAATCTCGCCGACCCGGTCTTCAACCTCGCAAGGAAGGTGGAGCCCATCATTGAGGAGAGACTGCCGTACCTGGCGTATAACGTCTGCGCGGCGGGGAAGAAACCGGAGGAATAGGTTACGCCCTACCCTGCGGCAGGCCGGCACCCCGAACTGCCCGGCCGGCCGGTTGCCGCAGCAGGGGTGTCCCCCCGTTCCACTCGGAGGAGAAAGCGAACGACCCGGCCACATGGAAAAGCCGTGTGGACGATAACGGAATAGTTATATCACGCTTTCCCGAACAATTTTCCAATGGAGCCGGCCGATATCGTCCTGACGAAGGATACGTTCGAGGTCCTCGCGTCAGGGACCCGGCTTGATATTTTAAAGGCTCTGCATATACGCAGGATGACGATCACGGAACTTGCGGCCGACCTCGGCCTGGCAAAGTCCACGGTTCACCACCACCTGCAGAGACTGGCCGACGCCGGTTTTGTCGCCGCAGGCGACGACGGGCACGCCTGGGTGTACTACGCGCTCACGCCGGAGGGGCTGGCCCTCCTGCAGCCGCACGGCGGTGCCCGGATCCGGATTATCCTGGCTGCGGGACTGGCAAGCCTCGCCGGAGGGGTCTGTGCCCTCGCGGCCTTCCTGACCGCGCCGGTCCGGGAGGAGCCGGTGCCCCCGCTTGCGGGAGGGGGAGGCATCCCGGTCCCGGAGGGGGCTCCCGTGGAACTGCTCGTTGCCGGGATCGCGCTCGCGGTAATCGGGGGCGTCCTCATAACGTATGCCTGTGCCCGGTGGCGGAACAGACGTGCGGCGGCGCAGCACCTCGATCCGGCGGGTGAAGAGGTTACGTGACCGCTATGGTTTTTGAACCTGTTCGACCGGTATCGAACGCTTTCGCCGGTATTATCGTCTTCTCGAAGAGAGAATCCCTGTGGCTATCCGGAAGGAGCTCGGTGACGGCGGGAATCCCGCAGGTACCGGGCTCCCCTCCCCGGACACGACCCATAGGAGAGAACGATGAAAGGGCTGATATTCTCCGGAATAGGCATCCTGGTTCTGGCGCTCATTCTTGCAGGACTGGCTGTCTGCGGGACCGCACCTCTGAACACGACCTCGGTCTCCGGTGAATCCGTAGCCGACGATAGTGTGGCGGTCGGGAACAACCGGTTTGCGTTCGACCTCTACCGGCGCCTCGCGGCCGAGCCGGCGCATGCGGGAGACAACCTCTTCTTCTCGCCATACAGCATCTCCTCAGCCCTCGCGATCACCTGCGAGGGCGCCCGGGGCACGACCGCCGACGAGATCGCATCGGTGCTGCACCTTCCGGAGAACAAGACCCTCCGGAGAGCCGGGTTTGCCTGGCTGGATGCCGGCCTCAATCGGGGGAGCGCCAACTACACCCTCCGCACCGCAAACGCCCTCTGGGCGGAGGAGACCTACCCGTTCCTCCCGGCGTACATCGACACGGCCACCCGCTGGTACGGGGCGAACGTCACGAACCTCGACTTCATCAGTGACCCCGGGGGGTCGCGGGAGACGATCAACAGGTGGGTGGAGAGAGAGACCGAAGAGAAGATTCGCGACCTCCTGCCGCCCGGCTCGATCGACCCGCTGACCCGGCTCGTGATCACGAACGCGATCTACTTCAAAGGCACCTGGGTCGAACAGTTCGACGTGAACGAGACAACGGATGAGGAGTTCCGGGTTGCCCCGAACGCGACGGTGACTGTCCCGATGATGCACGGGGATGCCGTCTACCCGTACGCAGAGACCGAGGCCCTCCAGGTGCTCGAGATGCCGTACGCGCACGGGAACGAGACCGAACTCGCGATGCTCGTCCTTCTTCCCAGAGAAGACAACCTGACGGCCGCGGAGGAGGCACTGGACGCGGAGAGGCTTGCCGGCCTGCGGGAGGCCCTGGTCTCGCAGAATGTCAGGGTCTCTTTCCCGAAGTTCACGCTGGAGACGGGGTATCCTCTTCCGGGAGTGCTTGCGGCGATGGGGATGCCCACGGCGTTTGCCAATGATGCCGCCGACCTCTCGGGGATGGACGGCACGAGAGACCTCTTCGTCACCGGCGTTTTCCATAAGGCGTTCATCGACGTGAACGAGGAGGGCACCGAGGCCGCGGCGGCGACCGGAGTCATAGGCGGGCGGGGTGCCGCACCCATCTTCCGTGCGGACCACCCGTTCGTCTTCCTCATCGTCGAGAAGGACTCCGGCACGATCCTCTTCATGGGGAGGGTCGTCAACCCAGAAAGCCCGTGAGGGGGGACGGGAAGGGGCTGTTCCCCTCCGTCGTCAACGGATACCGGAGGAGCGGCGGCGTTCTACCCGGCGTCTCCTGTGCCGCCGAGCAAAGAGAGGAGCGCCACGACTTCCGCCCTGAGTGCGGGGATATCGTGGTCCACGACCGCCCAGACCTCCTCAGGGTCCACGCGGAAGTATGCGTGAACCAGGATATTTCGAAGACCGATTACCTGTTTCCAGGGAACCCCGGGAGAAGTGTTTCGCAGGTTCGAGGGGAGACGTGAGGCTGCTTCCCCAATGATCTGGAGATGATACACCATCCAGACCTGCACCAGTTCGTCCTGCAAAAAAGCATCCCTGCCCCGGACCGTATACCGCTCAATCCCCTCGATTGCTTCCAGGATGTCGAGGAGCCGCTCGATCCCGTCCCTCATAACGGTACTGCCTCTTTGAGGATCCGCTTTTTGTACCGCTCCTTGAGCGCCGTTTCCGTCACCACGTCCACCCGGCACCCAAGGGTCTCCTCCAGGTCCTGGATGAGCGCAATATGGTCGAGGAGGCTCCTGCCCTGCTCCAGTTCCACCAGAAGGTCGAGATCGCTCTCCGGGCCCGCCTCGTCCCGGGCGACCGACCCGAAGACCCGCAGATTCCTGGCACCGTGCCGCCTGGCTATTGCGAGAATCCTGGACCGCTTCTCCCGGATCAGATCCTGTGTGACGGGCATTGCTGTTCAATATCTCCTATCGGGAGCTGGAGATATAAATTTGCCCCTGATGACCGCATCGCCAAAAAATCTCCGGCAGGGCAAGCCCTCACTATGGTAACGGCCGTCCTGCCCTCCCGATAGCGTCGGGCAGACACTCTCTCAACCGACCGGCATGCCCCTGCAGGAAACCAGAGCACGGGCGGGGTGGGGCAAAGGCCGCTGACAAGAGTCGCAAAGATGCTGTGTTAGAGAATACACCATTCTCCTCACGAGGACCGGAGCCGGGAGAGGATCCGGAGCTTCTTTGCAAGCGCCGCCTCCGCCGCCCGCTCGACCCCGATCTTCATCTCCTCAAAGTCCCTTTTATCTTCGTCCACGACCTTCTTGACCGGGGTGTATGCCGACTCCCGGAACCGGGGGGTGAAGTCCCGGATCTCGCCGCCTACCGAGAGGACGGATTCGGGCGCTCCTTCCTCGACGTAGCCGACCTCTTTCATCGCGACGCCGGCGGACTCCACGACCCGCCGGATCTCGGGCGCGACCTCGGGCGGCGCGACGACCAGGAGGGCGTCGAGGGATACGCCGAGGTAGTCGATCTCGAGCGCGTCGAGCATCTCGAGGACGTTCGGCTGGACGAGGGTGCGGAGTTCGTCCTCGACAACGACGATCCGGCAGCCGGCGGTCTCCGCCATCTCGTAGGCGTCGCCCCGGAGCCCGCCGTTCGTGACGTCGGTCATGGCGTGGATGCCGTCAAGGACGTCGCTCGCGAGGAGCGCCTCGCAGGCCTTGAGGAAGTGGAGGTTGATCGTCTCCTCGACGACGTCGGGGAACCCGGAGTAGATAGCGGCGGTGGCGATCGTCCCGCCGCCGGCCCCCTCGGTCATGAGGAGGACGTCGCCGGGGGCGATCTGTTTTCTGGCCGTGAGGTGCCGGGCGACCCCGACGGCGCCGACGCAGCCGGTCATCCGGGAGCCGAGCACCATGTCCCCGCCGATGCGGAGGGTGGAGCCGGTGACGAGCGGGACGCCCATGGCCTCGCCGACGGCAGAGACCCCCGCCGTGTAGTCGAATATCTTCGCGACGTCGCCGTCGTCGGCGACGTGGATGTCGGAGAGGAGCGCGACGGGCTTTGCGCCCATCACGTAGACGTCCCGGAGCGTCGCCCGGGTGACGTGGAACCCTGCGAGGAAGGGGAAGTCGGAGAGGCGGGAGTGCATCCCGTCGACGGTGGTGATGATGTAGTCGCCCCCGGCACAGACGGCGCCGGCATCGTCCATCTCGTCGACGCCGACCGCGGCCTCCGTCCGGCCGATGATCCGGGCGAGCTGCCGGTGGGCGAAGAAGTCGCCGGATCCCCTTGAGCCGACGCCGAACTCGCCCATGGTCGATCCCGAAGGCTCGAAGGCGAAGAGGTCGCCGGCAAGTCCGGTCGAGTTCTTCACTTCGGCGAGGACCGCCCGGGCGAATGCCTCGGCGTAGGCGGGGGTCACGCGGCGGTGTTTTATGGAGAGCACGTCCCGGGCAAGGAGGCGCACGATCTCGTCGTCAGGGG
Organism: Methanoculleus oceani; assembly: GCF_023702065.1. Classification (NCBI taxonomy): domain Archaea; kingdom Methanobacteriati; phylum Methanobacteriota; class Methanomicrobia; order Methanomicrobiales; family Methanomicrobiaceae; genus Methanoculleus; species Methanoculleus oceani. Next base: position 6,361 of record NZ_QFDM01000002.1, on the reverse strand, counting down.
CGCCGGCAGCGAGGTGCCGGCGGCTGATCTCTTCTACATCCATTGTAAGAGTGGTCGGTGCGGGATGAGATAAAGGGAGTGGCGGGCAAAGATTCAAGCGGATCTGCGCCGACAATTGAAGAATGACGGATGCAGAGATGATCGCCGCATGCTCCATCGCCGGTTCCGACTCGGGGGGAGGCGCGGGCATCCAGGCGGACATAAAGACGTTTACGGCGCTCGGGGTCTGGGGGCTGACGGTCATTACGGCGGTGACGGCCCAGAACACCCGCGAGGTGCGGGGGACCTGGATGCTCCCCGCCGAGGCGGTGCGGGCCCAGATAGAGACGGTCGCCGACGACTTTTCGATCGGGGCGTGGAAGACCGGGATGCTCGGCAACGCCGAAAACGTCCGGGCCGTCGCGGAGGCCCTGCCGGAGGGGGCCGCGCTCGTCATCGACCCGGTGATGGTCTCGACGTCGGGTCACCGGCTGCTCGCAGCGGACGCGGTTGCCGATCTCGTCGGCCTGCTCGTCCCCCGGGCGGCAATCGTCACCCCGAACATCCCGGAGGCGGAGGTGCTTGCCGGGATGAACGTCGCGACCGTCGAGGATATGGCCGAAGCCGGCCGGCGGATCCTCGATCTCGGCCCCCGTGCCGTGGTGGTGAAGGGCGGGCACCTCCCCGGCGGCGCGGCGATCGACATCCTGGTCGACCGGGACGGGGAGATGCGCCTCTCCGGCGAGCGCTATCCCTATTCTGTGCACGGATCGGGGTGCTGCTTCTCCGCGGCGCTCGCGGCATACCTTGCCCGGGGAATGCCTGCGCGGGAGGGGTTTTCCGCGGCCCGGGAGTTCATCGATACGGCCATCCGGGAGGCGGCGGGAGGTCCCGGGCCCGTGAGGATCGTCAACCCCGGGGGAACGATCCTTCGGCGACGCCGAAAGAATATTTCGTGATTCGGGCGACGCTGTGACGATTATTTCCGGTTTCCGGGGGATATTTCCGTTTGTTCATAGTCAGACAAAATCCCGGCAAATTTCCAATACAGCTGGCATTATTCAGTAGAAATGAAAAAAGACCAATTCATGATATAAAACAAATACGGAATTTTAATAACCAAGTGCTTGTAATTACTGTTAGAATGGATGAGATCGATGATGCGATCCTTCGGGAGCTGCAGAGGGACGGGCGGATGTCTATGGCAGAGCTCGGCTCAATGCTGGGCATCGCACCGTCGACGGTCTTCAAACGGATCGAGAAACTGAAGGGCGCCGGTATCCTCGAACGGTTCACGATCGTCATCAACCAGAAATGTTTCGAGCATACTCTGGTGGCTTTTCTGAACGTCAGGGTCCACCCGGACGGAAAGCCGGATATCGAGGAGTTCATGCGGGACCTCCCGTGCATCCTCGAACTCTACGAGGTGCTCGAGCCCGGGGACTTCTTCGTGAAGGTCCGCGTGCAGAACATATCCGAGTTGAAGCGGAGCGTGCTCGTCCCGCTCTCCGGTCTTCCGGGAGTGAGGGATATCCAGACGATCATCTCGGTGAGGAAGGTCAAGGAACAAACATGAATGGATTGCAGATTGAAACCATGCAGCAGATGCTTGCGATCGTGACGCTTCTTTTAGGGGCGCTCCTGATCGGCGTCATCTACAACGCCTACCGGATCGTGAGGCAGCCGACCCTGCTCCTCTTCGTCTACGGGCTTTTCACGCTGGTCGTGGGGATCACGTTTGCCGATATCGTGAGCATCTTCACGCCCGACGCGTTCATCATCGCCTGGTCGGCGGTCTTTTCCCGTATCGTGGTGATCCTCGGTCTCTGCGTGATGGCCTACGGTATCCTGAGAGGGTAAGATGCGCACCGGTATCTCGTTTGCCCGGGACTGGCAGTTGATCAAGGTAGCCCGGTCCCTGCGGCGGCACGACGTCTCCGGCCCGCTGGTGCGGAGAATCCTGGAGGACGCCCCCTCCGGCCTCACGGAGCGGGTCACCGCCATCGCCGGGCGGCTCGGCGAAGAGAACGGAAAGATGCTCCTCGCCCATACCGAGGAACGGTTCGACCCCCCCACCCTGATGGAGGGGCTCCTCCTGACATGGGGGATCCCCTGCGAGCCCGCTGAAGCCGACGACGGGGGCGTGACGATCGCCATCGACTGCGAGGGCTCGGCAGCGGCGATCCGGGAGACCTTCGCGGACGTCCGGGTGGCCGGGCCCTACCTCGCCGGCTACGTCCGGGCGCTCCAGCCCGATGCGATGCTCGAGACCGGCGACGGCGGCATGATGACGATCCGGTTCCCGCCCCACGGCGAGTAAGGCGGGAGCCGGCGGTTTTCGGAGGCTCCCGCCGCGGGGCCATTTTGAAAATATTTATCTACCGTCAGGTTCGTTCGTTTATCCAGAGCGTTTCGGAGGATATGTATGGAGACGAGCGGAATACGGGCGTGCCAGAGCTGCGGGATGCCGATGAGCGCAGAGGAGCATTTCGGGACGGAAGCGGACGGCGCACCCTCGAAGGACTACTGCGCGAACTGTTACCGGAACGGCGCTTTCACCGAACCGGGGATCACCATCGACGGGATGGCGGAGAAGTGCGCCGCGGTCCTGTCGCAGCTCTTCGGCATCCCCGCCGCAAATGCGGGAGAGTTCGCCCGGGAACAGCTGGTATGCCTGAAGAGGTGGGCCGGGAGGGAGATTCCCCTCTGCGGGAGCTGCGGGATGCCCCTTGCACGCGACGAGGACGCCGGGACGGAGGCGGACGGCTCGCTCTCGACGGATTACTGCACCTACTGCTACCGGGACGGGGGGTTCACCGAACCCGATCTCACGAGGGAGCTGGCGGTCGGGAAGTACGCCCCGATGATGGCCTCGCACCTCGGGATACCGGCCGAGAAGGCAACGGAGATGGTGCGGCAGTACCTCTCGACGCTGCCGAGGTGGCGGGAGCAGGGCCCGGGGTAACATTTATAGACCCGACGTCAATGTAACTACTACAGGACATGAACCCGGGAACCGACATCTATACCCTTCTTATCCAGAAACGGGACGAGATCCTCTCACTCGCACACCGGAGGGGAGCAAAAAACGTCCGGGTTTTTGGGTCGGTTGCACGGAACGAAGCCCGGGCTGACAGCGACATCGATCTCCTGATCGACCTGGACCCCGACCGGAGTCTTCTCGACGTGGGGGGTCTTGCGATGGATCTATCCCTCCTGCTCGATCGTCCGGTCGACGTCGTGACAGAAGCGGGACTCCGGGAACGTATCCGCTCAAGGGTCTTGCGGGAAGCGCGGCCGCTATGAGAGACGATCGCGAGCGGGTACTGGATATCATCGAAGCCATCGACCGGATTGAAAGAGTATCAGGCCGGGGCCGTGAGTACTTCTACAACGACGAAATGGCACAGGTCTGGGTTATCCATCATCTCCAGATCATCGGGGAAGCCGTGCGGGGGATCTCTCCGGGATTCAGGACTGCAAATCCGGGTATCCCGTGGTCGGACATCATCGGGATGAGAAACATCCTCATCCACCACTACTTCGGAATCGACCGGGATGCTGTCTGGAACATGGTCGAACATGACCTGCCGGCACTGAAAAGGCAACTCCTGTCCCGGACCCTGGAGTAGCGGCTCCGGATTATGGAGTCAGGACTCCACAATCTCACACTACAGGAAAAAAATCTAAAAATTAGCGGAATAGAGCAACAAGGTCTTCCTTTGTGATATCATTATGGTTTGCTATATCGTTCAGAATATTGTTCAACGTTGGTCGCGTCTGTTCTTTTCGAAGGGGAATGATGATCATGTGTCTTTTGTTGTCGGTCTCTTTGACCATTTTGATGTGGCTTCCGCGTTGATGAACAAAAGAATAACCGAGTTTCTCAAGAACCCTGACGATATCCGAACTACTAACAACCGGAAGCTTTGGCAACGGAATGCACCTGTAACTCTGTTTGCGTCAGGATTGTGATCTCTTCTTCTGGTTCGAGTTCATCTTCAAAATACAAAAGTACGGCTTCTGCGATGTTTTTGAGGAGTTCTTCAAAGTCTCTCCCGTCGGTGAAGATGCTATGTCCGATTGCGTGAGCAGACCAGCATCCGTCTTCGTAGACCGTTTCAAATCGGATGATCATGATGTGAACTCCCGGAACGAGTATGGAACTTGAAAAATAAAATATTTGCTGTATTTATCGTGCTGGATGAAGGGGACGGAGCGGGAAATTCCCGACCAACCGGTGCGGGGATGGCCCGGTACAACCGTCCCGGCAGTCGCAACTCGAAAACCCTCCAGGTTTTCTCAAGCTCCGTTCCTCGAAGCCTGATGGCTTCTCGAACTCCTGTCCGAAACCCTTCGGGTTTCTCAAGCTCCGGCCCTGCGGGCCATCGCATCCTGCGGACAGTCGTTCCTACCGGAACGTCGCACGTTAAGGCGTCGCGCGAGACCGCATCGTTGCCGGGTGCCAGAATTAGCGAAGTCCTGAACTCGGACATCTCCTCGCTCCTTACCGATGTTCATCATCGTCCTGCAACGCCCGGCGGCCCGGGGGCGACCGGCCGATCCACGGCACCGTTCCGCTCACCCGTGCCGCGGCCCGCAGACACCTCTCCGGCCTCCAGGGCAGCAGCCCGCGGGTGCCGCGCACGCTCCCCCACCCCCGCCCGCCTGCCGCACCCCGGGAGCGCCGTCGTGCCCCTGTTTATATATACCGGGAGCGATGAACTCATATTATCCTCAAAACGGCATTTCCAGTCCGTCCGTTATTTTCGGCAACTCGTTTATGCTATGAAAGATCCTTTCGAACAGGCGTGTCTGACGATATTAAATCATTCCGGAACGGATCACTACGATATCTATAAATATTATGGAAAATCAGTTTGTTTCATCGACCCATAGCCCCATCCGGGGCTGGAGTCAAGAGGTGTGTATGATGAAATTCAGAGAGAATGAAGAAGCGGTATCGCCGGTCATCGGCGTTATTCTGATGGTCGCCATCACGGTGATCCTCGCTGCGGTGATTGCAGCGTTCGTGTTCGGAATGACCGGGAACGTGCAGACGACGAAGACGGTTTCGATGCAGGCTAAACTGGACGGCGGCGCCATCGTCATAACCGTCAACGGAGGCTCGGACCTGCCCACGCTCCAAGAGATCACTGTCACGCATGCCGGCGTCAAACCAGCAGATGCTGATTTCACGCTTCCTGATGATGATCACCTGGACGTGGACAATACCAATGATGGAGTGATTAACGGAACCTTCTCTGTAGGGGACGTGATCAGCTTTGAACCCGCTGATGGCACATCCGGCCGGCTCCTGATTGTCGGCAAATGGTCTGACGGTGCCGAGCAGATCATCCTTGACAGGACCTTCTAATCCCAAACACTTTTTTGGGCCTGACAGGCCGAATGTGAACCCTTACCTGAAACGGAATTCAGACGACGCATCATACTCTGATCGATCCCGGCAGCCATGCATCCCCGTCACGGAGAGAACGCTCCGGCACCCCGGTTCGTCGCAGGGTTGCACTAGCGGTATTCTTCAGCCCGCCAACCAATGAACTACCAAACGCCCATCCCCACACCCGGAGACAAAGCATGCCCATACCCACAAGATCCCTCCTCCCCGCCCTCCTCGCGACCGCCCTCGTCCTCCCGGCGAACATCTACGTCATCGGCGACGCCATCGGCGCCGGCCTCCAGTGCTCCTTCTTCCGCTACCAGCAGACCTGCTTCGGGGCGAACCTCATCACCCTCACCGACGACCTTGGCTACGTCGCGTCCGGCATCATCGGCGGCCGGTCGGCCGTCTCGATCCTCCTCTGGGTCCTCGGCACCGCCCTCCTCCTCGCCGCCGCCGGGTACGCCGTCTGCCGCCGGTATGACGGGATTGCCGGGATCAGAAGGCCGCTCGCCCTCCTCACCGCCGGGGGTGCCGTCGCCTACCTCCTCTCCTGCGTCGCCCAGTACGGCCCCGGCCTTCACGGCCCGGCGGGGCTTTCCGTCCCGGTGGGGGTGCCGCTTATCCTCGCTGTGGCGGGGTACGTCATGACGGCGGAGGACGACGATGAATCGGGGTATGAGGAAGAAGAGGACTACGGGGAAGAGCTGGAAGGGGAACAGTAATACATCCCTTCTTGTGGGTTGAATCTCCTTTTTGTTCGCCCTTCCTGTTTGCCCGTGTTGGAAAGCGCTCAAAGTCACAGTGTTCGCTCAGTCACACAGACCCTGGCACGGCTTTCAAGGTGATATCGCGTCTGGGGGAGTGCGACTGGCCGAAGGGCAGGAGCATGAGCACCGTCGGGTGCGAGGGGTTTCAGGGGAGGGGGGCGAGCCCCCCTCCCCTGTCCCCACCCCCCATGGCGATTCTCCCACGGTCCAC